>DASZIP010000030.1:0-11405 GCA_035948935.1 Methylacidiphilales bacterium | reverse complement strand
GGTGGGGTTGCTGCCGATTTATCCGAAGTGGGCGGTGGATGCCTGGTCGCCGGTCGATTATTTGCCGTGGCCGATTCTGGGTGGTGCGGCTTGGTGGTTTTGGACGAAGCGGGAAAGTTGGGGCAGGCACGCGCTGCTGGGGCTCGGCTTTTTTGTGATCAACCTGGCGCCGTGTCCGGGGTTCATCCCGGCGCCGAATATGGGCTATGCGTGGGTCATGGACCATTTTCTTTATCTTCCGATCATCGGATTGATCGGGCTTGCTGTTGCCATTTTGGGACAGGCGCAGGAGCGGCTGACTCCGGCGTATCGACCCATCGGCGCGGGAGCCGTGGCGGCGGTGATGATTCTTCTGGCTTGGGAAAGTCGCTGGTACGCGGGAAAATTCATCAACCAGGAAACGCTCTGGACCTACACGCTGCAACTCAATCCGCAGGCTTATATCGGCCACAACAATCTGGGAAACGCCCTGCTGAGGAGTGGACGGATGGCGCAGGCGATCGACCAATACCAACAGGCTCTGCAGGTCTATCCCGATTATCTCGAGGCGCATAACAATCTCGGTTTTGCCCTCTTCAAAACGGGGCGGATGGACGAGGCGATCATCGAGTACCAAAAGGCGCTGGCAATCAACCCGATCTTTGCCGATGCCCGCAACAACCTCGGCAATGCTCTCCTGCAAAAGGGGCGGATCGACGAGGCCATGATCGAGTACCGATACGCCCTGGCAAGGGACCCCACCATCCTGGAGGCCCACTACAGCCTCGGCAACGCTCTCTTTCAAAAAGGGCGGTTCGACGAGGCGGCGGTCCAATTCGAACAAGCCATCGAGATCAATCCCAACTTTGCCGAGATCCACAACAACCTGGGCAATTGCCTGCTCGAGTCGGGCCGGATCGAGGATGCGATCAGCCAGTATCAGGAGGCTTTGCGGCTCAAACCCGACTATGCCGACCCCCACGCCAATATCGGCGTGGCCCTGCAGCAGAGCGGCCGCGTGGCCGAAGCGATCGACCAGTATCAGGAGGCGCTGCGGCTCAATCCCGACAATGCCGCCGCCAAAAGCAATCTGGCCCGCGCGCAAGCCTCGCAGAAAACCGCCCCGGCAAAAAAGTGAACTTCCGTCGCTAAAAGCATCCGGTCACTCGCCAGCCGGAGAACCGGTCGGGACCGGGATGATTTGGGCGTTCGGTTTTCCAAAAGAATAGATATCGCGGTTGACGCAACCGCCCGTTATTTTCATCAGTCCATGCCTCTTCCCCGCGATTTCACCCAGCCCGCCGGCCGCCGCGCGTGGATCAGGCAATTGCTCGGCCCGATCGACGAGGCGAAGTGGAATCGACTCGCCGGGGAGCTTTTCGCGTGGCAGTTCGCACGGGTGCCCGCCTATCGCCGCCTCTGCCTCGCGCATGGGGTCGCGCCCGAAAATCTCGCCTCCTGGCGCGACATCCCCGCGGTCCCCCAGCAGCTTTTCAAAGAGACCCTCCTCTACGCCCACGGCTCCGCGCCTCCCGCCGCGATCTACGTCACCAGCGGCACCACGACCGGCCAGCCGGGCCGGCAACACCTGCTCGACACGGACATCTATCGCGCCGTTTCGGTCGAGGGCGCGCGCCGGATCGGATTGTTTGATCTCGTCGATTTCCTCCACTTTTTGACTCCCCCGCCGGCGGAAGCTCCCTATTCCTCGCTCGGCACGATGTTCGGTTTCTGGCGAAAGAAACTTGCCGGACGCGGCCGGTTCTGGATGAAAAATCAGGACATCGATTTCGCCCGCCTGCGCGAAATGGTGACGCCGCAAATCAGGACGCGGCGCCCCGTTGCGATTTGCGGCACGGCGTTCAGTTTCGTCCATCTCATCGACGCCTGGGCCGGTCTTCCGCCGTTGCGCCTCCCGCGCGGGAGTTGGCTGCTCGAAACCGGCGGCTTCAAAGGCCGCAGCCGTGAAATCTCCAAGGCCGCGCTCTACGCCCAACTGGCCCGGACTCTAGGCGTGCGCGACGTCGACATTTACAACGAGTACGGCATGACCGAACTCTCCAGCCAGGCCTACGCGCGCGGCGCCGGAGGCCTGCATCACGCGCCGCCGTGGGCGCGCGTTTTGGTCTGCGATCCGGCCACCGGACACGAAGTGCGCGTCGGGCAAAAGGGTCTCGTTCGCTGGATCGATCTCGCCAACGTCGACTCGGTCATGGCCGTGCAAACCCTCGACGTGACCGAACGGACTTCGCGCGGATTCCGCCTCATCGGCCGCCTGCCACGGACCGAACCGCGCGGCTGTTCTCTCAGCGCGGAAGACCTCACCGTGAACGCCGAATCTTTGTCCCGAACACCATGACCACCCGCCAGCGCCTCGATCTTCTCGCCCGAGCCTATCCGCGGCTTTTCCCGCGCGCGGAAATGGCGCGCCTGCTCCGCGCGCAACTGGGCCACGTTGATGCTCTCGACGCCTGGTTTCTCTGCGACGACGTCCGTGTCCGCGCCCGCGCGCCGAAAATCATCTATCATATCTGCGCGGGCAATCTTGCCGTCTCGGCGCAGACCAGCCTGGCTCATGGTCTTTTGCTCGGCGCGCGCAACGTGGTGAAACTTCCTAGTGATCGCGACGACTCCACGACACGGCGCGAAATACTCGATTTCATTCGCGGCCTGCCCGCGCCCCTGCGCAAGCTCGTCGAAACGCGCCGCGCGCTCGATCCCGGTCTCCTTCGCCGCGCCGATGCCGTCATCGCGTTCGGCTCCGATGCGACCATGAGCGCTCTCCGCGCACAGATGCGCTGGGACCAAAAATTCATCGCCCACGGCCACGCGGTCAGCCTCCTCTGGCTGGCCGATCCGAGCCGCCTGACGTCTCGCGAAGCCCGCGCCTGCGCCGTCGACGTCCTCATTTACGACCAGCTCGGCTGTCTCTCGCCGCAGGCGATCTATGCGCAGCCGGGAACCGATCTTGAGTCGCCGGGCCGGAAGCTCGCCCACGCCCTCGAAGCCCATTGGCGCCGGTTGAAAATAAAACCCGCGCGTCCGCTCGCCGTCGCGGCCCGGATCGCCGAAGCGCGGGACATGGCGCGCGCCCTCGGCCGGCGCGTCTGGCTGCCGCCGAAGAATCATCTCGGCTGGACGTTGATTCACGATCCCGATCCCGCGTTCCGGCCCTCGCCTCTGCACGGCGTGATTTATCTCCGTCAGGCGAACGAGTCTCATTTGCCAACCGCTCTCGCTTCCGTCGCGGGCCGCATCTCGACCGTCGGCGTCGTTGGACGATTGTCCCCGTCTTTGGAAAAGGCTTTTCTTGATCTCGGCGTTTCCCGTTTTTGCACCGCGGGCCACATGCAATTTCCACCCCTCGCCTGGCATCACGACGGCCGCTCCCCGCTGGGCGATCTCGTCACCTGGATCGACGCGGAGAATGCCGAATGAGCGCGGTGTCTCAAAAAACGGCATGGCGCTGGGCATGGGGATTCTGGCTCCTGATCTTTTTGATCATCAACGCCGATGTCATGCGGCACCCGCTCAAGCACACGACGATGCCCACCTATCGGGCCGCCTCGACGCAATGGTGGGCCGGTCACGACCCCTACACCTACGATTCCCACGCCGGATTTCTCTACTTCCCGCAGGCGGCTTTCCTCTTCACGCCGTTCAACGCGCTTCCCGGCCTGGCCGGCGACATCCTCTGGCGCGCCGCCACGTTCGGACTTTTCGCGTACGCGCTGGTGCGGCTGAACGGCGTTTTTCTCTCCGGCAATCGCGAATCCCCCGGGAAGACATTTTTGATTCTCTCCCTTCTCGCGGTGCCAAGCGCCTTCGCGAGCCTGAGAAACGCGCAATTCGATCTGCCCCTCGCCGCGCTCCTCGTCCTGACCGCGGCGGAAACCGCGTCCGCGCGCTGGACGGCCGCGACCGTGTGGCTCTGCATTGCCGTCGCGCTCAAACCGCTCGCGGTGGTGCCGCTGCTCCTCTTCGGCGCGCTTTATTGGAAACTCATCCCGCGCCTGATCGCCGGACTTCTCATCGTCGTCGCGCTTCCGTTCCTCCACTGGAATCCCGCGTTCGTCGCGCACGAATATGTCCGCTGCTTCGATACGCTCGTCTGGGCCGCTCAACCCGACGAGGCGAAATTCAGCGACCTCGCCGCGCTCCTTTCCCTCTTCGGCTGTCATCCGCCCGACGCGCTGAAAACCGGCGCGCGTGTTTTCTTCGCCCTGGTTTATCTCGGCCTCGGCGCGACCGCCCTCCGCCGCCTCGGCCGCGTCGAGGCCGCCTGGACCGTGGGTGCACTCAGCGCCGACTATCTCATGCTGTTCAATCCCCGCACCGAAACCTGCTCCTATGTTTTTCTCGGTCCCTTTGTCGCGAGCCTCGCCCTGTTTTACGCCGCCCGGCCCGGCGGCAAATGGCTCGGCTTTGGCCTCGGCTTCGCCGCCCTCGGCCTGGCCTGCGACGCCTTCCCAAAAATCGGCGCCTTCAGCATCGAGAACATGACCGATCTCTGGTTCAAACCGCTCATCGCCCTCTTCTTTCTGCCCGTCCTGATCCGGTTTATTTTCGAGCCGCGATCGCCCGATCTTTCCTCGCCCCGAACGTAACCTCGCAAGATTCTTGGCGTCTAACACCTCGATGCGCCGACCTCTTTTCGTTCTGGCCCGCCTGTTGCTGCTCTCTCTTGTCCTTCCCTGCGCCGCCCTTGCGGACGACGCCACCACTCCTGTGACCGACCTGAACGCCATCTGCAAACCGGGACGCCACCTCATTTCCATCTCCGTTGACAACCGCGACCGCACCTTCGTTTTCATCACGCCGCCCGATCCCAAGGCCGGGGAGACTCTGCCTCTTCTCTTCTTTTTTCATGGCGCGGGAGGTTCCGCCACGCAGGCCGCCCACACCTACGGCTGGGCCGAGAAAGCCGAAAAGGAGCATTTCTTCGCCGTGTTTCCCGAGGGATTGCCCGTGCGGCCCGACGCCGAGGCCGGTTTTCTTTTGAATCCTCGCATCTGGCGGGATGAACGGGCCGCCTTGAAGGCCAGCCCCATCAACGACGTCCATTTTTTCGAGATGCTGCTGAACAAGATTGAAGACATCCTGCCGGTCGACACGCGCCGCATTTACGTCACCGGCTTTTCCAACGGCGCGGGCATGACCTTCACCCTCGGCTCCCGCTTCTCCGACCGGATCGCCGCCATCGCGCCCGTCTCCTCGCAGAGCTTTGTCCATATCGATTCGCTCGCCCGGCCCCTGCCCGTCTATTATCTCGTTGGCGGGGCCGACCCGCTCGTTCCCTACAAGGGCGGCACCACGACCCTCCCTTGGGGCAACACCCGCACGATGCCGCCGGTGCAGGAATCGGTCGACATCTGGGCGCGCCTCGACGGCTGTCCGCCCGATCCGCAAGTTGTCCGCGACGCCAACGGCGTGCGGGTCCTGCGCTACGGGCCGGGCCGGGACCAATCCGAAGTTCTCTTCACCACCATCGAGGGCAACGGCCATCACTGGCCCGGCTCAGTCGAGCCGCTGCCCCATTTCGTTTCCGGCCCCTCGCTCGATCCGTTCAACGCGACCGACCGCATTTGGAAATTCTTCCTGCGGCATCCGTTGAGCGCCGCAAAATAAGAGCGAAAACGTCAGCCCGGCTGCCCCGACTCAAGCTGATAGACCATGCGCCAGAGCCGGTCGCCTTCACCGCGCTCGATGACCTGGAGAGGAGTCGAGCCTTGAAAGGCGGCATTGGGACGATTCAACCAGGGCCCGATGCTTTTGGCGGCGACGAGCTTGGAGAGAGCCTCGAAAAGCCGCTCTAATTCCGTTAAGCGCATGTTGGCGGCCCCGCTCGGCCGTTTGCCGGCGGCCCAGTGATCGATGGCCCGCTGGGAAAAACCCGACAGGCGCGGCAGTACCTGGCGGGACATTCCGTAGGTCTGGCAAAATTCCTGGACTTTGGTCGGGCCGGGGCCCGTTTGCAGGGGCGTATAGCTGCCGCCCACCGGGGCTTTGCGTCTGCGGATATATTTCGTGGGGGGGCGTGGAGAGTGGGTCATGGGGGCGCGGAGGGTGGGTTGTGCGGGCGTGGCGCGGACCGCCTTCTTTTTTTCCATATCCTCACCCTAACCCTTTTCAGCAAAATAACAACACTTTTTACATGCAAATTTGCATTTTTATCCGAGCCACTCCCGGAGAACATTTTCATGGGCGATCGCAAACCGGCTGCTGTAGGCGAGGTTTTCAGGAAAAACCGCCACATTCCTCCTCCGGCGAAAAACCGCCGACGGAGCCAGGATCGCTTCATACCCCAAACAAAACGCCGCCCGGCCCACAGCCTGCGAAAGACTCTCCTTTCCAAGTCGATTCAGATGTTCCCAGTCGTCATCCAACATCTCCTGAACCGTCAAACCCGCATGCAGGGCATCGAAATGAAACAGATCAAGCATCCGGCTTACCTCGACCTCCAGGGCCACCAGGACGCGGGGCTCCGGCGCCGCCGAGTCCCATCCATAGCGCGCGAAATGCCCCCCGCTTTCCTTGATCGCCGTCATCTCGGTCGTGCTCAAATGCACCACACGTTCCATCCCCGGAGCCATCCAGCGGGCACCGTATTGACGCGTCCCTTCCCCTGAAATGAGTTTTTTGCTCGACGCATACTCCAGCCCCGCGCATCGATAAGCCAATCCTCTCCAACTGCGGCATAAGACGGCGCGGTTCGCAGCCATCAATTGATGTAACGCGCCAAATTGAGGATGCGGTTTGGGACGTGTTTTCATGCGTGACCTGCCCCATACAAACAGTTTTCCCTTTCCAAACAAGACCCTTGCTCGACAACTCGCGCGCAGCATGCGCTAATTTCGTCCGATGAACCGACCCCGGCGCAGCCGCCAAAAATCAAACAAGCCCCAAGCCCATTCCCAACCACGGCGCCGGCATCCTCCGCAACGTCAGCCTCATTCCACTCTGGAATCGAAACCTCCGCATCACCCCGCCGCCGGACGGGAACCGAAATCGCCCTCCGCTCTCCTCCATTGGCGCGAGGCCCTCGCTCCTTTGCTCGCCGACCCCAACTACCAGCCCCTCGACGAAAAGGCCCTCGCCCGCAGGCTCCGCGTCCCGCCCGAGGACGCCGCCGCCTTCACCGCGTTCCTCGCCGAGGAGGAAAAAACCGGCCGCGTCATGCAGGTCCGCCACAGCCTCTACGTCCTACCGAAGCGCCTCGGGTTTTGCGTCGGGCGCCTCCAGATGAACGAACGCGGCTTCGGCTTCCTCGTCCCCATCGACCCCGCCGAACCCGATTTTTACATCGCCGGAGAAGACACCGCCACCGCCTTTCACGGCGACCTCGTCCTCGCGCGGCTCAAGGAACAGCATGGCCGCCAGCGCGACAGCCGCCTCCGCGGCGAAGTCGTCAAGGTCCTCCAGCGCAAACGCCGCCAGCTCGTCGGCACCCTGCGCAAAACCCCGATGTTCTATTACGTCCTCCCCGACGAGACCCGCATCCCGCACGACATCTCCGTTCCCGCCCCCGACGGGCCGCCGCCGCTCGGACAGAAAGTCGTCGTCGAACTCAAGGAATGGCCCGACCGCCGCAAGCCGCCCGAGGGAATCATTACCGAAGTCCTCGGCGCGCCCGACGCCCCCGGAGTCGATCTCCTCTCCATCATCCGCAAGCACGACCTCCCCACCTCATTCCCCGAAAACGTCGAGCACGAAGCCGCCTCCATCGCCGCCCTCATCCCCGCCTCCGAAATCGCCCGGCGCGAGGATTTCCGCAACATCTTCACCATCACCATCGACCCCGACGACGCCAAGGACTTCGACGACGCCCTCTCCTACCGCATCCTCCCCAACGGCGACTTCGAAATCCACACCCACATCGCCGACGTCTCCCATTACGTCCCGCCCGGCTCCGCCCTCGACATCGAGGCCCGCGCCCGAGGCAACAGCATCTACCTCGTCGACCGCGTCATCCCGATGCTCCCCGAAAAACTCAGCAACGGCATCTGCTCGCTCCAACCCCATGTCGACCGCCTGGTCAAAACCGCCGTCGTCACGCTCGACCCCCGCGGCGAAATCAAAACCTTCCGCTTCGCCGCCGGAATCATCCACAGCGCCCGCCGTTTCACCTACCAGGAAGCCTTCGCCCAACTCCGCAAACCGCCCGTCACCCCGCACGCACGCCATCTCCACGAACTCAACCGCATGGCGCAGGTCCTCCGCAAGCGCCGCTTCGCCAAAGGCGCCCTCGATCTCGACTTCCCCGAAGTCAAAATCCGCGTCAACGACCTCGGCATCCCCACCCATCTCGAGAAAAGCGAAAACGACATCTCCCACCAGCTCATCGAAGAATTCATGCTCCTCGCCAACGAAGTCGTCGCCGTCGAACTCAAGCGCCGCAACCGCCCCGGCCTCTACCGCATCCACGAAAATCCCGACCCCGAACGCCTCCAGGAATTTCGCGCCCAGGCCAAATCGATGGGCTTCTCCTGCGGCGACCTCACCCAGCGCGGCGAAATCCAAAAGCTCCTCAACCGCGTCCGCGGCCAGCCCGGCGAAAGCGTCGTTAAAATCGGCCTCCTCAAATCGCTCAAGCGCGCCGTCTACAGCCCCAAGCCCCTCGGCCACTACGGCCTCGCCAAGTCCAACTACACCCACTTCACTTCGCCCATCCGCCGCTACTCCGACCTCGTCGTCCATCGCGTCTTGTTCGGACATGGCCGCGACCACGCCGATTTCAATTACGACGGCCTCTCCCGCCTCGCCCTCCACCTTTCCAACACCGAACGCTCCGCCGCCGAAGCCGAGCAGGAATCGGTCAAGCTCAAGAAGCTCGAATACTTCGACCGCCAGGCCCACGCCACGAAGCGCACCTCCTTCCAGGCCCTCATCCAGGAAGTCCGCTCCTCCGGCCTCCTCGTCCAACTCCCCGAATTCGTCATCCAGGGCATGGTCCCCCTCTCCGGCCTTCAAGGTGACCTCTTCGTCTTCAACCCCCAGCGCCTCGAACTCCATGGCCAGCGCACCAAAGTCACCCTTCGCGCCGGCCAATCGCTGCAGGTCGAAGTCGACAAGGTTGACCTCGCCCGCCATCAGGTCGATTTCCGGGCCACCAAACAAAGCTTGCTAAAACTTTTATATCTGGTACGTATTTAAATCGGTAATGTACTGGAAAGTACAACAATGAGCGCCGAAGAAACACTTCACGACGTCACGATCCGGGTCCAACAACTTGAGGCCTACATCCTCCGTTCGCCCGAATACCTCAAGCGCGCCGACCAGGAACTCAAGCGCCAAGTCACCATGCTCTATCTGGCCATTGCGCTCCTCCTCGTTTTCCAAGGCCTCTTCACGTTCCGCGCCACCGGCTATCTCCCGGTCGGCGGCGTGGCCCTGATGAGCATCACCTCGTTTCTCGCCATCGTGAACTGCCTCCTTCTCATCCACACCAAGACCTGGCTTCACCGGCTCAACGAGAAGTGGCTCGGCCCGCAGGAAAAAATCGCCCTCACCTCCCTCCGCTACCAGCGCAACGAACTCCTCACCCGCGTCGCCCATACCCCCGCCGAAATCGAAAGCGCCCAGATGAATTAGCGCGGCCGCGGAATCACTTCCCGCTCTCCGCCGTCCCCGCCGGCCGATAGTTCGACATCACCCGCGTGTCCCGCTCGTGAAGCTCCATAAAAGGAATGCTCACCAGATACCGATATTGCAACCGGCCCGGCCCGTAATCCCCGTTCGGCATCCGCATCGCGTCGAAGCGGAATTCCATCTCCTCCAAAGTGGCGAAAATCCACGCGACCGACACCGGCTGCGTCAGCGAGCCTTCGTTTCTGATCAGCGAATAATCCTGCTTCGACGCCCAGATATGGCCCGAAACATTGTTGAGCACCTTCTCCTCCCGGTTCTCGTAAGGCATGTCGGGCTTCGGCGTGAAGCCGATTTTGTAGCAGTCGACCCCGTCCACGTTTTCCTCGCCCTCCAGCCTGTAAGCGAAATGGTCGATGATCTTCAAAAGCTCGAACGGCTCCTCGCGCGACGTCTTCCGCGTCTCCTGGTCCGGATTGCCCGTGGCCGAACGCGTTCCATAGCCGGGCCGCTGGTCTCCCGTCACCACCATCTTTTCCCGGCTCGTCGATGTCACCGCCCGATGCGAATCGAGCTTGTCCCGCGTGATCTCCACGTCGTAGTCGAAGGCCTTCCGCCGTTCCACCAGCGCCTTGTCCCGGGCCACGACCAGGCTGATGATTTCATCCGCGGAAAGCGCCGCCTTTGCCGTAAGCGGCATCCCCGCGAGCAGTAAAAAACAAATCCATTTCGAGAGCATGAGAAAAATCGGAAATGGAATTTACGCCGGGAAACCCCGCACGGAAATAGAGAACTTTCGCTTCAAGCCCCCCTCACCCCGGAAGCCTCACTTGTTTGCCGGAGCGGCTCTTTGCATGGCTTGTGCATTCGCCAGGTTGTTCCGGGCCGCGACAAAATTTGGATTGATCCGCAACGCCTCCTCCAATTGTTCGATCCCCTCTGCGATCCGGCCGCTCCGCACCAGCATGGCGCCCAGATTGCTGCGCGCCTCGACGTCATAGGGATCGAGCCGCAGGGCATACTCGAATTGCCCGATCGCTTCCGGTATCCGGCCCGTCTGCGCGAAGGCAATCCCCAGGTCGTTGTACGCCTCGGTGTAATCGGGATCGAGCCGCAAGGCTTCCTCATAATGCCCGATCGCCTCCGCCATCCGACCCGATTGCCGCAAGGCGTTGCCCAGGTTGTTGTGCGCGCTGGAAAGATCGGGCTTGAACTTCAACGCCTCCTCGTATTGTGTCATGGCCTCGGGAATCCTCCCCGCCTCCTGCAGGATATTTCCCAGATTATTGTGGGCCAAAGCATAATCGGGATTGATTTGCAGGGCCGCCACGTATTGCTTCACCGCTTCGGATTTAAGGCCTTTCTCCTCCAGGGCGTTGCCCAGGTTGTTGTAGGCAAGCCATGCCTCCGGATTGCCCCCGATCGTGTAAGTCCAAAGCGCTTCCGAATCGACATACAATCCCGCGTAGCCGTGGCTTTCCCAGGCCAGAAGAATCATCACCGCCGCCACGGCTCCCGCGCCCGTGGGTCGATACGCCGGAGTCAGCCGCTCCTGCGCCTGTCCCAAAACCGCGACAGCAAGCCCGATCAATCCGATGATCGGAAGATAAAGAAAATGGTCCATTACCCACCCATAGCCCATATTCGGCGCCGGGATGAACCCCGGACACGGCACCAGGTTGATCACAAAAAAGCCGAGTCCCAGCAGCGCGTGCCTGCCCCAACTTTCCCGCTTCGTCCAAAACCACCAAGCCGCACCACCCAGAATCGGCCACGGCAAATAATCGACCGGCGACCAGGCATCCACCGCCCACTTCGGATAAATCGGCAGCAACCCCACC
>DASZIP010000029.1:0-2391 GCA_035948935.1 Methylacidiphilales bacterium | reverse complement strand
ACGTCTTATACTGTCCAAGCTCATCCCCCGGAGGCCCTTTGAACAAGAGACTGCGCGTCGTGGTTTCCCTGCCCAATGACAACGCCTACCAGCACGAGCAAGCGCTCGTCGCCAAGTCCGCCGGCGCAAAACTCGGCATCGATCTCAGCCTCCTCCACGCCGACGACGACTCCATCACGCAAAGCCAGCAGTTGCTCGAAATCATCCAGTCGCGCACCGACGCTCCGCCCAGCGCCTTCCTCGTCGAACCCGTCACCGCCACCGGCCTCCGCCGCGTCGCCGAAGCCGCCGTCGCTAAAAACATCGCCTGGGTCATCAGCAACAGTGACGTGGATTACATCCAGCAGCTCCGCAAAAATCCCCGCATTCCCGTGTTCATCGTCACCCAGGGTCAATTCGAAATCGGCCGCTTGCAAGGCAAGCAACTCGCTGCCCTCCTGCCGCAGGGCGGTTCCGTTCTATATATCGCGGGTCCCAGCATGAGCTCCGTCGCGGCCCAGCGCTTCGAAGGAATGGAAAGCGCCCGCCCGCGCAACGTGCAGCTCACCACGCTCCGCAGCAAATGGAGCGAAGCAAGCGCCCAGCAAAGCGTCGGCGCATGGCTACGCCTGGCCACGTCGCGCGCCGAAAAATATCACCTGGTCGCCGGTCAAACCCACGAACTCGCCATTGGCGCTAGAAAGGCGTTCCAAAGCATCAGCGATCTGGACCAGCAAAAACGCTGGCTCGATCTGCCCTTCATTGGCATCGGCGTCGCCAGCCAGGTGAAGCCCCTCGTCGAATCGCGCGTCCTCTCCGCCGCCGTCGTTACTTCCGTCACCATGGAACTCGCCCTTCGCCTGCTGGCGCGCGCCTTCGAATCGCAATCCCCTCCGCCCGAGCGCACCCTCGTCGAGGTTTCCTCCTTCCCCGAACTCGAAAAACTCGCGCCGGATCGTTAACTCCCAATATGCTCTAATCATTGACAATTCCAGTCGGCGACTCCCGGAAAGAGGCACTCCCCATCAAACTCCCGGCACAATCAAAATTTCCCGGCTGTCGTTCCTGGCTCACCTTAGCCGCGGCAACGATTTCTGCCGGTGTATTTCTTCTGACCGCCGCGGCCTCCAGCCAAACTCAACGATCCGAAGTTTCGCGCCCACCCATCGAGCCTCCTCCTTATTGGGCTTACGCCGTTGATCCTCCCGCTTCTCCCAGCGACGCCGCCGCGAGGCCCGGCGACAACGCTCCCCTCCACCTATCCGGCAGCAAAGTATCCTTCGCTCATTCGCAGGTGCACGACTTATTCAACGTCCCCGACTGGCACCCATCCGCTCACCCTCTCATGCCGGAAATCGTGTCTCACGGCCGCAAACCCGATGTCTACGCCTGCGGTTACTGCCATCTCCCCGACGGCCAGGGCCGCCCGGAAAATTCCAGCCTCGCCGGCCTCCCCCCCGCCTACATCGTTCAGCAACTCGCCGACTTCAAAAGCGGCGCCCGCAAAAGCTCCGATCCCGACTTGAAGCCTATCGCCTACATGGTCGCCAACGAAACCAAAGCCACCGACGCGGAAATCCAGTCCGCCGCAAACTATTTCGCCGCTCTAAAACCCAAGCCCTGGATTCGCGTCGTCGAAGCCAAGTTCGTCCCTAAAACTCACGTCGCCGGATGGATGCTCGTCGTCTCCACACCCCACGAAATGGAATCCATCGGCGATCGCATCATCGAAACCCCGGAAAATCTTGAACGCACCGAACTCCGCGACGACACCTCCGGCTTCATCGCCTATGTTCCTCCCGGCAGCCTCAAGCGCGGCAGAAATCTCGTCACCACCGGCGCCAACGGCAAAACGATTGTCTGCTCCACCTGCCACGGTCCGAATCTCAAGGGCCTTAAAAACGTTCCCTCCGTCGCCGGACGTTCCCCCAGCTACATCGTCCGCCAGCTTTACGACATGCAAAGCGGCGCCCGCGCCGGCGTCAACATTCAACAAATGAGACCCGTCGTCGCCAACCTATCGCTCTACGACATCATCGACATCGCGGCCTACACCTCTTCGCTCGAACCCTGAACCCCTCGAATTTTTCCGTCACCTCTTTTGACAGCCGCTCCATCCAATGATAGGTATGAAGAAGGAACCCCCGTGCTGGGACACAACGGGCGCAGGCCCCTCTCGCGTTTTCGGCGTGCCCTAGTTTGAGCCTTGATCGAACGGCCCCTATCTCTAAGCCCAATCTCTAAGGAGGATTCATGAAAAGAATCTGGCTGGCTATCCCGTTGCTCCCTCTGCTGGCGCTTCCCGCGGTCGCGCAGGACAAGGAAGAAGACCGCGTCGAAAACGCAGGCAAGGTCATGAAGGAAATTCTCGATGCTCCCGACAGCATTCCCCAGAGCGTTCTCGACAAGGCC
>DASZIP010000028.1:0-5780 GCA_035948935.1 Methylacidiphilales bacterium | reverse complement strand
GGGAAATTCGGCGGCGGCAAAAAGATGGCGGGATCCACGGCAATTGTTCCTGTGGCATAGCCACACAACTCATGTTACCCTCATGTGGCTATCGCACAGGAGACCTTAATGGGTGATTCCAAACTCGACCTGCTTCAGGGCACTCTCGATCTCATGGTCCTCCAAACACTTGCCGTCCTGGGCTCCCTCCACGGCTATGGCATTGCTCGCCGCATCGAGCAGACCAGCGGCAACGAAGTCCTCCTTAACCAGGGCACGATCTACGCCTCTCTCGTACGACTCCAACAACGCGGCTGGATCTCCGCCGAATGGGGCATCTCCGACAACAATCGCAAAGCCAAGTTTTATTCCATCACCAAGCGCGGCCGCAAACAGTTAACCGAAGACGCCGCCTACTGGCAACGCCTCTCGCTGGTGATGTCCCGAGTCCTCTCCACGGTCGCCCACGACGAAAGCCCCAACTAATGCCATGCCGCGACCACAATTCGTGCCTTCCGAGGCGGTCCGCTCTCGGGTCTCGTAGCTCAGCCGCTCTTGTCTGTGCTCTTGGCTCTTCTCTGCTAACTCTTCCTTGTAACACTGGCTTCTATTCCGACGCTTTTGGTTTTCTCTTCCCCGAATTGCGGGTCACGAATCACGAATCGCGTTTCCAGGAGGTCCCTCAATGAACTCTCTCTTCTCGTTCTTGCAACGTCTTCGGAATCTCTTCCGCCAGGACGATCTCGATCGCGATCTCGCCACCGAAATCTCCACTCACCTCGATCTCGCCGCTGAAGAAAATCTCAAGAAGGGACTGTCCCCCGAAGAGGCCCGCCGCCAAGCCCTAATCCAATTCGGAGGCACGCAACAGGCCAAAGAAAATCACCGGGATTCCCGCGGCCTCCCACTCCTTGAATCTTTCTTTCAGGATCTCCGGTTCGCCCTGCGCACCTTTCTCAAGAACCCCGGCTTCACCGGCATCGCCGTCCTCACCCTCGCGCTCGGCATCGGCGCCAACGCGGCCATCTTCAGCGTAGTGCGCGGCGTGCTCCTCCGTCCGCTAGCCAATCACGACGAAGACCGTCTGCTCTATGTCCGCCAAAGCGCCCCAGGCATCGGAGAGGCGGATGCCGCTTTCTCCGTTCCTGAAATCAAAGACATCGGCGCCGGCCTGAAAACCATTAAGGAACTAGGCACTCTTTCCGCGCTAGACTTCACCGTTGTCGGATTAGGCGAGCCGCGCGAAATCCGCAGCGGTGTAGTTGATGGCAACTATTTCGACGTGGTCGGTCTCCGACCCGTCCTCGGCCGCCTGCTAAATCCCGCCGACGATGGTCCCAACGCCCCCGGCGCGGCCGTCCTCACCTATCGCTTCTGGACCAACTCGTTGCACTCCGATCCAAGCGTCCTGGGGAAAACCATCCGCCTCGGCAGTTATGAAGGTACGCGTGCCGCGACCATCGTCGGCGTTTTAGAACCGTCCGTCCCCTATCCCGTTGAAACCGAAATCCTGGCCAACATTGTCACCAGCCCCCATCACCTCTCCGCCACCATGGTCACCGGTCGTTCGCATCGCATGACCGAAGTCTTCGCGCGCCTCGCTCCCGGCGCTGAGCTCGACTCCGCCCGCGCCGAACTCAACACCGTTTACGCCAGCATGCTTGCCACGCATCCCGAGACTTACAAGACCAACGATCACTTCCAGATCACCGTCACGCGCATGCACGACCAAATCAATTCCAACGCAAAAACCATTCTCTGGGTGCTCTTCGCGGCCGCTGGCCTGCTCTTCGTGATCGCTTGCTCCAACGTCGCCAATCTAATTCTCGCGCGCACTGTCCGTCGCGAACCCGAACTCGCCATGCGCTCGGCCTTGGGCGCAACCACGCACGTACTTCGCCGCTCACTCTTGGCCGAAAGTCTTCTCCTGTGCGGCACAGGCGCGCTGGCAGGAATTCTCATCGCCGCTCCCATGGTAGCCGTGCTCGCGCGTTACGCCGCGCGCTTCTCTGTGCGCGCCGCCGGCTTGACTCTCGATTTCAGTTTGCTCTGGATTGGCGTCGCGCTCGCCTTGGTCTCCGCCGTCTTCCTGGCCTTTGTTCCGCGGCTGCCCAACGGCGATACATCGACTGGCTTCGGAATCTCGGGCAGCAGCCTGCGTGTTACCGGAGGAAGCCGCCGCCGTCTCCGCATTTTCGCTGTCACGCAGATCACCGCCTCGTTCCTCTTGCTAGCCGGTGCGGGTGCGTTGGTGAGAACTCTCTTGGAACTCGAGAAAACCCAAGCACCCTTTGACACCGCGCACGTTCTCGCCGTGAACTTGCCCGTGATGACCGACGGCCGCACCCCTGAACAGGTCAAGGATTTCTATCGCAACGTCCAGCGCAACCTCAGCACGCTTCCCGGAGTCGAGCGCGTCTCTTACGGTTTCAGCGTTCCCTGGCGCGATACCCGCCTGCAAACCATCACCCTCGCTTTCGCTGCCGAAGGTGCCAAGCAGGAAAATCCCGAAGACGACACCCGCGCGGCATTCCGCTCGGTTTCCGCAGGTTATTTCGATACCTTGGGTATTCCCATCGTCGAGGGCCGCGACTTCCGCGACAGCGATCACGACGGCTCCGAACGCGTAGTCGTTATCAGCCAAAGCCTCGCCCAGCGCTTCTTCCCCGGCCAGGACCCCGTCAACCGTCATTTGACGTGGACCGACCCCGTCATTAAATTCATCGGCATCAGCGACCAACCCCGCCGCATCATCGGTGTCGTCCCTGACATCGACGACGAAAACATCATTCCTTCGCCAACGATCACGGTCTATCAGCCCAGCGAACAGGAGGGCTTCAATGGTCGCCTCTTTGTGCGCGCTAAAAATGATCCCTACACACTCGTTCCCACCATCACCCGCGCCGTTCACGAAATGGCTTCCGATCAACCCGTCGAGCGTCCCGCCACGCTCGAAGATGTTCGCGGCGAAGTGCTTGCTCCCAACCGCCTCAACGCCATTGTCTTCGGTGGATTCGCCGCGCTGGCGCTACTGATTTCCGTCGTAGGCGTAGCTGGCGTCTTGGCCTTCTCCGTAAGCGGCCGCACGCGCGAATTCGGCATCCGCCTCGCCCTGGGCTCTCAGCCTGTCAGCCTGCTGGCCGACGTCCTCAAAGACGGCTTGGTGATCGCCTGCATTGGTGTAGGCTCAGGCGTTGTGGTCGGCATCGTCTTCGCCCGAGTAATCGGCAAATACGTCTCCGAACTCCAATTCCCCGGCGCCCTTCCCCTAATCGCCTCAGCCGCAATCCTCTTGGTCGCCGCAGTCGTTGCCTCAGCCCTGCCAGCCCTACGCGCCTCCCGCGTGGACGCCATCCAAGCCCTTCGCTCTGAGTAACACATTATGGATCGACACACCATGGATATCCAACGACCATCCAACGCCCGCGCCAAGCGAATCCGCGGCATCATCTACGCCGCCATGGCCCTCGTCTCGATCACCGGAGTCACCTACGGGGTCACCCGCCTCCGCCCCGCTGCTCCCGCCGTGGACAAAGCCACCATCTGGACCGACGAAGTCAAGCGCGGCCCCATGATCCGCGACGTTCGCGGCGTTGGCACTCTCGTTCCCGTCGACATCCGCTGGATCCCCGCGCAAACCGATTCCCGCGTCGATCGCATAGTTCTGCGTCCCGGCGCCATCGTTAAGCCAGACAGCATCATCCTCGAACTCAGCGACCCCATCCTCCAGCGCGAAACTCTTGACGCCGAATATCAACTCAAAGCCGCACAAGCCGACCTCGAAAGCCTCAAGGTCCAGACCAACAGCGAACTGCTCAATCAAAAATCGTTTACCGCCACGGTCCGCAGCGATTACGAGCAGGCCAAGCTCCAGCACGAAGTCGATGAAAAACTTCGCGCCGAAGGCATCGGCGCGGAAGTCACCGTTAAACTTTCCAAAGTCAAAGCCGAACAGCTAGCCATCCGCCTCAAGCTCGAGGAAGACCGCACCAAAAACGCCGAGGATTCCGCCGCAGCGCGTCTGCAGGCACAGGAATCTCACGTCGATCAACAGCGCGCCCTGTACGATCTCAAGCGCAGCGAACTCGATTCTCTCTACGTCCGCGCCGGCATAGAAGGCGTCCTACAGCTCGTCCCCGTTGACGTTGGCCAGCACGTCACTCCCAGCACCAATTTAGCCCGCGTCGCCGATCCCAAGCACCTGAAGGCCGAAATCAAAATCCCCGAAACACAGGCCAAAGACATCACCATTGGCCAGCCCGCCACCGTCGACACCCGCAACGGCATCCTCAAGGGCCAGGTCTCACGCATCGATCCCTCCGTCCAAAACGGCACCGTCACCGTCGACGTCCTGTTCACCGAACCGCTCCCAAACGGCGCACGCCCCGATCTCAGCGTCGATGGCACCATCGAACTCGAGAATCTCAAAGATGTCCTCTACGTCGGCCGCCCCGTCCACGGCCAATCCGACAGCACCATCGGTTTGTTCAAAATAGTCGAAGACGGCTCGGAAGGCATTCGCGTTAGCGTCAAGCTCGGCAAAAGCTCCGTCAACGCGGTCGAAATTCTCCAGGGCCTGAAAGTCGGAGACAAAGTAATCCTCTCCGACATGTCCGCTTGGGATGCTTTTGACCGTGTCCGATTGCGCTAGGGAAATTCACTTTGGAGGCTGCTCGCATGACTTCATCAAACGGTACGCTCATCAAAATGCAAGGCGTCAGTAAGGTCTTCTTCACCGACGAACTCGAAACACACGCCTTGGACTCCATCGATCTCGAAATTAAGAAAGGTGAATATCTCGCTATCGCTGGCCCTTCGGGATGTGGCAAATCCACGTTGCTCGCCATCCTCGGCCTACTCGATTCCCCCACGGAAGGGGATTACTTGCTAAACGGCCAGCCCGTTTCCACTCTCAAGCTCGGTGACCGCTCGCGCATCCGCAACCGCGAAATCGGCTTCATCTTCCAGTCCTTTAACCTGATCGGCGATCTCACTGTTTATGAAAACGTTGAACTGCCCCTCACGTATCGCGGCATGGCCTCCGCCG
Organism: Methylacidiphilales bacterium; assembly: GCA_035948935.1. GTDB lineage: Bacteria > Verrucomicrobiota > Verrucomicrobiia > Methylacidiphilales > UBA1321 > JABDGH01. The sequence goes on along the minus strand of DASZIP010000028.1, from coordinate 754 downwards.
AACGCAAGGAAAAAGTCCAGCGCGCCCTCGAACGCGTCGAAATGGCCCACCGCGCCAAGCATTACCCCGCCCAACTCTCCGGCGGTCAGCAGCAACGCGTCGCCGTCGCACGCGCTCTCGTCGGCGACCCCATGATTCTCCTTGCCGATGAGCCCACCGGGAACCTCGACTCCAAAAATGGCGACTCGGTCATGGATCTCCTCCGCGACATTCATCAAAGCGGCGCCACCATCTGCATGGTCACCCACGACCCTCGATACACCAACCACGCCGAGCGCACCGTCCATCTCTTCGACGGAAGAATTATTGAGGAGACCAAACCGACTTCATTACGAAGTTATGCAGCGGAGCCACGAAGCCCAACCTGTTAGTTGGCCAACAGGAGATATTCTCGACGCCACCCGTTTGCCAATCGTGCGTAAATCGCGCCGTGCTCGGAAACTTGTCCGGTCCAGAAGTCGGCATCTCGTCAGGAAATCAAGCACTGGCGAGATGCGCGTTTTCCCGCTACCTGATCCGGCAGCCTAACTGCGAATGGGCTTGTCCCGAATCGCCGATTCACAGTCGGTCAGTTTTCCCGCTCCTATCAAGTGCGCCCAGGCGGCATCGTGCTTACCGATGCCCTTTTTGTGCACTGTCGTCTTCTGCCGCAAGGCGTTGTTTGAGCGGCGCTACCAGCGAGTGCTGAAACCCTGGCTGCTTGGTAAGAGCTAGTTGCAGCGCGGTTGCGTAATAAGGGCGAGCCTCCTCTCGT
>DASZIP010000027.1:0-12354 GCA_035948935.1 Methylacidiphilales bacterium | reverse complement strand
AGCTCCTGCGGAGGGCAATGTTTTCTGGCGAAGCTTTACTGCCGTCCGCAGCACCTGCCGTCCGCAGCACCCCGGCGCGATCTTGACCTATTTTGAACAGACGGCCTAAGATGTCTTCTTCGACAACCTTATCCAAACCATGAAACTCCTTCTTGCAACCTCCCTCTCCCTCCTCCTCGCTTCCACCCTTTTCGTTCGCGCCGCCGATATGGACGAACGGATCCATAACGCCATAAAAATTGTGGAGAAGCGGCAGGGTTCCACCGATCCCATCCCGGTGGAGATTCTGCAAAATGCGAAGGCCATCGCGATTTGCACCATCCTCAAGGGGGGCATCGGCATTGGCGGGCAGGGCGGCGAAGGCATTATTTTGATCCGCCACATGGGCGGTGCCGGCCCGGTCTGGCGGGCGCCCTCCGCGTTCAACATCAGCGGGGCGAGCCTGGGAGCGCAACTCGGCTTCTCGAGCATCAGTTACATCATCGTGCTGAATTCGGAACGGGCGATCGGGCAGTTTGTCGGCGAAGGCAAGGTGAAGTGGGACGCCACGGCCACCGGCACCGTCGCCGGCGATACCGGTGTGGAAAGCGAATCGACCCGCGATCTCGAGAAGCACGACGTGCTGGTTTATCGCGACTCGGGCGGCCTTTTCGGCGGCGCGACTTTCGGCGGGAGCTCGATTGAGGTAAAGGACGAGATCAACCAGGATGCCTACGGCGAACACGTCCATGTCCGGGACATCCTCGAGGGCAAAGTTCCCGTGCCGCAATCGGGCCAGCGCCTCTACGATCTCCTCGATGGGAAACAGTGACGTCTTTTCGGCAGGGACGCGAGGCCCTTCGCGTCCCAAAATAAATGGGACGGCAGAGACTGCCGTCCCTACCTAAATATCACCTGATGGCAAGCGCCGGCGTTTGAGGTGCCGCGCCTTCGTTGATCCGATAGCCGACGCCGCGGATTGTCTCGATGTAGGCGGCCAGCGGGCCGAGCTTCTCGCGAAGGCGGCGCACGTGCGTATCGACGGTGCGCGTGTCGATGACGCTTTCGTAACCCCAAACGTCGTTGAGCAGGCTGTCGCGGCCCTGCACCCGCCCGCGCCGTTCCATGAGGAGGGCCAGGAGCCGGAATTCGGTCGCCGTCAGGTCAACCGGCCTGCTTTTGACGAGGACCTCGTGCCGGGTGTGATCCAGGACGAGATCGCCGATGCTTAACTTTTCCACGCCCGCCACCTTGTCCTTGCCGCGGCGCAACGAGCGATTGATGCGCAGGATCAGTTCGCGCGGACTGAAGGGCTTGGTGACATAATCGTCCGCGCCGAGTTCCAACCCGACAATCTTGTCCACTTCCTCGGCTTTGGCCGTGAGCATGATGATGGGAATGTGGCGCGTCGCGGGATCGCTCTTGAGCACCCTGCAAATCTCCAGCCCCGGCATCTTCGGCAGCATCAGGTCGAGGACGATGAGCGAGGGCGCCTCGCTGCGCGCTTTGGCCAGGGCGGCGGCCCCGTCCTCCACCGCGATAACCTGAAAGCCGGCGGCGCGCAGGTTGATGACGAGCATGTCGATGACATCGGCCTCGTCGTCCACCAGCATGATTTTATGTTGCATAAAAGAAAAGAAGGGCCGGCCTGTTCACCGGTCGGACGTCCTAGAGGTGTAGCCGAGCGGGGTAAACGAGGGCAAGCCCGCGCTTTGTTACTTTCGCGTGACAACGAGCTTACTGCCCTCCGCAGGAACTCCCCTCCGTGGGAGCCGCCTTCCGCAGGAGCTTGCATCATTCGATGCCGGAGGACATTCTGCGCGTTGGCTTTATGAATATCACTCCAATCGAACTCAAGGCCCTCCTTGACCGGGGCGAGAAATTTCGCCTCATCGACGTCCGCGAACCGGACGAATGGGCCGTGGCGCGGCTTCCCGGGGCCGAGTTGATCCCTCTCAGCCAGTTTCAGCACCGCGCCGCGGCGGAGCTTTCACCGGACGAAACCGTTGTTCTTTATTGCCACCACGGAATGCGATCGGGCCGTGCGCAGGGGTATTTGAGGGCACAGGGTTACGCCGACGTCTTGAACCTCACCGGGGGCATCGATGCGTGGGCTCTGCAGGTCGATCCGGGGATGAAACGGTATTGACCCCTTACCTGGTTGCGCAAAAGAACGTCCCGTAACGGTCGAACGGCCGGATGAACCGGGCCATTTTAACAGGAAAACATGAAATACAGGAAGGGATGGAACAGAACGTGAAAGGGAATTCAGCGGCATTTTAACTTATCGCGCACACGACTCCCTCGTTCCCAAGTGAAACTTGGGAACGAGGAAAATTAGCGCATCAAATCTGGTTAGTAGGCATCGACACACTCACGGTAGGCATATTGAGCCAATGAAGGGCCTTGAGTGTGACTATCGCCACTATCACTCCAAACAAAAAAGCGACGACCAGGCAGTAGGCCAACTCTCGCGGGCATATCTTCCGCAGTGGCTTGCCGCAACTGGGACATTCATTTTCCTTTTCTGACGCCCAGAAACTTCTCTTTGAAACATCGAGAGCGGGCATCTTCATGGGTGAACTGTACTCGGGTTTGCGGAATAGGCTCAAGGAAAAAGCATACGATCGTATGCGACGCATTAAAAAACTTTCCCGTAGGTTTAGTGTCCCTTGAACCATCGGACTTTCGGCCAAAGTGTGTATCGCCAGCGGATGGCACTTAAGATGTCCCAAGAGCGTTTTTGTGAAAAAGCCGGTATCACTCGCGTTTATCTGCAAAGAATTGAGGCGGGAACCGTTAACCCCTCCATCAAGATAGTTCGCCAGATCAGGGAAGCCTGCGGATGCTCTTGGGATGATCTTCTCGGAAAACCTTGATCAAGTTCAAATTGAGCCACCGCCTGAACTCAAGATTCCTCGACAGTCCCACCGCCAACGCCTAAAGTTGTTGTTTTAATTGGCATGAAAAATCTTGAGGCTGTCGGCCTGATCTAATACCCGCCGTCCCAGTCGCGAAGACGACCGGAGGCCCTTCTTTTCTTTACCCATGAAATTCATCGAAAGCATTTTTGAGAACCTTCGCAAGCATCCGAAACGGATCGTTTTCCCCGAGGGGACGGAGCCGCGCGTGCTTGCTGCCGCGGCGGAATTTGTGCATCTGAGGTTGGGGGTCGCGGTGCTTCTGGGCAAACGGGAGGAAATCGACGCCGCGGCGCAGAAGGCCCGTATTTCACTCAAAAAAATTCATGTCATCGATCCGGAGACGGCGGAAGACCTGCCCCTTTTTGTCAAACGGATCGAGAGCCTGAGCCGCTACAGGGGCATCGCGGAGGTCGACGCGCGAAAGATCGTGACGAACCCCCATTATTTTGGCGCGCTGATGCTCCAGAACGGACAGGTGGACGGCCTGGTCGGAGGCGCCACCTCGAACTCGGGGAGCATCCTGCGGCCTCTCTTTCAGCTCATCAAGCCCCTGGCCGGGGTGAAGTCGATCTCCTCGTGCGTCGTCCTGCAGGTGCCCAGGGCCGACGTTGGTGAAAACGGCGTTTTCACGTTTGCCGATTGCGGCGTCATTCCGAATCCGAATGTCGATCAACTGGCCATGATCGCCCTCGAATCGGCCCGGCTGTTTCGGCAATTGACCGGCGGCATCCCGCGCGTGGCGATGCTCTCCTATTCAACGAAAGGCTCGGCGCAGACGCAGGACACGGAAAAAATCGTGGCGGCGACGGCGATGGCCCGGCAACTCCTTTTCGAGAAGCAGCAGCCGGGCGAAGTCGACGGCGAGCTTCAGGTCGACACGGCGATCATCAAGGAGATCGCCGACATCAAGGCCCCCGGAAGCACTGTGGCGGGGCAGGCCAACGTCCTGATTTTTCCCGACCTGAATTCGGGCAACATCGCGGTGAAGCTTGTGCACCGCCTGGCGGGCGGGGAGGCTTACGGTCAAATTCTGCTCGGCCTCGACAAGCCGGCGGCGGACCTGTCGCGCGGCGCGAGCGTCCACGAAATCGTCGGCGTGGCGGCGATTGTGAGCATGCAGGCGATCGAATATCGCCGTCTCTATCCCGAACAGGGCGCGGGCCGCTATGCCGCCGCCCCGGATCTGCATGGCTAGAACTCCCATCAAAAGCGGACACGGGCCGCGCCGCAGAAGCTGAGTATGGCCGACTCTATTTTCCTCGAACCCCTTTTGCCGCGCTCCGAGATGGTGCTGCGCAACACGGTCACTCCCCGCATTTTCGTCGCGGCGACGCGGATGGATGACGGCAAGACGACGTCGTCGATCGGCCTGTTTGCGGCGCTGCAGCAACGTTTTCCCCGGATCGGTTTTATCAAACCGGTGGGCCAGCGTTTTGTGGAAATCGAGGGCGCCAAGATCGACGAGGACACCGTGCTGATCAACGAAACCTATCATCCGCACACGCCGCTCAAGGCGATGAGCCCGATTGCCGTCGAGCCGGACTTCACCCGCCGCTATCTTTCGGGCGGGATCACGCATCAACTGCACGACCGGGTGCGCACGGCGTTTGATATTGCGGCATGGGAAAAGGATTTTGTCATCATCGAGGGGACGGGACATGCGGGCGTCGGCAGCGTGTTCGATCTTTCCAATGCGACGGTTGCGAGGCTCCTCCAAAGCAAGGTGATCATCGTCAGCCGCGCCGGGATCGGGCGGCCGATCGACGAAATCGCCATGAATCTGGCGCTGTTCGAGAAGCAGGGCGTGGAAGTGATCGGGGCGATCATCAACAAGGCGGTTCCGGAAAAGATGGCGATGCTGAAGGAGTACGCCACGCTCGGCCTGGCCAAGTTGGGATTGCCGCTGCTCGGGATGATTCCGATGCACACGGAGCTTTACAAACCGACCGTCAACCAGGCCTGCCAGCGCGTGAAAGGCGAATTCATCGCCGGGGCCCAGCACAAGCGCAGAAGGGTGTCGGGAATCGGAGTCGGGGCCATGTCCGCGCGGAATGCCGGCAGCCTCCTCCAACCCGGCATGCTGATCATCACTCCCGGCGACCGTGAGGACCTGATCATGATGATCCTCAACGAGGATTCCAACCCCTCCATCCGCGGCCATCCGGCGGGGGTGGTCCTTACGGACGGCATTCTTCCGCCGGAAAACGTGATGCAGTTGATCCGCGAACGTTCCCTTCCCTTCATCTCGACCTCGGCGGATGTCTCCAGCGCGACGACGTCGATCAGCCGGATGACGGTGAAAACGGAGGTGGCGGACCGCGACAAGATCGGATTCATCCAGAAGCTGATCCACGAGCACGTGCAGGTCGACCGGATCGTCGACCTGGTCCTGAAGCGGAACATCGATTCCAGCCGCCAGCTCCACCTGGGAGTGTAGAGGCTGGCCGCGCCCTTGCGAGCGCGGCCACACCGGCCTTCCGCGAACCTGCTTACTTGGCGCCGGGGCCGCCCTGGTCGCTCATGCCAACGATGAGGCTGATCATGGGCATGAAGAGCGCGATGACAATGGTGCCGACAATCACCGCGAGCATGACGATCATGATCGGTTCGAGGACGCTGGTGAGCGCCGTGACGACATTATCCACTTCGCCTTCATAGACGTCGGCCACTTTGACGAGCATGTCGGGCAATTGACCGGTTTCCTCACCGACCTGCACCATGCTCGTGACCATCGGCGGGAAAACCTTGGAGGATTCCATCGGCCCGACGACCGATTCGCCTTCCTTCACGCTGTCATGAACCTTGTTGATCGCGTTCGCCACGACGACATTGCCCGCCGTGTCACGCGTGATATTCAACGCCTGGAGAATGGGCACGCCGCTGCTAATCAGCGTTCCCAATGTGCGGGCGAAGCGGGAAATGGCCGTTTTGCTCAGCAAATCCCCAAAAATCGGAATGCGCAAGGCTATCTGGTCCCGAAGAAGCACTCCCGCAGGGAAGCTGACGATAATCTTGTAACCGACGACCACAATGGCAATCGCACCAATCACAAGATACCCTTTATGGACGAGCACGTCGCTGCAGCCCATGACGAACAAGGTGATTGTCGGCAGCGGGTGATTGGGGCCAAGGGCGTCCACGAAGATTTTTGCGAATTGAGGCACAATGAAAGTGAGCAGGAACGACAGGATCACGACCGCGATGACCAGCACCACGATGGGGTAGACCATCGCCGCGACGACCTTCCCCTTGATCTTTTGTGATTTTTCCTGGAACTCGGCCAGCCGGGTGAGGACGATTTCGAGCACGCCGCCGAGTTCTCCGGCCTTGACCATGTTGACGTAGAGTTTGTCGAAGATGCCGGGATGCTGCGCCAAAGCCTCGGAAAAGGTGCCGCCGCTCTCCACCGAGGAGGCGAGTTGCATCATCGTCGAACGCATGACGGGATGGCGCTCCTGCTTGGCCAGGGTGTTGAGGCTCCGCATCAAGGGCAGGCCGGCCTCGATGAGGGTGGCCAGTTGCCTCGTAAAAGTCGTGAGGATCTTCGATTTGACTTTGCCCCCCTTTTTTTTCGTCCGGGGTTTGCTGTCCGTTCCGGCGTTCGAGTCCTCGGCTTTGGCCGGATCGAGCCGTTGGGGATAAAAACCGAGTTGCCGTATCTGCGTGATGGCATCGTTCTGGTCGTTTGCTTCCACGAAGCCGTTGGCTTGTTTGCCGCGGGCATCGACGGCGGTGTAGGAAAATTTGGGCATAGTGGGGGTGGGTTGCGTTGGTTTTTACGTGTATTTCAGGACTTCCTCGATGGTGGTTGCACCTTCAAAAATGCTGCGCAACCCGTCCGACCGGAGCGTGGTCATGCCCAGTTCGATGGCCTTCTGGCGGATGACCACGGAGGGCGCGCGCTGAGCGATAAGCTCGCGAATCGGCTCGGTGATGTCGAGGAGCTCATAGATGCCCTTGCGTCCTTTGTAGCCGGTGTGGTTGCACTGCTCGCAGCCTGTTCCATAGTAGAAATTTTTATCACCCAGGTCATGGACGGAAAGACCGATCTGCCGGAGAATGGACTCGTTCGGTTCATAGGGCGTTTTGCAGCCCGTGCAAATTTTGCGCACCAGCCGCTGCCCGAGCACCGCCTCGAGGCTCGATGCGATGAGAAAGGGCTCGACCCCCATGTCGATCAGCCGCGCGATGGCGCCCGGCGCGTCGTTGGTGTGGAGCGTGGTGAAGACGAGGTGCCCCGTCAGCGAGGCTTGAATGGCGATTTGCGCCGTCTCCAGGTCGCGCGTTTCCCCGACCATGATGCGATCGGGGTCCTGCCGCAGGAAGGCCCGCAGGCAGCGCGCAAAGGAGAGCCCGATGGCGTCGTTGATGGGCACCTGTTGGACTCCCTCGATTTCGTATTCGACCGGTTCCTCCGCCGTGAGGAGCTTCGACTCGGCGGTATTGATCCGGTTGAGGCAGGCGTAGAGCGTGGTTGTCTTGCCGGAACCGGTCGGGCCGGTGACGATGAAAATACCGTTGGGCTTTTCGATGACCGCACAGATGTAGTCATAAATGCGCTGCGGCAAACCGAGGGCCTCGATATCGAGCTTCACCGTGGTGCGGTCGAGCACGCGCAGCACGATGCTTTCGCCGAACTGCGTCGGCAGGGTGGAGACGCGCAGGTCGACCTGGCGTCCGGCCATGCTGGTCTGAATGCGTCCATCCTGCGGAACGCGGCGCTCCGCAATGTTCATGTTCGACATGACCTTGATGCGCGAGGTGATGGCCGCGGCGAGCGACCGCGGAGGCGGGGACATTTCGTAGAGGGCCCCGTCGACCCGGTAGCGAATTTTGAACTCGTGCTCGAACGGTTCAAAATGAATGTCGCTGGCCCGCGCCTGGATCGCCTGGGCCAGGACGGTGTTGACGTATTTGATGATCGGGGCGGAGGAGGCGGCCTCGATGTCGACGACGTCTCCCGAGCCGCCTTTGGCGGCGGTATCGCCGGCCAGGGTCGCCAGCACCTCGTCCATGTCGGAAACTTCCGTGCCGTAGTAGCGTTCGATCATCGTCTGGACCTGCGCCGAGGGCGCGACGTAAATCATGACGTCCTTTTGGGTGGCAAAACGAACGTTGTCGACCACGTTGGGGTCGAGGGGATTGACGGCCACCGCGCGCAGGATATGGCCGTCGAAATCCAACGGCAGGACGCCCTGAAGACGCGCCGTCTGGGGCGGAACGAGGCTGAGCAGTTCAGGCGGGAATTCCATCGTCGTCACATCCACCACTCCCGTCCCAAGCGTCTGGGCGATCATCTGGCAAAGATCGTTGAGGCGAATCACCCCGCTATTGGCGACCACTTCGTCGATGCTCTTGCCTGTGCGCGTTTGTTCGTCGCGCAGGTCGCTCAACTGGATGTCGTCGATGACCCCGTTGTCCCGGAGGAAGGCGAGCAGCATTTCAGGGTTCATGGCGTTTTTCCTAGTCCTTGTCTCCCATGGTCGCGGAGATGACTTCGTCCGGGGTGGTCATCCCGGCCAGGACTTTGCGGATGCCGTCTTCGCGCAGGGTGCGCATGCCGAGGTCGCGCGCGCGCTGCCGAATCATGGAGACGCTCAGGCCTTCATTGACCATGCTGCGGATTTCGTCGTCGAGCACGCAGATTTCGAAGATTCCCATGCGGCCCCTGTATCCGGTGTCGCGGCACTTGTCGCAACCGCGTCCCTTGCGGAAACTGGCCTGCTCGATCTGGTCGGACTTGAGGTTGAGGGAGCGCAACTCGCCCTCGGTCGGCGTGTAGGGCTCGGTGCAGCCGGAGCAAATGCGCCGGACCAGCCGCTGCGCCATGATCGCCCGGACGGACGAGGCGACGAGAAATTTTTTGACGCCGATGTCGACCAGGCGGGTGACCGCGCTGGGGGCGTCATTGGTGTGGAGGGTGCTGAAGACGAGATGGCCGGTGAGCGACGCGTTGATGGCGATGCTGGCCGTTTCCAGGTCGCGTATTTCGCCGACCATGATGATGTTCGGCGCCTGCCGCAGCATGGCGCGCAGCGCGGCGGGAAAGGTCATCCCCACGTCCGCGTTCACCGGCACCTGGTTGATTCCGTTGAGCTGGTACTCGACCGGATCCTCCACGGTGATGATCTTGCGGTCGGGTTTGTTGATCATGTTCAGGCACGCGTAAAGCGTCGTGCTTTTACCCGAACCGGTCGGGCCGGTGACGAGGAAGATGCCGTCGGGCAGGCCGAGGATGCGCTCCATCGTGGCCTGGTCGTCGGAGAGGTAGCCGAGTTCGGTCAGGCCGAGCGTCAGGCTCGTCTTGTCGAGGATGCGCATGACGATCGATTCGCCATGGTTGGTCGGAATGGTGGAGACGCGCAGGTCGATCGAGGTCCTCCCGTCGGCGGTGCGCATTTGAACGCGGCCATCCTGCGGAAGACGTTTTTCCGCGATGCTCATGTTGGACATGATCTTGATGCGGCTCATGATGGAGGCCTGAAGTTTCTTCGGCGGATCGGGCGAGATGACCTGGAGCACGCCGTCGATGCGGTAGCGCAGGCGCAGGCGTTTCTCCAGCGGTTCGAGGTGAATGTCGCTGGCGCGCAGGCGATGCGCTTCGAGGATCATGAGATTGACCAGGCGGATGATATGCGCGTCGTCCCCCCCATCGCGCTCCGCCTCGGCCCCCTTTTCGGCGCCCTTGATCTGCAAACTGTCCCCGCCCCTATAGTCGCCGATCAGCGAACTGACCACTTCGCTTGTGTTTCCGTAGTAGCGCTTGAGGGCGAGATCGATCTGTTCCAGGGGCGCAACCACATGGTCGATCTCGAAGCGCAATTCCTTGCTTAACGTGTCGATGGCGTCGAAATTGAAGGGGTCCGTCAATGCCACCCGCAAATGCCGACCTTCCAGATGGAGCGGCATGACCGTCAGCCGGTACGCGAGCTGCCGTGGGATGGCCTTGACCGCCTCCTCGGGCACGCCCTCGATCTTCTCGATCAAATCGACTCCGGCCTCGGCGGCCGTCGTGCGAAGAATATCGAGATCGGTGACCAGGCCGGTGCGTTTCAATTCCTCCACCGGCCCGTGACCGTTTTTGCTGGCCGCGCGGCGGGCGTCCTCGACATCGGACGGCTGGATCAGACCGTGCTTGATTAAAAGCTCGAGAATAAAATCGTCGTTGGCAGCCACAGCATTCCTTTTTACGCCTGAATCACACTAAAGTAGCTCATGCTATTATCGCTGCCAAGCAGAAGCACGAAATAAGGCTCACTATTTTAGCTGTTTACGTTGTCATGACTTGGCTTTTGGAGGTCAGCGCGCGCCAGGCAAAATAAAGTATGATGCACAGAAAAAGGAGATAGGCCGGTGCTCGGTGCAGCAACCCTGCAAGGGTTGTGATCCTTCAGCCCAGGGTTGAATCGATACAACCGGGAGGGCAACCATGCTCCAACCCTTTCAGGGTGGTTTGCTTGGGCCGCTTACCCAGGGTAGGCCCCGCCGTGGCGGGACCAACCCTGGGCTGTATGATTGCGATCCTTTCAGGATGGGCCGGAACGAATACCCCGGCGTGTGCACGATATTTTTAAATGCTATAGCCAGGCCGTCGCTTGCGCGGGGGCGGCGGGCGAGCACCCACAGGTCGTGAACGACGACGGCCCGGGTGAACCCTCCAAACCAGTCTACTTGGCCTCGAAGTAATTTCGGATTTTGTCCAAGAGAGGCCCGGCGAGCGGAACCCGTCGAGAAGCGACGAAAGTTTCCCGTTCGATCCGTATTTCACTTTGCCGGAAGAATGGGTATCCATGGAGAGTTTTCCGGGTCGTGAAGGACCGGCAACGGGTCGGGGTCATGCGGAAACGCCGGGCGAATGGATTCGAAAAATGAAAGAAAAAATCGTCTTTTGCTGGAGTGGAGGGAAGGATTCCGCGCTCGCCCTGCACCGGTTGCAGGCTGAGGGGAGGTATGACGTGGTCTCGCTGCTGACGACATGCAACGAACATTTTCAGCGCGTCTCGATGCACGGGGTGCGCATCGAATTGCTGGAACAACAGGCGCGGGCCATCGGGCTGCCGCTGGAAAAAATGTTCGTCAGCCGGCGCAGCTCGAACGACGAGTATATCGAAAATTTGAAGAGGCATCTGCTCGCTTACAAGGCGCAGGGGGTCACGCGCTTCGCCTTTGGCGATATTTTTCTCGAAGACCTCAAACGCTGGCGCGAGGAAAACCTGGCCCGGCTCGGCCTGCTCGGCGTTTTCCCGATTTGGAAGGAGGATTCGCGCGACTTGATCGGTGAATTCATCTCGCTCGGTTTCGGTTCCATCGTCTGCTGCGTCAACGACGCCTATCTGGGTGAAGCGGCCCTGGGGCGGAACATCGACGCCGATTTCATCCGGTCGCTGCCCGCCGACGTCGACGTTTGCGGCGAAAACGGGGAGTTCCACTCGTTTGCGTTCGCCGGGCCGATTTTCAAGCGGCCGCTGCGCCTTGAGGTCGGCGAAAAAGTCTACCGCCCGCTCGAAGAAACGCATCCGGGCGCAACGTCGGCGGTGTGTCCATTGCCGGGCGCGCGCGTGACGAAGGGATTTTGGTTTTGTGATTTGCTGCCCGTTCCGCAACCTGAAGCCGTTTGAGACGACGTGGCGGCGCGCAGGAATGCTCCACAAGCGATGGAGCGGCGATCTTCACAATGTTCGAGTTGGAACGATTACGGTTGGGCAGCCGGGCAAATTTCGACTCATTTGCCTTGCCTCCCGCGTTACAGAATTTACGATCTACGACTATGGAGAGTCTACGCAGCAGAATCGTATCGCATGCCGAAAAGGTGAAGAAAATCGAGGAAATGGAAGCCGCCCTGGCGGGCGTTTTCAGCCAGGAGGCTCAAGCCGGCAGGGAGAAGTTTGCGGCCCTTGTTCAGACAGTCATCAAGCCGGCATTCGACGAGTTCAAGACCACCTTGAGAGAAATCGGAAGGGACGCCGTGATCATCACAAGTTTGACGCACAGTCCGGTGCAGTCGATTGGACTGACGCTCGTTGATCGTTACCTGAGTTTCGGGGCGGGCAAAACCTTGAAGCTCGTGAACCCGAAGGAAGATATTTCCAAACGAACGAATACCAAGTTTTACGAGATCTATCGGTCCGAGGATCTCATCTACATCCGGCAAAGAACCAATCCACAAGGCGCTTTGACAAGCATGCAGGTTACCTACGCGGACATCGTTCCCAAGTTTTTGGAAAATGAGCTGGCGGCGTTTTTTGAGCAAGCCTACCCGACCGGCAGCTAGGGCGTGTTAACACTAACGCTAACCGGTCCGCGGCCCGAGCAAGTCCCGGTAGGGACTTTTGATAGTAGCCCGGCGATTTATCGCCGGGTCTATCGCGGGAGGGCCGGGCGTCCCATCGGGACGCTTGAACGCATTTTGCGCGGGTGCTCGTTCATCCGTCCCTACGGGACGGGCAATTCC
>DASZIP010000026.1:0-2311 GCA_035948935.1 Methylacidiphilales bacterium | reverse complement strand
CGTCCAGGCAGCGAATCCGCCTAATGACAGGGATGTAACGCCAACCGTGGCACTGATCGCGGTGCTGAGCATCCCTGCCAGGAAGGCAAACTTGAAAATATCCTGCGCTCTTTCAAAGGCCTGCGGACCGCGAGCAAAGCGCCCTACGAGGTAGCAGCCCACCACACCTTCGAGGGTATTTCCCGTCGCAATACCGATTGACGTCAGGACCGAACCGGCAGTGGTCAAGTTTGCAAAGAATGCGCCCAAGAAAGCACCCGGCCACACTCGAAAACCGAAGGTCAGGAAGGCCGCCAAAGTAATTCCGGTAGGCGCCCACAAGGCCGTGGCGCTGGGGTTGACGAAAGCAAACCGAAGCCCCAGCTTGGCGGTGCCGAAGTACACCACGGCCAGAACGGCGACTATGGCCAAATTCTCTAGCTTTTTGCCCATAGCTAAGCTCGGTCTGCGCGTTCAGTCATCGTTAAGACGGCTCAGACAATCAATTTAGCCACTACAGACCCTTATTAATCAACGGAACTATGAACCAGCTGGACCAGGGTGGAGGACCGCCTGACCGACCGGACAGGAGAGGGTTGGGAATCCTTACGGTCCATTCCTAACCCCGGATTAATCCTGGAATTTGGAGAAGAGGTTGTTGAGGGACTCGGCGAGGGTGGGGTGTGCGAAGACGGCGTCGCGCAGCGTGGTGTAGGGGAGCTGGCCCATCATGGCGATCTGGAGTTGGGCCATGATTTCGCCGCCTTCGAGACCGAGGACGGCGGCGCCGAGGATCTGGTTGGTGGTGGCGTCGACGATGGCTTTCATGAAGCCGCGGGATTCGTCGACTTCGAGGGCGCGGGCGATGTAATTCATGGGCATTTTGGCGACGCGGGTCGCGCGGTTTTGCGCGCGGGCTTCTGCTTCGGAGAGGCCGATGCGGCCGAGTTGCGGGTCGATGAAGACGGTATAGGGAACGAGGCGATTGGCGGTGGAAGCGCTGCCGTTTTCGAGCAGGTTGGTGCGGAGGATGCGGAAATCGTCGTAGGAAATGTGGGTGAAGGCCGGGCCTCCCTTGATGTCGCCGAGGGCAAAGATGTCTTTCGCGGAGGTTTCGAGCTTTTCGTTTACGCGGATAAAGCCGCGGGCGTCGGTGGCAATTGCGGCGGCGGGAAGATTCAGCGTGTCAGAGTTGGGAACGCGTCCGGTAGCGACAAGGAGGTGCGTGCCTTCGGCTTTGCGGGATTTTCCTGCGGCGCGGAATGTCACCGTGATGCGGTTGCGCGAGCGGGAGACTTTTTCGATGGCGGCGTTGAGATGAATCTGGAGGCCGTCTTCCCGAAGTATGGTGGCCACAGCATCAGCGATATCTTTGTCTTCGCCGCTTAGAAGTTGCGAGGCGCGTTGGACAACGGTGACGCGGCTGCTGAGGCGGCTGAAGAGTTGCCCGAATTCGAGTCCGACGTAGCCGCCGCCGAGAACGAGGAGATGCGGTGGAACTTTGGCGAGTTCCATGATGGAAGTGCTGTTGAGAAAGGGAACGTCGAGGAGGCCGGGAATATTGGGAACTGCGGGGCGGCATCCCGCGTTGATAAAGAATCGGTCGGAGGTGAAGTGGAGTTCGCCGCGCTTGGGAGTGCGGACGACGATGGATTTGGGGCCGCTGAAGGAAGCCTGCCCGTAGATTAGATCGAGATTTTTGGTTTTGGCGATGCGGCGCTCGCTGCCGGAGCGGAAGGAAACGACGATATCGCGCTTGCGTTTGCGGACACGCTCCATGGAGATGCGCAGGGTGCCGGTGTGAACCCCATAATCGGCACCGCGGCGAGCGAGATAGGCGACACGGCCGCTGGCGACCATGGTCTTGGTGGGCGTGCAGCCTTCGTTGATGCAGGTGCCGCCGACGTGAATTTTTTCGATGAGAGCCGTACGCAGGCCGGCGTTAGCAAAAGCTAGGGAAAGGGGATTGCCACCCTGGCCGGAGCCGATGACAATGGCGTCGTAATGCTGCGGGGGAGGCATAAGGGGCGACGCGGGAAAGGTAGGACAACGGGCAACGAGTGTCAATCGCAAGAAAATAGAAATTAGAAAATGGGGAGAGGCGCACCGGCCCAGGAGAATCCGTAGTCCCGTGCAGGTCAGGAAAGGTGTGAGCGCCCGCGATGAATACTATCAGAGTAGCGCGAATGGGTCGGGCTTACGGCGTGTTGGCCCACGCCCGGTATTGCTCGAAACCCGGTCCGCCACCCCAAATGCTCTTATCCTTCGTGGTAACAGACGCGAACGCATCGCGAGCCGGCTCCTTATCGCTGAACGCGCACGCCAGGAGAGC
>DASZIP010000025.1:0-19293 GCA_035948935.1 Methylacidiphilales bacterium | reverse complement strand
GTAAACGAGCTGGTTGATTTTGTATTTCTTGGTGAAGCCTTCGAGGATGCCGTTTTTATGTTCCCACACGCGGCCATGCAGATCGCTCGTCACGCCGATGTAAAGGCGGCGGGAATGGCCGCTCACGATGTAGGTCCATCCCCCTTTGGCTATCATCGGGAAAAGAAACTAGGTCCTTCGACTCCGGCTCGGCGAATTTTTATCGAAAAAGAAACGCCCCGCTCGCCGTCGCTCAGGATGACGGAATTTTAAAGAGAAGCTTTCGCAGAGGTCTCTGAAAGGATGAAGGAAACACAAGCTTCCACCTCTGAGCAAGCTCCCTTTCATCAAGTGAGATTAGTGTGAACAGTCCTAGGAATGAGCTTCCTTGAACACCACGGTCAAATGGCGGACAGGATCGACCTGCTTGTCCAGGGGTGAATTGGGATCGGGCTTTATGCTGACGGTGAAATGCTTCGTCGTGGCGTCGTACTGGACGGGATCGGCCTCACCCGGGGTGACGTTGACCGACGGCGCCGCATCGGCATAGCCGTGGAGCGTGACCGCTGTTTCGGTGGGGGCCAGAAGCACTTCGACCGAAAGCGAGCCGGGCTCGTCTTTGAGCGAAGCGATGCGTTGCTTGCCCGTGGAGACAATTTTGTCCTTGTCCCCCAGGAACGCGATGCCCGATTTGCCAACCGGCGCGATGATGTAAAAGGAGACGCCGTTCGGATCGACCGTTCCCGTCAGGGGATCCGTTTCTTTCTGTGCTTCCCCCGTTCCGGCGAAGTAATCGTAAGCGTAAGCGGGGCCGCTCAATCCCAGGTCGCCCGGCGGGATCGAAAAACTGGCGCCCGGCGATTTTGAAAAGGCGATGGCATAGATCGTTTTCAGGCCGGCGTGGTCGGTGTAGGTCGTCGCCGCGAGAGGGGCGTCTTTCTCCTGCGCCTCGTCCAGATAGGCGCCGTCGGTGGCGGCGATGGGAGCGTCCGGTTTGATGATCACGCCGTCGGTGCGAATGGTTTTGAAGATGTTCTCCTTGTTTTCCTTGCCCATGGCGTCGCCCGTGCCGACCGGCCCGGCGGAAAGATTGCAGAGAATCATGTTGTTTATTTCGCGGCTTTTAAAGACATCCGCCCAGGGCCACATGCCAAGAGCGCTCGCAAGCCGGTTGTTGAAGAGATAATCGCGATATCTGTCGGGAGAAAAGCGGTCGGTGCAGGTCCGAATGGTGGTGAGATTGTCGTATTTGCTCCCCTGTAGAAAACAGCGGGGCAAAGGCATGCAGTATTGCACCGTCTGGCCCCGTTCTTTCGTCGCCTTCGCCATATTGTCCAGGAAGGCGTCACCCAGATCGACGGTTGAACTCAATTCCGGAGAGTGGCCGAAAATTTCGTTGAGCCAATCCTGCTCATAAGTCTCAATCCCGCAGTCTTTCATGTAGGAGGCGATCTCATCCCAGAATTTGGGGTCGACCGCGGCAAGGCCGGAGATTTTAAAGCGCTCATGGTAGGGGCTGGTGGGATCAATCCACCGATTGTGGGTGACAAGGGGAAGATTGATCTCTTGTTGGAAAGCCGGCAGGCCCTGGGGAAAAAGAAAGGGATGCGCCTTATACTCGAGAAGACCTCCGTAACAATTCCAATCGCCCTCCGGCAGTTTGGAGTTTTTGGGCGACCCCTCTTCGCCTTCCGGGCTTGTCCGGGTTTTGTGATACCACCAACTGTCAAGCTGGAGGTAGCGAACGGGAATTTGTTCCTCGCGATAAGACTTCACCAGCGCCTTGAGCGTGTCCGCATAGCCCAGTTTTCGATTGTAGTTGTAGTAGTAATCGGCGCCGTTATCGGTCCAATAACCATAATACTTCAGGATCGTGTCGGCATCGTAAGTGGGGCGCTTTTTGCCCTGAAGATCGGTCAAGGCGCGGCCCCAAACGTCGTAGGTATGGTTGATGCCGTCGCTTATGGCAAGAATGGTTCGCTGGGTGAATCGTGCGGGCAAATTGGCCAGGGTCGGATTGAAGCCGCTGGCAATTTGATTGTGCCCGTCTCCCGTCAAGTTGCCGATGAGAAAGTGCGAGGCGGCGGAGATGAGCAGGGCGTGATCATTCCCGTCGAAAAAGAGCCAGGGCGATGAGAGCGTCTTCAGATTATTAAATTGAGGCACCGCAAAATCGACGTTCCGGTAGCTCATCGAAAACAACTTGTCGGGCACTTTTGTGAAGTTGGGGAAAGGCGATGGGGGCTTGGGCGAGGCATGGGCCAGCGTGTCCGAAAACAGGATGACATCCTTGTTATCGTAAAGACGGATCGTTCCCGAGAGGGGGGAGTCGCCGTCCTGCCACGAAAAGGCGATTTCCTGATACCCGCCAATGGCATCGGTGCCATGATCGGTGGTCAATTTTTCAGCCGGGCCGGGCAGGTTGCCGGCCAGCGTCCAATCCGGAATTTTTGCAATGACCTGGTAGGCCCCGCTGTCATCCATCCTGACGGAGAAATGATCACTGGAAATCTCAGCCGCCTTCGCGTTGAAAATAAACGATAAAAGAACGGCGAGACCCGCTAACGGTAAAAAGCGCCTGCGAAAGGAAGAATGGTGCATTCGCGCTAGTCAATCATCATCCGGGTGCGGTTGCAATTTTATTTACTCAGGGTATTGCCGCACGGGTTATCTGTTCTATTCCGTTGCCCTATTTGAAAAGTGCGCTTGAGTCATGGGAATGAATCTTGGAGTCCTCCAACATGCCGCCTGCGAAGGGCCTGGGGAAATCGCCGCCTGGGCCGCGCAGCACGGTCATTCCGTCACTGTTCATCATCTCTATCGCGGCGATCCCCTGCCCGGATTGAAAGACTTCGACCTCCTCGTGGTGATGGGCGGCGAGATGAATATCTATCAATATCGCGATTGGCCCTGGCTGCGGGCGGAGAGAGAATTCATCCAGTCGGCCCTGGCCCAAGGCAAACGGGTGGCTGGCATTTGCCTGGGCGCGCAGTTGATTGCCGACGCGCTCGGCTCGCGCGTTTTTCAAAATGCGGAGCACGAAATGGGATGGCTCCCCGTCGCGTGGACGAACGAAGCCCGCGCCGCCTTTCCCGGCCTTCCCGCCGCCTCGACCGTCCTGCACTGGCACGGCGACACGTTCGAACTGCCCGCGGGCGCAACGCGCCTGGCCGCGAGCGAGGGCTGTCCCGAACAGGGCTTTTTCATTCCGGGAAAATGCCTCGCGTTGCAGTTTCACATGGAAGTCGATCCCCCCCTCGTGGAGCAATTCGTCGACAGCCAGGGCGAATGGCCGTCGGGGCGTTGCGTGCAAACGCCCAAGGCGATTTTGAGCGAAGCCGATTCGTATTGCGACGGGAACCGGCGGCTTCTCCACGGCATCCTCGATCGGTTTTGCGGGTAGGGACGGCAATAGCTGCCGTGCACAGCACCTGCCGTCCCATTTA
Source organism: Methylacidiphilales bacterium (assembly GCA_035948935.1). Lineage (GTDB taxonomy): Bacteria > Verrucomicrobiota > Verrucomicrobiia > Methylacidiphilales > UBA1321 > JABDGH01. The sequence goes on along the minus strand of DASZIP010000025.1, from coordinate 15,868 downwards.
TTTTGGCACGCGAAGGGACTCGCGCCCTACCTCAGCATCGCCGCGCCGAATACGCCCGCGCTGTCGCCCATGGCCGGCTTCAGGAGGGCCGCATCGAAGGTCGGATTGAAAATGGCGGCGGCGATTTTCTTCCGCGTTTCCACGGTGTAGAGCGCCTCGATGTTGCCGACGCCGCCGCCCAAAACGATCGCGTGGGGATCGAGGACGTCGATGATCAATCCGATCGCCTTCGCGAACGTATCGGTCAGCCGGTCGATGGTCGCCCGCGCGGCGGGGTCGTCCTGCGCCTGCGCGCGCGCGACGATCTCCTTCAGCTTGCGGGCGTGTCCCGACTGTTCCGCATAAAAGCGTTCGAGGCCCGGCCCGGAAATCAGCGCCTCGACCGTGCCGCGCGTGCCGTAATTGGAAAGCGGGCCGTTGGGATCGAGGACAATTTGCCCCCACTCGCCGGCGATGCCGTGGCAGCCGCTGAGCAGATGGCCGTCGACCACGATGCTGCCGCCGACGCCGGTGCCGAGAATGACGCCGAAAACGGTCGGAAATCCCCTCGCCGCACCGAGGGTCGCCTCGGCCAGCGCGAAGCAATTGGCGTCATTGGCCAGGACGACCTTGATTCCGAGGTCCGATTCAAGGTCCTCCCGAAGTTGCCGGGCGTTCAGGCACTGGGTGTTGGAATTCTTCAGCTTGCCGGTGTGGGGATCGACGACTCCCGGCGTCCCCATGCCGATCCGATTAGGCCGCGGCAGGCCGCTCTCCGCGCAGAGCATTTTGACGAGTTTGGTGATCTGCCCGCGGATGTGATCGTAGCCGTTTGCCGACTCGGTGGGAACGCGCAGGCGGCAGACCGGACGATCCGGCGCGGCGGGATCGAAAATGACGCCCTCAATCTTCGTGCCGCCCAAATCGATGCCCCAGAGATGTTCCATAGACCGCAGACGCTTGACCGCAATTAAGCCGCTTCCTTGTCCTGCTTGCGGCGGATGAGCGGCGATTTCTTCCCATCAATCACCGCGCGATTGATCGTCACTTCGAGAATGTCCTCGCGCGACGGCAGGTCGTACATGAGATCGAGCATCAGCTTTTCGAGAATGGCGCGAAGCGCGCGCGCGCCGGTGCCTTTGCGCGCCGCCTCCTGGGCCAGCGCCCGGAGCGCGTCCTTGGTGAAGGTGAGCCCGACATTGTCCATGGCGAAGAGCTTCGTGTACTGCTTGGTCAGCGCGTTCCTGGTTTCGGTCAGCACGCTGACGAGTTCCTCTTCGGTCAATTCATCGAGCACGCTGACCATCGGCAGGCGCCCGATGAATTCAGGAATGAGCCCGTAGGTCAGCAGGTCCTCCGGTTCCACCTGGCGCATGATGGCGCTCGGCGGCGGCGGGGCCTCGGCGGTCTCGGGCACGTGCGGGCGGCCGAAGCCGAGGGTGTTGCTGCCGACGCGGCGGCGGATGATTTTGTCGAGGCCGACGAACGCGCCGCCGCAGATGAAAAGAATCCGCTCGGTGTTGACCTGGATGTATTCCTGGTGCGGGTGCTTGCGTCCGCCCTGGGGCGGGACGTTGCAGACGGTGCCTTCCAAAATTTTCAACAAGCCTTGCTGGACACCCTCGCCCGAGACGTCGCGCGTGATGGAGACGTTGTCGGTCTTGCGCCCGATCTTGTCGATCTCGTCGATGTAGACGATGCCGATCTCGGCGCGCTTCACGTCGTAATCGGCGTTTTGCAACAGGCGCAGCACGATCGTCTCGACGTCCTCGCCGACGTAACCGGCCTCGGTGATGGTGGTCGCGTCGGCGATGCAGAAGGGCACGTCGAGAATTCTCGCCAGCGTCCGGGCCAGCAGCGTCTTGCCGGAACCGGTCGGGCCGATGAGCAGGATGTTGCTCTTTTCGATCTCCACGTCGTTGGCCGAATTGAGCGCGATTTCCGTTTTCTGGCGATGGGCCTGGGCCGCGACGATGCGCTTGTAATGGTTGTGCACCGCGACGGCCAGGGTCTTCTTGGCGAACTCCTGCCCGATGACGTAGCGGTCCAGTTCCCGCTTGATGTCGACCGGCTTGATCAGCGTCACCTCGGTGTTCGAGCGGCGCGATTCCTCCTTCGTTTCCTTGTCGAGGATGTTTTTGCAGACGGTGATGCAGCTGTCGCAGATGTAGACGCCCGGCCCGGCGATAAGTTTCCGCACCTCGGCATGGCTCTTCCCGCAGAAGGAGCACATCGTCAGATTCGCTGGGCGGGCCATGGGAATTCTCTATTTGACGACCTCGGCGGCAATGGCGGGAACGTCGCGGCGGGACTTCACCACTTCGTCGACGATGCCGTATATCTTGGCGTCGTCGGCGCTCATGTAATTGTCGCGCTCCATGTCCCGGTCGATCCGGTCGACCGGCTGGCCGGTATGGTAGGCCATGATGTCGTTGAGCCGCTTTTTCAGCCGCAGAATTTCCTTGGCCTGGATGCTGATGTCGCTGGCCTGGCCGCGCGCGCCGCCGCTCGGCTGGTGGATCATGATGCGCGAGTTCGGCAGCGAAAAACGCTTCCCCTTCGTGCCCGCCGCGAGCAGCACCGCGCCCATGCTCGCGGCCATGCCGATGCAATAGGTGGCCACGTCGCAGGTCATGAACTGCATCGTATCGTAGATGGCCATGCCCGCCGTGACGTAACCCCCCGGCGAATGGATGTAGAGGCTGATGTCCTTCTTGGAATCCTCCATCTGAAGAAAGAGGAGCTGCGCGATGATGATGTTGGCGACGGTGTCGTCGATCGGCGTGCCGAGAAAGATGATCCGGTCCTTGAGCAGGCGCGAGTAGATGTCGTAGGCGCGCTCGCCCCGACCCGTCTGTTCAATCACCGTCGGGACAAGATAACCGGAACTCATGGCGTCGTGCATAAGCGACAAGCTACTCCGATTTTGCCTCTTTCAAAAGGAAATCCAGCACCGCCTGCCGTAATAATTGCTGGCGGATGGCCCCGAAGGCGTTGTTTTTGCGGACCCGGTCGGCCATCTTTTCGAGCGTGACCTCCTCCCGCTGCGCGAGAAAAGCGAGGTGCTGGGCGATCTGCTCGTTGCCCACGTCGATCTTCTCCTTCTCGGCGATTTGCGCCGCGATGAACTTGAATTTGACCGACTCCCGCGCGGCCTTCCCGGCGTTGGTGAAGATCTCGTTCTTCTTTTCCTCCAGCACGGCGGCCGGAACGCCCCGGGCATGGTTTTCCGCCACGATGTCGTAAACCATGGCGTGGACCTCTTCGTCCACGGCGGAGGGCGGCAGGTCGAATTCGATGGCCGAAATGAGCTTGTGCATGATCTCCGTCCGGGCGGCGGTGTCGGCCTGGTTCTTCTTGTCCCGCTCCATGTTTTCGCGCACGCGGGTTTTCAGCTCGGCCAGGTTCATCTTGGCGACCTCCTGCGCGAAGGCGTCGTCGATGGCCGGAGCGTTCTTGACCTTGATCTCCTTGAGCTCCACGTCGTACTGCGCCTTTTTGCCGGCGAGTCCGGCCTGGGGGAAATCGGCCGGGAATTCGACCTCGACCGTCCGCGTTTCGCCCTTCTTCATGCCGACGCATTGCTCCGCGAATTTGGGCAGGAACCCCTCCGCGCGCATCCAAAGCCAGAAGTTGGGATTGTGCGCGAGATTTTTCGCCTCGGGCAAAATCTCCGCGAGCGGTTTGCCGTCGAGCCTGCCGGTGTAGGAAATCACCGCGAAATCGTCCATCGCCAGCGGACGGTCCGGCGCGTCCTCGAAATTGGCGCGCTGATCGGCCAGGCTTTTCAGCGTCTTTTCGACCTCCTCATCGCTCACAGCGGTTTCCTGCTTTTTCAGGACAAGCCCCCGGTACTCGGGCAGCTTGAAATCGGGGACAAGCTCCACCACGGTCGAGAAGCTCAGGGAAAGCCCGGCCTGGTATTTCAAGTCCTCGATTTCGGGCTGGCTGACGACCCGTAATTTTTTCTCGGTGATCGCCTCCCGGTAAGCCTCGGGCACGAGCGTGCGCTGCGCCTCGCTTTCGATGTCCTTGTGGAATTTTTTCAGGATGACCGTGCGCGGGGCGTGGCCGGGCCGGAAGCCGGGGATGCGCGCCTCCTTCTGGAAATCGTCGGCCACCCGGTCGTAAGCCTGCTTCACCCGGTTGGCGGGGACTTCGATCTTCAGGCGTTTCTTGCAGGGGGCGACATCTTCAACGGTGATATTCATGGGACTCTTCAGCCTAAAATCGCTTTCGGGTTATTCAATCCTTATTTCCAGAGGCTGCCTGGAAAGGCCGGCCTGCGGACAGCTTGTTGTTTCCCAAATACCATGCGCATGATAATAAAGATGAGAGGCCCGGGCAAAAACCCGCCGCCTGCCGCCCATGACCCAACCCGATAACCGAATCGCAACCGAGGAACAGCCGGGGACATTCAACTTTAGCGTCCGCTCCTTCCACGCGGCCCTTCATTTCGCGCAGGTCCTGGGGACGCTCACCATCCTGCTTGCGCTGGTCGTCCTGGCGGGCTGGGCGCTTCACATCGAAAGCCTCAAGACCGTTCTCCCCGGTTACGTGAGCATGGAGGCGAACACCGCGCTTTGCTTTGCGCTTTCCGGAACGTCCCTTCTCATCGGCTATCTCGCCCGCCCGCGCGCCTGGAAAAAAACGTGCTCCTTCGTCCTGGCTCTTCTGGTCATCCTGATCGCGGGAATGACCCTGATCGAGTACCCCACCCACACCTCATTCGGCCTGGACGAACTTCTCTTTAAGGACGCCGCCCTCTCATCCGGCACCTCGCAACCGGGCCGCATGGCCCCCAATACCGCCATCGCTTTCCTCCTCTTTGCCTCCGCCCTCATCCTCCTCTCGCGCGGACCTCGCGGAGTCATGGCGGCGCATGCCCTCGCCCTGGCGGGCCTCTTCATCGCGCTGCTGGCCCTGATCGGCTATTTGTTCGACGCCCAGGTTTTCCACGCGGTTTTTCCACTGACAAAGCTCGCCCTCCATACCATCGCCGGTTTTTGGCTGCTCGGCCTGGGCATCCTCTGCGCCAGGCCGAAAAAAGGCCTCATCGCGACCGTCCTGGCGAATAATTCGGGAGGCTTCATCGCGCGGCGGCTCCTCGTCCCGGCAATCGTCATTCCCCTCCTGTTCGGCTGGCTCGCCTTTCAGGGGCTGGGCCTGAAATACTACGACGCCGGTTTTACCGCTTCGCTCATCGTGCTCTCCAGCATCATGGTCATCTGCGCCCTCACCGCCCTGAGCATCACGGAACTCAACCGGGTCGACCTCGAACGCAAACGCCTGAGCGAGGCGCGCCTCAACGCCGACGCGCGCGAGGTCGGCGCGTTGGAGGCCTCGCGGCTCAAATCGGAGTTCGTCGCCAACGTCAGCCACGAAATCCGCACCCCGATGAACGGCGTCCTCGGCATGACCAGCCTCCTGCTCGACTCGCCCCTGTCCGCCGAACAACGCGAGCACGTCGAAACCATCCGGCAAAGCGGCGACGCCCTGCTCACCCTCGTTAACGAAATCCTCGACTTCTCAAAAATCGAGGCCGGCAAGATCGTCCTCGAACAAAAGCCCTTTTCGCTGGCGATGTGCGTCGATGAAGTCGTCAACCTCCTGGCCCTGAACGCGCGGCGCAACAAGATCAACCTCATCTCCTTTATCGAGCCCCATGTGCCCGGCGCCTTCCTGGGCGACGCCGCCCGCATGCGGCAAATCCTTCTCAACCTCATCGGCAACGCCGTCAAATTCACCGACGTCGGCGAAGTCACCCTCCAGGTCAACTCCTCGCCCGTGAAGGACAATCTCTATCGGCTCGAATTCCTCATCAGCGACACCGGCATGGGGATCTCCCCCGACGCGCTTCCGCTCCTGTTTCAACCCTTCCAGCAGGGCGACGCCTCCGCCACCCGGCGGCACGGCGGCACCGGCCTCGGCCTCACCATCAGCAAACGCCTGATCGAGTTGATGGGGGGCGAAATCACCGTTTCGAGCGTCCTCTCCGCCGGCTCCATCTTTCGCTTCAGCATCACCCTTGCCTCCTCCACCCTGGAAGGCTTCATCCCCGAGGATCGGTTGCCCCCTTCCTGCCGGATCATCATCGTCGCCCAGGGCGGAAATTATCCGGGCCTGCTCAAAAACCAGCTCGAAGCGTGGGGCGCCCATGTGCTCGGCGTGGTCGACCCGATGACCCTCATGAAAATGGCCGAAAGCGAAGTCACCTTCGTCCTGATGGACCGCGACGAAGCCACCGTCGCCCTCGCCGCCCAAATGCAGTTCGATCCCGATTGGACTTCCGTCCCGCGCCTCCTGTTCGATTTTGGCGAGCCCCTCACCGACGAGCGCGCCGGGCTTTTCACCAGGCGGCTCACCAAGCCGGTCAAGCGCAGCCATCTCCTCGCCATCCTCATCGAACTCACCGGCGGCCAGCCCGCCCAGCCGCGAATCACCGGCCCGCTGGGACTTCCGCCCCTGGCCGACAAGATGCCTCTTCGCATCCTTCTCGCCGAGGACAACCACATCAACCAGAAGGTCGGCCTCGCGCTTCTCGCCCGCCTCGGCTACCGCGCCGATGTCGCCGCCAACGGCCTCGAAGCGCTCGAGTCGGTCGCCCGGCAGCCTTACGACGTCGTTTTCCTCGACATCCAAATGCCCGAAATGGACGGCATCGAAGCCGCCCAGGCGATACGCAAAAAATTCCCCGACCGATGCCCCGTCCTCGTCGCCCTCACGGCCAACGCCTTCCACGGCGCGCGCGAAGAATATCTCGCCAAGGGCTTTGACGATTATCTCAGCAAGCCCATTTTACCCCCCGCCCTGCGCCAGTTGATCACCCGCGTGGCGAAAAATGTCTCGTCGCAAGGGTAGGGACGCGAGTCCCTTCGCGTCCCCAAATAAATGGGACGGCAAGGGACTGCCGTCCCTACCCAATGATCGCGATGCAACCGGATTCGCTGTACGCCGCGCTTCGGCCAGGGCAAAATGACTCCCGCATGACCCCGCGCCGACTCCTCTCCCCCGCCTCCCATGCCGGAAATCCGCCCGAAAAATTCGAGACCCTCCTCGCCCGCCTCGAACAGATCGTCTCCGACATGGAAAACGCCGAGTTGCCCCTCGAAAAACTTCTCCAGAATTACGAGGAAGGCATGCGCCTCGCCAAAGCGTGCGGAGACCGCCTCGCCGACGCGGAACAAAAAGTCGAAATCCTCTCCCGCGCCATCGCCGCCGAACCGGCCGCAGCCTCCGCGACGACCGAAGAGACACCGCCCTCCAGGGACGACATCAAGTTGTTTTGAGATCCCGCACAAACGCCTCCGCCGCGCCCCGAATCGCCGAGGCGACATCGGCCTTCGCCACCGCAAACCTCGGCCGAAACCAGGGGAACGCCCCGACAAGATCGTGCGTGACGAGAATCTGTCCGCCGCATCCGGTTCCCGAACCGATGCCGATCGTCGGAATATCGAGCGAGGACGTGATTTCCCGGGCAAGCTCCGGCTCGACCAGTTCCATGACGATCGCAAACGCGCCCGCCTCCTGAACCGACCGCGCGTCCGCCGACAGCCGCTCCCTCTCCGCCTCGGACCGGCCCTTGATTTTGTAGCCCCCCTCCTCCTTCACATGCTGCGGCAACATGCCGATATGCCCCATCACCGCGATGCCCGCCCTCCGCAACTCGCGAATCTCCGGCACGACCTCGATCCCGCCCTCGAGCTTCACCGCCTCCGCGCCCGCGCCGACGAGGACCCGCGCGTTGACGACCGCCTCCTCGGGCGTCTCGTAGGTGTGGTAGGAAAGATCGGCCACGACCAGCGCCCGCGTCTTGGCGCGCGCCACCGCGGCGACATGGTGCCGCATCTCCGCCAGCGTCACCTCCGTCGTGTCGGGATAACCGAGCACCACCATCCCGACCGAATCGCCCACCAGGATCACCGGCACGCCCGCCTCATCGAGCAGCCGCGCCGTCGGATAATCGTAGGCCGTCAGCGCCGGAATCTTCTCCCCGCGCGCCTTCGCCCCGCGAACCCACTCCGGCGTGATTTTCTGGTTCGGTTCCACGAGGACAAATTATCACATCCCCCTCCAAAGCCCCTAATAAAAGTCTGGGGTAGCCGTCGCGCGCCGCGCGACGGTTCCTATCACCGTGCGCAGCACCGGCGCAAGGGCCTGCGCCGGCTACCTTATATCCGCCAAAAGCTCGGCGACAGTCTTCGTCTGCCCCGGCAGAATCAACTCGGGCCGCAAATGCGAAAGCGGCTCCAGCACGAACCGCCGCAGGTGCGCGCGCGGATGGGGAATGATCAGCCCCATCTGCCCGAACCGTTCGACGCCGTAATAGATGATGTCCAGGTCGAGCGGACGCGGCGTGTTCACGTCCCTCAGGGGCGATCTTCCCCGCTCGATTTCAAATTCCTCGAGACAGCTGAAGAAGTTGAGCGGCGGCAGCAAAACCGAATCGATCTCGATCTCGGCGACCGAATTGAGAAACGGCGGCGAGCCGGGCGGGCAATCGACCGGGGCCGTCTCGATCCGCGGCGATTCCCGCACCTCGTCGTTCGTCGAAAGATAACGGAGAAAGGAAATTCCCGCGTCCAATTCGGCGGAGCGGTCCCCCAGGTTCGATCCGAGGGCGATGCCTGCAAGCACGTCCGGCATGGGATTTAAAGTGCGACGGTCATAGACCGCCGCTACATTAAAAAACTAAGCCTTCTTCGCGCTCTGAACGATCGCCGCGAAAGCGGCCGGCTCGTTCACCGCCAGGTCGGCCAGGACCTTCCGGTCAATCTCGATCTTCGCCTTCGTCAGCGCCTCGATGAAGCGGCTGTAGGTGAGGTCGAAACCGCGTACGGCGGCGTTGATGCGGACAACCCAGAGGTTGCGGAAGTTCCGCTTGCGGGTCTTGCGATCGCGATAGGACCAGTACTGGCCCTTCATCGTCGCGTCCTTCGCGTAGCGGAAAAGCTTGCTGCGGCGGCCGCGGTATCCTTTGGCTTTTTGAATGACGCGTTTGCGGCGTTCGCGTGAGGCGGGGGCGTTGGTGGTGCGTGGCATGGTGTCTCCTGAAAATTTTTACGCGAAGGGCAGGTTCGCCCGGATCCGATATTCGTCGGTCTTGTCGACCTGCTTCATCTTCGCGAGGTGGCGCTTGCGTTTGCGGTTCTTGCTGCCGGCGAGATGCCGGCGTCCCGACTGGGACGCAAGGATTTTGCCGGACGCGGTTATTTTAAAACGCTTCGCGACGGCTTTCTTGGTTTTACGACGGGCAATGGGTTTGGGCATGGCTATTCTTTCTCACCGTTCAAAGCAGGCGCCGGCTCAATGCGAGCCGTTTCCGTTGTCGGGCGAAGAATCCTTGGACTCATCACCCCCGGGGGGCTCGGCCTCATGGGAGAACTTGCGCACCCTTTTTCGAGCGGGCAGTGGTGATAGCATCAAATTGATGCTTTTGCCAATTAATTTCGGTTCGGCGTCCGCAACGCCGACCTGGGAAAGGTCCGTGCGCATCCGGCGGATCAGGTTCATGCCGATGTCCTGGTGCATCATTTCGCGCCCGCGGAACTTCAGTTGCAGCTTCACCTTCATCCCCTTCCACATGAATTCCTCCGCATGGCGCATCTTCACGCCGTAGTCGTGCTCGTCGATGTTCATGTGGAAATTCAATTCCTTGAGCTTCGTCGCCGCGGTGTTCTTCTTCGCGTCCTTCTCCCGCTTGGCCAGGTCGTAGACGTACTTCCCGTAATTGATGATTTTGCAGACGGGGGGATTGGCAGCCGGGTTCACCTCGACGAGATCGAGTTCGCGACGGCGCGCGGCGGTCATCGCCTCCGCCAGGCCAAGGACGCCGAGCGCCTTGCCGTCCGCGTCGATGACCAGGACTTCGCGGGCGCGAATCTTGTTATTGTGGCGAATGAAGGATTTGTTAAAGGAGATAATGCCTCTCAGGTTGGGATTTAAGTTGCCCGGTGACCATGCAGGAAATCACAGCGAACGTCGCGCAATCTCGTCGAGCAGCTGATGAAAGAACTCGGGCCATGGCTTGGCCACGGGGGCGGTTAGTTTACGGCTTCGCACAGATACTTGTTCACTGGTAGATTCTCTTTCACCGAGGGTAAGTATGTAGGGAACTTTCGCCAGTTCCGCAAGCCGAATTTTGGCCCCCAGCTTTTCGCGCGAATCGTCCACCGTCACTCGCACCTCTTTTTCCTTAAGTTCCCTTTCCAAACGCCGCGCATAATCGTTCTGCGCCTCCGTCACCGTCAAGAGCCGCACCTGCTCCGGCGCGAGCCAGACCGGGAACGAACCCGCGAAATGCTCGATCAGGCACCCGATGAACCGCTCCATGCTGCCGAACGGCGCCCGATGGATCATCACGGGCCGGTGCTCCTTGCCGTCCGGGCCGGTGTAGCTCAGGTCGAAGCGCACGGGCAGGTTGTAGTCCACCTGCACCGTGCCAAGCTGCCATTCCCGCCCCAGCACGTCCTTTACCACAAAGTCGATCTTGGGGCCGTAAAACGCCGCCTCGCCCGGTTCCTCCGAAAACGGCGCGCCGAGACCGGCCGCGGCGTCACGGCACGCTTTCTCCGCCTTGTCCCAGTTCGCCGGATCGCCGGTGTACTTCCCGCTGTCAGGATCGCGCAGGCCCACCCGGACCCGATACTCCTTCATATCGAGAAGATTGAAGACCGTTTTCACCAGGTTGAGGCAGCCGGCCACTTCGGCCGGAAGCTGCTCTTCCGTGCAGAAAAGATGCGCGTCGTCCTGGGTGAACGCGCGCACGCGGGTCATTCCCCCCAGCTCGCCCGATTGCTCCCACCGATAGACCGTGCCGAACTCGGCGAGGCGGACCGGCAAATCGCGGTAGGAATGCTTTTGGCTCGCGAAAATCTTGATGTGATGCGGACAGTTCATCGGCTTGAGCAGGTAGCCGTTGATCTCCCCCGCATCGAGCTTGTTGGAAAGCTCGCCGCAGGTGCAGCCCTCCTTCGCAAGCAGGTCGAGCGTCTCCCTCTCGACGATCGGCGGGTATTGCGATTCCTTGTAGTAGGGAAAATGACCGCTCGTGCGATAGAGGCCGAGCTTGCCAATGTGCGGCGTGAAGACCTGGCTGTACCCCTGCCGGGTCAGCTCGCGGCTGATGAAGTTCTGCAATTCCTGGCGGATGATCGCGCCGTTCGGCGTCCAAAGCACGAGCCCCTGCCCCACCTCGTCGTCGATGTGGAACAGGCGCAGGTCCCGGCCCAGCTTCCGATGGTCGCGCTTCTTCGCCTCCTCGAGCATATTGAAGTGCGCCTCCATCTCCGTCTTGTTCTTGAAGGCCGTGCCGTAAATCCGCTGAAGCTGCGGGTTCTTCTCGTCGCCGAGGTAATAGGTGCTCGAGACATGGGTCAGCTTGAACGCGCCGACGTTCCCCGTCCGCATCACGTGCGGCCCCGCGCAGAGATCGACGAAATCGCCGTTCGTGTAGAGCGAGATCTCCTCGCCCTCCGGAATGCGCTTGAGGATGTCGAGCTTGAACCTGCTCGGCGTCGCGCGATCCGACAGCGCCGCGAGCCGCCCCGATTCGCCGAGCCTGATCGCCTCGTCGCGCGACACCGCCGAGCGGACAAACGGCTGGTTCGCCTTCACCACCGCCTTCATCTCCGCCTCGATCCGCTCGAAATCGGCCGGCGAAACCCGGTGCAGCAGATCGACGTCGTAATAAAAGCCGGTCTCCACCGGCGGACCGGCCGCAAGCTGCGCCTCGGGCCAGATTTTCAACAAAGCGGTCGCCAGCACATGGGCGGCGGAATGGCGGATGCGTTCAAGGTCGGTCATGGAAGGGAACCGATCTTGCGTCAAAGCGCCGCCTTAATCAACCGCGATGCGCGTCTTCCAGTAGCCTGGACGCCGGCTGGTGTGGGCGACGGCGAGGACGCGAATGCGATCCAGATAATCGACGTAAAAGATCAGGTAGGGGAAGCGAGGCACGACGTATTTTCGCGCCCTCGTGTTTTCCCAAAGCGGATATCGCTCCAGGGCCCTTCTGATATCAGCCACGCCCTTTTCCACACTGGCATCGAAGTCTGATGCGACTTCGTGAGAAGCATGTTGGAGGTAATAAGTTACAGCCTCGGCCAGTTCCTCAAGAGCCTCGGGATGATGCGAAAGTCCGTTCAAGCTCTACCCAAGATTTTATCAAGTCGCTTGCGTACCTCTGGATACGGGACGCACTTGACCCTACCGCTCTCGATGTCGGCAATCCTTTTCTCCAATTCGACCTTCCACGCTCCATTCCATTCCTTGCGCGAAATCTTCTCTTCGTTCGGCTCAAGCGATTTCCAAAGCTGTTTCGCGAGGCTCTCGCGTGCCTTCTTTGGCAGGGCGAGAGCCTTCTCAACTACTTGCTTCTGCGCGGCAACGGTCATACCTGAAACTTAAGATGCGCCGAACGGCGGCCTTTTCAAGAGGGAAAGTGGCCGGCGCGCAATCCGCTCAAACATCTCTACTTAGTCGTGGCGATAAGACGCTGATGAGGACCGGCACTATAAAGCTGTTGCACCAGCGCCCTTAAATCCCCTCGATGTCATGGCTCGGCCAAAAGATAGGCCCGGCCACCTAAGCCAACCCGCCCCTCCCCCGCCCGCTACCAGCCTTCGGTGATGAGCTTGACCGTGTTGGTCGCCAGATCCTGTGCCGCCAACGGAAGCGCCTGCCGCTCCCCTTCCTGGATGTCGCTCTGGGTGAAGAACGTCGTGCTGCCGCTCACCGCGACATTCTCGAAGATCTTCCGCCCCAGCCGGCGATTCACATAGGTGGCCGTCGCCTGAATCGTAACCTGGTATTGGGCCGCGACGAGGATGTCCGACGTCGTGCTGCTGACTTCGGTATGCTGAATGTTAGTGATGACGATATCGAGTTCGGAATCGGCGTTGGCGTCCTGGTTCACCTCGAGAGTGCCGTCGTCGTTGAAGCGGCGGATGATCGCGTTGGTGACGGTCATCTGGATATCGGGCTGCAGGCTCGTATTTTTCGCGACGGGAACATAAACGCTGCGGACGCCCTGGAGATCGCGGCCCGAGGTATTGCCGACGCGATAGCCGGCGCAACCACCGAGCGGCCCGATGGCCAGGATGGCGAACAGGGCCAGGGCGGTTCTCGTCGCGGACAAGCTCATTTCGGCAGCGGGGTCTTGTCGGGCGGGCTTGCCACGGGTTGGGCGCCCGGCGCGTTGGTCACGTCACTGGCGGCGGTTGCGCTGGGCGCGTTGGTCGTCGTGTCGCCGGCGGCCGTCGCGCCCGGCGAGGAACTCGTCACGGGAGCGTTCGGGTCGGCCGGAAGCGCGCCGTCGCCAGGGAGGGGCGGGGCCGCGTTGGGAACCGGGACATCCGCGTTCGGATCAACCGGCCCGCCGGGAGCCTGCGGGCCGCTGGCGACCCTCTGGGGCTGCGGTATGGCGGGATTGCCCGAGCCGTCGGGACCGATGCCGCCGGGCAGCGCTTCGACCACGGGGCGCAGTTGCTGAATCCGCTTTTTGGCGATTTGCGCCTGGGCCGAATTGGGGTCTTCGCGAACGACTTCATTATAATAAATGAACGCGGCGCGGGGCTGCGGCGGATGCGCGGTTTCGTAAAACTTGGCGATATCGAAGGCGCCCTGGGTCTGCTTCTGGCTGAGTCTCTGAATGTTATCCTGGGCCTGAACGGCTTTGTCGCTCGACGGGTAGCGGACGAGGTAATCCTGAAAGGCGTCGACCGCCTTTTTGGCCGCGCCCATGTCGTAATCACCCGACTGGGAGGCGCGCATCCAGGCGTAACCGATCTGGTACTGCGCGTTCGAGGCGACCGAACTGGTCGGGTAATTGTCGAGCACCTTCTGGTAAGCGTCGACCGCGTCGTCGTACTTGCGCTGGTTCTCGCGGGCCAGGCCGATGTTGAACTGGCACTGGGGCGCGTAGGTCCCGTAGGGCGCGTTCTTGATGATGCGCTCGTACATTTCGATGGTCCGTTCCATCGACGGGCCGACCGGGATTTTCCAGATCCGTTGCGGTTCGCCGGCGAGATAGAGATTGGCGATGCGGTACTGCTCGTCGAGCGCCTGCTCGAAATAGTCGCTGGAGGGATATTTCGTGACCATTTTCTGGAAGGCCCCGAACGCGGTGTAAAAGTCCCCTTCCTCCTCAAGGATTTTGCCGACGCGATACTGGGCTTCCGGCGCGAAGAAGGAGAGGGGCCAGTGGCGCAGGAGGCCCTTGTAGGCCTTGAGGGCCGCGTCGCGCTCGCCCTGGGCCTCGAGTTTGTGGGCGAGGTCCAACTGATCGCGGGAGCTCGAGGCGGAGACGTCGCTGCCGCTTTCATCCGACCAGCCTTCGCCGGGACGCCAGACGAGGGTCGCATGGGCAAGCGAGGCGGCGAAGCCTAGCGCAAGGAGGCTGCACAGGAGAAAGCGAAGGCGCGGCATGAGTCGGCGAGGATACCAAATCGGGCGGGTGGGTCAAGCCGATGCGGGGCGGGGTGGTGTATCCGTTTGAAGCCCAAAGGGGCGACCTAACTTTTAGAGTAAAGAACCCCGCCGCAAGTAGCGGGGCATTTTGGGGTGGCCCGGGCTACTTGTTGCCCGGGTGCGCGAGCGCGGCATCGCGAGCGCACAGGAGGTCACCAAAATCTGGACATCGCCTGCCAACCTCCTGTTCGCGTGGAATGTCTCCACACCAACCCGGACAACGCAGGCACGCCTGTCGTTGCCGGGCCACCCGAGAGAGACAAGCCGAAGCAAGCTTCGGGGAATTAGACCCAAGAAATTCAAAATGACACACTACCCAAAGTACCTTTGACACCGTAAGGCGGTGTCGTTACTATGGATTGCCTCTCAAAGAGGTTCGCACAGCACATGGCATCTGACTGACATGAAAACCAGACTCAGGATAATTCTTCGTGACGTTCGATCCGAAGTTGAAGCATCCAAAATTTCCCGTCCTATCAGCGAGCTGAAGGACATGATCAAGGATGCCGCCCCGGTTCGCAGCCTGAGCGGCGCCTTAAGGCACGATTTTGGAGTGATGGCGGAAGTCAAAGTCAAATCACCCTCGGCCGGTTTCATGCGGCCCGAGAACGTGAGGGATACGACAACTTGCTACGAAAAGAGTCCGCTGGTCCGGGCTGTTTCAGTGCTGACGAACGGGCATTTTGGGATGTCGATCGAACGGCTGGCCCAGGCGAAGAAGGAGTTTTCAAAACCCATTTTGCGAAAAGATTTTATCATCGATGAATATCAGATATATGAATCGAGGGCGTATGGGGCCGATGCGATCCTGCTGATGGGAAATGTCCTGAATAAGAGCAAGCTCCAAAAGTTTTGGCAACTGGCGCAGGAACTTGGCTTGGAAGTCTTGTTCGAGTCGCATACACGCGCGGAGATCAAAAATATTCCCGTCGGCGCTTCCATCTATGGAATCAACTGCCGCCTGATGGATTCGAGCGGGGATGCGGGCGCACCGATCTGGGAGCCGCTCTTAAGGATGTTGAGCGCGGACACGGACCCCTCCCGCTTCAATATGATACGGTTTCTTCCCGTCGATGCGATTAAAGTGGCCGAAAGCGGGATTTCTTCCAGCACCGTTAAAAACGTCAAAGACCGTGGTTACAATGCGGCATTGATAGGAACTTCCCTTTTAACCGCGCCGGAGGGACTCCAGGCCGCAATCGGTAAATTTGAGGCGGCGCTGGCTCCAACGGGAGATGGCAAAGCCGACGCAAGAACCTTGGAGCATGCCGTGGCCTAGGGCCTGTTAACACTAACGCTAACCGGTCCGCAGCCCGAGCAAGTCCCGGCAGGGACTTTTGATAGTAGCCCGGCGATTTATCGCCGGGTCTATCGCGGGAGGGCCGGGCGTCCCATCGGGACGCTTGAACGCATTTTGCGC
>DASZIP010000024.1:0-9490 GCA_035948935.1 Methylacidiphilales bacterium | reverse complement strand
GGATGGACCTACATCGTGAGCGGCCATTCCCGCCGCCTTTACATCGGCGTGACGAGCGATCTGCATGGCCGCGTGTGGGAACATAAAAACGGCATCCTCGAAGGCTTCACCAAGAAATACAAAATCAACCAGCTCGTTTACCATGAATTCTTTCACGATATCGAAAGCGCCATCGCGAGAGAGAAACAACTAAAAGGCTGGTCGCGAGCGAAGAAGATCGCACTCATTGAGAAAAGGAATCCTGGCTGGGAAGACCTACCGCTTCCCGATGAGAGGTAGGTCCTTCGACTCGGCTCGGTGCACCACAATGAGGAAAGCGTATCCATCGCTCGTCTCGCTCAGGATGACGGTGCTTTTTTTGATAACCGGCGCTTTCCTCCTTCGACTTCGCTCAGGGCGCGGCTTGCCGCTGCGGCTGGGGAAGGATGACGGATTGAGGAAAGAGAGTCTTTCGCAGGGTCTCTTTCAGGATAGCCGGATTACCAAAAGGATTTCGTGCCGATCCATTAGCGTGAACAAGCCCTGGCCAAGGCCCCCCGCGTTGCGTCCGTCCCCGCACGGGAGATCGAACCAGAAAAAAAGTTTTCGGTGGCATGAAAACTTTTTTCTCTTTTTAGCCGCGCTTCTTTTCATCGATATTTCATAAGATGCTTTACGTAAGCATGTTATGAATAATTTTAAGCTTGGCATGGTCGAAGCAGCAGAGGAGTGACGATGCGAATCCTCAACCCATCCGAAAGAAACCAAACCCTCGCTTCGATTCTGAATACGACCATGAAAACTTCAACCGCTCTTTTGGCCACACTCTGCTTCGCCGCCCTTCTCAGCGTCCCAACGCTCGCCGACGGCTTCTCCAGCGCCGACACCAAGCACGGTTCGTCTCACGCGCGTTCGACCGGAGTCTCCCCCGACTATGCCAGGTTCGAGTGGCTCACGTCGGATGACAACCAGGCCGATATCACCGTGAATCACATCATCGTCTCGCTGGGAGACCAACGCCTCTACGCCTACCACGACGGGCAACTCGTCGGCTGGAGCAATGTCTCGAGCGGCCGGCCCGGTCATGAAACGCCGACGGGCGCGTTTGCGGTCTCGCAAAAGGACGTCGATCATCACTCCAGCCTCTATGACAACGCGCCCATGCCCTATTTCATGCGCCTGACCGACGGCGGCGTGGGGCTGCACGCGGGCGAGCTGCCCGGCTATCCGGCCTCGCACGGGTGCGTGAGGCTGCCCTTCGGCATGGCGCGCGAATTGTACCAGCGCGTCGAGGCGGGTACGCCGGTGGAAATCATCGCCGCTTCCGTCAATACGGCTGTTGCGACGCAGAATGCCGCCGCGCCCGCTGGTGTTCACCTGGCCCAGGACTAATCCCGCGATCCTTCAAACCCTGGAAACTCCCATGTCATCCAAATGCCCCATCACCCTGTCGCTTCCGATCGGTTTGTTTGGCACCGTCACCATGAGCGTGCCGCAGTCGAGTCCCGCCGAGATTCCGTTGCCTTCCTTTCCCATCAATCGGGAACTCCTCGACATGCCCGCCGTCGGTCCCGGAACCGACGGGTTGGATGACGACCTCTATTGGAATGACGAATCGGCCTGATCGCCCGCCGGGAATCGATGGCGCAGGGTTGGACTAACGGCGTTTCATCGGCTAGACCATGGGACCGAGATGGAACGCGTTTCCCATATACTGCTGATCGAGGATGATCCCGGTTTTGCCGATGTGATCCGCGATGCGCTTGAGGTGGGCGGTTACGAGGTCACCCTGGCCAGGGACGGCGACGAAGGCTTCGCCCTCGCGCGTAAAAATTCCTACGACGCGCTGCTCACCGATTTTCAAATGCCCGGCCGGGACGGCCTCGACATCGTGCGCAAGCTGCACGAGGAAAAGCCGCATCTCCCGGTCATTCTCATGACGGCCCATCACTCGACTGACGTCGCCATTCAGGCGACGCGCCAGGGCGCCTGGGATTACCTGATGAAGCCTTTTCCGCTGACGGCGATGCTGCAGCTCATCGAACGGGCCGTGCAGTGCAGCCGCCTGGCCGCGCGTCCCGTGGAGATCGAGCGCGAAATCGCCGAGGGCGACTCGATCATCGGACGCTCGCCCGCCATGCAGGAGATTTACAAGGAAATCGGACGCGTTGCCGCGAAGCCGGTGACGGTCCTCATTCGCGGAGAAAGCGGCGCCGGCAAGGAACTGGTCGCCCGCGCCCTGGTCCGCTTCGGAGACCGGCTCCAAAAACCCTTCGTCATCGTCAATTGCGCGGCGATTCCCGAGACGCTCCTCGAAAGCGAACTCTTCGGCCATGAAAAAGGCGCCTTTACCGGGGCCGACGCGCGGCGGATCGGACGCTTCGAGCAGGCCGACAAGGGCACGCTTTTCCTCGATGAAATCGGCGAGCTTTCGATGGGCACCCAGGCCAAGCTCCTGCGCGTGTTGCAGGAAAAAACCATCTCGCGCGTCGGCGGAAGGGAGAACATCGAGGTCGACGTCCGGGTCATCGCCGCGACGCATGTCGACCTCGAAGCGGCGATCACCGCCCGGCGCTTCCGGGAAGACCTCTTCTATCGCCTCAATGTCGTCACCCTCACCCTGCCGCCCCTGCGCGACCGGCGGGAGGACATCCCGTTGCTCGCCCAGTACTTCCTGCGCCGGCATGGCGAGGCGCTGCAGATTTCGCACCCGGTCCTCCAGCCCGAGGCGCTTGCCCACCTGGAAAAACAGGCGTGGCCGGGAAATGTGCGCCAACTCGAAAACGTCCTGCGCAAGGCGCTCCTGAGCGCGCGCGGTTATCCCATCGGGATCGGCGATCTGGAAAAAAATCTGCGGGCGCAGGTCGGCCCGGCGGCTTCCGCCCCGGTCTCCTGGCAGAAATTCGTCACCGATACGGTCGAAGCGGCCAGCCGGGGGGAGGTCGAAGACGCCCTGAAAATCATCCAGGGCAAGATCGAGGAGGAGGCGCTGCGCCACGCCATCGAGCTGGCGGAGGGAAATCAAGCCAAGGCCGCGCGCTGGCTCGGAATTTCCCTGCCCACCATGCGCGAGAAATTGCGCCACTACGCGCTCCATCCGAAACAGGAAAGCGAAGACTGAATCGGGCCGCCGCGGCGCGGTTGTTTGTTCCGCGCATAATATTGCCGTGAACCGCCCCTGCTGCCACAGTGGAGCAGGTTTCCACCATGGATGCGCAAGCCCATCGATTTCTTGAAGGCTTCACGCCGGTCGCGCGCGAGCGTCTGCTCGGATGCATGATCCGCGAGAATTATCCGGATGGCGCCTATCTTTTTCACGAGGGCGATCCGGAGGACGGCGTCCACCTGGTCCTCGAAGGCGGCGTCGAGATCGTCCGGGCCGCCGGAGCCCACGAGAAAATCCTCGATTCGATTTCGCCGGGCGATTACTTCGGCGAGGTCGCGGTGCTCGACGGTTTGGGCCGGAGCACGGCGGCGCGCGCGCGGGGCGCGACGTCGATCGCCCGGATTCCGGGGCCCGCGCTGCTCGAAATCCTCGCCGCCGAGCCGGGCGCCGCGACGCTGGCCCTTTTTCAACATGTCCTCTTCCACTTGCGCAGGGCGACCGACATGGTCGTGCGCGAGATCGTCCACAAGGAGAAGCTCTCGCTTGTCGGCGAAATGGCCAGTTCGCTCATGCACGACTTGCGCACTCCCGTCTCGAGCATCCGGCTGAGCGCCGACCTCATCAACGCGGCTTCCGGCGAGGGAAAGATCCCGCGATGGTGCGACGGCATCCGGCTCCAGTGCGACCGGCTCGTCGGGATGGCGGCGGAACTCATGGAATTTTCCAAGGGAGAATCGAAGCTCACGCTCAGCCGGACCCGGGCCACGGCGTTCCTCGAGCAGTTCCAGGCGCTCAACGAGGGATCCCTCGCCCCCAGCGGAATCGAGGTTCATTTTGACGCCGAGCCGGCCGAGATCGAGATCGACACCATGCGGATGCAGCGCGTCCTGCAAAACCTGGTGACAAACGCCGTCGAGGCCCTCCAGCTCACGCCGAGGCCCCGCATTGAAATCAAGGCCTGGGTGAAAGACTCCGCTTTCTATCTGGCCATGAAGGACAACGGCCCCGGCATTCCGGCGGCGATCCAGGGCCGGATTTTCGAGCCATTTGTCACGCATGGCAAAAGCGAAGGCATTGGTCTCGGCATGGCGATCGTCCGGAATATCGTCACGGCCCACGGCGGGACCATCACCTTCGAAACCGCGCCTGATCAAGGCGCCTCGTTCCTGATCGCCATCCCGCAGAAGACCGCGACCGGCGGGTAACCGGGCATCGTCCCGGAGAAGATCGCTTCGACCCGCCCGAGTCTGGCGCAATGAGAAAAAAATTTGCCGGATGAGTGAAAGAATAGTTTCGATTTGATCAGGCGGCAAAGTCGAGGCTTCTCCACAAGTATCATATTTATATGTACTTATGCGTATTTAATCCGTTGGCATGCGCCAAGCGAAGGTAGGGGTATGAAAACTCAAATCCTCCCCTTCTTCGCAGTCGCCAAAAAAGAAAAAAGAGACGGTAACAAACCTTCCGAAAGAACAACGAAGGTTGGTTCCCGCGACATGAGCAGCACTCAGCGCCTCGACATTTGCATGGCCAGCTTTTGGAGGCGCTGCACCTAAAACCGTTTGCATGAACCAGCATAAGATCGACGACCTCGCGATGCGGCAGGTAGACATGCAAAATGGCGACAAGAGAACGGACCCCGCCTCCAGCAATTGCAACAACTCGCCCAGGTTTTGGCCCAGGCCGGCGTCAAATGGAGAGAATGATCAGCGCCGGGTGCAAGTTTGATCCCATTCCGTGTAGCCGATGGCGCCCGGTAGGGCTATCCTGGCCCCGACATATTCCGCATCAGTCGCTCTCCTGACCCGCTGTGGAGGATGAACCCGGTACGGCGCCTCCCTTTTCTTTTCGGCGAGACCCGCGCCGATTTTTCCGATAGCCTCGCACGGATGCTCCTTCTCCGCGCTGGATTACTGGAATTACTGGTCTGTTTTCACGTCATCGGCGGGGCGGTCCTCTTCCGGCGGCTTTTCCCCCGGGAATCGCCCTGGCTCGCCTTTATCGTCCCGATCCTGATCGTGATGAGCGCGCTCAATTTCATCGAGCACTTCATCGCGCTGCCGAACCTGGGCTGGCTATTGCCCTTCACGCTGCTCGGCCTGCTGTGGGCGATGGCGCGGCCCGGCTACTCGTGGGAGGGACTGCGCCTGCCGTCCATTCTTTTCGTCGCGGTATTTACCTGGGCGCTCTTTGTCAGATGTCTCAACCCGGAAATCACCTGCAACACCGAGGGCGTCCCCGACATGGCGCGGGTGCTCGATTTTTGCCTTGGCGACAAACTGCCCCCGACCGACAGCTGGTGCCCGCCTTACGATCACGGCGGTTACTACTCCTTTCAGCACTACGGGGCTTCGATTCTCAAGCGGCTTTTTTCGCTCGATATCGGCACTGGCTACAACATGGGCTATAACCTCCTGAACACGCTGACCCTTCTGGTCGGCGCGGGCGCCGCCTATTCCATCAGCGGAAAGCGGACATGGGTTTGCGTGGCGACGCTCCTGGTTCTTCTGGCCGACTTTACCGGCTCCTCCCTCTTCCTGCTTATTTGGGGCGCCTTTCATCCCCACATCGGATATGTCGTGTTCGACAGCAGGCTTGCCATCGACATCGGCGATGGCTGGAACGATCCCGGGCGGCATAATCCGTTCGGGTCGATTTTTCATAATGCGCCTCCGGGGCTGAGGCTGTTTACGCCGGCGTTCAACACCTACTTCCCCGAATTTCACGCCAATCTCGGCGGCCATTTCATGACGCTCGCCTCGCTGCTGGCGGCCAACGAAGCCTTCAAGACCGAGCGCTCGAACTGGCCCTGGATCTGCCTGCTCATCTTTCCTCTGATGACGATCATCACCGCGACGTGGTTTATCGTCGTCATCGTCATCCTTTGCGCCGGTTGTTTCGCCGCCGCCCTGCTTGCCGGCAGGCGGCCCCAGGATTGGAAAATCGTCCTGGGCGGAAGCCTCCTCGCCCTCGGCCTTCTCTGGCCCAGCGTCAACAGCCTCATTGCCGGAACCTACCCCATCGACTTTCATTTGACCCCGTGGGCGGAGCATACGCCGCTCTTGGAATTCATCATCCAATGGTGGCCGGTCATCGTGCCGTGGACGGCCCTCCTTTTTGTCTGGGGCAGGCTCGGCCTCATGGCCCGCTGGCTCCACGCCGCCGTTCCCCTGCTGCTGATTTTTGTCGAGGTGTTCACGTTTGGCGACCGCACCCTGACGGTCGAAAAAATGTGGGGCGCGGCCTACGGCGCGGGGCTGGTCACCTTTCTTCCGCTCGTCTTCATCCAGAGGGAGACCGTCTTTCGGTTCCTGACGGCCGTTTTCATTTTCATCGGCGCCGTTTTTTTCGTGGCTTGGGCGACAATCAGCGTCGACCAGGCCAACTGGCAGTACACCGCCTTCCATCTTCGGGGCGACACCGTCTTCCGGTACGATCCGCAGAAAAAGCGCCTGCTTCAGGTCCTGCAAAACCTCCACGGCGTCACCGTCCTGAGCGGTAAGAGCGCGTATGCCTACAACCAGGCTCCATCCATCGTCGGTTTCTCCGAAAACCGGTGCTACATTGCCTGGTACTATCAGGAATTCCAATGCGGCCATGGCGGTGAGGCCGAGTACCGGGACAAGCAGAGCAACGAGTTCTTCGCCGGGACCATGCCGGACCCGCTCGCCTTCCTGCGCAACAACGACATCGCCGCCGTCCTCATCTGGCCCGAGGACGCCATCCCCGACAACATCCTGCAACAACTCAAGGACCAGATCGGCTCCGATTATTTTTACATCGATTGCAAGGCCGACGGCCCCAACAACGCCGGAGTCTTCATCCGGCAGCCGGGCGCCCTCTCCTTCGAGACGAATCCGCCGCCGCCGGCTCAGTGAATCCGCCTTGTGCTCATCGGCTGGCATCCGGCGTGCGGTGGCCTTACCAGTCGTTGACAGGTTGCGCCACTTGATCTTGCCATCCTTTTTCAAGACAGTGTAGTATGCATCCGATGGCTGGTGAAACGACCCGGGCTCAATCCTTTCAAGCGGTTGGTTCACAAGTCGCATAGGGCAAGTCACTTGCCGCTTTAGCTCAGTGGTAGAGCAGCTCATTCGTAATGAGCGGGTCAACGGTTCAAATCCGTTAAGCGGCTCCCCCTTTTTCAAAGGGGTTTACCCGTAGGTCACTCTTCTAGGGCTTGATGACATAGATGTCCCCGAGGCTGATCGCGTTGGCTTCCGGGACGGTCATCCAGCGGATCGCGTAGGCATTCGACCAGGAGTCGGAGACGGCGATTTCATCGGTCTTTTCGTTGTAGCCGATGATGAGCCGTTGATGATGAATGCTGTCCTGCGAGTTTTGGATGGCGGGGATTTCTTTCACGTCGTCTTTGACCAGGGAATCGGTCCACGCCTGCCAATCGGTCACGGCGCGGCGCTTTGGGATCCGATCGTTCATGAGGTCTTCCTCCGACCCATAGATCCCGCAGGCCCAGATCAGGGGAATGCCGCGGTCGATGGAGATCGCGATGTTGTTCTTGATATCGAGCGGCCCCGGAACCATCTCAACACGGCGATGGTAAGAGGCGGCCACGTCGTATGCACCCGAGGCCATCGCAGCGAAACCCGTGCCTCCTCCCGAACTGGTGCCCGAGGCCACCGCCAGCACATACATATCGACCGGAATGCCGAGATAGCGCATGTAGCGTTCCCAGGTGGCGGGCACGCAATATCCCTTCGGCCCCTGGTCGACCATCGGGATGTCGGTGATGACCACGTCGCCCGAATCGCTGCGCTTGACCCGATTGAGGAGGGTGGCGATCAGGTCGGGGCGCGTGGAGATCGTGTCCTGGCCGAAGCTGTTGGCGAAGGCGATTGGAGCGATCCGCAGCGCGATATACTGATTGTCGGACGTGGAAAGCAAAAACGAGTGTCCCTGCCAATCCCAGCGCAGCGCCCGCTCGCTCCTGCCTGCGCCGCCAAAGTCCTGGTGCGCCGGCTGCCGGCCGAAGAGCGCGGTCAGCTTGTCGGAGAGCGCTTGCGTCTCCTCCTTGAGCCCCTTTTCAAACGCCCTCTCCGTCTCGTCCTGGAAGTGACCGAGCACATAAGGATCGACCGGCTGCCCGGGAACCGTCGGCTGCGGCTCGTTGGCGTGCCAGTTGTAATCGCCCCGGTTCATGAAGAAAATCGCGATTTCGGTCGGTTTATTATGGCTCGCGTAGAGTGCGCACGAATAGGTGCCCTCCCCAAGAATCTTCAGTGTGCCTCCCGAATAGATCCGGTAGCTCGACTCCGTCGAGGTCCGGCTCTCCTCCGGCCAGCGCAGACGATCGGCCACCTCCTCATCTTTCTCGTTCCAAAGCGACGGCCCCCGGACCAGGGAAATGCCGAAGGCCCGGTTCACCTTGTCCGCGTTAAGCAGACTACGGTCCGGCGGTGGCGTGTTGAAATTCGGCACGTAGTCATAATTATCGTCAAAATCGGTGCCCCGAACGGAGAGACCCGCGCCGCCCAGCCCGCCAAAGGCCAGTACAAGGACGAAAAACATGCGGAGTTTGAGGCGAAGAATCATCGGGTTATCTTTTGCTCGGTTGGCATCACGTCAGTTGCGGGTTGTCTCATGTAATAACGGGTCGTAAAGAGAGACCTGTGTTAGCCGGATATATGCCATTGTCTAGGATTGTTTCCGTTACGTTTATGTTTCATTCTATTATAGATAAAATTGTGATGACAACTTCTCGGACCCATTTCGATTTAAGTCATTCCAGTCAGAAATACTTAAGCTTTCGATGTCGTCATCAAACGCATCGAACAGGAACGTTGACAACTATCGGATTCCTGCTTGATTTGCCCTCGACATAGTTGGAAAGGTCGCAGCCATGACCGACGTTCGATCCGGGTGTTGAGAGTGAAAGAACCTCCCACAACATCCTTGGTTAACCGGGACAGCGGTACGAGGTGGGCAAGCCGTTTGGCTGTTTAGTTTGATGTAGGCGAGCTTGGCGTCCTTCAATGGTCGTGTGTTCGTAGCCGAGAAGCCATTTCAGCGTTTATTTTTTTGGCACTACTGGTGCTATGGTTGGCGTGTCGAGTTCACTTGGTGTAGTTGACGTCGAGGAGCCGGTTCCGCACGTCGTAACTGTACGAGGTGATCTGGCTCAGCGCGTCGATCCGCTTGAACTTGTTGAGCGCGTTCCAGATGTTGGCGGTGACGTTGCCCGCCGCGTCGGTCGTCTTCCAGAGCCGGTTCATTCCGTCGTAGGCGAAGCTCGTGACGTTTCCATTTCCATCTTTGACGGTGAGCTTGTTCCCAACACTATCGTAAGTGTTGGCGACCACATTTCCCGCCGCGTCGGTCGTGGTGAGGAGCCGGTTGAGCGGATCGTACGTGTTCGTCGTCGTGTTCCCGTTCGGGTCTTTCACC
>DASZIP010000023.1:0-9206 GCA_035948935.1 Methylacidiphilales bacterium | reverse complement strand
AGCGGGGTGTTGGGGATTCGCTTCCTGTCCCGCCACGGCGGGACCCGGACAACGAAGTAGTCCGGGCCACCCGAAAAGGCACCGTCGCCCGGGGGACTCGTCCCTCGGCGACGGCTACCAACTGCACGCCGCAAGCGGCGGAGAATTTACCCGAAGAGATTCAAATATACATCCGGTGGTGTCGCCCGCTGTGGGCTCAACCACCGGCTAGGATTGTAGCAAGCCTCCGGCTTGCCGGAAGGAAAGTGCGACTTTTGCGGAGGTCCCTGAAGGGATGGCGGGCAAATTTAAAGGTTGCAATGCTTCGTCGGGCCATCATTCTCGGCTAGGGCATTAACTACTCTTATATGTACTCGGACGACGGCGATTCAGGGATCAAGATTTACCTGCGCGAGATCGGACAAACTCCGCTCCTCACGCGCGAGGAAGAGGTGAAGCTTGCCCGCCGGATCAAGAAGGGCGACCAGGCGGCGCGGCAGCAGATGATCAAGGCGAACCTGCGGCTCGTGGTGAAAATCGCGCACGACTACGCCTCGTACGGACTGCCGCTGCTCGACCTGATTTCGGAGGGGAACATCGGTTTGATGAAGGCGGTGGAGCGGTTCGATCCGAAGAAGGGCGGGAAGCTGAGCACCTACGCGGCGTGGTGGATCAAGCAGTCGATCAAGCGTGCGCTGGCGAACCAGAGCAAGACGATCCGGCTGCCGGTGCACCTGGTGGACAAGATCGCGCGGATGCGCCGCGTGGGGATGCAACTGGCGGAGGAATTCGGGCGCGAACCGACCGACGAGGAACTGGGCGAGGAACTGAACATGCCGCCGGGGAAGATCGCGCAGTTGCGGACGGCGGCGATCCGGCCCGCGTCGCTGGACGCGACGGTGGGGCAGGAGGAGGACGGGGCGTCGCTCGGGGACATGATCGGCGACGAAGGGGCGCAGATGCCTTCCGACATGCTGAGCGACAAAAACCTGCGCAAAACGGTCCTCGACCTGCTGCATGTGCTCGACGAGCGGGAACTGAAAATCATCACGTTGCGTTTCGGCCTGGACGGAAAAAAGGAGATGACGCTTGAAGAAGTCGGGAGAAAGTTCAAAGTCACCCGCGAGCGGATCCGCCAGCTGCAGAACATCGCGCTGCGGAAGATCAAGCGGGCGCTCGACAAACAAGACAAATTGAAGCCGGCATGAGCACCTCGTTCAAAAGCGCCATGGAGCGCCTCAAGGCCAGCATCCGGGACGTGCCCGACTTTCCGAAGAAGGGAATCGTCTTCAAGGACATCACGCCGATTCTGTCCAACGGGCAGTTGTTCCGGCTGGCGGTGACGATTTTCGCGGAGCGTTACCAGCGCAAGAGCGTGGAAAAGATCGTGGCGATCGACGCGCGCGGATTCATTTTCGGCGGGGCGCTGGCGCATTATCTCGGCGTCGGCCTGAGCATCGTCCGGAAGAAGGGGAAGCTTCCCTACCAGAGCCATCAGCACGACTATGAACTCGAGTATGGGCAGGGCACGCTGGAGCTTCACGTCGACGGGGTGGAAAAGCACCAGCGGGTGGTGATCATCGACGATCTCCTGGCGACCGGCGGGACGGCGGAGGCGGCGGCGAAGCTGGTGGAGAAATGCGGCGGGGAAATCGTCGAGATCGCGTTTCTCGTGGAACTCGGTTTTCTGCATGGGCGGGAGAGGCTGGAGAAGTATCCTGTGTTCAGCGCGATTACGTATTAGAGCGTGTTCACGCTAAAAGTGGTTTGTCCCAGAGGGACAACCGAAAGTAGCCCGGCGATTTATCGCCGGGCATCCGTAAAATGAATTGCCCGTCCCGTAGGAAACCTCTGCGAAAGCTTCTCTTTAAAATTCCGTCATCCTGAGCGAAGGCGAGCGGGGCGTTTCTCTTCCAATTGAGCGCTCGCCGAGCCGAGTCGAAGGACCCGGCCGCTTTTACCCCCGATGATCAAAAGCGGACAAAGCCCTCGTTGCCAGTGGCTGCCACGCCGCCTTCCCTTGGATGGGGGCACAACTTTAATGCCTGTCGCCTCCGAAAATGCGACCTGGGTCCTTCGACTCGGCTCAGCCCACCGCGACCGAAAAAGTGGGGCCCTCCGTTCGCCTCGCTCAGGATGACGGATTGAGAAAAGAGAGTCTTTCGCAGAGGTCTCTTTCAGGATGGCCGGATTACCAAAAGGATTTCATGCCGATCCATTAGCGTGAACGGGCCCGAGCGCGTGTGTAACCTTTCGCAGTATTCGGCGTCTTCTTGTCCATGAAGATTTCTTTGCTTTCCCTGTTTCTTGCCGGCGCGGCGCTGACGGCAATTCCCCTGCAAAGGGTATCGGCGGATGACGGCACGACGTCGGGACAAACCGCGTCTCCCGGCGATTCGACCAATTCGGCAGGGAACGGCGCGCAAGGTCAGCGACTCGAGCGCTTCAAACACGTCCTTGCCCAACTGGACCTGACCGATGCGCAAAAGGCGCAGATCCGGCAGATTCGCGCGAGCGTGACCGACCGGAAGGAACGGCACCGGGATATCCGGGCCGTCCTGACTCCCGAGCAGAAAGTGAAGTTTCGGGAACTGCTCCGGGAGTACCGGAACGAGACGTAACGGGAAACCGGCGAGCCCGCCGCAAACCAGCCCCGCCGGCAGCCCT
Organism: Methylacidiphilales bacterium; assembly: GCA_035948935.1. GTDB lineage: Bacteria > Verrucomicrobiota > Verrucomicrobiia > Methylacidiphilales > UBA1321 > JABDGH01. The sequence goes on along the minus strand of DASZIP010000023.1, from coordinate 6,560 downwards.
TGTGAGGAGGAGGGTATTTTCCGGCGAAGCCTTCAACGCCATCAGCGGGAGCCGCCGTCGGGGGGATCAATTTGCTTTGACCGAAACTTCCAAAGGATTACGTTATCTGCATGAGTTTGAAGACGGAACGTGATCTCAACCCGACAAGCCGGGACCAAATCAAACGGGCCAAAGCGGCCATGCAGGCAAAAAACGACGATTATGCGATCAACTTGTTGCAAACGGTGCTGAAGGACGAGCCTCTTTTTCTGGAAGGCCGGCGGATGTTGCGGGCGATTGAAATCCAGAAATACGAATCGACGAGCAACTTCGCCCGGCAGATGACGAGCATGAAGATGACCGGGGGGATGATGAAGTTTCCCTCCGGGAAAAAAACGCCGCAGGAGCAATTGATCCAGGCGGAGGAAATCCTGGTCCAGGACCCCTACAATCTGAAGGCCAACGCCATGCTCGGGGACGCGGGCACGGCGCTCGGTTATCCGGAGTTCAAATGCTTCGCCTACGAGACGCTGGCCAAGGGCAAACCGGGCGACAAGGCGATTCTGCACAAGCTGGCGGAAGCCTACATGGGGGCGAAGGACGCCGGAAAGGCGGAGAAGACGTACGAGCGCATTGTGGAAATCGATCCGCTCGACGCCGAGGCGCTGAGCGGATCGAGAAACGCGAGCGCGGCGCACACGGCGAAATCGGGGGGATGGGATTCGTCGGGCGGGGACTATCGGAACGTGCTCAAGAGCAAAACCGGGGCGGAGCAATTGGAGCAGGAATCGAAGGTGGTGAAATCAGCCGAGGCGATTGAAGAACAGATCCGTTTTTACTACCAAAAGCATGAGGCCGAGCCGGCCAATCCGGTCCATTCGAAGGCGATCGCCGAACTCTTTCTCCAGAAGAACGACTACGAATCGGGTGTCCAATGGTACGAGCACGCCTTCGAAGCGGGAGGCAGGATCGACTCCTCGCTGGAAAAAGTCATCGGCGATCTCCGGTTGAAAAAGGGGGAGCGGGAAATGGAGAAATTGCGCGAGACCCTGGCCCGGCAGATTGAGCCGGAAGGGCGGGCGCATATCCAGACGGAGATCGCGCAAAAGGAGAAGGAGCTCAACGAGACGCGGCTGTTTCTGGCCGAGGCGCGGGTGAAAGCGCAGCCGAACGAGGGCGAGTTCCGCTACCACCTGGGCGAGGCGCTTTACCTGGTCGGCCAGTACAAGCGGGCGACGGAGGAACTGCAGCAATCGCTCAAACAACCGAGCGTGCGCTCTCAAGCCCTGAACCTGCTGGGGCTGGCCTTCCTCAAGCGGGGGATGTTCGACTTCGCGATCACCCGGCTTGCCCTCGGCGAAAGCGAATTGCCGGGGATGCCCGACATCAAGAAAGAGATCGTCTATAATCTCGGCCTCGCCTACGAGGCGAACGGGCAATCCGACAAGGCCCTTGAGCAGTGGAAGAAGATTTACGAGGTCGACATGACGTACCGCGACGTGGGCGCGCGCGTCGAGGCCTCCTACGGAAGCGACGAGCAGGCGGCCTAAAAAGGAGAGCCGCTTGTCCCTTATCCGTTTTTGCCTGCTTTTTGGCCTGGTATCCCTGCACGTCGTGGGCGGCGCGGCGCTCTTCCGGCGTTTATTCCCGCGGGAGTCTCCCTGGTTCGGGTTCGTTGTTCCGGCGCTGACCCTGGTCCTGGTGATGAATTTCATCGAGCATGAGGTGGCGATCCCGTCTCTTCGAGCGCTGCTGCCGTTCACGACGCTTGGTTGCCTTTGGTTGATCATCAGCCCCCGGACCCGATGGAGGGGCCTGCGTCTGCCAACCGCCATTTTCCTGGTGTCGTTCGCCTTCACGCTTTTTCTTCGTTTCCTGAAACCGGACATCGCGCGCGTGCGCGACGGCATTTACGATATGCAGTTCATCTCGGGCTTTTGCATGGGGCAGTCGCTGCCGGTCGAATCGACATGGATTCCGCCCATCAAGCTTATTTATTACTACGCCTTCGGGCATTATGGCAGCTCGGTGCTGATTCGACTGTTCGGTTTTGATCTCGGCACCGGTTTCAACGTTTCGGCGGCGCTTGTCTCGGCCTGGATTTATTTGCTCATCGCGGGAATCGCGTGGCAAATCGGCCGCAGGAAGCTCTGGATCACGCTCGTCACTCCGATTTTAACGGCCTGCGCGGCGACCGGTTCGGCGGGTTATCTCTGGCTGGCGATCAAAGATCTCGATCCCCAGAATATCGCGAGCGTCCACAGCGGGATGGACAACACCCAGACGCACATCCTTCTCTTTCGCCATCTCACGCCCGTGACCGTGTACGAGCGGCGCGAGCTTCTCACGCCCGGCTGGTGGAGCTGGATGGGCATCTTCCACTCGACCTCGCTGGGGCAATTCATCACTTTGGTGGCGACGCTGTCGATCACGGAAATCGTGCGGCCGAAACGATCCAACTGGCCGTGGATCTGTTGCGCGGCGAGCGTTCCGCTGATGCTGGTTTCGTCGACCTGGGGATTTCCCTTTGTCGCGCTCCTTGTTTTGGCGGCGCTGGGCTGGTGCTGGTACAGGAAGCGCGTGCCGAGGAATCCGCGCCGGGTGATTCTCGGGCTCGGCTTTTTTACGGCATGCCTCACGCCGATGCTGCTCTACTATCTCACCTCCTCGGTCCCTCCCCACGGGTTTCCTTCAGCGATGGAGCATACGCAGGTCGTCGAGTTTCTCGTCCAGTGGTGGCCGATCTATCTCCCCTGGCTGGCGCTGCTTTTGACCTGGCGCAGGGTTCATCCGGCGGTGGGGGTTATTCTCATCGTGGCCCCACTGGCGTTTCTGGGGACGGAATGTTATAATTTCGGCGCCCGGTTCGACATGACGGGGAAAATCTGGGGCTTTATTTTTTGCGCGGCCTGGGCCCTGTTTATTCCCGCCGTCGCGGCGAGCCGTTTTTGGGTGTTTCGCCTCCTGCTCGGCCTGATCGTGATCAACAGCGCGCTCTCGCTTTGCTTTTGGACGGGCTATTACTGGCGGACGATCAACTGGAAGGACGTGGGGGAAATGGAAGGCAAGGGGGACCTGCGCTACGACAATTCGAAAGCGCGGATTCTGAACGCGCTGTTGCCGCTGAAAGACCAGATCATCACCACGGGCCTTTCGGCCTGGTCCTTTTGCCCGTGCGCGCGGATCGCCAATTTCTCGGGAAACCGGGATTACATCACTTGGAGTTTTAATTGCGACAACGACATGTTTCGCAACGGAGTCGGCGAGGGCGAGCAGCGGGAAGAGGAGTTGAACGATTTCTACGCGGGCAAAAATCCCGATCCGCTTCTTTTTCTGCGCCAGCATAACATCGCCGCGGTCATCATCTGGCCCGACGACGAGATCCCGGACGATGTGCTGGCGAAGCTGAAGCAGCAGCTCGCCCCCTCGTATCCATACGAAGATTTGCGGGATGCGGATAAACACGACACTCCCAACTGCGGCATCTTCCTCTATCATCCGAATCTCCCCCTTGAGCTTCCTCCCGCTGAAACCGCGGCCCCGACGGGCCCTTGAATCTTGAAAAGAGGGGCCAAAGCTTCGCTTCAAAAAGTCAGAATATCCCGTCCGTTCTCCACCCGAGAGAAGGTCATGGAATGAAAAGAGATGACGCCAAAAAGCAAACGATGGCAAAAAGCTGCCTGAGCGGTTTATCGCATCTAACTCATTTTTAATCAATATCTTATAATCATTCTCTCAAATGATTCAAGGCTGGATTGGCGCAAAATCCCCATTGCAACTTTATCTATATATGAGGTGAAACATAAACGTAATGGAAATAATCCTCGACTGTGGCATGTATCTCGCTAACACAGGTGTCGTTTCATGGGCCATTGGGATTGAAGGGTAGAGCGTGTCTTTGGTTTTGAGGAAAAAGAAAAACTGGATTTATGAGCAAACTTTTTTTGTATCGGTTGATGGCTGTGGGCTGGCTGGTGATGGAAGCCGGTTCGGCGGCGGTTGCCTCGCCGCCGCCGCCGCCGCCTCCTTCTCCGCCGACCTTGAATATCCCGATTGATGACGCAAGCGGGCCGCGGTATCGCAAGATTGCGCTCAACGGTTTGCCGATGACGGACGAAAAGCCGCAGGCATCGGCCGAAAGCGATCAGGAAAAAGAGGAGACCTATGTCGATTCGTTGACGCTCGGTTTGCGGCACAGCACGACGGACGCGTACATGCCGGTTTCGGGCAGCGATTTTTCGCTGTCGGCGCGGCGTGATTTCCGGTCGCAGGTTTGGAGTCAGCGTTACGGGTTGAGGCCGTGTGAGCAGCCCGACCTGCCGTTTGGGATGTGCTGGAGCAGCAATCTGGCGCCGAACATCAAGTTTTTTTATAACAACGATCCGATGAAGAGCACGCCCGACCAGGCGATTGTCACGGATGAAACGGGGGCGGTGCACACGTTTTGCATCTGGTCCGATGGGGGCACCGAGAAATTCTTTCCGATGCCGACGGCCAAGAACGAGGCGCAGGTGCCGAACCTGGAAACGCTGACGGCCAACTCTTCGGTGACGGTCTTCACCTTTCAGCGCCGATACGGGGCGACGCTGACCTACGTCATGACGACGCTGCCGCCCCAGTCGATCTCCAATGACCGGTTGAAATTCACCCCCTATTCGACCACCTATTATTACGCGCGTCTGACCGAGGCGGAGGACCGGGTGGGCAATATCGTGAATTACAATTATCCGGCCGGCAACACCACGACCCTGATTCCGTCGACGATTACGGTGGTCAATCAGCCCGACATCACGCTGGCGATCACACAAGAGCCGACTTCGGCGGGCCAGAACGTCATTACCTCGATCCGGGACGCGAACGGGAACACGACGACTTTCGGCTATTCGGCGGCCCCGTCGAAGTCGGGCGATGATGATTCGGGCGAAGTGGTCCTTACGAGCGTGACGACGCCCGATGGGGCGACGACGACGTATAGTTACAACAATGAGGTGTCCGATCCCGATTATACGCCTCATGACTCGAGCGATCCGGGGAACACTTATTTCTTTGTCGATATCGCCTCGATTACGGACCCGCTGGGGAACGCCTATTCCTTTCAATACGCGCTGGACCACTCGAAGTTCAACTATATGGACAATTCGTCCCTCCCCTATGTGGGGTACTATATCGCAGGCGGGTGTCCGCGAAACATCGCGAGTGTGACGATGCCGGACGGCACGGCTTCGACTTTCGTCAATAATTCCACGGTCTTTCTCGGCTCCAGCATCACGAACGGGACGTTGGCCATGCCTTTATCGAGCAGCAAGGCCCAGGATAGCAGCGGCCACTCTGCAACAATTAATTTTGGGCGTCAAAATACCATCACGGATGCGACGGGCTTTACGCGGACGTACACGTTCAGCGATGTCTACGTCGCGAGTTTGCCGATCTTCACCCCCACTTCCCCCGGCCCGGTGGTCATGGTCTACCAGCAGCTCGACATCACGTACGGGACGCCGACCGGGCCGGGAGGGGTGCTTGGCTCCGAAACCATCCATTTCGACATCAACGCGTCGATGGCGCTGGCCTCGGTGACGGATTTTAGCGGGAACACGACGACTTACACGCACGGCGATCCCTGGCCCGCGTCCCCCGATTACACGACGATGCTCGGCGGGGCGACGATGAATGAGAAATATCCCGACCCGACGATCCAGACGGATGCGTTGCTCAATACAAAGACGTTCGCTTATGACCGCGGAGCGGGGACCGCGGCGAATCCCGGAACGGGAATCATGACCGATGTGACGGACGAGGACGGGAACCACACCCATTACGACTTCGATTCGCTGGGGCGGCGGACGGACGAAATGATTTACGCGCCTCCGGTTGGGACGGCGAGCCCGGCCCTGGTCCAGGAGACCGATTTTTATTACGGGAACGCGACGTATCCGGGCTTCATGACGAAAAAATGTGTGAAGGCGCTGGGCGGCTCCGATCCGGGCTGGGTGAAGCCTCTCGTCACGGTGTACGCGCCGGACGCCGACGGGCGGGTCGCGCAGGAAACGGTCGATCCGGGCGGTTCGGGCCATCTGAACCTGGTGACCGCCTATACCTACGACAGCAACGGCAACAAGCTGACGACGACCGATCCGCTCGGCCACACGACGTCGTTCGTTTACGATTCGCGGAACCGGCTGACGAAGGCGACGTATGCCGACAGTTCGTACAAGACGATGAGCTATGATTTGCGGGGCAACAAGACCAGGGAGATCGACGAGAACGGCCACGCGACGCTTTACGCCTACGATTCGCTCAACCGGCTTGTCACCCAGGCGCGGGACATGAACGGCGACGGCGCGATCGATTCGGGCGACCTGGTGACCGCGTACACTTACAGCGCGGTCAATTCGAAGCTGACGACGACCGACCCGAACGGCAACGTGACGACGATGGCCTATGACAACATGCAGCGCGTGTCGCAAATCACCGACGCGGCGGGCAACGCGACGACGTTCGTCTACGGGGCCAATTCGGGCGGCGACGCGTTCGACAGTTCGAGCTTCAAGCCGACCGTGACGACCGATCCGCGCGGGTTCACG
>DASZIP010000022.1:0-461319 GCA_035948935.1 Methylacidiphilales bacterium | reverse complement strand
ATCCACGACGGGTAAAGCCCCGTATAGCCCGCGCCGGCCAGTTGCGTATAAACCAGGCTGCCGACGTACTTAAGCTGCCCGACGTTCTCCGCCTGCAAATCGGACGGCTTGTAGGGCATGGTCGGATTGGCCGTGTTGGTGGCGTAGCCGTTGGTCGCGTAATCCTCCGCCCAGTTGCTCACCATGGTGTTGAGGTTGGTTCCCGCGCCGCCGGGCAGAGTGCCGTTGAGATAAGTGACGGCCCGCGCCGTGAATTGCTTCAACTGCCCCTGCGTGACAGCGGCGTAGGGATCGGGAACGTAGTTGGTGGTGACGACGCCGTCGTTGGTGACGACCTGCTCCGCCATGACCGCGCTTGGCGTGCTGCCCGGACCCGGGGTGGACCACCAGGAGGGGTCGGCCGCGAAGGAGGTCACCACGACCAGGCCCGAAAGAACCAGGATCAACCCCAGCGTCTGCGTGATCGTGGCGGAGACGAGTTCTTTCCGTTTGTCGGGCGCAAGTTTCATGGGGTATTGTCCCTAAGTACCGATGCAAGGTGAACCGGTCTTACTCGCCCGTGTACATCGGGATGTCGCCGCCCGGGGCCACCGTTACCGGACCTTGAAATGCCGCGCTGCCGTTCTTATAAACAACGAGTGCGTCCGATGGCGCACTAGAAGTACCGTTGCCTAGCTCCAAAAGAGGATCGGTTGCAATCCATGTGGTATCACCCCCAGTGGCAAATCCACCCACGTTATATTGCCCCAAGGCAAGCTCCGCAAAGGCTTGCGCGGTCGTGGCAATCCCCATCGCCGTTGAACCGTAGCCACTGGCAGTTGTGTCATGCCCCATCGTCATTGAACAGGTGCCGCTGGCAGTTGAATAGAATCCCGACGCTGTCGAAATCCAGCCAAGGGCAGTTGAACCAAGCCCCATCGCCGTTGACATGCCGCCACTGGCTGTTGTATAAGCCCCACTCGCCGTTGAAGCGTAAGCACTAGCAGTTGAATGATACCCCATCGCCGTTGAATAGTAGTCACTGGCAGTTGCGCGATACCCAGAAGCCGTTGAATATCTGCCACTGGCAGTTGCGCGACACCCCATCGCCGTTGAACCTATGCCACTGGCAGTTGTAAATTGCCCCATCGCCGTTGAATAGTCGCCACTGGCAGTTGGCTGCCTCCCCATCGCCGTTGAGTAGTAGCCACTGGCAGTTGCGCGATACCCCGATGCCGTTGAATACAAGCCACTTGCAGTTGAATTATACCCCATCACCATTGAACCGTAGCCGCTGGCAGTTGAGCCCATCCCCATCGCCGTTGAACGCTCGCCGCTGGCAGTTGAACCGCCGCCTTCGGCAAACGAGTAGCCTGCTGTGGCAGTTCCTCCGTTGAGGCTCATGTTTGGGGCTGTGCCCCACCAAACTGTTCCTGATCCAATCGTAATATTGGAGGTTAAGGGGCTTACGGAGGAACTTGAAGCATACCGGCTGTCGGCCAGGCTCTCGGTCAGGACGCTGTTGCCATTGACCAGCGTCTGGTTCGGCATTTCGTTGTCGGTGCCGCTGACGGTGAGCGAATTGGCAAAGCTGCTCGTTCCGGTGGGACTCAGCGTAATCTCCGCCGTCCCGGACGAGTTGTAGAGCGTCAGCGCGCTGGCGCTGCTCAACGACATCTGCAAGAGCGGCGTCCCACCCCCGCTCTGGTACCAGCTCCATTCATTGGTGCTGCGATTGGCCACGAAATCGATATAGGAGAGCGTTCCGTCCGTATATTCCATCTGCCATCCCGGGTTGCTTGACCAGGAGCCGAGATACAGCGTGTCGCCCCCGATGTAATCGCCCGTGATCGCCGTCTGGGCATGCAGCGGCGTAAAGCGCAACGCGAGCCAAAACGTCAGGGCCAGGGCCATTTTTTTCAGTGTTCCGGTATGCATAGTCCTGGTCTCCTATTTCGTGGTCGTGCTGGTTGGGGTAATCGGGGTGGTCGGGGTGGGTGAAGGGGTCTGCGCCAAAGCCTGCGCCTCCTGGCGAAGTTGATCGAACCGGGCCGTGTTTTGCTGACGCCATTGCTGCATCGCCGCCTGCCGCGCGGCGGGCTCGTCGGTGCGATGCTGGTTCATGAACGCGATCTGGTCGCGCATGAGCTGGTCCCGGTCCGTCAGATAAGTCTTCAATTGCGGCGAGGCATTCGGGGGAATTTGCAGAGGCGGAGGCGTAGGGATGGGATTCTTGGCCTGCTGCTGGCCGATGATTTGCGACAACTCCTTTTGCCGCTGCAACAGCGCCGCGTTCTGCTGCTGGAATTCAGCGAATATTTTTGGATCAGGCGCGCCATTCGGATTCTGATTGGGATTTTGTTGGCGCAACTCGGCCATTTTCTCCATCAGCGTCTGCCGGTTCTGCATGAATTCCTTCATCTCCGGCGTGGCATTCGGGGGAAGATAGCCCTGCGGCATCGGCGGACGCATCGCGTTGGCTCCGGGCCAGGGATTTCCCGGCGGATGCGAAAGGGAAAGATTAGCGACTTGGGCCGTCAGCGTCTTCAATTGCGGTTGCTGCGACTGCCGTCCCAGCCAGTAGCCCGATCCAAATAACGCTCCGCCCAGAACGAGGCACGCCAGCGCCACGAGCCACAGCCTCAAACTCGGTTGCCCCTTGGTAAGGATCATACAAGCCCGACTGAATTGAGTTCGATAGCTGAAAGAAAATTTCCTGACAATCAATAATTAATCGAATTTCCCCAACATGCTTATCATGAAAGAGATTGAGTTAACGTGCCCAAGAGGAAAATCTGATTTTTATTTTGCCGAAGCGGCTTTCTGCAGGGCTTGCGCGCGCGCCAGATTGTTCCGGGCATCGGCATAATTCGGATCGATCCGCAAGGCTTCCTCATATTGCGTGATTGCTTCTGCCAACCCGCCAGCCTGCTTCAGGGCAACGCCCAGATTATTGTGCGCTCCAACGTCATCAGGCTTGAACTCCAAGGCCTGCCCGTATTGCTCGATCGCTTCTGATAGATGGCCAGTTTGCAGAAAAGCGGTGCCTAGATTGCAATGCGCGTCGGCGTCATGGGAATCGAGCCGCAGGGCATGCTCGAATTGCGCGATCGCTTCCGGTATCCGGCCCATCTGCGCGAAGGCAATACCAAGATTGTTGTGGGCTTCGGCGTAATCCGGCTTGAGCCGCAGAGCCTCCTCGTACTGCTCCATTGCCTCGGAAATCTCGCCTTTCCTTTCTAGGAAAATACCCAAGTTATTGTGCGCCGGCCACGCTTCCCGATTGCGCTGAAGCGTGTAGGTCCAGAGCGTTTCCTGGTTGATATACAATTCCGCGTAACCGCGACTTTCGTAAGCCAGAAACGCAATGATCACCCCCACGATGCCCACGCCCACGGGTCGAAATGCCGGAGCCAACCCTTCCTCCGCCTGTCCCAAAACGGCCACGACAAGCCCGATCAATCCGATGATCGGAAGATAAAGAAAATGGTCCATCGTCCACGCATAGCCCATATTAGGTGCCGGGATAAATCCCGGACACGGCGTCAGGTTGATCAGAAAAAAGCCCAATCCCAGCAACGCATGACGGCCCCAACTTTGACGTTTTGTCCAAAGCCAGTAGACCACTCCGCCCAAAACCAGCCACGCCAAATAATCGAGCGGCGAAAAAGGATCAACCGCCCACTTCGGATAAACCGGCAACAATTCCACCGGCAAAACGCTCTTGGAAAAATAAAACGCGATCTCCTGTCCCGCCAACACAACCCGCGCGGCAAAACCACCCGCCGGCAGAATGCCAGTCTCCAGGTGATTGAATTGCCGCTCCCAAATTCCGCTGAGAATCGTGATCAACCCCACCGCCAGCGAAAGAACAAAAAATGGCGCGCTTGTTTTCAGATCATTCCACCCGATCCGCCCCCGTTTCCACCATGCATAGAGCAGGCTCACCACCGGAAACATCACCACCGTGAGCTTGCAAAGCAGCGCCGCCAAAAAGAGTCCCAGCGCGAGCAGGTAATCGCGCGCACGTCCGCGCTCTTCGTAATCCAAATAGAAACCCATCGCCAGAAGCAACGGCGGCAGCGACAACGTGTTCTTCAACTCCGAGATCCACGCCGCCGATTCGACCTGCACCGGGTGAATCGCAAAGAGAAGTCCCCCCAGCCACGCCAGCCGCAAACCGAACTTCCCGAGCAGCCGCCACACCAGCAACGCGCTGAACAAATGCAGCGCGAGGGTCACGACGTGATAGCCCAGCGTCTCGTTGTGCCAGAGCTGCCACTCGATCCACAGCACCGTCTGTTCGAGAGGATAATATTCCACCTGACTGCCGGGCGCGAACCAGATGTTCCACAGGCCGCCCAGACTGCGCAGTTGGAAGTTATCAGTGATAAGCCGGTCATCATCCCAAAGCCAGTCGCCACGCAGCGCGGGCCAGAAGACCCACAACCCCGCCGCGACGATAAGCAAGGCCTGAAGGATCAGCTTCCCATTTGCTCCCGGAGGCTTCGAGTCCGGGACTTCCTCAATCTCCCTTTCAAGCTCAACGACACGCGTCGTTTCCAGCTCCTTGCGTTGCTTTTTCTTGGATCGTTTTGCCATTCGGTCTGGACGGGTAAGGTGAACCTTTTCCGTTTCCTGTAGAAGCAGATTTTGCTTTCAGAACCCGTTCGTTCCCCGTGGCTGCATCCTGCCAAAACTAAACAGGGCTCGTTTGGTTTGATAGCCGAAAAGCGTGAAGTACCACGCGTAGGTCCCCTGCACAAACCGCACTGCATCTTTCCCCAAGATGGAAGGAAAATCGTTTTGAAGCGATTCAACCTTGGGACGGATTTCATGCAGTCCGGGAATGCCGTAGGCCTGGTCATCCTCCTGGGTCACCTGGGGCACGTTCTCGAAATTATGCTGAAATTCAGGTACGCCCAGGTACTGCTCAAGGATACACGGAACGGATATAGCCTCATCTTTTTGCAGCCAAATCAGCAGCTAATTGATTTTACCAATGATCGGGTTTTTGATGATCTCTTCGATCCCACTAGAGGAAAAGTTTACGATCAACTGCCCACTCCGCAGTGGACGCCCGGGCACGCCATTGAAATAGCGAAGCACTTTTTGCCTCTGATCTTTGACCGTAAGGACGTAATCCTCGGTAAGCCTTCCGCAAAATACCTGCATCAGTTCGACCACCCGCCCAAGCACTTCGCCGGTTTTTGGCAGGTTGCGTGGCCACGCGTAGACGCACAGGGGCGTTCGTTCACGCCCTTCGAGGAAGTCTGGTTTGAAATAAACGAATCGCGAGGGGTATTTTATGCGCAGGTCCATTGCCCCTCGACCTATCAGGAGCAATCGGGACCAATCCTCAAATCAGACGACGTGCTTGCCGCCGCGCAAAAAGCCGCCGTTCAAACCACGGAATGGCCGCTTGCAGCTCAATGGTTCCAAAACGGCAAGGTTGATCCGAAGCCGGGCTCGGTGAAGCTGGAGGTTGTCACCCCAAACCACCTTTTGACGAGCAATGAAATACTTCTCAAGCATGACAAGCAGGGTCGGCTTGCCTGGGTGTTTTGGTTCGTGTGGCACCCCAACGACGACCCCAAGCAAGGGAAACCCATTGCCGTTTGGATGGACGCCCACACCGGCGAATACTTGGGCGGTGACATGGGCATCTCAGCCCAGTAGTCGTCCAGCGCAGCAAAGGCCCGGCAAAACGCGCCAGGCTGGCCTATGCGGGCCGAACGGCTGACCGGTCACATGGACACTGCTGTAGCCGTCCGACTCGCGGCGCCGCAGGCGCTCGCGTTCATCCCTCATGCCCGGCGACATGGACAGGGTGAACCGTTCGCGGTGCGGCTCGACGACACGGTAAATTTTGACGCGGGAACTTCCGGTCTTGATCTCCATCGGATACGTTGGCTTTTTCATGGTTACACATTATTTTCATAAAAAGCAAAGTAGTTGCATGAACGATGATTCAATAAAATCTCGGATTTTACCTCTGATAGAAGGCTCAAGTTGCGAATTTGCGTCCACGACCCAAACGGGTTCGAGCCCCGTTGGCCCCGCCCTCTTTTTTCAGAGGAGAATGGCGAAGAGGGTTTTGGGCGGGGGCGTTTTCGCGAAAAATGTGGATGGATGGAAGCTGCGTTAAAACGAATGCAACTTCATCGAGGCGAGGTTGTTTCGCCCGGCGGCATTTTGAGAGGCGTTTGGAGCGAAGCGATTGATGTGTCCATCGCGGGCAAAGGAGGCTAAAATGGGCGCATGGCCAAAACATCCTCGCACCGTTTGGTATTCACGAAGGACCGGCGTTTGCACCTTGGTGATCCGGTGCCGAGCGGGACGCGGGACGATGCGGGGAAGCGGCTGCCGTTCGGCGGGCGCTGCATGGTGGACAGCATTTATCACAACGAGGCGGCGGGGCAGTTCGTGGTGACGATCAGTCATTATCCCGAAGTCAAAGTTTGAGGGGCGCCTCACCTGAGGCGGCTGGCCGGGTTTCCGCAGGCTCGATGCCAGAGGGTCAAAACTTCGAGCGGTTTCTTTTTGGAATTCACCCGATAAAAGATGCAATAAGTTAATGCCATTCGTGGCTGTCCTCTTTTTCTCACTCTTGTATTCCAGTAGAGACTGCCTTAGCGTACGACTATGTTGCCCAGCATTATTATGTTTTTGGGCTTCGTGCTGCTCTGCAGTGTTGGAGCCTATTCTGTCGCGAATGCGATTTGCCAACGGCGATGGAAGGAAAAAATCCCTCAACCCAAGCTGGTTGGATTTACAACCATTTTCGTCATCGTTTTTGTCACGCTCGCCATTTTTATGGCCATGGCTTTGAACATGGTCTTTGGGCGTTAGACGGGCCTTTTCAGGAGATTGTTCTTCCGGATAATGATCTCAGCGATGACGAGGTTGGGCACAAATCCAAGCCACGCATCGATCACGTAGAGTTCGGCCAGATCAATGGCGAAGATGTTGGAAAGAATCAGTTTCCAAGTCCGCAGTGTGATGGCGGAGAATGTAAGGGCAAAACTGCGGATCATATAGTTTTTATGATCAACAAACCGCTTATTCCTGGCGCACATAAATGCCTTCCATGTAAAAAAGAACCAGAGAATATCGAGCAGCAGGAAGGCGGTCTTACCGGGCAATCCTCCATTCGCGCATACGCCCATGATCAACCCTACCGGAAAATTGATGAACAAGATGTTCGCCACGTAGATTTTTCCGATCAGGCGATGGACTTTGGGGTTGTCCCGCAAGAGTTGTGGCGAAAATTGGGTAAATCCCGCCAGCAACGCGGCAACAGCTGAAAAGACGTGAATGTAAAATGCAGTTTTCCAAACCGCATTGTGCACGTAGGCCTGTTTAAGAGCCAAAAATTGGGCGTCGTCTCTGAACGAGGTATAGCCAACAATTGTCCGCAGCATTAAAAAGCACCCAACGCTGAGCACCGCGTATGCTATAAAAATCCGCAAGACAAAGGTAAGGGTTTTCACCATGGGCAGGCTTTATCGCGGGGAGAGAAAGGGGAACAGGCATCTTTTCCCCTTGATGTTGACGGGGATTTTCACTCGCGAACCTGACGTTGGCAAGACTTCCCGACCTAAAAGGGGCTTGTTTCGTTCTTCATTCTTTTTCCCGCCCTTTTCCCGAAAAAAACTCTGCTCAAGGCGGCCCAACCCCGCTACCATCGGTTGCCATGTCCGACGCCCTCACGCCGATGATGCAGCAGTATCATCGGCTCAAGCGCGAAATCCCGCCCGACGCGATGCTTCTCTTCCGGCTGGGCGATTTCTATGAGATGTTCTTCGGCGACGCCGAGGAAGGCTCGCGCCTGCTCGACCTTACGCTGACCCAGCGGCAGGGGACGCCGATGTGCGGCATGCCGTACCATGCGGCGGAGGGCTACATCGCGCAGCTTCTCAAGGCGGGCCGGCGCGTCGCCATTTGCGACCAGATGGAGGCGCCGCGCCCCGGACAGGTCGTGCGGCGCGAGGTGACGCAAATTCTGACGCCGGGGAGCATTCTCGACGCGGGTCAGCTCGAGCCGAAGCAGAATAATTTCCTCGCCGCCATCGCTCCTGCGGAGGGCGGTATTGCGGCGGGCGCACCTGCGGTGGGCAGTAATGCGGAGAGTTCCTACGGCGTCGCCGCGCTCGACCTGACGACGGGCGAGTTTTTCGCGGGCGATTTTTCCGGCGCGGAGGCGTTGCGGGACGCCCTCGGCCGCATCAGCCCGGCCGAAGTCGTCGTGGCCCAGGGGCACCGGCTCGACCTCGAAACGTCGGTCCTCTCGAACGGCGAGAGGCCGGCCTATCTCCTCGTCGAACACGACGCGTGGAGTTTTTCTCCCGACGCGGCCGAGCACACCTTGCGCGACCATTTCAAGACCGCGTCGCTCGACGGGTTCGGTCTCGCCGGTGCGACGGGCAAGGACGGCTCCGCCACGGGCGCGCTGAGCGCGGCGGGAGGACTGCTCCATTATCTGGGGCACGAACTGCGCCGGTCGCTGGGCCATGTCCACACCCTGCGCTTCTGGCAGCGAGACGACGTTCTCATCCTGGACGCCGCCACGCGCCGCAACCTTGAACTGGTCGATCCGCTGCGTCCCGGCGCGGGCCAAGGCGCGGGCCGGACGACGATTCTCTCCGCGGTGGATCGGACGGTGACTTCCGGCGGCGGGCGGCTTTTGAGGCAATGGCTCCTCGCGCCGTTGCGGGATCTCGTCGCGATCGGGCGTCGCCAAAGTGTGGTTGCGTGGGCGCGGGCGAATCAACACGAACGGAATGCCTTGCAGGAGCGGCTGCGCCAGGTGCGCGATGTCGAACGGCTCGTCGCCCGGCTTGTCCAGGGCGGGGGCAACGCGCGCGACCTGATCGGCCTGCGCGTCTCGCTCGAGCAACTGCCCGGCCTGCGCGAGGCGCTTGAACGCCATTCCGTCCCCGCCTTGCGCGGACTCGGCGCGCTCATCTCTCTCCTCCCGGACCTGGCCGATCTCTATTCGCGCGCGCTGGCGGACGACCCGCCCATCGTGCTGAAGGAGGGCGGCCTCATCCGCGCCGGTTATCACGCGGCGCTCGAGGAACTCCGCGCCGCTTCGGTGGAGGGCCAGGAGTGGCTCGCCGCACTGCAACGCCGCGAGCAGGAACGGACCGGCATCAAGTCGCTGAAGGTGCGCTACAACCAGGTCTTCGGCTACTATATCGAGGTGAGCACGGCGAATCTCGGCGCGGTCCCCGCCGACTACACGCGCAAGCAGACGCTGGCCAACGCGGAGCGTTTCGTGACGCCCGAGTTGAAGGAGATGGAATCGAAAATCCTCGGCGCGCAGGAGCGGTCGCGGCAGCTCGAGTACGAACTGTTCCTCGATCTTCGCTCGGCGGCGGCGCCTCATCTGCGCGCGATCCAGGAGACGGCGCGCGCGCTGCACGAGATCGACGTGCTGCTCGGCTGGGGCGAACTGGCGCAGGAACGGGATTACACGCAGCCGGAGATGAACGACGGCGGGCTGTTGCTGCTCGAAGAAGCGCGGCATCCCGTTTTGGAGCAGCTTCCCGCCGGCGAGAAATTCGTTCCCAACGACGCGCGGCTCGACATCGAGACGGAACGGCTGGTGATTCTCACCGGGCCGAACATGGCGGGCAAGAGCACCTACATCCGGCAGGTCGCGGTGCTGGCGCTGCTGGCCCATTGCGGCTGCTTCGTGCCGGCGAAGCGGGCGGTGATCGGGTTGCTCGACCGGATTTTCACCCGCGTCGGCGCGAGCGACGATCTCGGGCGCGGCCAGAGCACGTTCATGGTCGAGATGAACGAAACGGCGAACATCCTGAACCACGCGACGAGCCGCAGCCTGGTCATTCTCGACGAGATCGGGCGCGGCACGAGCACGTTCGACGGGCTGAGCATCGCGTGGTCGGTGGCCGAATACCTCAACGCCACGCTGCGCGCGCGGACGCTTTTCGCGACCCATTACCACGAGCTGACCGAGCTCGCCCGGCTGCTGCCGGCGACGAAGAATTACAACGTCGCGGTGCGCGAATGGGGGGAGCAGATCGTTTTTCTGCGCAAGATCGTGCCGGGCGGCACGGACAAAAGCTACGGCATCCAGGTGGCGCGGCTGGCCGGGCTGCCCGCGCCGGTGCTCAAGCGGGCGAAGGAGGTGCTGCGCCAGCTCGAAGAGGACCAGATCGACGACAAGGGGCTGCCGAGGCTCGCGAAGGCGAAGCAGAAGAAGGAACAGGCGCGGGAGGTGCTGCGGGAACTTGATTTGTTTGGGAGGAGAGGGGACATCTAGTCGATCTCTCCGATGATGTCTTTCCATCCACACCTGAAAATTGTGACGAATTTTTCGACGACCTCGATGGTGATGTTGGCTTCTCCATGTTCGATCTTCTGAATGTACCGTTTGCTTAAATCCACGAAGTCGGCCAACTGCGTTTGGGTCATTCCGGCCTTCATTCTGAGACGGTAGACATTCTGCCCGATAATCTTACGCCTTTTCACGGCCCAAGTTGGCCATAAACGCGCCGGGCCAAGATGAACTATAGTTCACTTTCTGATTGCAATCCGGCATCGAGAAGCGCTGAATGGCCGGATGGAAAGCGCGCTCTCCCAAAAAAAGGGCGAGGCCCATTCCATCCCGGGGAGAGAAGAGAACGGCTGTCCCAACTGCGGAAAATCAATGTGGAAAGTCTGTCCTTCCGAGTTTATGTATTGCCTGATCATCGCTTTCCTGCTCGGCGCCGTGGCCGTAATCATTCTTTTGAAGGCCTTGCATTGGTTGAACACGCCGACGGTCAGCCTCTCGATGCCAACGAATCAAATGTAGAGACCGATGGTGTCCGGGTACGGAGCCGCTGTTACGATGCGATCCGTGGCGTTGACTGAGGCAACGAAGTTGCGGGGACAAGGGCGTTCCCAAGTGCAACTTGGGAACGAGGGAAGTTGGAGCGGGGAAATCCTCAAGCGCGATTGCGGAGGCGGTCGATGCTCCACGGGCCGGGGCCGGCCGCGACGAGGTAGAGGAAGACGAAGCAGTAGAGGACGGCGAGTTCGCCTCCGTTGCCGCCGCCGGTCATGGGGAGAAATCCATGGGGCGCGTGGGCGGTGAAGTAGGCGACGGCCATTTCTCCGGAGAGGATGAAGGCGGTGAATCGGGTGAAGAGGCCGATGGCGAGGAGGATGCCGCCGACGAGTTCGATGGGACCGGACGAGTGCATCAGGAGCATCATGAAGGCGGGGGGAGGGGCTCCAGCCGCCGCGTGCATGGCCGATGGGGGAAAGCCGAGCATCTTCGAGGTGCCGTGTTCCAAAAACAAGAGGCCGCTCATGATGCGGAGGAGGCTTAAGAGGTGGGGGGACCAGGAGGATATTTTCATGGTGGGTCGATTTTTTTGGGATCAAAAAAAAACCAGAAGCAGCAACAA
Source organism: Methylacidiphilales bacterium (assembly GCA_035948935.1). Taxonomy (GTDB): domain Bacteria; phylum Verrucomicrobiota; class Verrucomicrobiia; order Methylacidiphilales; family UBA1321; genus JABDGH01. The sequence goes on along the minus strand of DASZIP010000022.1, from coordinate 449,917 downwards.
CGGCAGTCAAGTTACCGTTGCTTCCTTTCGGACCTGGCGGGGTTGGCCTGCTGACGCTTTACCACTCCTGGCCGGGACAAGATAGCGCAGGGCGGAGGATGTTGCCAATCCAAAATAAAGGAGGGCGGCGGACGTCTGATAGGGCGTCCCTACGGGACTTCGATCGAAAGCGATTTGTGGTTGCACGATCAAGCGTCGCTTCCTGCGCGCTGCGCGCGCCCGGACAAGCAAGTTGTCCGGGCCACCCGAAAAATGCCCCAGAGCTTGCTCCGGGGTTCCTTATTGGAGGCATTGATTACGATAGTCTCAAGAGGCTGCGCACCGAGATGTCCTCGTCGATCTCTTCCCAGTGAATGCCGACGCCGCCCGAGATGAGCCGCCAGTTTTTTCTTTGCGCGGGTGTCGCGGAGGAGAGCCGGGGAGACCAGGCGAGCGGAACCGAGATGATACGTCCATCGGATAAAGTCACCTGGAGGACGTCATCGGTGCAAAGCACGTCGGTGGCGTCGGGATCAACTGTTAAGACCGAAATGCTCATTCCATCTACTTATAATCTCATTATGCCGTTTTTCAATGATCTTCCAAATCTTGCTCAGTTCTGCGGAATTCATTCGACGAGATTCCACAAGGACGATTGGGTTCAACCAAAACTTGGCGTATTTCTCCGCAGATTCGACGTGAACATGGGGAGGCTCGGTGCCTTCGAGGCTGAAGAAAAAGAAGCGGTAGCCGCCTTCACGGAAAACTTCGGGCATGATCGTTCGATTTTACCGCAACACCGGCTCGGCATACCAGGTGAAGCCGGTCGATTCGGTGAGGCGGACGGGGAGGAGTTGGCCGCGCCAGCGCTCGTTGGCGTCGATGAGGACGAGGCGGTTGGTGCGGGTGCGGCCCTGGAAGCGGGCGGGGTTGGTGCGGCTTTCGCCCTCGACGAGGATTTCGTCCTCGCGGCCGAGGAGGTCGTTCATGCGGCGCGCGGCGATTTCGTCGAGGATGCGCAGGAGGATCTGGTTGCGCTCCATCTTGACGACCTCGGGCAACTGGCCCTCCATCGTGGCGGCGGGGGTGTCGCGGCGGGGCGAGTAGCGGAAGATGAAGGCGTTGTCGAAGCCGACTTCGCGGACGAGTTCGCAGGTCTGGCGGAAGTCGTCCTCCGTCTCGCCGGGAAAGCCGACGATGACGTCGGTGGTGAACGCGATGCGCGGCTGCGCGGCGCGGAGTTTTTCGATGAGCCGCAAATAACCGGCCCGGGTGTAGGCGCGATGCATCGCCTTGAGGATGCGGTCGCTGCCCGACTGGAGCGGGAGGTGGACGTGTTCGCAAAGCAGGGGCAGGTCGCGGAAGCAGGCGACGAGGTCGTCCTTGAAGCCGATGGGATGGGGCGAGGTGAAGCGGACGCGCTGGAGGCCGGGCACGGCGCAGACGGCGCGGAGGAGTTGCGCGAAGGGCGAGAGGCCCTCGACGGCGGGGAATTCGTGGCGGCCGTAGAGGTTGACGATCTGGCCGAGGAGGGTGACTTCGCGGACGCCCTGGCGGACGAGCGCTTCGACTTCGGCGACGATTTCGCCGATGGGGCGGGAACGCTCTGCGCCGCGCGTGCTCGGGACGATGCAGAAGGTGCAGTGCATGTTGCAGCCCTGCATGATCGAGACGAAGGCGGTGACCTGGTTGGGCGCGAGGAGGTGGTCGCGGATGGTGTTTTGCGAGCCGGTTTCCTCCGCGACGTCGACGATGCGCTCGGGCGCGGCGCCGGGGTTTTCGCGCCGTTGGCGGAAGAGGTCGTCGACATGGCGGCCCGTTTCGTGAAATTTCTGGGTGCCGATGACGAGGTCGACCTCGGGCAGGTCGTCGAGGATCGATGCGCCGCGGCTTTGGGCCATGCAGCCGAGAAAGCCGATGACCTGATGCCGGCGGCGTTTTTTGCGGCCCTCGAGGACCTGCATCTTGCCGATCGCCTTTTGCTCGGCCATGTCGCGGACGGAGCAGGTGTTGAGGAGGACGACGTCGGCGCCCTCTTCGTGATCGACGAGGTCGTAGCCGCGGCCGGCGAGGTCGCGGGCGACCTGCTCGGAGTCGCGGACGTTCATCTGGCAGCCGTAGGTTTTGATGAAGACGGAGGGCATGAGGGAGAAAGTATTTTTACCGCTTAAGCTTCGATAAAGCAAAAAGGCGTTAAGGATATTTTCGTTAAAAATCGTTTAATAGTTGGACTTTTGTAAGGCTAGGTGTTATTTAACGACCATGAACAAGGTCGATGGGGCGGCTTCCTTTTATCGCATGAAGACTTCGTGCTTGCGCCGGTGCGCCGGTTGCCGGGGGCAAACGCTCGTGGAATACGCCTTGATCCTTGCCATTATTTCCGTCGTTGCGATTGGGGTGATGATCAGCATGGGGCAGCAGGTGAAAGGCGTTTATTCGATGATAACGTCGGTCGTTGCCAGCGCCCAGGCCTCGCATTGATTGAAGCGGGCCGGGGTCGCGCCGAAGAGCGCGTGACAGCCGCGCGTGACACGGACTAAGGTCTCTTCGATGTTCGAGTCCGCGACGAGACCGGTCTGGTGGCTGCCGACCTTCGGGTTCTTTCTTTTTCTGGCCATCGTGTCGTGGATGTTCGTGAATCCCGGCCACATCTTCGCCGATCCCGGCGTGGGGAGGCATCTGCGGACGGGGGAATACATTCTCGAAACGGGGCGGGTTCCGCGGACCGATCCGTTGAGCTTCAGCAAGCCGGGGGAGCCGTGGATCGATTTCGAGTGGGGTTTTGAGGCGACCGTCGGCGAGCTTTATCGCGCCGGGGGGCTGCCGCTGGTGTGCGCGTTTTGCTATGCGATTTTCGGGGCGACGGTGCTGGGGATTTACCGGACTTTGCTGCAGTCGGGCGTGTCGGTTTCAGTCGTGATGCTTGTCACCGCGGTCGCTTTTCTGACGCTGCAGATCCATTTTTCGGCGCGGCCGGTTCTGTTCACGTATCTTTTCATGGCGCTTGTGGTCGAGGTCTGGAACCGGCGGAGGCAGCCGCTGAAGCGCGACTGGCTGATTTTGCCGCTGGTGTTCGCGGCGTGGGCGAACCTTCACGCGGGCTGGATGGCGGGACTGCTTTTCCTGGCGGCGGCGATGTCGGGGCGGTTGCTGGACCGGCTTTTCAGGCGGGTCGACGGCGAGGAGGCGCCGCTGATCCCGTGGATCGGCCTGACGCTGCTTTGCGCGCTCGCGACGCGGCTCAATCCGTGGGGCTGGGAGTTGCACCGGCACGTTTTTTTTGTGGCGACGTCGTTGAAGAGCACGGCGCTTTTGGTGGAGGACCTTCCGCCCGATTTCAAGACGCCCACGATGTCGGCGATCGCGGTGATGTTCATCGCGGGGGTCGCGGGCCTCGCGCTGATTTTGCGGATTTTCAGGCGCGCGCCGCTCTGGCGCTGGGAGGCGGTCGTGCCGGTAGCGATTTTTCTCTACGAGGGATTGAGGGCGCAGCGGCATGTGATTTTGCTGATGGAAATCGCGGCGGCGCCGGTGGCGCGCGATTTGGAGATCGTGTTGCACGGAACATGGTGGCCTTTTTTGAGGGAGCGGCTCACGGATTTTCAGGCCCGGCAACGGGTGGCGGGAGGCGACGCGTGGCTGGCGCTGGTGGCGATGCTGGCGCTGACGGCGGTTTTTGTGCGGACGCCGATTGCGCGGGACATTCGCGTCGGCGAGAGCGCGACGCCGAAGCTGCTCGCGTTTTTGAGGGAGCACCCGGACCGTTTCCACCGGCCGCTGACGACGACGTGGAACGCGGGGCCGCTGCTCTGGAACATGCGGCCCGATTTTCGGGTGAGCATCGACGACCGGTGCGACTTTTACGGCGACGCGGCGATGTTTTCGTTCGTGGACCTGACGACGGGCGCGGCGGGCTGGAAGGACAAGCTCGAAAAAGGAGACTACGATTCGCTTATCCTCGATCCCTATCTGCCCTTGAACAAGCTTCTCCGTTCCGTGCCCGAATGGAAGGAGGTCTATCGCGACGAGCACGCCGTGGTTTATTGGAGGGATGAGAACTGAATTTTGACGGAATTAACGGAATTTTTTTTGACAGGATTAACAAGATTAACAGGATTATGGGGGAAGGATTTTGACAGGAGGAACATGAAGGACATGAAATTGGGTGTGAGGAAAGAAAGTTTTTTCCTTCATGTTATTCATGTCTCTCATGTCTAAAATTCAGCCTGTCTTCAATCCTGTTAATCCTGTCAAAATTCAGTTTCGGCGAGTTGATTGAGGGCGAAATCGATTTCCTCTTCGTTGATGACGAACGGCGGGGTGAAGGAGAGGACATTCTGCTCGACGCCGCCGCTGAGGATGATGATGCCGCGCGCGAGCATGGCTTCGACGAGTTGCCCCGCGCGGACGGGATCGGGCCGGCCTCCGGAGTCGAGGATTTCGATGCCGCGCATGAGGCCGAGGCCGCGGCTCCAGCCCCAGCGCTTTGACGTATTCCGCAGCTTGCGGAGGCCTTTCTCGAGGTGACGGCCCAGCTTCGCGACGCGCCTGCTCCACGGTTCGGCTTCGAGCAGGTCGAGCGATTCGAGCGCCATCCGGCAGCCGAGCGGATTGCCGAGGAAGGTGCTGGTGTGGAGCGCTTCGCCGGTCGATTCGGGCCACGCGGCGTCCATGATGTCCGCCGCGCCCACGCACGCGGCGAGGGGAAAGCCGCTGGTGAGTGCCTTGCCGAGGCAGACGATGTCGGGCGCGACTTTCCAGTGGTCGCAGGCGAAGCGGGGTCCCGTGCGGTAAAAGCCGGTGTAGATTTCGTCGAAGATGAGGAGCGCGCCCGATTGATTCGCAAGCGAGCGGAGCATGGGGAGAAACCAGTCCGGCGGCGCGATTTCGCCGCCGCGGCCCTGGACCGGCTCGACGAGGATCGCGCCGATTTTTCCCGCGCGGAGGAGTTTTTCGGCGCGGACGGCAAAGGTGTTCATGCAATCGGGCGGGCAGGCGGAGGGCTCGCGGGCGGTCGCGCCGAAGGGGCAATGGTGGCAGGCGGGGAAGGGCATGAACGCGGCGAAGTCGGCGAGTTGCGCGGCGAACGGATCGCGGAAAAGTTTTCTTCCCGTCACGGTGAGCGCGCCGTAGCCGAGGCCGTGGTATCCGCCGGTGAAGGCGAGGACGCCACGGCGCTTCGTCGCGAGGTGTGCGGTTTTCAGGGCCGCTTCGACCGCTTCGCTTCCCGAATTGGCGAGGATGACTTTGCCCGCGGCGCCGCGCCGCCATTTCCCGAAGGTGAGTTGCGAGAGTCGTCGGCAGAGAGCGGCCTTTTCGGCGCTCGGATGGACGTCGCCCATCGCGTGGTAGAGCCGGGCGGCCTGGTCCCGAACGGCGGCGACGATTTTTTCGGGCGTGTAGCCGAGGCCCGCGACGCCGAAGCCGGCGGTGAGATCGAGGAAGCGGTTGCCGTCGACGTCCCAGACGTTCGCGCCGCGAGCCCGTTCCCAGAAGACCGGAAACCGGGGCGAGACATAGGTGACGTTCCGCGATTCATGCGCGCGCAACTCGGCCGCGAGCTCGCGCGAGCGCGGGCCGGGGACGGGTGTGAGGAGTTCGGGGAGCATGGGCCAACAATGCTCCTGTCATCCCGAGCTTGTCGAAGAATCAGTTCATCAATCCGGCGAACGCCTTGCGGCCTGCCCACAAAAGAAACAAGGCGAGAGCGGCGACGAAAAGCGGAATTCCAACGAGGCCTTCGCCTTTCGCGACCAGAATGTGGAACGCCAGGATGTTAATGATGATCGGCCCCAGTACCAGAAGCCCAAAATTGCGCGTTTTTGGAATAGCGACAAGAATTCCGCCGGTCAGTTCGCAGACCTTGACGAGCGTCAGCCAGCCCGTGGAGGCAAAGGCGTCGAAGAATTCGGCTTTGGGTGTTCCGGGAACCAAATCGGGTTTCGGCGCAAAACCCAGAAGCACCAAAAGAGAAAAGGCGATGAAGAGGAAGCCGAGCAGTCCTCCGGCGATGTTGATTGCGATTTTCATAGTTATTCTACCAGTACCCTTTGTTGGTTTACCTGTCTACAGCCACGCGGTCTCCTTGATGCGGAGGTATTCGTTGATGGCGGCGGTGCTCAATTCCTGGGCGGGGACGCTGACGGTGGCGACGCCGCGGCTGCGCAGGCCGCGCAGGGTGCGCTGGTAATCGTTCCAGATTTCCATGGCGGCGACGTGCCGGTAGACCTCGAACTCGTTTTCGGGACTCTTGCGGGTGACGGCGAGGATTTCGGAATTGCTGACGGTGACGATGACGGGCAGGTGGCGCGGCAGGAGCGGGAGCGCGGCCTGGAGGAGGCTTTCGGCCGAGTGGGCGTCGCCGAGGTCGGTGAAGCAGACGATGAGCGTGCGCCGCGAGCAGCGCCGCATGACGTGATGGAAGACGGCGGCGTAGTCCGATTCGAGCCGCGCGGCCTGGAGCGAGGTCAAATCCTTCACGAAGCGGGACATCCGCGCCTGTCCCTTTTTCGGCTCGGCGAAGGCGCGCAACTCGTCGTTGAAGATGGCGTAACCGACGAGGTCGCCCTTGTGGAGGGCGATCTGGGCGAGGTGGACGGAGGCGTTGATCGCGTAATCGAGCTTCCGGTAGGACCCGATCCTGGGGCTCATCAGGCGGCCCGTGTCGAGGAGGATCATCAGGCGCTGGTCGCGTTCGGTTTCGTACTGGCGGCTGATGAGCTTGCCGCGCTTGGCGGAGGCCTTCCAGTCGATATGGCGGAAATCGTCGTCGCGCTGGTGCTCGCGCAACGATTCGAATTCGCTTCCTTCGCCGCGGCGCGGGGTCTTTCTGCGCCCGGCCTGGAACGCCCCGGCCAGCGCGAGCTGCAGGTCGCGCGAGCCTTCGCCGGTCATGTCGGGCAGGACCTGCACCTGCTGGGCCAGGTCGATTTTTCCCTGGCGTTGGATCAAGCCGAGCGGGCCGGTGATCCGGTAGAAGACGGCGCCGAAGGAGAAGGTCCCGCGCCGGTAGCTTTTGAGGCTGTAGGTCTGGAGGATTTCCCGCTTCGGGGGCAGGCGCACGACGATCATTTTGGGCGAGCCGGTGAAATCGACGGGCGGGGAATCGACGATCTGGAACGAAGCGGCGGTTTCGCTTTGATTGACCAAAGTGAGTTCGACCTGGAAGGGCTGGGCCTGCTTCAAGATCGGCGGCGCGTTTCGTTTGACGCGCAGCGCGTCGCGGGGAATGAGGACGGCGTCGGCGAGCACCGCGCAGGTGAGCAGGAGCGTGAGCAGAAGGCTTGCGGCCATGCCGTTGGGTATCAGGGTCGACCCGAGCGCGAGAAGGATCGCCACCACCAGCGTGAAATAGAAGCGGGGGAGGAAGACCATAGGGAAAAATTGACGGAATTAGGACCAAATTACCAAATTAAGAACGGAAGGCATCAGTCATGAAGGTTGAAGGCGAGGGGATATTTGCCTTAAAAAATTTGGTAATTTAGTCAATTTGAAAATTTGGTCATTCCGTTAAATTCGCCCTACAACTCCGATTCGATCAGGAGAAGATTGGCGCGGATCGGGTTCGGGTGCGCCGGATCGGCCTGGACCCGTTCCATTTCCTTGGCGGTGGTGAAGTAGGTGGAGAAGGGCGACGCGCTGTCCTCATAGTCCTTGGTGACTTCAAACCAGTTGATGTAATCGAGGATTTTCCGGTGATTGGCCGCTTCGGCGACACGCTGGCGCTGGGCTTCCTGAAGAAGTTTTTTCGCCTCGTCCGGATGGTTGGCGGCGAGCGCGGCGAGGGCGGCGCGATAGAGTTCCAGGATTGAATGCCAGCTCGGGTGCGCCCGAAGCTCCAGCTCGGTCAGGACAAACACCCTTTCCTTCAATGCTTCGGTCAGCGCGGGGGTCGGGGGAAGCGTGTCGACCGTGTCGAGCGTGCAGGTTTCGACTTTTGCATTCTTCGATTTGGCGAAGGTGATGGTTTCGGCGGTTGTCAGTTCGGACGAAGTCTCCGCCCAGGTATAGACGATGTCGCGGCCGCGTTCGGATGCGTCGGCGAGTTCGGTCTCCCAGTCGGCTTCGGTCGGAAAATGGAATTGGGCCGGGGAGGGATTGGGCCCGGAGAAGCCGTCGAGCCACTGCTGAAAGTCGTCCCGCCGGGAGCCTTCCCGGATGAGGCTGTCGACGAGGTAATAGCAGAAGGCGCGCTGCCAGAGTCCGAGCAGCCGGTCGTCGCTCAAATCCTGCCAGTCGTCGACTTCGGCGAGGGTCGGGGCGGCCTGGTTCTGGACGGCGCGTCTGACGATGCTTTCGCGGTTGTGTTCGGGGTCGTCGTTCAACCGCTGGGACAAGCCCTCGATGAGCCAGAACGGGACGACGTCGAGACGCGTGCCCCGGTTGAAGGAGGTCGTCTTCGCAAAGAATTTTTCCCACAGCAGGGCGGTCACAAACTGCCGCTGGATGAATTCGCGCGCATCGGGATCGGAGGAGGGGAGTACCGCCTCGATTTTCATCGTCGCGCCCTGGGAGAAAACGGCCGCCGCCTCGCGGTTGATTTTGGCGGTGAGGGGATCGTCGGGCGTCATGATATGGATATGGACTGGAAAGCGCCAGTCGGGCCCGAGCTTGAGCAGCGGCCCAAGTTCGTTGCGCGTATCGGCGGCGAGTTGCAGGGTGTCGGCGCAGGCGAGGGCGTCGGCGCTGGTGCATGTCACCTGCGGATAGGTGTCGGAGGCCGCGGTCGAAATCACCGGGGCGACCGGCGCGGGGGTTGCCGGGGCGTCCTGGGCGGGGAGGGGCGGGCCCGCTAAAAAATAGCCGAAGAAGCCCAGGGTGGCGAAGGAGACGATTCGCCGGTTCATCTCAAGTTTCCTTTTTGGGTGCGGGCTTGGGCGCCGGTTTGGGCGGTTCCGCTTTGGCCGAATCGGGCTTCGTGGAGGCTGCCGGGGCGGTCTCGCCGGTTTTGGCGGAATCGCTTTTGGATTTCTTGTAGCCTTCGCTGCGATAATCGGTGATGTAAAAACCGGAGCCTTTGAAGATCAAGCCGGCCCCCGCGCCGATCTTGCGCTTGACCCGTCCTTTGCCCCAGATTTTTTTGCGGCAGAGGGTTTTCGGGCAGGTTTTCAACGCGGCGTCTTTCATCGATTGGATGAGTTCAAAGGTCTTTCCGCACTTGGCGCATTCGTATTCGTAGGTGGGCATCGGTGGGAGGGTAACCAAAAGTTGCGGTTGTATCCAGCTTTGATGGCGGCCTGCGATCGCCGAGCGCGGGTCCGTCGCCCGGCACGCTCGTGTGGCGGGCGACTGCTGCCAACTGCATCGCCGCCCAGCGCGCGGCGGCTACCGAAAGGAGAGGCAGGTAATGGAATTGCGCGGACAAGTGCGTTCCCAAATGGAGTTTGGGAACGAGGGAAGTGCTGCCAACCGGACCGCCGCCCAGCGTGCGGCGGCTACGGCTTAGCCTTTCAAGGCGGCTTCCTTGTCGGCTTTGGCTTTGCGGGCGGCGGTGGCTTTGTCCTTTTTGGCGACGGTGGCCTTGACGCGTTCCTTGACGAAGAGGGCTTCCTTGCCTTTGCGTTCGCGGAGGTAGAAGAGTTTGGCGCGGCGGACCTGGCCTTCGCGTTCGACTTCGATTTTTTCGATGCGGGGGGAGTTGAGGGGGAAGACGCGCTCGACGCCTTCGCCGTAGCTGATGCGGCGGACGGTGAAGCTTTCGTTGAGGCCGCGCCCCTTGTGGCCGATGATGATGCCGGCGAAGATTTGGGTCCGTTCCTTGTCGCCTTCCTTGACGCGGGTGTGGACTTTGACGGAGTCGCCCACGCGGAACGGGACGTGTTTTTTGATTTGTTCGCCTTCGATTTTTTCGATCAGTTTCATAGGGGTTGGGGTCTTGGGTTAAGTTGTTTTTGGGCGATGGTCCGGCGCAGGGCCCGCGCCGGCCACCTTGAGGAGATCAGGCCGGATTTGTTCGGTGCGTTGGCGGCTTTGTTCGTGGCTCCATTGCTCGATTTTGCCGTGGTGGCCGGAGAGGAGGATTTCGGGGACGCGCCAGCCGCGAAATTCCTCGGGGCGGGTGTATTGGGGGCCTTCGAGCCAGGGGCGCCCGGCGCCGAAGGATTCGGTGAGGGTGCTGGCTTCGTTGCCGACGACGTTGGGGAGGAGGCGGACGACGGCGTCGATGACGACGAGGGCGGCGAGGGCGCCGTTGGTGAGGATGAAGTCGCCGATGCAGAGTTCCTCTTCGACGAGGTGTTCGCGGACGCGTTCGTCGACGCCTTCGTAGTGGCCGCAGAGGAGGATGATGCGGTCGAGGGCGGCGAGTTCGCGGGCCCTGGCCTGGTCGAATTTTTTGCCGGCGGGGGTGAGGAGGATGACGCGTCCGGGGGCGGGGGCCTTGGTTTGGACGTCGTGGACGGCGGCGAAGATGGGTTCGCACTTGAGGAGCATGCCGGGTCCGCCGCCGTAGGGTTTGTCGTCGACGGTGTGGTGTTTGTCGGTGGCGTAGTCGCGGAGTTGGTGGAGGGCGATCTCGGCCTGGCCGCCGCGCTGGGCGCGTCCGAGGATGGAGGCGTCGAGCGGTCCGCGAAGGATTTCGGGGAAGAGGGTGATGACGTCGATGCGCATGGGGAGGGGAAGGACCAAATTACCAAATTGACCAAATTACTAAATTGTTTTGAGGGGAAGGCGGGGAGGCAGGGGAAGTTTTGAGGGGAAGGACCAAATTACCAAATTTTTGAGGAGGAAGGCGGGGGAAGGGTCAGGAGTTTTCGACGATTTCGACGGCGAGGTGGGTGCCGGCTTTGTTGGCGGCGTTGATGAGGGAGCGGATGGCGCTGATGGTGCGTCCACCTTTGCCGATGACGAGGCCGACGTCGGCGGGGTGGAGGCCGATGCGGTAGGCGGTTTCGTTGGGGCCGGAGACTTCGGTGACCTGGACGTCGTCGGGGTTATCGACGAGGCTGCGCACGACAAATTCCAGGAAGTGTTTCATAGGAGTTCCTGCGCACGTCGTTTCCGGTTAGGCGGTTGTTTCGGCGGTTTCTTTCTCCGCCCTGGCCGATTTGGCTTTGGCCTTTTTGAGGATGCTGCGGACGGTGTCGGAGGGGAGGGCGCCGAGCTTGATCCAGTGGTCGGCGCGGTCGATCTTGACGGTCGAGTTGTCGCCCTTTTTTTTCGGATCGTAGGTGCCGATGAGTTCGAGGAATTTGCCGTCGCGGGGACTGTGTTTGTCGGCGACGACAATGCGGTAGTAGGGACTGTTTTTTGCGCCGTCGCGCCGGAGTCGGATGATTACTGCCATAATGTTCTTTCTTGCTAACGTTTGCCCATGAGATTGCGCAGCATTTTATCGGGGCTTGCGCCGCGGTTGAGCCGCTGCATCATTTTTTTCATCTCTTCGAACCGATGCAAGAGTTCGTTGAGTTCCGTGACGCTGGCGCCGCTGCCGCGCGCGATGCGCTGGCGCCGACGGGCGTTCAGGACGGACGGGCGGGAGCGTTCCTCGTGGGTCATGGAGCGAATCATCGCCTCGACCCGGCGAAGCGATTTCTCACCATCGACCGAATCCGGCATCTTAGGCATTCCGGGGATCATGCCAAGCACATTTTGCAGGGGGCCTAGTTTTCGGATCATTTTGATCTGGTCGAGGAAGTCCTGGAGGTCGAAGGAGTTTTTCTTGAGTTTTTCGGCCATTTTCTCGGTGGAGACGGCGTCGAATTCGGTCTGGGCCTTTTCGACGAGGCCGACGATGTCGCCCATGCCGAGGAGGCGTTGGACGAGGCGTTCGGGCTGGAAGAGTTCGAGGGCGTCGAGGGCCTCGCCGGTGCCGAGGAAGCGGATGGGGAGGTTGGTGACGCGCTGGAAGGAGAGGGCGGCGCCGCCGCGGGTGTCGGCGTCGAATTTGGAGAGGATGAGGCCGGTGAGGGGGACGCGGGCGTGGAAGGCCTGGGCGACTTTGACGGCGGTCTGGCCGGTGGCGGCGTCGGCGACGAGGAGGGATTCGTGGGGTTGCCAGGCGGTGGCGACGGCTTGGAGTTCGGCGAGGAGGGAGTCGTCGACGTCGAGGCGGCCCGCGGCGTCGAAGATGGCGATTTCCACGCGCAAGCGGGTGATTTCCTCGCGGGCGAGGGTGGCGACGGCAGCGGGATTTTTTTCGCCGGGGAAGGTGAGGACGGTGACGCCGGTTTGTTTGCCGAGGATTTGGAGTTGCTCGATGGCGGCGGGGCGGGCGAGGTCGCCGGCGACGAGGACGACGTGTTGCTTGCGTTTTTTGAACCAGGCGGCGAGTTTGCCGGCGGTGGTGGTTTTGCCGGCGCCGTTGAGGCCGCAGAGGAGGATGCGCAGCGGGCGGTTGTGGGTGAGTTCGGTGGTGTCACTGGAGAAGCAGGCGAGGAGTTCGTCGTGGACGATTTTGACGAATTGTTCGCCGGGGCGGATGCTGGCGAGGACTTCGGCGCCGAGCGATTTTTTCTTCACTTCGTCGCAGAATTCCTTGGCGACCTGGTAGTTGACGTCGGCGGCGAGGAGGGCGAGGCGGACTTCGCGGACGGCGTCGGCGACGTTGCTTTCGCTGAGTTTGCCGTAGCCGCGGAGGGTCTTGAAGACGCCCTGGAGTTTTTCCTTGAGGAGGTCGAGGCTCATGGGCCGACAAGTCTACCGGGAAATTTGCTTTCTGTCATCCGGAGGTTGGCGGTGGGGCGGTTCGGGATGGCTAGCAGGGAAGAATCGATGACTTCCCGCAGCTGTCCGGGCCTCAGATATCCACCAGCGCCTACATAATAACAATCTCCGTTCATCTCAATCAAAAACAGTCTAGGGCGTGTTCACACTATCGTTAGTTGTCCTCGGCAACCCCAACGGGGACCTCTGCAAAACTCATTCTCTAAGCGATCCGTCATCCCGAGCTTGTCGAGGGATCAGTTCCCCTCCTCTGAAAAAGGCAAACCGAACTGATCCTTCGACAAGCTCAGGATGACAGAATCCTAAAAGAGAGACTTTCGCAGAGGTTTCTGTAAGGGTTGAAGCCGGCCCGGCGGGGTGACGGACTGATTCAACCCTTTCAGGGTTGATCCCCTTCGCAGTTGACCCAGGGTAGGCGCGTGGGACGTTGTCCCCCGCGCCAACCCTGGGCTATATGATGGCCATCCTTTCAGGATGGCTTCTCCGAGTGCGAGCGATCCGGCCATAAAATAGTGTTAACAGCCTCTACTCTCTCCACGTTTTCACCAGTTCCGGAAACGTGCAGTCGCGGCACCGGGAGCAGTCGGCCTGGCAATAGTCGCGGAAGATTTGGAGAAGCCCCTGTTGCACGAGCGCCTCGCGCGTCTGTTTCGGCGTCAGGGCGGAGATCAACAGCCGTTGCGAGGCGATCCGGGCGGCGCCGTTGGTTGCGGCGGTGAAGGCGCGGAGGGCGGTCCGGGCCGCGCCGGGTTCCTCGAGCGAGACCATCGGCCAGAAGACATTGATGAGGATGTCGCGCGTGCGTTCTTCGCCGAGCAAACGGCAGGGCGTGGGCAACGGCGCGCCGGTGAGCGTCGCGTGCTTTTCCCAAAACGGATCGCGAATCGCGAGCAACGTTCCGGCGAAGCGTTCCGCGTCGCGCGCCTTGAGCGCAGCGAGCAGTTCCGGCATGCGAGGCACGATGTGCGCCAGGGCGGCCAGCCTTCGCTCGGGCCGGTTGAGCGGGCGCAGTCCCGCCAGGCGCCACTGGCTTCGCGGCAGCAGAGCGTAATTGAGCGCGCCCCGCGCCTTCCACCAGATTTCCCACAGCTCGCGCAGCCACCCGCGCGGTTCCGAGGCGAGGCGTGTGACGCTTTCGTTGGGCAAAAAGCCGGCCAGCCCGAAAAGATGGGCCAGGCGCGCGTCGGGTTTCATATCGCGCAGTTTCGTCCACGGCAAGCGCTGCGCCACGAGCCGCATCGGCACCTGGTTGGCGTGAAACCCGAGCGCCTCGGCCAGCGCCTCGTGGAGCGCCTGCGCGGGACTCGTCAGCCGCCGCCGCCAGAACCAGCGCCGCGCTTTTTGCCGCAGCCGGAAAAGTCCCGCCGCGCGCAGGATCTCCGCGATTTGATCCGCCGGCAAACGGGCCAGCTCGGGCGAGCAGCGTCCCGGCGTCGCGCCGGGGAGGGGACCCCGCAGCAGCGACGCGCAGAGCGGTTGGAGTTCGGGCCACGGCGCGAGGAGTTGCGGGCCGAGCGCCACCTGCGGCACGCGGCGAAAGGCGGCGGTCGCGGGGAAGAACGATTTTCCGCCCTTCATTTCCCACACGACATGCAGGATTGTTTCGTTGTAGGCGGCGTCGGCGTGATGGCCGTGCGCGTTCCAATCGGCGGGATGCACGTGCGCCTCGACGTTGCCGAGGGTGATCTCATTCGGCGAACCGCGAGCGGAGGATTCCGCGTCCGCCGCCCGGCGTGAGGCGGCTGCCGGGGAAAACCGCACGACTGCCCGCGTGAAATCGGGCCCGCCGCTGTGATTCCAAAATCCGGGCTGGACAATTTCGACTGTGCGTCCGTCGTCGGTGGTCAACGTCGGCTGATAAAGCTGCTCGAACCAAAGCGCCTGGATTTCCATCTCGGTCGGCGCGCGCACCGACTCCTCGCGCAGAGCTCGCGGCGGCAGGTAGGGAGGACTCGCGCTATCTTTCATTCTGGTAACTTGATTCCTAGCTGGAATCAATCATAAGTGAAGAAGAACAGAATAACGTGTTATGAAAATCCGCCTCTTCCCTTTTGCCTTGCTCATCCTTTTGGCCTTCGCGGCCGGCCGCCCCGCTCGCGCCCAGGAGGCGCCTCCGGCCAACCATGCCCCGGCATCTCCGCCGCCGACTCCCGTTCTGACGGCTCCCCAGGGCAAGCTCCCGCCGCCGCCCGGCAAAATCGATATTGCCAATGAGCCGATCGTGAAGATCGTTGCCAATGTCCAGCCCGCCGTGGTCAATATCACCGCGCAGGAGACGGTGCCAGCCTACTTCACCAACCAGTTCTTCCGGCTTTATCGCGGAAACCGGACGGCGCAAAGCATCGGCTCCGGGCTGATCATTTCCGCCGATGGTTTTGTCCTCACCAACGCGCATGTCGTGGCCATGGCGGAGAAGGAGAAAGAAGTCAGCATCACGCTTTCGTCCGGCTCGAAGTATCAGGCGGAGATCATGACGGCGGACGACGACGCCGACCTGGCGCTGCTTAAAATCGAGGACAAGACGGTGCAGTTTCCCTACTTCGATCTCACCTACACGTCGCCCAATCTTCTCGGCGAAACGGTGGTCGCGCTCGGCAGCCCGGCCGACCTCCAGAACTCGGTCAGCCATGGGATTCTCAGCGCGCTGCACCGCAGCTTCACCGTCGAGGACCACACCTACAACAACCTGATCCAGACCGATGCGGCGATCAATCCGGGCAACAGCGGCGGCCCGCTCGTCGATCTCAACGGCGGCCTCGTCGGCATCAATTCGGCGAAACTCTCGGGCACGGCGATCGAGAACATCGGTTTCGCCATACCGAACGACGTCGTGATTCCCTGGGCCAACGACGCGATGGCCGTGGCCCGGGGCCTCAAGCCCGCGCCCCCGTCGCCCGTGGCCGGCAAGTTGGAAATGATCCGGAAATGCCTCGGGTTGACCGTCAAGACGCTCACGCCCGACGAGGCGGCGCTGTTGAATCTGCCCGGCGGCCTGCTCATCACCCATGTTGACGAGGACAGTCCCGCCGGGGATGCCGGCGTGGTCGAGAAGATGATCATTGTGAAGATCGGGAACCGGTTGATCACCGACTCGAAAAGCCTGCCGCGGGAACTTCTCCAGATGCAGAACGGCACCAACGTGCGCCTGCAGGTCGTTTCCATCGAAACGGTCGGGCCGCTCAGGGTGCAGCGCGGCGGTTCCGTCATGCTCACTGCGCGATGATCTCGTCATGTAGCGGTGGTCGGAGCTTGTCGAAGGAATCGCTGGGTAGCCGTCGCGCGACGATATTCGGGTGGCCCGGACAACTTGTTGTCCGGATTCCGTCTCGAAACTTCGAGACGGAACAGGAAGCGGTCCCCGGTACGCGTCGCTGCATATAATTAATCTTTTTCCCGGAGACGTAGTTTCGTAATCTGGGCGGCTCATGAAATCGCCCAAAAAATCGGCCGGGTCCCGCAAACCGCTCCATCGCCACTGGTCGGGACCGCTTGTTGCCGCGCCGGAGCGCGCGCCAAGCCGGGCCATGCTTCACGCGGTCGGATTCGACCGGGCCGACTTTGAAAAATCGCAGATCGGCGTCGCCTCGACCTGGAGCCAGGTGACCCCCTGCAACGCGCACATCGACCAGCTCGCCGTCGCGGCGGCGGAAGGCGTCGCCAAGGCGGGGAGCAAGCCGCTCATCTTCAACACCATCACGATTTCCGATGGCATTTCGATGGGGACGCAGGGCATGAAATACTCGCTCGTGTCGCGCGAAGTCATCGCCGACTCGATCGAGACCGTGGTCGGCTGCGAGTTGTTCGACGGCCTCGTCGCCATCGGCGGTTGCGACAAGAACATGCCCGGCTGCCTCATCGCGATGGCGCGGCTCAACCGGCCCGCGGTGTTCGTCTATGGCGGCACGATTTTGCCCGGCTGTTTCCAGCAACGGGACGTCGACATCGTCTCGGTTTTCGAGGCGGTCGGCGCGCACGCGCAGGGAAAAATGTCGGGCGGCGACCTCGCCTCGCTTGAGGCGTGCGCCATTCCCGGCGCCGGTTCGTGCGGCGGCATGTACACGGCCAACACCATGGCCTGCGCGATCGAGGCCCTCGGCATGAGCCTCCCCAACAGCTCCGCGCAAAACGCGATTTCCACCGCCAAGAAGGACGATGCGCAGAACGCCGGCGCGGCGGTGCATCGCCTGCTCGATCTCGGCATCCGCCCGCTCGACATCATGACAAAAAAGGCGTTCGAGAACGCGATCACGGTGGTTATCGCGCTCGGCGGCTCGACCAACGCCGTGCTTCATCTGCTCGCCATCGCCCACGCGGCGGGCGTCAGGCTCGCGCTCGACGACTTCACCCGCATCGGCAAACGCGTGCCCGTCCTCGCCGACCTGAAACCGAGCGGCAAATACGTCATGGCCGCGCTCGTCGGCATCGGCGGCGTGACGCCGCTGATGAAGATGCTTCTCGACAAGGGCCTGCTCCACGGCGATTGCCTGACCGTCACGGGCCGGACCGTCGCGGAAAACCTGCGCGACGTGAAGCCCTACCCGAAGGGCCAGGACGTCATCCACGGCTTCGACAACCCGATCAAGCCGACGAGCCATCTCGTTGTCTTTTACGGCAATCTCGCGCCGCTCGGCGGCATCGGCAAAATCACCGGCAAGGAGGGCGAGCGGTTCAGCGGCGTGGCGCGCGTGTTCGATTCCGAGGAGGCGTCGCTCAAGGCGATCCTCGCCGGCAAGATCAAAAAGGGCGACGTGGTTGTGATCCGTTACGAAGGGCCGAAGGGCGGGCCGGGGATGAGGGAAATGCTCTCGCCCACCTCGGCCATCTCCGGGCGCGGCCTGGGCAATGACGTGGCGCTGATCACCGACGGACGGTTTTCCGGCGGCACGCACGGCTTCGTGGTGGGGCATATCTCACCCGAGGCGCACATCGGCGGCGCGCTCGCGCTGGTGAAGAACGGCGACCGCATTGTCATCGACGCCGTTGCGCGGCGGCTGACCCTCGACGTGCCCGCCCGCGAACTGGCGAAGCGCCGGAAGGCGCTCAAGTTGCGGCCCACCGTGAAGAAGCGCGGCGTCCTCGCCAAATACGCCGACCACGTCAGCCAGGCGCACCTTGGGGCGATCACGGATGGGAGTTTGGAGTAGGCAACGGAGTGGCGGAGACAATCGTGTTGCCAAAGTCCTGCGGAGGGCAGCAGGTTTTGGAACGAGGGGAACGGTTCCGTTTTACCACTCGAATGTGTGGCGGCTCAAGCGCCGGGCGATTTCGGCGATGACGCGGCTTTCGTCCTCGGTGTCTTTGGCGGCGAAGGTGACGCTAAAGCGGACGTAGGCGCCGGCGTCGTCCCAGGGGACGGTCGAGATGAGATTTTCGGTGATCATCCACTGGCTGAAGGCTTCGGCGGTGGGGAATGAGACGGACGGAGCGGAGCCGTCAGCGGGGCGGGCGCTTTTGGGCGCAGCGACGTAGAGGAAGAAGGAGCCCCGCGGCTTGCGGGCCTTGAAGCCGGCGGCCCGGAGGGTGTCGACGAGGAGGTCCATCCGGCGCGAGTATTTGGCGGCGATGCCGGCGGTGATTTCGGGGTGGTCGAAGGCGTAGGCGGCGGCGTGCTGGATGGCGAGGAACTGGCCGGAGTCGGTGTTGTCCTTGACGTCGGCGTAGGCCTTGACGAGGAGTTCGTTGCCGGCGACGAAGCCGCAGCGCCAGCCGGTCATGTTGAAATTCTTGCTGGTGGAGTGGAGTTCGACGCCGACGTCGACGGCGCCGGGCGTGGCGAGAAAGCTGAGGGGCATGCCGTCGAAGACGAGGGCGGCGTAGGCGAAATCGTGGATGACGACGATGCGGTTTTTCTTCGCGAAGGCGACGACCTCGGCGAAAAATTCGGGCGTGGCGCTCGCGCCGGTGGGGTTGTTGGGGTAGTTGAGGACGAGGACTTTCGCCTTCGCGAGGACGTCGGCGGGGATGGCGTTGAGGTCGGGGAGGAAGTGATTTTGCTCGAGCAACGGGAGGTTGTGGACGAGGCCGCCGTAGTATTTCGCGTGGGTGCCGAAGACGGGATAGCCGGGGACGGTCATGAGGACGACGTCGCCGGGGTTGACGAGGGCGGCGGGGAGAATGGAGAGCGCGGCCTTGCTGCCGATGGAGTGGACGACCTGGGTTTGGGGATCGACGGGGACGCCGCAGACGGTGCGGAGATACCGCGCCGCGGCCTGCTTGAGGACGTCGTCGCCGTTGTCGGCGTAGCCGCGGTTTTCGGGATTGCGGACCTCGGCGCGAAGCATTTCGACGATGCCCGCGTCGGCCATGGCGTCGGGCTCGCCGACGCCGAGATCGAAAAGCTCGGCGTCCGGGTTGGCCTCCTTCGCGGCGCGCTTGGCGCGCTTGATTTTCTCGAACTTGTAGATGGAGGTGTCCTTGCCGTAACGCCTGCCGCCGATCCGCTCGGCGAACAAATCCTGGATGTAGCTATCGTGCATATGGGTTTAGTTTAGCCGCAACGGGGGGAGCCGCAATGCGTTTTCCGAACGGGGAGATGTTTCGCACGGAGGGCTGAAGAGTGAGGAAGGCAGGACCAAATTACCAAATTTTCCAGATTAACCAAATGGGGGGCAGGGAAAATTTGACGGAATTAACGAAATTTTTTAACGGGAAGACATGAAGTCATGAAGTCATGAAATACATGAAGGAGGCAGGGGAAGGCAGGAGCAATTCCCCTGATTAACGGAATTTTTGGGAGGGGAAAGGCGGGGGAATTTAGTCAGGAGGGCATGAAGGACACGAGGAAGGCGGCGCAACGAAGTTGCGGGGGACAAGGGCGTTCCCAAGCTGCTGCGGAGGGTGGTAAACTTGGGAGCGAGGGCGCGCGGTCGCTGCAAAATCGCGGCTTGTCGGCGGGGCCTGGAGTTCGCATGATGCGACGATGATGATTTCTCTTTGCGTTATTTTGAGGGGACGGGCGGCATTATGATGAAGTTTCTTCGCAGCCAGTCGCAGACGGTCCTGGTCGTCGTGCTGGGGGTTATCGCCCTGGGTTTTCTTTTTTATAACAGCAGCGGCAATCTGCTGACGAATTCGGGCGCTCCCACGAGCAATGATTACGGGCGGATCGACGGGGAGGACCTGACCGTGGCGGAGTTGACCGACGCGGTGCGCAACACGCGCGACGAGTTCATTATTCACGGCCAGTCCGAGCAATTGAGCCAGCCGGGGGTGGGGGCGCAGATTGCCGAGATCGCCTGGAGCCAGCTTCTGCTTTTGCACGAGGCGGACCGGCTGCATATCACGGTGAGCAACGAGCAACTGGTCGATTACATTCGGAGCATGGCCCCGTTCCAGAAGGACGGCGTTTTCAGTCCCGATGCCTACCAGAGCTCGATGGGAGTGTTGCAGATCAAGCTTAACATGCCGTCGGACGACGGCCCGGACAAGCTTGCGAGCACGAAGACGCTGTTTGAAAACATCCTGCGGGACGAGCTTCGGCTCGACGCGGTGAGAGCGGCGCTTTATTCGGGGGTTCGGGGTTCGGCGGGCGAGGTGTCGACCCAGTACGAGAAGTTCTACGGGCCGGAGACGGCAAGCCTGGTGACGTTCGATCCGAAGAATTTTATCGCGTCGGCGCAGGTGACGGCGGCGGACATCGCGGCGGAGTACAAGGCGCATCCGGAAAATCCGGCCTATCGGACGGCGGAGAAGCGGAGGGTCGATTACGTGCTGCTGCTGCTTTCGCCGGAGCAGATGAAGCTGCCCGATGCGCAAAAGGGGGCCGCGAAGGACGCGCTGGGGCAGAAGGCGCTCGATTTCGCGCTGGCGTTTCAGCCGGAGCCTTCGGCGACCGGGGAGACGCCGCCGCCGCCGCCCGATTTCATGGCGGAGGCGAAGAAGATGGGGCTGACGCCGGCGACGAGCGAGTTTTTCGCGGAGGATGCGCGGCCGGCAAACGTGCCGCCGAGTTCGGCTTTCAATGGCGCGGCGTTTTCGCTGACGAAGGACGAGCCGATCAGCAAGGTGGTGGATCTCGACAACGGGGTGGCCGTGCTGCACCTGGCGGAGATTCAGCCGAGCGAATTGCGGCCGCTGGAGGAAGTGAAGGCGGAGATCGAGGAGCAACTGAAGCAGACGAAGGCGGCCGAGGCGGCGCGGGTGACGGCGCAGATCATGGCGAAAACGCTTCAGGCCGAGGTGGCGAAAGGGGCCGATTTCAAGACGGCGGCGACGGGGATGAAGTTGAAGGTGGAGACGCTTCCGGCGTTCGAGCCGTACCCGATTTTGACGGGGAAGACGCCGCCGACCGACCCGCGGATGGAGACGATCGCATATGCGACGATTTCGCTGGCGCCGGGGCAGGTGTCGGACCCTGTTCCCATGCGGACGGACGATACGACGCTGGCGATCCATCTCGACGGCCGGGCGAAGGCCGATCCGGCGGGTCTGGCGGCGTTTGAAATGCAATTCCGGGAATCGCAGGACGAGCGATTGCGGCAGGCGGTTGACGTCGATTGGACGAACTGGAAGAGCAAGCAGCCGGGGACGCGCAAGCCGTACGATCTCGATGCGTACGGTTCGGTGGAGTAGGGTCCTGCGGACGGCAGTAAATTTTTGATGGAATTAACGGGATTTTTCAGTCTGTGATCCCCTCAGGATGACGGAAGGGCGAAACGCATTTGCGAGATTGCCTCAGCGATGGAAGCCGCCGAGGGGCGAGAAATAGAGGGGGCTGAAATCGGCGAGGGTGGCTTTGGCGTCGTCATTGGGCGTGCCGTAGATATGGAAACGGGTGGGGCGGCAGGCTTGCATGAAACGTTCGGCAAACGCGCCGAAGCCGCGGACATGGGTGAGAACGGCGTCGGAGTTTTTGTAGCGTTCGTAGATGTGGCAGACGGTTTGGTCCTCGCTGAGGTTCCATTCGTAGGCGAGGGTGCCGGGTTCCGATTGGGTCGAGGCGATGAGGTCGCGGGCGACGGCGCGGAAATTTTCGAGCTGGCCGGGGAGGATGTCGACTTCGAGGAGCCAGGAGATTTCTTCGCTCATGATTGCTGTGGATATGGGTTTATTTTGGTGAAACTTTTTTAACAGGAAGAAGGCAGGGAATTTTTTCAGCCAATCCTATTAATCCTATCCAAAATTCCCCCGCCTCCCTCATGTCCTTCATGTTCCTCCTGTCTAAAAATTCTTAGAGGAGGCTTTTGGCGGCGGCGAGGACGTGGTCGACGGTGAGGCCGTATTCCTTGAGGATGCGTTCGTAGGGGGCCGACGCGCCGAATTTTTCGACGCCGACAAATTTGCCGCCGGTGGTGATGTAGCGCTCCCAGCCGAGGCGGATGCCGGCTTCGACGGCGACGCGCTTGGTGACGGCGGGCGGGAGGACGCCGTCCCTGTACTCCCGGGATTGGGACTCGAAGAGGGCCCAGCTCGGGAGGGAGACGGCGCGGGCGGCTTTGCCTTCGGCGCCGAGTTTCCGTGCGGCGTCGAGGGCGAGAAATGTTTCCGAGCCGGTGCCGATGAGGATGATTTCGGGGGTGACGCCGGGCTTCGATTCCCAGAGGGTGTAGCCGCCTTTGAGCGTCTCCGAGGCCGGGGCGGTCTGGGTGCGGTCGAAGACGGGGATGTTCTGGCGGGTGAGCATGATGGCGCTGGGCTGGTGCTTGTGTTCGAGGGCGGCGATCCAGGCGTAGGCGGCTTCGTTGGCGTCGCCGGGGCGGAGGTCGATGACACCGGGGATGGCGCGGATGGTGGCGAGGTGTTCGACGGGTTCGTGGGTGGGGCCGTCCTCACCGACGCAGATGGAGTCGTGGGTGAAGACGTAGATGGTCTGGATGCCGCTGAGGGAGGCGAGGCGGATGGGCGGGCGCATGTAGTCGGTGAAGACGAAGAAGGTCGAGCCGAAGGGGATGAGGCCGCCGTAATAGGCGAGGCCGGCGCAGACGGCGCCCATGCCGTGTTCGCGGATGCCGAAATGGAGGTTGCGTCCGCCGTAGTTGCCTTTTTCGAAGGAGCCGAATTCCTTGATCCAGGTTTTGGTGGAGGGGGCGAGGTCGGCCGAGCCGCCGATGAGGTTGGGCACCGCGCCGAAGAGGGCCTTGAGGATTTCGCCGCCGGCGTTGCGGGTGGCGACGGCTTTTTCGGGGCCGTATTTGGGCAGGAGCGCGGCGAGGTCGGCGGGAAGTTTTTTGGCGAGGAAGTCGTTCCAGAGTTGGGCCTTTTCGGGATTTTTGGCGCCGTAGGCGGCGAAGAGCCGGTTCCATTCGGCTTCTTCCGCGGCCCAGGTTTTGCGTTTTTCGGCGAAGAAGGTTTTGACGCGGTCGGGGACGAGGAACTGGGCGTCGGCGGGCCAGTCGAGGTTGCGCTTGGTGGCGGCGACTTCCTCGGGGCCGAAGGCGTCGGAGTGGGCCTTGGGAGTGCCCTGGAGCTTGGGCGATCCCTTGCCGATGATGGTCTTGCCGATGATGATGGTGGGCTGGCTTTTGGTGGCGGAGGCTTCCTTGAGCGCCACGTCGATCTGGGACTGGTCGTTGCCGTTGATGGAGATGACGTGCCAGTGGTAGCCCGCAAAGCGGGAGGGGACGTCGTCGCTGTAGGAGAGGCTGGTCATGCCCTCGATGGAGACGCTGTTGTCGTCGTAGAACCAGACGAGGTTGTCGAGGCCGAGGTGGCCGGCGAGTCCGGCGGCTTCATGGGAGACGCCTTCCTGGAGGTCGCCGTCGGAGACGATGGCGTAGACTTTGTGGTCGGAGACGGGGAATTCGGGGGTGTTGAAGGTGGCGGCGAAAAATTTCTGGGCGATGGCGAGGCCGACCGAATTGCCGGTGCCCTGGCCGAGCGGGCCGGTGGTGACTTCGACGCCCTCGGTTTCGTGGCTTTCGGGATGGCCGGGGGTGAGACTGCCCCACTGGCGGAAGTTTTTGAGCTGGTCGAGGGTCATTTTCTCGAAGCCGGTGAGGTGCAGGAGCGAGTAGATGAGCATCGAGCCATGGCCGGCGGAGAGGACGAAGCGGTCGCGGTTGGCCCAGTGGGGGTTGGTGGGGTTGAACTTGAGGTATTTGGTCCAGAGAACGAAGGCGAAGTCGGCGCAGCCCATGGGGAGGCCACAGTGGCCGCTTTTCGCCTTTTCAACCGCGTCGACCGCGAGGGTGCGGATGGTGTTGGGGACGAGGGTCTCGATCGGTTCGGTGGCGAAGTGGGCGGGTTCCTGACTCATAGGTGGGGTCAAACTAGCTTGGCCCGGGCGATATGTCGAGGGCGGGTCGTGTGACGAAGAGAAGGCGGGGGAGTTTAGACAGGAGGGACATGAAGGACATGAAGAAGGCAGCTTTTCCCCTCGTTCCCAAGTTGTACTTGGGAACGCACTTGTCTGCGCAACTTCGTTGCCTTGCCTCCGGTAAACTTGGGAATGAGGGAAATTTTCGATGGTGGCCGACACCATGCGAAAACAGAGCACTAATCGGGCAAATAAAGACCGTGCGAAGCTTTGTGGAGAGGAGTAGCATCTTTCCCGCGGCTTGTTATGATGAACAAGGCATTATGAATTCCCTTCTTTTGCTTTTCTTTCCACTTGGAATGAATTCCCTGCAGGCTGCGGAGGAAATTCAAAAAATGTCACCGTCTCGCCCGTTCCCAAGTAAATATTAACGAACCTGCCCGCGCTCACTTTTCGGACTGCCACTGGCGATGATCTTCAATATCGTTCACACCACCGCTTACGAGTATTCCGCTCCCGCCATCGAGTCGTTTACCGAACTGCGCGTGCGGCCCCGGCAAAGCAACCGGCAGATCGTGCACCGTCACGTCACCGAGGTCACACCCCGCGCGGCACTGGAGGAATTCACCGATTATTACGACAACGCGGTCGAGTGCCTTTCGGTGCCCTACCGGCACAAATGCCTGACGGTGACTTCCCGCAGCACGGTCGAGACGCTGCCGCACAAGGACGCGTTGAGCGCGCTCGACCTGTCGGTGAGCGAAGCGGTGCGCCTCAACTGGCCGCAGCGGCGCGAGCTGTTCGATTTTCTGATGCCGTCGATGCACGCGCCGATCACGCCGGAACTGGAGCAGTTGTCCAAGCAGCAACTGCCGAGCAGCGCCTCTTTCGCCGAATCGATCCTCGGGCTTTGTTCGCATATCTATAAGACGTTCACCTACATGCCGGGCGTGACCGATATCCGCACGCCGCTGACCGAAGTGCTTCGCAAGCGGCAGGGCGTCTGCCAGGACTTCGCCCATCTCATGATTGCGCTGGTCCGCTGCGCCGGTTTGCCCGCGCGGTATGTGAGCGGTTATCTCGAGACCGAATCGGTCCGGAGCGCGACCGGGTTGGTCGGGGCGACGGCCAGCCACGCCTGGGTCGAGGTCTACCTGCCGAGCGGCCTCTGGGTGGGGATCGACCCGACGAACGACATGCTCGAAGGGGAACGTCATGTGCAGATCGGCATCGGCCGCGACTACGGTGACGTGCCGCCCCTGCGCGGCGTTTTCAAAGGGGCCAAGCGCCAGCAGCTTTCCGTCATGGTCACCGTTTCGCGCACCACGGGCGAAACGGTGGCTGGGTGACTGCTGCACGAACGCAAGAGCATTTTCTGTTTGGATAGCCGGCTATCGGGAATAAGGCGGGATGCTTGGTCGAAGAGGCAGCAAGTCCATGAGAGGTTCCCTGGAGATTATTGTTTATCTCAATTCCAGTTCCTCTTCAAATTTCGTCAGGTTGCGCGCGCCGGTTTTGCCGACGATGACGACGTCCTCGATCCGCACGCCGCCGACGCCTGGATAGTAGAGGCCCGGTTCGACGGTGATGCTCAGGCCGGCGAAAAGTTTTCCGGCGGCGAAGCGGGGCGATTCATGCAGGTCGAGGCCGAGCCCGTGGCCGACGCCGTGGAACATCCCGACCCAGCGGCCGTCGCGCTGCTCGGTCGGGTACCCGGCCGTTTTAAAGCGCGCGATCAGTTCCTTTTGCAGGGCGGGGCCATCGGCGCCGTCGCGCATCTGTTTCATCACCCACCGCTTGCCCTCCCGGACGGCGGCGTATTGACGGCGCAGCGCTTCGGAGGCCCGCCCGCGCACGACGGTCCGCGTCAGGTCGCCGTAATAAAAATTGGCGGCGTGCCGGGGAAAAATATCGAGCACGATCGCCTCGTTCGCGCGGAGGGGGCCGTGGCCACGCTCGTGAGGGTCGCAGCCCTGGAGGCCTCCCGCCACGATGGTGTTGGCGGGCGCGCCCCCGGCGTGGAGCACGGCGGCGTCCATCTCGGCGCGGAGCCGTTCCGAGGTGAGGGGAACCCCGCCCCATTGCAGAAAACCGCGCCGGTCGGCCCGGCTCGCCCTGAGCACGTCGATGCCGCGTCGCAGGCCCGTTTCCGCGACGCGCAAAGCGGCGGTGAGCGCGGCGATTTCCTCTTTTGTTTTGCGCGCGCGCTGGGGAAAAAACGGCTGATCGGAAACGGTGATCTTCAGCCCCTTGCGGCGAAGCGTCTCCAAAAGCCCGGCGGGAAATTGCTCCGGCACGAGAAACGATTTGAGTTTGTACCTGGCGGCGATTCCCGGTACCACGGCGGCGGGGGAGCTGTCCTTCGCCTGCGCGGGGAGAAATTCGGCGATTCCGTGCGCCTGCCAGTGATGCCGTTGCGCGACCGGCCTGGCGCGGTCGATTTCGAGCGGCGACAAGGCGGCGTGGGTCTTGCCGCGCGCCTCCCACCAGACAAAGGGATCGTCGGCGTAGAAGCGCGTGGCGTAGAGCATGTCGGCATCGTGGCCGCTGGCGGCGACCATCAGGCGGGCGGAACTCATGGGTGGAATTATCCTGAAATTTTGAATCGTGTCCTCAACATTTTCCTGTGAAAATCAATCCATGTCGATCGCCACGCGCACCGGGGACAAGGGGAAGACGAGCCTGATGTACGGGCGGCGGGTGGAGAAATTCGATCTGCGGGTCGAGACCTACGGCACGGTCGACGAGTTGAACGCCGCGCTCGGCATGGCGCGTGCGCAGGCCGCGCTGCCCCTGGTGAAAACGGAACTGCTGCTGATCCAAAAGCAGCTGGTCGCGCTGATGGGCGAACTGGCGGTCGCGCCGCAGGACGCGGAACGCTACGCGAAGGACAAGTATCCGAAGTTGACGCCGGAGATGCTCCAGCACCTCGACGATCTCGTCGCGAAAATCGAAAAGGAAAAAATCACGTTCGACGGCTGGGCGACGCCGGGCGCGAGCGTCGCTTCCGCCGCCCTCGATGTCGCCCGGACGACCTGCCGCCGCGCGGAACGGCTCGTGGCGAAGCTTGCTTCTTCGAACGAGATCGATTTCCTCGTCATCCGGTATCTCAACCGCCTCTCCGATTTGCTCTGGCTGATGGCGCGTTACACCGAGACATTTTCTCCCGAATCGGGCTCTTCCTCGACCGGGGGGGCGGTCAGGTAGGCCAGCGCCTCGCGCGCGTTGTCCCGCAAATCCTGGATCGCGTACCCAAGGTCGACCTGGGTGAAAAGGGACGTTCCGGCGACGATCACCTCCGCCCCGGCCCGGACCGCGGGCCAGATGGTGTACCGGTTGAGTCCGCCGTCCACCTCGATGTCGTATTTGAAGCCGCCTTCCCGGCGCCACTCCACGGCCTGTTGCACTTTGCGCATCATGTCCTCCATGAAGGTCTGGCCGCCGAAGCCGGGCTCGACCGTCATGATGAGCAGCCGGTCGATGGCCCCGAGGTGCTCCTTGACGGCGGAGAGGGGAGTGCGGGGTTTGACGGCCAGGCCGGCTTTGCGGCTGTAGTAGACGATTTCGTCGATAGCCGTCCGGACTTGGTCCTCGCACTCGATGTGAAACGTGATGTTGGCCGCGCCCGCCTCGACGAACGCGGTGATGAATTTACGCGGCCTCGAAATCATGAGGTGCACGTCGAGCGGAAGCTTCGTCAGCGATTTCATCGTCTTGACCATCGCGGGGCCGAAGGTGATGTTCGGCACGAAATGGCCGTCCATGATGTCGACGTGGAGCATGTCCGCCCCGCCCTGTTCCGCGCGGGCCAGGTCGGCGCGCAGGTAGCCGAAATCGGCGGCGATGACGGAGGGGGCGATAAGGATAGGAGTCATGGAGGTCAGACGGTTTGGGGCAATTGCGCGGCGGCCGCGCGGTCGAGAAGCCAGATTTTATTGCCGTCGACGGGCCGCACCTGTTGGATGGGATAGAGCGCCGCGTCGCGCTTGGTCACCAGAACTTCGTAGAGCATGTCCGCCTTGTCCGCGCCGGCGACCAGAAGAAGGACGGCGCGCGCCGCGTTCAGCGCCGGGAAGGTGAAGGTGATCCGGGTCGATTTGAATTTTTCCACCCGGTTGGCGATCACCCACCGCTCCTTTTCCTCCAGGCCCTTGCTGCCGGGAAAGAGCGAGGCGGTGTGGCCGTCCGGCCCCATCCCGAGCAGGATCACGTCGAAGCGGGGAAAGTTGTCGAGTCGCATCGCCCGGGTGAAGAAGGCGTGCAGTTCCACGTCGTAATCGACCGCCGACGCGTCGGCATCGAGCAGTTCGGCGCGGACCCGGTGGACGTGGTTCGCCGGCACGAGGCCCGATGCGAGGAGCGTGCCGCTGACCATGAGATAATTGCTGTCGATGTGGGTGGGAGGCACATGCCGCTCATCGCCGAAGAAGAGTTGGGTTTTGTCCCACGGAAAATCGCCGAAAGCGGGATCGGAGGCCAGGAGGCTGTAGAGCTTCCGCGGCGTCGAGCCGCCGGAAAGCGCGAGCGTGAAGACGCCCCGCTCGGAGATCGCCTTGCCCGCGAGATCGAGCAGATTCACCGCGGCCGCTTTGGCCAGCGCGTCGGCATCGGGATAAACCTGGCGGGATTCCTGGGTCATGCCGCTATCGTACCGGGAAGAAAATGGCCCGGCAAGGATTTGAACCTTGGACCAAGTGATTAAGAGTCACCTGCTCTACCGCTGAGCTACCGAGCCGAAAATTCCGGTTGTGAGGGAAGAGGTACTATGCAAGCTCCATCGGAAATGGCAAAGAAATTTGGGACGCTTCGGGTATTCCGCTCCCGGGTCACTCGTCGCGCGCGGCGCGGCTGAGGAGATTTTTCACCGCCTTGCCGGGCGACATGCCTTCGTAGAGAACGGCGTGAAGCTGCGTCACAATCGGTTTCGAGTCGGTGGGGATGGCGCTGTTGAGATGCACCGAAAGCGTCGTGGGCAGTCCCTCGCAGACGCCGCCGAGTTGCGGCAGAATTTCCTCCACCGTCAGGCCCCGCGCCAGCAGGCTCCCAAAGCGAAAGTTGCGGCTCTGCTCGCTGGTCGCCGTCAACATCAGGTCGCCGATGCCGCTGAGTCCGGCGAACGTCTCGGCCTTCGCGCCGGCGTGGACCCCGATGCGCGTCATCTCGGCCAGGCAGCGGGTGAGCAATCCGGCCAGCGCATTTTGGCCGAGATTGAGTCCGTGGCACGCGCCGCCGGCGATGGCGTAGATGTTCTTCAGCGCGCCGCCCAGTTCCACGCCGACAAGATCGCCCGAGCTGTAGGTGCGGAAACTCGGCTGGTGGAAAACGGCCTGGAATTCCTTCGCCAGTTGTTCGTCCTGCGCCGCGATGGTGCAGATGGCGGGAAGGCCCGAGGCGATTTCCGAGGCGAACGTCGGCCCCGAAAGCGCCGCCACGCGCGGCTCGCGCCAGACTTCGCTGACGATCTCGCTGACGCGTTCGCCGGTTTTGATCTCGAGGCCCTTGCTCAGGCTCAGCACCGGCACGCCCGGCGGCGGGAAATGGGCCAGCGTTTCGCGCACATGCTGCACGGGCAGCGCCACGAGGATGTAGTCGGGCTGGACGGCGGGCCACGCCGGGTCCGCGTGCCCGATGAAGGTCACGCGATGCTTGAGGCGCCCGACGACTTCGCCGATGGCCCTGCCCCACGCGCCGTGTCCCAAAATAAAAATGTTCATGGAGCGTTCTTTTTCTTTGATCCAAACTCGATACGCGATTCCGTCCCGGCCAGCAATCGTTGAATATTGGAGCGATGACGCCAGACGGCAAGCCCTCCGGCAAGGCACGCCAGGCCGAAATAAATCCATTCACCGGGATAGAAGCACCATGCCAGCGGCGCGAGCGATGCCGCCGCCAGCAGCGAGCCGATCGAAACCGTGCGCGTGATCAGCATCGCGACGATCCAGAGCGACAACGCCACCGCCAGCACCGGCGGCATCAGCGCCGCCAGCACGCCCGCCGATGTGGCGATTCCCTTGCCGCCCTTGAACCCGAGCCACGGCGTGTAGTTGTGGCCGACGATCGCGGCCAGCCCGCCCAGCACCAAAAGCAGCGAGACCAACCAGGAGCCGGGTCCGGGAAAGGAAAAGGAAAACGTCCGCACCAGGTAGAGCGGCAGAAAGCCTTTCAGGAAATCGCAGGCAAAGGCGACGATCCCCCAGTTGCGGCCCATGACCCGCCACACGTTGGTCGCGCCGATGTTGCCGCTGCCGTGCTGGCGGATGTCGATGCCCCGCAGCCGGCCCAGCAGATAGCCCGTCGGCATCGACCCAACCAGGTAGAAAAAGACCGGCCAGAGCCATTGCGATGCGTTCGGCGTCATGTTGTGTTTGTTCAATAGGACTCTATGGCGCGGGGGCAAGAAGATTTCTTCCAGGGTAGGGACGGCAGTCTCTTGCCGTCTCATTTATTTTGGGACGCGAAGGGATTGGCCTCCCGGCCTTTTCCAGTAAGGGGCCCGGAATATCTTTTGCGCTATCGCGCAGGAATTCGCGTCCCTATCCAATAAAAAAATGCTTTTGACCGGCGCGGGCCGGTTTAGGCTGGGCGCAAATGAAGATCGCCCTGCTCCACTATTCGACATGGCCGGAGATGGGCGGAGTGGAAAACGTGGTCCGCGATCAGGCGAACATGCTCGTGAACGCCGGGCATGAGGTGCAGGTTCTGGCGGGCAGCGGTCGCGATGCGGGCGAAGGCTGGAAGTTCGTCCCGATGCCGCAGCTTGCGCCCGATTTCGACTTGAACAAAACCGTCCGCGCCGTGCTTGAGCGCGGCCAGTCCGACCAGAATTTCAGCCAGTATCGCTCGATGCTCGCCGGCGTGCTGGAGGCGGCGCTCGCCGGCGTCGACGTCACGTTCGTCCACAACATCTTCACCATGCATTCCAACCTCGCCTGCACCCAGGCGCTGCACGATCTCGCGTCCCGGCGCAGGATGATCGCGTGGACGCACGACCTGACGGCCACCAATTCCGATTTCGCCCTGCCCAACCCGACCCAGCCGCCCTGGAACCTGATGCGGACCAGTTCGCGCGACGTGACCTACGTGGCCACGTCCGACCTGCGCGCCGCCGAGATCAAGGCGCATCTCAAGCCGACCGTCGAGCCGGGGGTCATCCCCAACATGGTCGATCCCGCGCGCCTGTTCGGACTCACGCGGGAAATTCGCGAGGTCCTTCCGGCGCTCGAGATTCCGTGGCGCGATTTTGTTTTCCTGCTCCCGGCCCGCGTCATGGTGCGGAAGAACATCGACTTTGCGATTGAAGTCGTGAAGAAGCTCCGCGAACAGGGCCGCAATCCCTTGCTCCTCGTCACCGGCGCGAAAGTCCCCGACAGCCCGGCCTCGGAACATTACGGCGCGTTTTTGCGCCAATCGCTGCCGGAAGATTTGCGCGCCCACGTCTATTTCATCAGCGATTATTTCGCCGTCCGGGACGCCACCCTGCGCGATCTTTATCTCCTCTCCGACTGCCTCCTTTTCCCGTCGAGGCAGGAGGGCTTCGGCCTGCCGGTCCTCGAGGCGGCCATGCACCGGATGCCCGTTTGGTGCCACGACATCCCCTCCTTCCGCGCGCTGCAGGGGTCGGGCTCCTTTTTGCTCAACGACCTCGCCAAACTCCCCGAGGCCGTCGCCTGGCTCGAAGCCCAGTCCCCGTTCCGGCAGCAACGCCGATGCCGCCGCCTGTTCGATCCGGCCATTGTCCACAGCAAATACTACGAACCCCTTCTCAACTCCCTCTTCGACGAGAAAAAAGCATGATCCGGGAAATTCCCTACGGCGGGTGGAAGCGCAATTTGCATCTTCAGGGCCGGACCACGGAACTTGTCATTACGCTTGAGGTCGGGCCGCGCATTCTCCGCTACGCCTTTCACGACAAGCGCAACGTCTTTGTCGAAATGCCGGAACAGCTTGGCGGTTCGGGAGAAAAGGAATGGATGATTCGCGGCGGCCACCGTTTCTGGACCGCGCCGGAGGCGGCCCATTCCTATGAACCCGACAACGGGCCGGTCGCGTGGAAAAAGCTCGGCGAAGCGGCGGTCGAAATCACCCAGCCCGCCAGCCCGTTCGGCTTTCAGAAAACGTTGCGCGTCGAATTGGGGAGGGACGAGGTCGTCCGCGTCACGCACGCTCTGAAGAACACCGGCGGCAAGCCGCTCGACCTCACGCCGTGGGCGCTTTCGGTCATGGCGCCGGGTGGCATGGCGCTCATCCCCCAGCCCTATCTCGACTTCCATCCCTCCGAATTTCCCGCGGGCCGCGTGACCAAGCCGCACGATTTTCTCCCCAATCGCGAATTGATCCTCTGGCCCTTCACCAACATCACCGACGGACGCTTCGCCTTCAGCGAGCATTTCCTGCGCGTCACGCAACACCCCGAAAAGCCCGCGACCAAGATCGGCCTCAAGCTCCCCACCGGCTGGGTCGCCTATCAGAACGGCGATTTTGTCTTCGCGAAACATTTCACCTGCGACCCCGCGTCGCCCCATCCCGACCGCGGCGCCAACTTCGAGCTTTTCACCAACATCGACATCCTCGAACTCGAAACCCTCGCGCCGATGTTGCCGCTCGCCCCCGGCGCGACCCGCGAGCACGTCGAGCACTGGGTCCTGCGCGAAACCACCGACGACCTCCGCCGCGAAAAGTTCGCCCGCGATTTCTTCGCCGCGCTGCCGGAGATTGGGTAGTCCATCCTGGAAAAAAAGGAGACGGAAAAAGCCATGCGTTACCGACTAGAGATTAAAGATGAAGCGCGCCAGCAGTTGCGGGCGTTGTCCAGGGAACACAGACGCAATATCGGCTGGCGGCTCGATGTCCTGCAAACCGATCTGACCGGTGATGTGAAGAAATTGACCGGCAGAACCCACGAATACCGGCTCCGGGTAGGTGGCTTCCGGGTGCTTTTCATGCTGGAAAGCGATCTGATTAACGTGTATGCTGTGAAAGACCGAAAAGAAGCCTATGAGTAACGCTGCCCTTGAAAAACCAACGCTGGAATCCCTGGCCGTTGAAGTGCGCCGCCTTCAGGAACGTCTCGAGGACATGGAAGACCTCATGGAACTTCGTGCCGCAGTGGAACGCAACGCAGGCAAACCCGGCACTCCCTGGGAACAGGTCAAAGCGGAACTCGATTGAGATCATTGACCCGCGCCTTGCCTGTCCCTCGTTCCCAAGTACAACTTCGGAACGAGGAGAAAAATGGAATGAGCACTTTAACCGCCATAAAAACGGATGAACGGGTCAAGGACGTGCGTGTGACATCCGACGCGCTGACCGTCTCTTTGTTCGACGGTCGGGCGATCAGCGTTCCCTTGTTTTGGTATCCCAGCCTGTTCAAGGCCACCGCCGAACAACGGAGCGATTGGAAACCGTGCGGCGGCGGCTATGGCATTTATTGGCCGAGCATCGATGAGCACCTCAGCGTGGACGGCTTGTTGCGCGGGGCCCCGTCGCCGGAACTTTAGCGATCACCGAGCCATATTTCCCCTTGACCGCGCGGGAGGCGTGCGTTTTAATGTCCGGCTCAACTTAACCCAGAATTTCATCGTTTTATGTCCAAGACCGTTTCTCTCCAGGTATCCCAGCGCGCCGGCATCGGACGCACCGCCCTCAAAGCCGTGCGCAAGGCCGGCCGCGTCCCCGGCGTGCTCTACGGCAAGGCCAAGGACAAGACGGTCCGTTCCCGCCCGATCGAAATCGACGCCAAAAAGCTGAACGCGCTGCTCCATTCCTCGACCAGCGAAAACGTCCTCGTCGATGTTGAAGTCACCGATCCCTCCGGCAAAAAAGTCGACCAGCACCTCGCCCTTCTCCTCGACGTCCAGCATCATCCGATCAAGGACTATATCATCCACATCGATCTGCACGAAATCGCCAAGGACGAAATCCTCCACGCCGAAGTGCCCGTCACCAGCGTCGGCGAACCGGTCGGCGTCAAGAGTGGCGGCGGCCTGCTCGAAACCATGCTTCGCACCATCCGCGTCGCCTGTCTGCCGCGCGACCTGCCCGAATTGATCACCGTCGACGTCGGCCATCTCGAAATCGGGCATTCCGTCCACGTGCGCGAACTCGTCCTGCCCCAGGGCGTCACCGCCACCAACCCGCCCGAACTGCCCGTCTTCAGCGTCTTTGCTCCGAAGGAAGAAGTTGTCGAAACGCCCTCCACCGAAGTCGTTCAGCCCGAAGTCATCAAGGAAAAGAAGGTCGAAGGCGAAGCCGCCCCCGCTCCCGATGCCAAGGGGGGCAAAGGCGAGGCCAAGGCGGCCGCGAAACCCGATGCGAAAGCCGCTGCCAAGCCCGAGGGCAAGAAGTAATCCGCGGTGTCTGCGCCGATTTACAAGCTTGTTGTTGGGTTGGGTAATCCCGGCCAGGAATATCTTTTCACCCGCCATAACGTCGGGTTTCTCATTCTTGACGCCTGGGCCGACGAAGAGGACGAAACGTTCCGGGACGAGCCCACGCGCTTCTCGAAGTTCGTCTCGCTCGATTCGGGAGAGCGGTTGGTGAAGCC
The DNA here is from genome assembly GCA_035948935.1 of Methylacidiphilales bacterium. Lineage (GTDB taxonomy): Bacteria > Verrucomicrobiota > Verrucomicrobiia > Methylacidiphilales > UBA1321 > JABDGH01. The sequence continues at coordinate 415,538 of DASZIP010000022.1, read as the reverse complement.
CACGACCTACATGAACGAAAGCGGCAGGGCGGTCGCCGCATGGCTCGACTGGCTCAAACTGACCGTGGCCGATTTGCTCGTGGTGGTCGACGATGTGGCGCTGTCCATGGGTCAGATCCGGCTCAGGCCCGAAGGTTCCGATGGCGGCCACAACGGACTGAAGTCGATCGAGAGCCACCTGGGCACCGATCGCTACGCGCGGTTGCGGTGCGGAGTCGACCCGGTCCCTCCGGGCTGGCCGTTGGAACGCTGGGTGCTTTCACGATTCCGTCCCGACGAGGAAGACGTCCTCGGGCGGATGATCCGCACGGCCCGGATGGCGATTGAATGTTGCCAGAGCGAAGGAATTGCGGTAGCGATGAACCGGTTCAATGGGCTGAATCCCCTTGATTCAAACGAATAAGCAATTGGAAGGAACATGAATGAATAACTACGACGGCCTCTTCATCCTCAACATCCAGGGCAAGGATGAAGGCCTTAAGGAAGCCATCGAATCCATCGAAAAAGAAATCGAGGGCTTCGGCGGCAAAATCAATGGAACGCAGAAAATGGACCGCAAACGCTTCGAGCGCATGGCGGGCGACCTCGACAGCGGCTTTTACGTCAACGTCCAGTTCAGCCTCGCGCCCGACAAGGTCGAGCCTCTTCGCGCAAAATTAAGCTTGAACGAAGTGGTCTATCGCCAATTCTATTTAAAGCAGGAGGCCGTCGCGGCCTAAACCCGCGCGGCATCGTCCATGGCCAATTTCAATAAAGTTTTGCTGATGGGGAACTTGACCCGCGATCCCGATGTCCGCTATACGCCCAAGGGCACGGCGGTCGGCGATTTGGGCATCGCCATCAATGACAGCTACAAGGCCCAGGACGGCACCATCAAGGAAACGGTCACCTACGTCGATATCGAGGTCTGGGGCCGTCAGGCCGAGACCTGCAAGCAATACCTGACCAAGGGCCGCGCCGTTTTTGTCGAAGGCCAGCTCAAGCTCGACCAGTGGGAGCAGGACGGCCAGAAGAAAAGCAAGCTGCGCGTCCGCGCCGACCGCGTCCAGTTTCTCGGCGGTGGCCCGGGCCGGCCCGGCGGGTCTGAACAACGTTCCGCGTCGTCTTCCGCTCCCGCGTCCGCAAGGCCCGCCTCCTCCGTTGCCGAGGACGCCCCGCCACCGCCCGGCGACGACGATATTCCGTTTTGAGAGTGACCAGGAGCCGATTCCCCCATGAGCGCGACCAACGAACCCGCCTTCGACTGGTCCCAGGCCGCCTCGCTTTTGGGCGAGGATCCCAACGCCGTCGATGAGGAAATGGCCGTGATCGTCCGCGAATTGGTCGAGGGCGCCGCCGTCCAGTTCCGGGAGCTCAAGTCGAAGAACGCCCAGACTGAACGCAAAGCCATCTCCTCCCAGGCTCATGGCTTGCGGGGCTGCCTTCTCAATTTCGGCTTCACCGAGGTCGGCGCCATTCTCCTGCAGGTCGAGAAGGACGCCTATCCGGCGAGTGAATACCTGAGCCGGATCGACCAGGCCGAGGCCGCCTTCCTCGCCTCCAAAAAGCTCCTCGCCGCTCGTTATCCCTCCCTCAAGCTTTCCTGAGTCGAGGAGACATGCCCCGATCCTTCCAAGACCGGCGTCAGCCGGGAGCGCGCGCGTCCGATTACGAATACGAACTACCCCCGGAATTGATCGCGACCCACCCCGCGCCGCGCCGCGAGGAATCACGCCTGCTCGTTTACCATCGCGCCGACGGCCGGGTCGAGCACCGCCATTTTTATGATCTTCCCGAATACCTCGGCCCCGACGACCTCCTCGTCCTCAACGACTCGAAGGTGCTTCCGGCGGCATTGAGCACCCGCGACGGCCGGCTCGAAGTCTTGTTCCTCGAGGAAACCAGCCCGCAACATTGGGTCGCGCTCGTCAAGCCGGGCACGCGGGCCCGGCCCGGCACGCGCCTCCTTTTCGGGGCCGGGGAGAAGCCGGTCGAGGCCGAGGTCTTGAAAACGCTCCCCGGTGGCGAGCGCGTCCTGCGCTTCTTTGCGCCCCTCGACCTTGACGCCATGGGCGAGATGCCCCTGCCGCCCTACATCCGCAAGCGGCGCGGCGCCCTCGGCGAGAGCGGGCACACGCCCGAGGATTTCCAGCGGTACCAGACGGTTTACGCGCGCCACGCCGGATCGGTCGCCGCTCCGACCGCCGGTTTGCATTTCACCCCGGAACTTCTCGCGCAATTTCGTCACGCCTTCGTCACGCTTCATGTCGGGCTCGGCACCTTCCGCCCCGTCAAGACCGAGTTCCTCGCCGATCATGAAATGCACGAAGAGGCCTATTCCATCCCCGACGGCTTCGAGGCCGCCTTCGAATCGGCCCGGCGCGTGATCGCCGTTGGAACCACCTCCGCCCGCGTCCTTGAGGCCGCGCCGCACCTGCGCGCCCACCGGGGCCGCACGCGCATTTTCATTCATCCTCCCTACGAGTTCAAACGGGTCGACGCCCTCCTCACCAATTTTCATTTGCCCCACTCGACCCTCCTCATGCTCGTCAGCGCGCTGGTCGGACGTGAAAAGCTCCTCGAGATATATCGTGAAGCCGTCGGATTGAAGTATCGTTTCTTCAGTTACGGCGACGCGATGCTGATCGTATGAAACCTCCCGCCAAGACCGCCGCCAACGGCTCCGTGATCGCCCTGGCCCTGACCTGGGACGGCGCGCGCTGGCCCGTCCGGACGCTGCCGCCCAAAGCCCGCGCCTTTCTTAAAGTTAAGGGCCCGTCGGGAAAAATTCCCTCCGCCCGAAGCATGGCGAAGCTTTTTGCCGCCGGCCGGGTGTGCGAAATACGCCTCTGCTGGGTGCCGCGCTTGAAAGGCGGCACCGCCGTTTTATCCGAACCGTTTCAAACTCCGGCGAAAAAGAGGATCGGTTTTCAATCGGTCAAAACGGCCCGCTTCGGTGACATCCTCGGCGTGATTTATCGAAGGCAAAGGTAGCCGCCGCTGTAAAAAAAGTGCGGGGGCTACGAAAACATCGACAGATCGTGGCCGGTGATTCAAGCTTGCGACGGATGAGGACGCTGCTTGGAATGCTCGCCGGGGGATGGATTCTGCTTGGGATGGCGGGCGGGCAGCCGACGAATACGGTGGCAGCGCCATTCGCGTCGCTGCACGGGGTGAACCTGGGGAATTTTCTTGAGGCGTCGAGTGAGGGGGCGTGGAGCGGCGGGCGGCATCTCGAGGAGTCCGATTTTTCGATCATCAAACAGGCGGGGTTTAGCCTGATCCGGGTGCCGATCAGTTGGGCGGCGCATGTCTCGGCCGCGCCTGATTTCACGATCGATCCCGCCTTTTTAGCGCGGGTCGACTGGGTGGTGGCGCAGGCGGAAAAAAACGGGCTGGTGGCGATTCTCGATTATCACAACGACGACGCGCTGGTGAAAGACCCCGATGCGAACGGGGAGCGGTTCGTGGCGATCTGGAAGCAAGTCGCGGAGCACTACAAGGATGCGCCTTCGTCGATCTTCTTTGAATTGTTCAACGAGCCCAACGGGAATCTGGATGCGGGGCGGTGGAACGATCTTCTGGCGAAAACGCTCGCGGTGGTGCGGGCGACGAATCCGACGCGGACGGTGGTGGTGGGGCCGGTGGCGTGGAACGGAATCTGGATGCTGCCAAAGCTGGTTCTTCCCGAGAATGACCGCCATCTGCTGGTGACGGTCCATTTTTATGATCCGTTTCATTTTACGCACCAGGGCGCGGAGTGGGCGGAGGGGAGCGGGCAGTGGCTGGGGACGACGTGGGGGACGGACGAGGACAAGAAGGCGGTGAGGGATTCGTTCGATACGGCGGCGAAATGGGGGACGGAGCATGGGCGGCCGATGTACCTGGGGGAATTCGGGGCTTACAGCAAGAGTCCGATCGAGGGGCGGGCGCGCTGGACGGCGTTCGTGGCGCGGACGGCGGAATCGCACGGATTTGCGTGGTCGTACTGGGAATATTGCGAGGGCTTCGGCGTTTATGATCCGGTGGCGAAGGAATGGCGAACGCCGTTGCTGGATGCGCTGCTGCCGAAATAAAGATTTAATTTTAGTCAGCGCGAAATAAAATTTCACGAGGTACAGGGGACGTTCCCAAGCACGCACGCGTGACGCAATTTTAGAACAAGGAAACGGGTTTCAACCGTCCCTGCGGAGACCTCTGCAAAAATCGTTCTTTCCTCAATCCGTCATCCTGAGCGAGGCAAGCGAAGGATTTACTTTTCCCGTTGCGGTTGGCCGAGCCGGGTCGAAGGACCCAGGTCGCATTTTCGGAGGACGACAGGCATCAAGGTTGCGCTCCCGTCCAAGACAAGGCGGCGAAGCAGCCACTGGTGACGAGGGCTTTGTCCGCCTTTGGTTATCGGGGGATAAAGTCGCCGGGTCCTTCGACTCCGGCTCAGCGGCATCCTTGGGTCAAACCCATTTCCCGTTCGCCTTCGCTCAGGATGACGGATCGAGAAAGAGAGTTTGGGAACGAGGGGAAGGATCAGGGTCAGGGCAGCAGGCATGCCTGGCGTCTACCCTCGAGGGCAACCACCGCGGCTACGCCGTATAGCCAAAGAAGTTGTTTTGCTTGATGCGTGCGGCGACTTCGGGGGGGACCATTTGTTCCCATGTGTGGTCGTGCTGGCGGATTTTGGCGAGGATGGCGCGGGAGAAGATGCCGAGATATTCGCGATGGACCTTCTCGATTTGTTCGATGCAGCCGTTCTGGATGAGGTGCTTGAAGAGGTGGATGACGTGCTCGGGGACGTCCATGTTGGAGAGTGTGGTGAGGTCGGGGTAGGCGGGGTCGAGGTAGGGGTAGACGTAGAGTTTGAGGTCGTTCTTGAAGAGGCGCCCGAACGATTCGAGGATGCCGCCCTCGAGAACTTCGTAGTATTTTTCGTCGAAAAGTTCCTTGAGGTTGGGAATGCCGAGGACGATGCCGATGCGGCTTTTGGTGTAACGCTGGATGTAGGCGGCGAGTTTGTAGTACTCGGCATAATTGGAGATGAGGACCATTTTGCCGACGGCGTTGATGGTGTCGGCGCGGGCGAGGAAGTCGTGGTGGTCGATGGTGCCGGTGGTGAGGAGGTTGCTCATGGTGATTTCCATGAGCTCGACGATGTCCTCCCGCTTGACTTCGGCGTCGCTGAGGAATTGCTGGCGGGCGCCGTCGAGCATGTCGAGATTGACGTAGGTGACGGGGCGGAAACTGCCGCGCTCGATGAGGATCGGTTTTTTGTGGAGGATTTCGGAGGGCTGGAGGACGTCGCCGTTGGCGCCGATGAGGGCGGCGTTGGAGAGTCCTTTTTCGACGAGCTGGAGGCTCATGAGGCGGTTGTCGACATTGCTGAAGTAGGGACCGATGAACTTGATCATGTCGACTTCGATGCGGAGCGTGGAGAGGCCGTCGAGGAGGGAGGCGATGAGTTTTTCGGGTTCGCCGTGGAGATAAAACGCGCCGTAGGTGAGGTTGACGCCGATGATGCCGAGGGCCTCCTGCTGCTGGAGGTTTTCCTTGTCGAGCATGTTGACGTGGATGATGATTTCGCTCGGCTCGGCCTCGGGCTGGAGCTGGAATTTGATGCCCATCCAGCCGTGACATTCGTTGGTGCCGAGGTAATTGCGGGCCGAGACGGTGTCGGAAAAGACGAAGAAGGAGGTCTGGGCGCCCCGTTTTTCGCCGAGGCGTTCGATGAGGAGTTTGAACTCGTAGTCGAGCATGTTCTGGAGGCGGGAGAGGCTGACGTAGCGCTCGCCCTTGCCGTAAATGGCGTCGGAAAAGGCCATGTCGTAGGCGGAAATGGTTTTGGCGAGCGTGCCCGATGCGCCGCCGACGCGGAAGAACCAGCGGGCGACTTCCTGCCCGGCGCCGATCTCGGCGAAGGTGCCGTAAAAGCGCCTGTCGAGGTTGATCTGGACGGCTTTTTCGTGCGGGGTGATGGTCGTGGTGTTCGGGATTTCCATAGGTGGCGAGGCTCGGTTAAACCATGGCGCGCCCATCGAGCGTGGCAAATCACAGGGCGGACTGCCAGCCCGATGATGTTACAATTGACGGGAGGAGGAGGCCTGCGCTGATGAGCGCGGCTGCGTCCGAATTACTGGATGACGAGGTCGACGGTGCGGGGCATGGCGCGGCAGACGTAGGAGCGGCAGAAGTGGATGATGTCATCGCTGATGCGGACGCAGGTGCGCCGCCAGCGGGCCGCGGCGTCGAGGAGCTTGGTGCAGTCGCGGAGGCCTTCGAGGCGGACGCCGCCGACCTGGACCTCGAGCGCGTCGGCGAGGCGCTCGCGGAGGAGGGGGTAGAATTCGATTTCGTAGGGAGCACGAATGGCGATTTCGGTCAGCGAGATGGAGACGCGCGGGGGGACGATGAGGCTGTTGCGGGCGATGTCGTCGAACCCGATGCCCTCGAGCGAGCGGCGGACCATTTCGCGGAGGTGATCGAGGGGCAGGGCCGGGGCGACCCAGTCGTTTTCGAGATAAATGGCGATGGCGCGGGCGACCTCGGGGGCGAGATACCAGCGGGGATGTCCCGCGGCGGCGGCGGCATGTTCGATCGATTCGGCGAGCCAGCCTTCGGAGAGGGGAACGAGCCGGTCGTTTTTCCAGATGACGTGGGGCAGGCGTTGGGGGAGCGCGATCATGGTTTTCAGGCCTCCAGGTTTAAGCTTTGGACTTCGTTGACGAATTCCTTGATGTCGCGGAATTTCCGGTAGACGGAGGCGAAGCGGACGTAGGCGACTTCGTCGAGGCGGCGGAGATGGAGCATGATTTTGTCGCCAATGGCCTTGGTGGGGATTTCATCGCCGTGGATCTTGACGAGTTCGTCGATGATTTCGTTGACGGTGCGCTCGATGGCCTCGCGGTTGACGGGACGTTTTTCGCAGGCTTTATCGATGCCCGTGACGAGTTTTTTGCGGTCAAAGGTCTCATAACGGCCGTCGCGCTTTAAAACGCGGAGGTCGTCGCGCTCGATTTCCTCGTAGGTGGTGAAGCGATGTTCGCACGCAAGGCACTCCCGGCGGCGGCGGATGACCGTCTCATCTTTAATGGCGCGCGAATCGATCACCTTATCATCACGAGCCTGACATTTTGGGCAACGCATCTACCTGTGGTGGTGTGATGCGTATCTTTATCACAACCGCTGGTGGCGTCAAGGGGGATTCGTGAGCGATCTCACGGGAGGCATTGCCCGTAGCGGCTGGGAGCGCGATTACTTGCGCTCTTTATGGACGGTGCGGCGGCGGAGAAAGGGATTGTACTTGAGCCGTTCGATCCGCTCCTGCTGGAGCTTCTTGTTCTTGGTGGTGAAATAGCGGGAGGCGGGCTTGCCTTCCTTGGCCGCCTCGGTGCATTCGAGAATAACTTGTTCGCGCATGGGATGAAAAAGGTTGAGTGGAGTCGGGAAGCCTACCGGGCGCGCCGGAGGGGTCAAGCCTCATCTTTGAGGCTGGAAGAGTCCGGGTCTGGTGAGTCGAGGCATCGCAACGGCCCGGATTTTAAGAGTGCGGCAGTCACAGGCCGCCGCTACGTTAACAATATGCCCTTCACTCCGCGACTCGTCTTTGTCACCGCCTCCAGCCTGGAGGAGGCGCGGAGTCTTGCGCAGGGCATTTTGGACCAGCGCCTCGCGGCGTGCGTGAATCTCATTCCGGGCGTCGAATCGCATTACTGGTGGCAGGGCAAATTGGAGAAGGCGGCGGAAGTGATGCTCGTCATCAAGAGTTCCTCGGAACAATTCGAGGCGCTGGCCGGTTTTGTCCGCAAGCATCATTCCTACGAATGTCCGGAAATCGTCTCGGTTGCGCCCGACAAGATTTCCCCCGGATACCGGTCGTGGTGGGACGAGGTGATGATGAAGTCGGATGATGGGAAGGGATAGAAAATGCCGTGAACCTCGTTCCCAAGTACAACTTGGGAACGATGGGAAAAACCCGGGCAACAAGCAGCCCGGGCCACCCGAATAAATACCGCCGTCCGCAGGAACTGCCGTGCGCAGCACCTTTTCCGTTTGACCCGTGATGGCGCAAGCCTTACGGTCATTACCCCTTATGGCGGAAGAACTCAGTTACGTGATTATCAACCCCTACACGATCTACAAATCGCGTACGGGCGGCGTCCTGGCCCGGTTGTTAACGCGGACTTCACTCGACCTGGTGGGCGCTCAAATGTTCGCCCCGAGCCAGGCGCTCATCGACGAATATGCCCGGAACATCGTCACCGAGGCCGATCCGCAGGACCGGAAAATCCAGGAGCTGATCCGCGATTACGTGAAGGAAAACCTCGCGCCCGACCCGGTCACCGGCCTGCGCGAGCGGGTGATGATGCTCCTTTTCCGCGGGGAGAACGCCGTGCGCCGCATTCGCGAAACGGTCGGCACCTTCAAGGAAAACTTCCTGGGCGGCGAATCGATCCGCGACACCTACGGCGACATCGTTTTCAACCGTGACGGCACGGTCAAATATTTCGAGCCCGCGGTCCTCGCCTCGCCCAATCTGCAGGAGGCGCGCACCAAGTTGAAAATATGGGCCAAGTACAGCGATTCCGACGGCGGGCTGCTGGAGAAGGCCGTTTCCACGGTCACCGATCCGCGCCACGAGCGCACGCTGGTCATCATCAAGCCCGACAATTTCAAGTTCCCGAGCGGACGCCCCGGCAACATCCTCGACATTTTTTCCCGCACGGGCCTGGCCATCACCGGGATCAAGGTGCACCGGATGTCGGTCGCCGAGGCCCAGGAGTTTTACAGCCCGGTTCGCGACGTCCTCAGGGAAAAGCTGGCCGGGCCCATCGGCGAACGGGCGAGGGACATCCTCGCGTCGGCGCTGAACATTCCCGTGACGCCGGAGATGCAGAAGCAGATCGGCGGCCTGCTCGGGCCTCTGGCCGGCGAGCAGCAGTTCAACAACATCGTCAAATTCATGACCGGCCATACGCCCTCCGAAACCAGCGGCGAGGCGCGGACCGAACCGGGCACGGAAAAGTGCATCATCCTCATTTACGAGGGGATCGAGGCCGTGCGCAAAATCCGCGAGGTCCTCGGCCCGACCGATCCGGCCAAGGCGCCTCCGGGGTCGATCCGGCGCGAGTTCGGCTCGACCATCATGGTCAACGCCGCGCACGCCTCCGATTCGCCCGAGAACGCCCGGCGGGAAATGGCCGTCGTTCGGATCCGCGAAAACAATTTTAAATCGCTTATCGAAAGTTTTTATCAAGATTAATGCGCAGAAGGCTGGCTTGTCGCCGCGCTTCATGCTTTGATCTCCGTTCCGATTCATCCTTGATCCTCAAAAATACCCTTTATGGAACCCTCAACTCGCGTCCAAGAACTCACACCGTCTCTCACTCTTTCCATCGACAGCAAGGCCAAGGCCATGAAGGCCGAAGGCCAGGACGTCGTCGGCTTCGGCGCCGGTGAGCCTGATTTCGACACGCCCGAGCACATCAAGGCGGCGGCGATGGGATCGCTCGACGCCGGCTTCACCAAGTACACGCCTTCCTCCGGCATTCCCGATCTGCGCGCGGCCATCAGCGAAAAGCTCAAGGCCGACAACGATCTCGATTACAAGCCGTCGCAGGTCATCGTCACATGCGGCGCGAAGCATGCCTGCTTCAACGCCATGCTGGCCACGCTCGATCCCGGCGACGAAGTCATCATCCCGGCCCCCTACTGGCTCAGCTATCCCGAAATGGCCAAACTCGTCGGCGCCGAGCCGGTCGTCGTCCCGACCACGGCTGAGAACAATTACAAGATCACGCCGGAGCAGTTCCGCGACGCGATGACGCCGAAGACCAAGATGATCGTCATCAACACGCCGGGCAATCCGACCGGCTCCGTCTACACCGAAAACGAACTCGCCGGCCTGGCCGACGTCGCGCTCGACGAGGACATCCTGATTCTTTCCGACGAGATTTACGAAAAGCTCATCTACGACAACGCGAAGCACGTCAGCATCGCCACGCTGAGCAAGGATGTTTACAACCTGACCCTGACGGTGAACGGCTTCAGCAAGCCCTATGCGATGACCGGCTGGCGTCTCGGTTACGTCGCCGCGCCCGAAGGCGTCGCCAGGGCCATCGACTCGCTCCAAAGCCACTCGACCTCGAACGCGACTTCCTTCGCCCAAAAAGGCGCGCTCGCCGCCTACAAGGGGCCGCAGGATTGCGTCAAGCAGATGGTCGCCGAATACGCCAAGCGCCGCGACCTCGTTTGCAAGCTCCTCGACGGCATTCCCCAGCTCAAGTACGTCAAGCCGCAGGGCGCCTTCTACGTCCTCGTCGACATTTCGGCCACGGGCCAGAACTCGACCCAGTTTGCCGAGCGCCTGCTCGACAAGCAAAAGGTCGCCGTCGTGCCCGGCATCGCCTTCGGCGACGACAAGACGGTGCGCATCTCCTACGCGACGAGCACGGAAAACATCACCAACGGCCTGAAGCGGATTGCGAGTTTTGTGGGAGCGTGATTTTGGTGGGGACGCGAATTCCTGCGCGATAACGCAAAAGATATTCCGGGCCCCTGACTGGAAAAGGCCGGGAGGCCAATCCCTTCGCGTCCTATTTCGACGGACGGCAGGGACTGCCGTCCCTACCCCGGGCGGCGCCGCTAAAGTAACTTCACCTTCGCCAGGTCTTGCGCGTCGACCAGTCCCACGGGATGATTCCGCCGGTCCACCACGATCAGGTCCCCGATCCGGTGCGCCTCGAACAAATTCAGCACCTCGACTGCCAGCTTCTCCACCCGCACCGTGATCGGCTTGGGCGTCATCACGTCGGCCAGCTTCGCGCGCCCGATGTGCGCGTCTTTCCGATAGCCCCGCGTGAAGTCCCCGTGCGTGTAGATGCCCGTCAATCGTCCCCGCCGGTCGGTCACCGCCACCGCGCCCGCCCGCTTCCGCGCGATGAGATCGAGCGCTTCGTTCACCGTCGCGACCCCGGTCAGGATCGCCATCTGTTCCCGCTTGCGCATGATGTCTCCGACTTTCAAAAGCAAATTGCGTCCCAGCGTGCCTCCTGGATGGAACGTCGCGAAATCCTCCTTCTTGAACCCGCGCGCCTCGAGCAGCACCATCGCCAGCGCGTCGCCCACCGCGAGCATCGCGGTCGAACTCGAAGTCGGCGCGAGATTCAGCGGACACGCCTCGCGCGGCACCTGCACGTCGAGGTGGATTTCCGCCTCCCGCGCCAGCGACGACCGTGGATTGCCCGTCAGCGCGACGATCCGCGTCCCGATCCGCCTCAGGCTCGGCACCAGCCGCGCCACCTCCTCCGTCTCGCCGCTGTAGCTCAGGATCAGCACCAGGTCGCCGTTGGATACCACGCCGAGGTCGCCGTGCGAAGCGTTCACCGCGTCGAGCACCACGCTCGACGCCCCGGTGCTCGAAAGCGTCGAAGCGATCTTCGCCCCGATCGTCCCCGACTTCCCGATCCCGGTGACGATGATTTTGTGCCCGGCCTGGATCACCTCCCGCATCGCTTCCACCGCCCGCGCGAAATGCCCGTCCAGCCGCCGCTGCACCGCCCGCAGCGCCGCCGCTTCCAGTTCGATCACGCGCCTGCCCTTGGTGACATGCGCCAGCAGCTTGGGAGAGAGTGGGCGTGGTCGTTTCATCGGTCTTCCGGACGGCAAATGCCGCGCGCGGCGGGTGCTGCGCACGGCGGTAAAGGACCAAGAGTAGCAACAGCCATTCGTCGGGCAAGTGACAATGCACTCGTCCCGGTAGCCGCCGCCTGCAGCCACGCTCACGCTCCGCCGCCGCCCTCCTTGATTTGCGCCCGGAGAACCTTGTAGTCGATTTTCCCCGTTCCCAGAAGCGGCAGCGCATCCACGCGGCGCACCTCGTCGAGCCGCATGATTCCGCGAAACCCCGCCTGCGTCAGCAGCGCGTTCGCGTCGGCAAGCTTGATCTGCGTCGTCGTGAAAAGAACGATCCGGCGACCCGAAGAAGTTTCAATCCCCTCAACCGCCACTTGCGGCCCCTTCTCTCCCGCCGGATGGGCCGAGGCCAGCGGCTCCTCGATCGCCGGAAGCGAAATCATCTCCCCGCCCGCCTTGAGAAACCGCTTCAGCCGTCCCGCAAAGTGGATGAAACCCTCCGCGTCGACCCGCGCGAGATCGCCCGTCACGTACCACCGCTTCCAGTCCCGCTCGTGAAACGGACTCGGCCCGTCGTAATGGAGATAGCCCGGAAAGATCGTCGCGCCGTGGACAAGAAGCAGCCCGCGATCACCCGCCGGCAGCGGCTCCATCGAGTCGGGATCGACAACCAGCACCTCCACCCCTTCGAGCGGCTGCCCGATCGTGCCGGGCCGCAGGTTGTCGTGACGGCTCACCGACACCACCGGCGAACACTCCGTGATCCCGTACCCCTCCGTCAGGATCGCCCCCGGTGTCATTTCCTTCGCCCGCGCGAAAAGCGCGTCGGGACATTTCTCCGCGCCGGTGACAACCATGCGCAGCGAGGCGAGGTCGGCCGGTTTCGCCGCGTTGAGAATGTAGCTGAAAAAAGTCGGCGTCGTGAGAAGCAGCGTCGGCTTGTATGCCGCGATCTTGCGCACGAGGCCGTGCGCGTCCGTCGGATCGGCGTGATGCACGACCCGCACCCCGCCCGCCAGCGGCAGCACGATATTTCCGCTCAACCCGAAGCTGTGAAACGGCGGGAGAAAGCCGAGCAGGATGTCGCCCCGTTGGAAGGCCATCGCCGACGCGCCCGCCTGCACGTCGGTCACGATGTTGCGATGCGTCAGCGGCACGGCCTTGGGCGCTTTTTCCGATCCTGAGGTGAAAAGAACGACGGCGATGTCGTTCGGATCGATGGCCGGCAGACCCGCGAGTACTCTTCCCGGAAACAGCCGGATCCCGGCAAGCGTGGCCAGCGCCTCCAGCTTTCCAATCTCTTTGCGCACGTCCTCCAGGAAAACATAGTCGACGCCCTCGATTTGCACGCCCGACCGGTCGATGAACTTGCGCGAGGTAATCACGCGCCGGATCCCCATCACCTTCGCCGCGTGGTTCAGATGCACAGGCCCCGTCGTCCAGTTGAGGAGCACGGGCCGTTTGCGCGCCCAGAGAAGCGCCATGAACGCCGTGTCCGCCGCGACCGACGCCGGCAGCATCAGCCCCACCGCCTCGCTGGGCAGTGCGGCAAATCGCTTCGCCATCAGCCGCGCGCCGGCCAGCATCCGCGCGTAGGTCACCACGCCCGAAAGATCGTCCGCGGCGGCGGCCTCATCCGGATGCGTCAGCGCCTGCCGCGCGAACGCTTCGAGGATCGTCGGCGCGGCGACGGAATACGCTGCTCCCGCGTTGGCCCGCGCCGCATTCCAGATTTCCGGAACTTTCACCGCCTCGCCCCCGGACGCCTCGACCAGCCCCTGCGCCAGCGCCCCCAGTTCGCCCACCGTGGTCGCGACCTGCTCGCTGCGAAAACCGAACCGCTGCTCGATGATCTGCGCCAGGTCCATCCGGTCCAGGCTGTCGAGACCGAGCTTTTCCAGCAAAGTCTCCGGCTTTTTCTCCTCTTCCGTCAGAGGCCGCTTCAATTTTTCCTCGAGGATGTCGAGCACCGCCTGCCGCGTCGCGGGCGTGATTTTTTCCAGCGGCACATCGAGCCCGCCCTTCGGCTGCGGATAGTCGAACGTCCGCGGGCCGAACCAGAAGTGATACGGCACGTAGACAGGCTCCGTCGAAAGCCCCCGGTTGTACCACGCTTCCAGCCACGGATTCAGTTTTTCCCGGCTCACGCCCGGCAGCGCCTCGGGATCGACCACCTCGACCGTCATTTTGATCCGCCGCCGCGGCGTCAAAAAAATCAGGTTCGCCGCGAGAATGCCCAGCGCCCGCACGAAACTCTTTCCCAGATTCGGCTCCCTTCCCGTCGGCGCGAAACTCGTCATGCTCCCCCACACGCCCACGGTCCGCACGAGCACCACGGTCGTGCCGGGCCGCCGCGCGAGGATGTCGGGCACCGCGCGCGTCGAGCCGATCTGCTCAAACCCGTTCCGCTCCAGCCTGCCCGACGGATAAATCAAAAATTTTTCGCCCCGGTCGAGACCCTCAACCACCGTGTTGATCAGCGGCTCGACCTGCTCCCGCGCGCTATGGCTGTGCTGGACAAGATCGGGAACCTCAAGCGCGTTGATGAATTTCATCAGCGGCAGCAGCAGAGGAGGCCGGTACATGAAGCTCACCACCAGCGGGCGCAACGGAATCTCCCCGCCGAGCCGGCTCATCACCAGCACCGGATCAATGTGGCCGGGATGATTCGGCAAAACGAGCGCCGGCCCGCGCAGTTTCGGCAGGCGGTCGAGGCCCTCGATCTCGACGCGATAGCGCAGCCAGGTCAACGGGCGGGCCACGCAACGCAGAAAAAGTTGGGCGATCATAAAACCGGTGCTCCTTGCCAAACTAAGGTTCGCGGGTTAAAGCTCAAGTATCGATGAAAACATACGCCTGCATCATGGCCGGCGGTAGTGGCGAACGGTTCTGGCCCCTCAGCCGCATCGCCCGGCCCAAACACCTCGTACCGCTCCTCTCGAAAACCACCCTGCTCGAGGAAACGGTCCGCCGCGTCGAGCAGGCGCTCCCCGGCGACCACATCATCGTCCTCACCAACACCGCGCAGATCGAAGCCTGCCGCGCCGTCCTCCCGCGGTTGAAGCCGCATCAATTCATCGCCGAACCGGCCAAGCGCGACACCGCGCCCGCCTGCGCGCTCGGCACCGCCCTCGTCCGCAATCTCGACCCCGAAGCCGTCGTCGTCTTCCTCCCCTCCGACGCCCTCATCAAGGACGCCGCCACCTTCGCCGCGCAACTCAAACAGGCCTCCGAACTCGCCGCGAAACACGACACCATCGTCACCTTCGGAATCCGCCCCGCCAACGCCTCCACCCGTTTTGGCTACCTCGAGGCCGGCGCCGCCCTCCCCGAAAGCACCACGGCCTGTCCCTTTTTTCAAGTCGAGCGCTTCGTCGAAAAGCCCGACGCCGCCCGCGCCGAAACCTACCTCAAAAGCGGGAAATATTTCTGGAACGCCGGCATCTTCCTCTGGAAAACCTCCACGTTCCTGCGCGAGGCGAAGCGTTCCAGCCCGGAACTCGCCCGGTTCATCGAAGGTTTCCCCGGGGAAAACAGCAACGCCTACATCGCCGAACACTTTCCCGCCCTCCCGAAAAATTCCGTCGATTACGCCATCATGGAAAAAGCCGAACGCGTCGCGGTCGCCGTCGCCCGTTTCGACTGGGACGACGTCGGAAGCTGGACGGCCCTTCCCGCCCATCTCCCCGTCGACGAGCATCGCAACACCCTTCGCGGGGCCGTTACGATTCATGACGCGCAAAACAACATCGCGATCTCCACCAAGCGCCTCATCGCCCTCTGCGGCGTCCGCGACCTCATCGTCGTCGAGACCGACGATACCATCCTCGTCTGCCATCGCGACGCCGCCGAGCAGATCAAGCACCTCCAGTCCAAGCTCCCCGACGAGTTGCGTTGAGCCCGCCCCTGCGCGCTCCGACATTGACGGAAGCGTCCGATGTGTGACATGATGTGTAACATCATGGTCAAAGCCACCTCCCGCTCCGTTCATCACGCCTTTTCGAAGTATCTCGACCTCGCCCACCAGGGACAACAGATCGTCATCACGAAACGCGGCAAACCGTGGGCTCGCCTTTCACCGATTGCAGCGGAAATTCCCAAACGAGTCGTGTGGCCAGACTTTGTCAAGCGTACGCACGACATCTTCAAAGGGCGAAAGATCGATGCGGTCGCGGAGCTTCTCAAGATGCGCGAGGAGGAACGTTGGTAACGTATGCCGACAGTAGTTTCCTCGTCTCGCTATACGCAGACGAGCGTAATTCAGCGTTGGCCAGAGCTTACGTCGGCGGAAACGCGAATCCGATCTGCCTGACGAGCTTCTCGAAAGCCGAAACTGAACACGCTCTGCGCATGTTTGCTTTTCGCAAGCTTGTTGCTTTGGACGAAGCAACACAATGTCTATTGCTATTTGAAGAGGATCAAGGCAGCGGAATCTATCATCTGCTTATCATCAGCAGTGAAGAACTCTTCCAAAAGGCTTCACAACTCAGCAAGCGTTACGGGCTAGAATTGGGAGTTCGTTTTCTGGATGTGGTCCATGTGGCGGCGGCTGTTCTGGCCAAGGCCAGTATCTTCCTGACTTTCGATACACGTCAGCGCAAACTCGCCCGCGCCGCCGGCCTCGAAGTCAAACCCTGAGAAGGCGTCTCGAAAGTAGGTTGTCATCCCGCGCCGGTTCAAGCCACACTCATCAACGATGCGCGCCATCTCCTTCCTCCTGCTCGCCTCCCTCCTCGGCTCTCTCGGAACAGCCGGCGCCGAGGACGATATATCCTCAATTCCCGACACCGTCTGCGGAATCGGCGCGGAGATTGCAATCATCAAAGGAAAACCCATCATCGCCGAAGTTCTTCCGAAAAGTCCCGCCTTCGGCGCCGGCTTGCAGGTGAATGATAAAATCGTTGAGATCAACGGCAAAAAGGTTGCAGGACTCAAACTCGATCAGGTCATCCAATTGATCCGCGGTCTGCCGGGCACCCATGTCATCATCACCGTGCTCCGGTCGGGCAACCCCGCTCCCTTCACTTTTGTCATTGAGCGGGCGGCGATTCAGTTGGATTAGTTCCAGACAAGCTCACGACCACCCGACTGTTCCTCCCATGTCCATCACTCCGCTCCGCCTTCAGGCCCAGATATTCAACCTCGGCGTCCAGAGCAACCTCATCTACCGCTGGAATTTCCTCGTCCGCGTCCTCGTCAGTTTCGTCCCCCTCCTCGGCTCCGTCTTCCTCTGGAACGCCGTCTTCACCGGGCAAAAAGGCTTCGCCAATTACACCTTCACCAGCATGGTCGCCTACTTCATCACCCTCATCCTCCTCGACACCCTCACCGTCCCCAACGAGGACGACTTCCAGATCGCCGAGGACATCCGCGACGGCCGGATCAACACCCTCCTCCTCAAGCCCATCGACTACCGCCTCTACCGCTTTCACCTCTACGCCGCCGCCCGCATCGTCCACGCCGCGTTCGCCCTCGCGCCGCTCGCCATCGCCATGATCTGGCTCGGCCGATACTACACCGACCTCCCCTGGCTCGAAAACATCCCCCTCGCGCTCCTCGCCACCGTCGGCGCGGCGCTCATCCAGTTCTTCTTCTGCTTCGCGCTCGCGATGATCGCCTTTTGGATCCTCGATATCGGCAGCATCACCTTTATCATCTACTCCGTCGAATTCCTCCTCGGCGGCCACATCTTCCCCGTCGACGCCTTCCCCGCGTGGCTCCACGACAGTTGCCTCTGCCTCCCCTTTGCCTACGAAACCTATTTTCCCGCCGCCATCCTCATCGGACACGTCCACGGCCCCGCGCTCCTCACCGGTTTCCTCTGGCAATGGGCCTGGGTCGGATTTTTTTACCTCCTCAGCGGCATCCTCTGGAAACGCGGTCTGCATCAATACACCGCTGTCGGAGGGTGAGCGACGTGATGACAAACCACCAGTGGCTCATTGACCGCAAACTAGCCGAGATGGCAAGAGGTAGATTTTAGTCATTCTGTGATAGTTCTGCGAATAAGCTGTGAGCAAGAAAGGACAACTCTCTGCTTTTAACGGCCAGTCCAAAGCATAGAATTTACCAATGGACGAAATTCTGCGCTATACCGATCTGGCCCACGCAATTCAAATGGCTCGCGCGAAAGGGCTCAGTGATCGTGAAATCGTGCGGGCGATGACTGGTTCCATGTCCTTCGATGATGCGCGAAAAATTGCGCAGAGAGCAGCGCCTCTGCTGGAAATCTCAATCACAGAATTTATGGAATTGCGAAAGAATGCCTAAGCCGCTTCGACTTTCGCGATGAAACGCTCGCTGTACCCTTGCTTCAAAAGTTCCGCCTTGCGAAGAGGTTTTCCGCTCTTCGCCGCCTTGGCTTTAACGGCTTTGAGAAGCTGCGAAGTCGCCTGATCAAGAAGATCAGCTTCGCTCTTATGCTTGGTCTTGGTTATCGGCACGACTTAATGTAACAATCTCAGCGAGACTTGCAACCAGTGAATAACTTGAGATGAGTCCTGTTCGTCCTCTCACTCCGTTGCGAATAGCTTGTCCATAAGGTTGGAAAAGTCCCGCTTTCAAAAGCCGGTTCTTTGCTCAAAGATCACAGCACATGATCATGCCCGCTTCCGATACCACCCAGCTCAAACCCTCCCCCAAGCGGGGCCGCGCTGCCGCCACCACCGAGATGCTTTCCCCCACGGTGCTCTACAGCGCCGAAGCCGAAAAAGCCGTCCTCGGTTGCATGATGGCGCAACCCGCCGAAGTCATCAATGACGCCACCGTCGCGCTGCTCAAGGAGGATTTTTTCGTTCCCGCCCACCAGGAAATCTTCGGCGCCCTCCGCGAAATGTACAACTCGAGCGAAGCCATCGACGTTATGACCATCCACCAATGGCTCACCGACCGCAAAATGGCCGAGGCTGTCGGCAGCCCCGGCATCCTCGCCGAACTCCTCGTCGGCTTCGCCACCCACCTCAACGTCGGTTCCTATATCCGCATCGTCAAGGAGAAGAGCCTGCTGCGCTGCCTCCAATCGGCCTGCTCCGCCATCGTCCGGGACATCTCCGACATGCCCGACTCCGTGTCCGAGGTCCTCGACCGCGCCGAGAGCGCCATCTTTCACGTCACCAACCTCGGCCTCACCCAATCGAGCGTCCCCGCCCGCGAGGAAATCGACAAGGCCATCAAACTCATCGAAAATTTCCAGAACCGCAAAGGCCACCTCCAGGGCCTCCCCACCGGCTTCCACAAACTCGACGAACTCACCGCCGGGTGGAAGGCCGGCGAAATGATCGTCCTCGCGGCCCGCCCAGGCCAGGGCAAAACCGCCCTCGCCCTCACCTTCGCCCGCCACGCCCTCGACCAGCGTTACGACGAAGCCACCGACGCCTGGAAAAAACCGGGCCACGCCGTCGGCATGTTCAGCCTCGAAATGACCAACGAGCAGCTCATGCTCCGCCTCCTCGCCTCCTACGGAAGCGAAAGCCTCCAGCGCATCCGCTCCGGTGAACTCGACGAACACGCCATGCAAAAATTGCGCATGGTCGCCGCCGACATGCGCGAATGGCCCCTCTACCTCGACGACTCCTCCTTCCTCACCATCAACCAACTCCGCGGCAAGGCCCGCCGCATGAAGGACCGCTTCAAAATCGAAATGCTCGTCATCGACTACCTCCAGCTCCTCCGTTCCGAATCGGCCCAGGCCAAGGACAACCGCCAGAACGAAGTCGCCGAAATCTCCCGCGGTATCAAGGCCCTTGCCAAGGAACTCTCCATCCCCATCATCATCCTCGCCCAGCTCAACCGCCGCAGCGAAGAAGCCAAAGCCGAACCCGCCCTCCACAACCTCCGTGAATCGGGCGCCATCGAGCAGGACGCCGACGTCGTCCTCCTTCTCCACCGCATCGACGCCGAAAAAGACGACGATGGCAATGAAAAGCAGACCGGCCCGGTCATCCCCTATACTCTCAACATCGCCAAGCAGCGCAACGGCCCCACCGACCGCCTCGACATCCTCTTCCACGCCCCCTACACCCGCTTCGACGATCCCGTTCGCCATGAAACACGCTCCCGCTCGTAGAGCATCTTTATCCGAAATCACCCCTTCATTTAAGTCCTCTATTCTTTACCTCATTGAAATTCTTCTCTTGCTTTTCTTGGAGAAAGACTACAGTAACTCATAGTGCCTTCACAACGCCCGTCCACCGCCCGAGCCCGCCTCGTTGCCGCCCTCACCGAAGAGATTCTTAGCAGGAATGAACAAACCTCTTTCGCCATCGCCAGCGAACATCAGCTTTGCCGCCGATTCAATATCAGCCGAGTTACAGTCAGGTTGGCTTTAAGCGACCTCGAAAACCGCGGCCTCATTTACCGCAAGCACGGCAAGGGCACATTCGCCCACGGACGCTCCACCCGCGTTCACCGCTACATCGGCGTCTTGATGAAATCACCCCAGACCGCCGAGCACCGCCCCATGGCCGAAATGGTCCGCGGCGTCCAGACCGTCATGGCCTCGGTCCGTTCCGCCGTCCTCCTCATCAGCACCCCGCCCGAAGAATGGCGCGCCGAAAAGGCGAGCAGCCTCGGCGGCGTCATCGTCGTCCCCCAGGACGTCACCCCGCACGACCTCGACATCCTCAAAAATCGCAAGCTCCCCTTTCTTCTCTTTACCGAGTCCGATCTCCCCGGCCCCCGCGTCCGCCTCGGCCAGGGCGAAGCCGCCCGCCGCATGACCGAGCAACTCCTGCGCCTCGGCCATCGCCGCATCGCCCTCCTCACCGGCTACGACGCCTGCCTCGATGCCCCCAAGCGCATCGGCGTCCACCACGCCCTCCGCGATGCCGACATCGATCCCGCCCACGTCCCCGAAGTCTCCGCCCACGGACAGGAAGGCGGCATCTTCCAGGCCGCCCACAACATCCTCCATCTCCGCCCCCGCCCCACCGCCGTCATCGCCTTCGACGACAGCCTCGGCTCCATCCTCAGTTTCCAGGCCCGCCGCCAGGAAGGACTCCAGGTCCCCGCCGACCTCAGCATCGTCAGCTTCCACGACTGGCCCTACCTCAATTACATGGAACCCGCCCTCTCCACCGTCCGCTTCGACTTTTTCACCGCCGGCCAGCGCGCCGCGGAAGCCCTCAACCACGCCGCTCTTACCGGAGAACCCGTCCCCGACCTCGCCTTCGAACCCGCCTATCGTCCCGGACACACCCTCGGCCCGGCCCCCGTTGCTTCTTAATAAAATGGCAAACCCCGGCTCTGCCGGGGGAAGTGCCGCCGTGCGGTGCTTGATCGGGAGTTAAGGAAACATTTGGGAGAGATGTTTCGCACGGAGGGCCGAAGAGGGCTGCGGAGGGGGATTTTCGATGGTACTGCTGCGGAGGGCGGTAACAAGATTGACGGGATTACAGAAGGAGGCCCGCCTGGCATTCAGCTATTTGCCGGCGTGCGTCTTGTAAGACTTGCAGTATTCCTCGGATTTTTCGACGGAGTATTTGTTTTCAAGGTCGAC
This sequence comes from Methylacidiphilales bacterium, assembly GCA_035948935.1. Lineage (GTDB taxonomy): Bacteria > Verrucomicrobiota > Verrucomicrobiia > Methylacidiphilales > UBA1321 > JABDGH01. Next base: position 394,441 of record DASZIP010000022.1, on the reverse strand, counting down.
ATCGTTAAGGCTGGATTTGCGGCCCCAGGCAAAGATTTTTTCAAAAATGGGAAGAAGCCTGCTCGACTTGATCTGATTCAAGAAATAGATCTCGTGATCTTTTTCCTTCATTCCCATTTCGTAGAGGATTTCGTCATGATCCCGTATGCCAAGAGAATGAAAATACTGCATCATGACAAAATACTCGCAGACATTACCGCTCTCCAGTTTTCCGGCAAAGAAGTAAGGCATAAACCAACCGATGACATAACAACTCGATGAGATGACTCTGCCGATGATATGAAATTTGACTTCGTAGTACGTTGAAATGGGAATGTCATATTTTTGCATGATCACCAACACGTTTTTGCGATGTCCCCATTCATCGTCCTCGATCTGCTTGACCGCGGCTTTGGCTTCCCGATTTTTCAGAGAACCGGCATGGCCGATGTAAGCGAAGGCCGCGGCCTTCTCGGCCGAGTAAGCTCTTTGCAGAAGCTCAACGAGGGCGGGATGATGAAATTTCATGCCGATTGAATTCTCACCACGGGATTTCGCCGTTGGCTTCGAGGAAGCGGTTGGTGAGGGAATGGGGGACTTCGGTGATGAGGCGGATGATGTTTTGCGCGCCCCGTTCGATGGGGAGGGGGGCGCCGGCGCCGCCCATGTCGGTGCGGACCCAGCCGGGCGAGGCGGCGTTGACGCTGATGCCGCGCGGCTGGAGCGCCTCGGCGAGTTTGCGCGTGGCGGCGTTGAGGGCGGCCTTGGAGATTCCGTAGCCGGTCCAGCCGTCGGTCATGTTTTCAATGGAGCCGAGCTGGCTGCTGACGTTGATGACGCGCGCCGGTTTGCCCGCTTCGAGGAGGGGGAGGAGGGCCTGGGTGAGCAGGATGGGGCCGAGCGTGTTGGTGAGGAAGGTGTCGCGGAGGTCGGAGGCTTTGGCGTCGAGGATGGTGCCCTGCCAGGTATCGAGGATGGCGGCGTTGTTGACGAGGACGTTGAGGGCTTCGATGCGCTGTTTGAGTTCACGCGCGGCGCGGAGGATGCTTCCTTCATCGGCGGTGTCGAGGAGGAGGAATCCGACGTTGAGGCCTTCGTGGGCGAGGGTTTTGACGGCCTTTTCGCCCCGTTCGGCCGAGCGGGCGCTGAGGACGACGCGATGGCCGAGCCGGGCGAGCTGGCGGCAGATTTCAAGGCCGATCCCTTTGTTGGCGCCGGTGACGAGGATGGTCATGGGGGGAACAGGATAAAAGGAAAAAACTAAAGGGAGAAGGTCGCTTTTAACTTTTTCCTTATACCCTTTTCCTTTTACCTTTTCACTTGATACTTTCAGCCATGAGTGACGATACGGTATCGAGCGTCGACCGGGTGATTGCGCCTCCGTCGGCGCCGGAGGTGCTGGTGGAGGAGGCGGGGAGGGCGGCGCAAAATCTTTGGTGGGACGACCGGGACGAGTCGCTTTGGTGGACGGACGTGGAGGGCGGGGTGATTTACCGGCTGAATTGGAGGACGCGAATCCAAAGCCCGATCTACGAAGGGCCGAGCGTCGGCGCGTTTATCCCGCAGGAAGACCATAGCTGGCTCCTGTTTCGTGAGAAGGACATCGCGCTGCTCGACTTCGAGCGCCACGCGCAGGTCGTGCCGCTGATCGAGAACGTGCGGGTCGACGGGGACCGTTTCAACGAGGCGATCGCCGATGCGAACGGGCGGGTGCTGGTGGGCACGGTGCGCCACGGGAGGCCGAACGGGGCGGGGATTTACCGGCTGGAGACGTCGGGCACGCTGGCGAAGGCGCTGGGCGGGACGGGGCAATCGAACGGGATGGGCTGGAATGGGAATGGGGATGCGCTTTACTGGAGCTGCGGCACGACGAAGACGATCTGCCGGTGCAAGTACGACGTGAGGCGCGGGGGAGTGAGCAACCGGCAGGTTTTTCACGAATGCATGCCGGAGGAGGGGACGCCGGCGGGGCTGGCGGTCGATGTCGAGGGGACGCTCTGGTCGGCGCGGCGCGAGGCGGGGGTGATTTTGAAGATCGGCGAGAACCGGCGGCTGATGGGGCAGGTGACTTTTCCGGCGAAGCATGTGACGTCGCTGGCGTTTGGGGGCGCGGACCATCGGACGGTGTTTGCGGCGGCGATTGTCGAGGAGGGGCGGTCGAAAATTTTCACGCTTCAGTCGCCGGTGGCGGGCGCGGTCCTGCGGAGATCGAAGGTGGAGCGGTCCGGGAGCGCCGCGTGAAGTTCAGCTTTTAAGCTGCGTCTCGAGATGGGTGATCTGGTCGCGCAGGGAGGCGGCCTGCTCGTAATTTTCGGCCTGGACGGCGTTTTGGAGGCTGGCGTGGAGGGTCTTGAGCCGGTTTTGGTATTCCTGGGCGCGGATGGCGCGGGTGGGGATTTTTCCCTTGTGGAGGATGCCCTTGTGCATGTCTTTGAGGATGACACCGAGGCCTTCGGAAAAGGTGACGTAGCATTGGGGGCAGCCAAGGCGTCCGGTTTTCTTGAAGTCGGGCTGGGTGAAGCCGCATTGGGGGCAGACGAGTTCCTCGGAGCCGTTGGATTTGATTTCATCGGCCGCGCCGAGGCCGAGCAGCATGTCGGCGAGCGAAAAGCCGGCGGGGTCGGCGACGCCTTTTTCCTTGGCGCACTTTTCGCACAGGTCGATTTTCTGCATCTTGCCGCTGATGATCTGGGTCAAGTGCACCGTGGCGTTTTCGGTCTGGCAAACTTCGCAGGTCATAGGTTTAAGCAGGCATCTTTGAAATGCCGCCATTAATATAATACAAAATCAGTAAATGGGAACGCCTGTATTTTGCGTGCGGGCGCGGAAACGGCGGATGAATTCGACGGTGAGGGGGCCGACGCGGCCGGGGCCGATTTTGCGGCCGTCGACCTCGCTGATGGGGACGACTTCGGCGCCGGTGCCGGTGGCGAAGATTTCGTCGGCGACGAAGAGGTCGTAGCGGGTGAGATTGGTCTCGCGGATTTCGCGGCCCATTTCGCGGGCGAGGTCGAACATCAGGCGCCGCGTGATGCCGCCGAGCGCGCCGTCGGAGACGTTGGGGGTGAAGATTTGATCCTGCTTGATCACGAAAATGTTGTCGGCCGTGCATTCGGCGACGAAGCCCTGCGGGTTGAGCATGATCGATTCCTGTGCGCCGTAGAGGTTGCCTTCGATCTTGGCCAGGATGTTGTTGAGGTAGTTGAGCGATTTGATGGCCGGGCTGAGCGCGGCGGGGGAGATCCGCTGGGTCGGGACGGTGTTCACGCGCAGCCCTTCGGTGTAATACTTTTCGGGATAAAGCTCGATGGTCGCCGCGATGATGAAAAGGGTCGGCTTCTGGCATTTGTTGGGGTTGAGGCCGAGGTCGCCCTTGCCCCGCGTGACGACGAGGCGGATGTAGCCGTCGCGCAGGTTGTTCTGGCGGCATGTTTCGAGGACCGCTTCGCGCAGGGCGGGGCGCTCGATCGGGATGTCGAGAAGGACGGCTTTGGCCGAATCGTAGAGGCGGTCGAGGTGCTCCTCGAGGAGGAAGACGCGGCCGTTGTAAAAGCGGATGCCCTCGAAGACGCCGTCGCCGTAGAGGAGGCCGTGATCGAAGACCGAGACTTTGGCGTCGGGCTCGTTGACGAACCGGCCGTCGAGATAGATTTTCAGGTGCTGCATGGGAAGGTGAATATCTTCCCGCATTCGGGGCCTTTTCGCAAGCGGCGATCTGTCGGGATGGGGAGCGGAGGCGGTCAAATAGTTCTTGTTACGAAGTATACCGTGTGGTCTTGCCACAGGTTGATAAAGGGAAAGTTTGAAAACCGGAGGTGTTCATCTCAGTTGTTCCCGTTGCATTTATACCCTGCGGTCTTGCCGCAGGGTTCTTGATTACTTCGGTCTTGGTATTATTTAGCAGCACTTTTGCTCAGCACGCCCCCCTCCAGCCGATACGTCTGCTCGCCCAGGGCGGCGATCCGGTCGTCATGGGTGACGATGATCATGCAGTTACCGCGTTCGTGATGGAGGCGCAGGAGGAGGTCGATGATTTCGCGACCCGTGGCGGCGTCGAGATTGCCGGTCGGTTCGTCGGCCAGGAGAAGGGCGGGGTCGTTGCGCAGGGCGCGGGCGATGGCGACGCGCTGCTGTTCGCCGCCCGAAAGTTCGGAGGGCCGGTGGTGCAGCCGCGAGCCGAGGCCGACCTGATCGAGGAGATGGGCGGCGTGGGCGGTATCGCTTCGCCGGGCGAGCCGGGCGGGAAACTCGACGTTTTCCAGCGCGGAGAGTTCGGGGAAAAGGTGGTAGGCCTGAAAGACGAATCCGACCGAGAGGTTGCGCCAGGCGGCGAGCCTGGCCCGGGGCCATCCGTAAATCGAGTCGCCCTGCCAGCGGACCTCGCCGGCATCGGGGCGCTCGAGTCCGCCGAGAATTTGCAGGAGGGTGCTTTTGCCCGAGCCGGACGCGCCCTGGATGGTGTTGAGTCCGCCCTGCGGAAACGCCGCCTCGAGCCCGCGGAGAATTTCGAGGTCGGTGTGGCCGAGGCTGAAGGTCTTGCGCAGCGAGGAGCAGGTGAGGGGAAGAGCGGCGTTCACAACCTCCATTGAGCCAGTCCCGGGGACGGCAGTAAAGCTTCGCTCCTGCGGAGGGCGGTATTTTTCTGGCGAAGCTTTACTGCGCTCCGCAGGAGTTGTTTTCGTTCCGGTTCGCGATTATATAGAGCCATGAGATCGGGGATTGTCGGATTTATTCTGGGCGCGACCGTGGTGGTTCTTGCAATCGCGCTGGCGCAGATTCTGGTGATCGGGATTTCCTCCGGGCGGCTTAACTATCGGTTCAACCAGTATGTTTTCAGCGATACGGAGTTTCCGTGGGGCTACCTCGAGCAGGGGCGGGTGGTTCGCACGGCTTTGTTTCCCGTCAGGATCACGACGACTTTTTACGACGCGCAGTATCATGAGGTGACCCGGGCGGAGAAGCCGGGGCGTTACGGGGCGGTGGTGCGGATAGGACTCAACGGCGGGGTGACGGAGTGGCGCTTCATCACCCTTTATCGAACGCCCGGGAAAATCTTTTTTTCGGATGGTTCCAGCCCGATGACGGTTTCGGCGCAATTGCCGCCGGGAACGGGGATCGACCCGGTCGTCCTGCAAAACCAGGCGCCGCAAATCAACGAGGCGGTTCGGGATGGTTTTTGCGGGGATGGCGACAATTCTCCCGATCTGGCGGTCCTTCTGGCGGGCCTTTCCGAAACTTCGCCCGGCGAACCCGCGGCGATCGATCGGACGAACGCTCTGGCGCGGGACGTGAATTGGTGGTTTGTCCTGCGTCAACGCCTTGGGCTGCCGCTGAAATACCGCCATCTGGTCGATCTTCCGGACGGCTACGACGCCGACCCGGGCAAGCGATGGCCGTTGATTCTCTATCTGCATGGCGCGGGCCAGATGGGAGATGATCTCGGAATGGTCCGCAAGAGCGGATTGGCGGGGCTTGTCGCCGGGGGCAGGAAGTTTCCGGCCATCGTCGTATCGCCCCAATGTTCCTGGCAGGATGCGTGGGTGCCGCAGGCCCTTTCGCAGTTGCTGGACGAGGTTTCGGCTCAATATCGGGTCGATCCCGACAGGATTTATGTCACCGGGATCAGTGCGGGCGGCGATGCGACGTGGGGTCTTGCCCTTGCCTATCCGGAACGCTTTGCGGCGATTGCCCCGATTGCGGGTGAGAGCGATCCGATGGACGCGGGGCGGATCAAAGACATTCCGACCTGGGCTTTCCAGGGCGAAAAAGACGAGGTCGATCCCGCGAGTTCGACGATCGACATGGTCGAAGCGGTGCGGCGTGCGGGAGGTCATCCGCACCTGACGCTTTTCCCGAACGGGGGGCATGATTCATGGGACCAGGCGTACGCGACGGAGGCGCTTTATACGTGGCTTCTGGCCCAAAAACGGGGCGCTCCCGAAGTCATGGCGCCCGGTGTGCCGGGGGCGTGAATGACCGGGTCGGGACGGGAGTCTCCGCCGTCCCACTTGTTCCGGGACGCGAGCGGATTGGCATCCACACCTGGCGCAACGTGGGAACGAGGGGCGGCGGCCATGCGAGTGAGAAGGCTTGTTCGCGGACGCGTCCTGCCGCAAACTCCGCGTTTCCCGAATGAATGCCGCTTCCGATTCGCCGCCGCGTTTTCTGGGCCTGTCGCCCGTCTCTGCGGCCATTTTGGCCATTGCGCTGGCGACCGCCGTTCGTTTCGTTTATTGCGCATGGCTGCCGATTTTGCCCGACGAGGCCTACTATTTTCAGTGGTCCCGGCACCTCGACGCGAGTTACATCAGCAAGGGCCCCGCAGTCGCCTACACGATCGCGGCCGGCACCGCGCTCTTTGGCGACAATGCCTTCGGCATCCGTTTTTTCGCGGTTCTGCTTTCGGCCGGCACGGCCTGGCAGATGTTTCGGCTTGCGCGCCGCTGTTACGATGAGACCACGGCGCTGATTGCGGTGCTCATCACCGGCGTGGTGCCGATCTACGCGCTGGGCGCGGTGGTGATGACGATCGACCCGCTCTCGGCTTTTTTCTGGGTCTGGGCGGCGAATTTATTTTCCCGGGCGGTCTGGAAGGATCGGCTGAGGCACTGGCTCCTGGCCGGATTTGCCGTGGGCTGCGGTTTCCTGGCGAAATATCTCAACGCGCTGGAACTGGCGGCGTTTCTCGCGTTTCTTCTTCTGGTTCCCGCCCGGCGCCGGTTGCTTGCGAGGCCCGGGTTCTGGTTGATGCTGGCGGTGACCGCCGTTTGCACGGCGCCGGTCTGGTGGTGGAACTGGCGGCATGGGTGGGTGAGCGCCGCGCAATTGGAAAATCGGGGGCATCTCAACGGGCCGTTTGAGATTCATTTTTCGACGTTTCTCAATTTCCTCGGCCTGCAGGCGGTTGTGATTTCGCCCCTTCTTTTTCTGGCCCTGCTGATCACGGCGGCCGTTTCGATTGCCGGACTTCGGAAAAAAATATCCGGGCGAAAGGAGGGCGAGCTTCTGCTGGTGCTGCTTTTTCTCCCGGTCTTCCTGATGTACGCGGTGCTGGCGTGGCACATGAGGTGCGAGCCGAACTGGCCGGCGGTTTCGTACCTGACGCTGATCATCATCATGGCCGCGCAATGGCGAAAAATGATTTCTTCCGCGACGGGGGGCCAGCCTTTCATCGTCGCGGCTTTTGTCCTGGCCTGGCTGCAGACGCTCCTGATGCATAATCCCGAATTCCTTCATCTGCCGCAAAAAATGGACCCGATGAGCCGCGTCGCAGGTTGGTCCGAAATTGCGGCGCACCTGAACGACCTGCGGGCGGAGGAACATGCCGACGCGCTCATCGCCGACGCCTACAAGGAGGCGAGCGTGCTTTCCTTCCATCTGCCGGACAAGGCGTTCATCTACACGCTGCGATCTTCGCCGCCGGCGAACCAGTACGATTTATGGCCGGGCTATGCCGAGGCGCATCCGAAGCGCGCGCTTTGGATCACGGGCGAACCGACCGCGTGGGCCTTGCGGCGTGATTTCAACACGATTACCTTGATTGAGCGCGTGGTGGTGAGCTTTCACGGCGAGCCGTTTCGGGAATACGCGATTTATCTTTGTGAGAATCGTTGAGAAGAAAAATGAATGCGGCCATGACTTATCCCGACGCGCTTTCGTATCTCGGCGAGACGCGCCGTTTCGGGATGAAGCTGGGGCTGGAACCGATGCGCGAATTGGCGCGGGCGCTGGGTGATCCGCAGGAAAGGCTGCGCTTCATCCACCTGGCCGGGACGAACGGCAAGGGGTCGACCGCCGCGTTCTGCGAGTCGTGCCTGCGGCCGGCCGGCTTTCGCGCGGGGCTTTACACGTCGCCGCATCTGGTCAGCGTGCGCGAGCGGATTCAAATCAACCGGCGGCTGATTTCCGAGGCCGATTTTGCCGAGGGGATGACGGTCGTGCGGCGGGCGGTGGAAAAGGCGGGGAACCATGAAGCGACGTTCTTCGAGCTGACGACCGCGCTTGCGCTCTGGTATTTCGCGCGGGAAAAAGTCGACTGGGTCGTGTGGGAAACCGGCCTCGGCGGGCGGCTCGACGCGACAAATATTGTCACGCCGGAAGTCTGCATCATCACGAACATCGGGCTCGATCATCAGCAGTATCTCGGGCAGTCGTTGCGCGAGATCGCCGCCGAGAAGGCGGGGATCATCAAACCGGGCGTGCCGGTGGTGAGCGCGGTGGAAATGGGCGGGGCCGGCGACGTCATCCGCGACAGTGCCAGGGCCGGGGGGTGCGCCTTGACTTTAGTCCATCGCGACATGGAAGTGAAAGACCTCGGTTTGCGCGGCAATAAACAAATCGTGGAGGTCGACGGCCACGAATTTACGCTGGGGCTGATCGGCCCGCATCAGGTGCAAAACGCGGCCTGCGCGGTTGCGGTGATGCGGCGACTCGGCGTTTCGGAGGCCGCCATTGCGCGCGGCCTTGCCGAAACCAACTGGCCGGGCCGCTTCGAAATTCTTTCCGGAAAACCGCTGATCGTCCTCGACGGCGCGCACAACTCGGCGGGGACGGCGATGCTCGTCGCGACATGGCGCGCTTTTCTGACCGCGCGCTTTGGCTGGGACGCGAACAGGATCGACGCCGGCACGCACCTGGTTTTTGCTTCGGTGGCCGATAAGGACATTTCCTCCATGGCGCAACTGCTGCGCCCTCTGGCAAATAAAGTTTCGCTGGTGCGGCTGGCGAACGAGCGGAGCGCGGAGCCGGCGTCGCTCGCGGAAGCTTTCGCCGGATTGCCCTGCGCATGTTACGATTCGGTGTCCGCCGTGTGGCGCGACATTGAGAACGCTCCGGAGTCAATATTTCTTATCACCGGATCGCTTTTTCTTGTTGGAGAAATGCTTGCCCGGCGGCGGCACAATGCGGAAGAATACCGTCTCAACGAACGATTGGAAAAAGTAACGGTAACCCGATAATCTGATCTTATGGCTCGCGTTCGCGCCTTTGTTTTCGATGTTGGTGGCACGCTCATCTACCCGGCCGAGCCGGTTGGCGAAACGTACGCGCGTTTTGCCCGCCCGCACGGCGTCAAGCTGCCTCCGGAAGCGACCACCGCCGCCTTTCGCCAGGCGATGAAAAATTGCGCGCCCCGCGCGAAGGACACCGTGCCGAAGAACGGCGACGACCGGACCTGGTGGAAACAGGTCGTCCGGCATTCGCTGCCCGAAAAGGCTTTCACGGAGCAGGCCGCCTTCGATGTGTTTTTTGAAGAGGTCTATCTTTACTACGCCAAGCCGGATGCCTGGGGCATTTATCCCGAGGTGCTTGAAGTCCTGGAAGCCTTGCGCGACCATGCGGTCGATCTCGTCGTGCTTTCGAATTGGGACGCGCGCCTGCACGCGGTCCTGGATGGAAACGGCATCGGCGAGTTCCTTTCCCAGCGTTTCATCAGCGCGGAACTCGGTTGGGAAAAGCCGGACCCGGCGATCTACCGGCATGTGGCGGAATTCCTCCGGCTGCCTCCTGAGGCCCTGCTGAGCGTCGGGGACGATCCGCGAAACGACGTGGAAGGGCCCCGCAAGGCTGGATGGCAGGCGATGCAGATCGAGCGGCCGAAGCGCGATCTTTGGACCGCGGTGCGCGTGGCGACAGGGCGATAGTCTCTGCATGTAGCGGCGGTCTATGACCGTCGCTGACTGGGGTGGCCCGGACTACTTGTTGTCCGGGTGGCCAAAGGCCACATGAAGCGATTCGAAATGCGACGGTTATAGCCGCCGATACAATTGACCGATAAGGCGCGCCCCGCATTATCGAAGCGGAGCTTATATTTTCCCTCTTGCGTTGACGCTGTCTCTACAAATAACTAAGTTGCGGCGTGATGGATTACACGGCTGCGCTCCCCAAACAGCGTCGATTCGGCGAAACAACGCGCTCCGACGCGTGGTGGATCCAACCGATTCTGGTTTTCCTGGGCTTCTCGGCTTTCATCATTTATTCGACCTGGGCCGCGTTCGAGGGAACGGCGACGGACCACTGTTATTATTGGTACAGCGGGAACGGGGCGGATTATCTTTCGCCGTTCTTTTCGCCTGAATTGTTCAGTGCGTCGCCCTATGCGCCCCCGGCGGTTTTCGGGGCGCTGCCGGCGGCGTGGCCGCTCTGGCTGCCCTTTTCCCCCGCGTTTTTGATGATGTGGATTCCGGCCGGGTTCCGTTTCACCTGCTACTACTACCGCGGCGCTTATTACAAGGCGTTCTGGCTCGACCCGGTCAATTGCGCCGTGGGCGAACCGCGCAAGAACTACCTCGGCGAACGCTATCTTCCGCTCGTCCTTCAAAACGTTCATCGCTATTTTTTCTACCTCGCGGTGGTGTTCATTTTCATCCTGGCGTGGGACGCCTGGGACGCATTGTGGTTCGCCGACGCGACAGGGACGAAACATTTCGGCCTGGCCGTCGGGTCGCTGGTCCTGATCGTGAACGTTGTTCTGCTTGGCGGATACACCTTCGGCTGCCACTCGTTCCGGCATTTGATCGGCGGATTTTTGGACGCGAAATCGAAAGCACCCGCCTGTGCGACCTGCTACAACGCCGCGAGTTGCCTCAACAGCCGCCACATGCTTTGGGCGTGGATGAGCCTTTTTTGGGTCGGTTTCACGGACGTTTACATCCGCCTTTGCGCGATGGGCGTCTGGCACGACTTCCGATTTTTTTAAACCTTCACGGGATATTTCACCTTGGCCACTCCTTACGAAACATTTGAATACGACGTCCTCGTGATCGGCGCGGGCGGCGCCGGGCTTCGCGCGGCCATCGAGGCGTCGGCGGCGGGGGTGACGGTCGGGCTGGTCTGCAAATCTCTGCTCGGCAAGGCGCACACGGTCATGGCCGAGGGCGGAATGGCGGCGGCGATGGGAAACGTCGACGACCGCGACAACTGGAAGGTCCATTTCGCCGACACCATGCGGGGCGGCCAGTACGTCAACAACTGGCGGATGGCGGAGCTTCACGCGAAGGAGGCCGCGGCGCGCGTTTATGAACTCGAAGCGTGGGGCGCCGTTTTCGACCGGACGAAGGACGGGAAGATTCTGCAGCGCAATTTCGGCGGGCACCGGTATCCGCGCCTGGCGCACGTCGGCGACCGCACGGGGCTCGAGATGATCCGCACGCTTCAGGACCACGGGATTCACCAGGGAATCACGGTCCACATGGAATGGACGATTGTCGCGCTGCTGAAGGACGGCAACCGCGTCGTCGGCGCGTTCGGTTACGACCGCGAGCGGGGCCGGTTCAAGATTTTCAAGGCAAAGGCGGTGGTCATCGCGTCGGGCGGCCTGGGCCGCGCCTACAAAATCACCAGCAATTCGTGGGAAGGCACCGGGGACGGCCATTCGCTCGCGTATCACGCGGGCGCGGAATTGATGGACATGGAATTCATCCAGTTCCACCCGACGGGGATGATCTGGCCGCCGAGCGTCCAGGGCATTTTGGTCACCGAAGGCGTGCGCGGGGAGGGAGGCGTCCTGCGGAACAAGGAGGGCAGGCGGTTCATGTTCGATGACATTCCGGACAATTACAAATCGCAGACGTCGAGCGATCCCGAGGAGGGCTGGCGCTACACCCAGGGCGACAAGAATTCGCGCCGCCCGCCGGAATTGCTTACGCGGGACCACGTCGCGCGCTGCATCAACCGCGAAGTGAAGGCGGGGCGGGGCAGCCCGCACGGCGGCGTGTTCCTCGACATTTCGTGGATCAAGGAAAAGATCCCGAACGCGGCGGAGCACATCAAAAAGAAATTGCCGAGCATGTATCACCAGTTCATGCAGCTCGCCAATCTCGACATCACCAAGGAGCCGATGGAGGTCGGTCCGACGACACACTACGCGATGGGCGGCGTGCGCGTCGACGGCAACACGCAGATGTCGACCGTGCCCGGCCTTTTCGCCGCGGGCGAGTGCGCGGCCGGTCTGCACGGCGCGAACCGGCTCGGGGGCAATTCCCTTTCCGACCTGCTTGTTTTCGGCAAACGGGCCGGTGAATTCGCCGCGAAATACGCCAAGGAAAATTCGGCCGGGCAACTCGACGAGGCGCAAATCGAGGAGGCGGCGCGCCAGGCGCTCGAGCCGTTCGACCGCGGCGCCAATGCCGGCGGCACGGGCAGTGGCGGGAGCGCCGAAGGGCCGTACCAGGTCCAGCACGAGTTGCAGAACATGATGCAGGAACTGGTCGGCATCGTGCGCCGCGAAGATGAAATGGCGCGCGCGCTCGACGGGATCTGCAAACTTTGGCAACGCGCGGGAAAAACCGCCGTTTACGGCCATCGCGAATACAATCCGGGCTGGCACACGGCCCTCGATTTGAAGCATCTCCTGACCGTTTCGGAGGCGATCACCCGCTCGGCGCTCGATCGCAAGGAGAGCCGAGGCGGCCATTTCCGGGAGGATTTTCCCGACAAGAACGGGGCCGACGCGAAGGCGAACGTGATCGTCTTCAAGGGCGCGAACGGCTCGATGCAATTGCGGCGCGAGCCGATCCCCGCGATGCCGGAGGAATTGAAACAGGTGGTTGAGGAGATGAAATGAGTGCGGTCACTTTCAGGCTTTGGCGCGGCGACGCGAACGGCGGGGAACTGGTCGATTACACGACCGAGGTTTCCGAGGGCATGGTCGTGCTCGACGTCGTCCACAAAATCCAGGCCACGCAGGCCAACGACCTCGCCTGCCGCTGGAATTGCAAGGCGGGCAAGTGCGGCTCCTGCTCGGCGGAGATCAACGGCGTGCCCCGCCTGATGTGCATGACGCGGCTCGACATGATCCCGATCGACAAGCCGGTGACGATCGAGCCGATGCGCGCATTTCCGCGCCTCCGCGACCTGGTCACCGACGTCTCGTGGAACTTTCGCGTCAAAATGAAGATCAAACCCTTCAAGCCGAGGAAACCCGACGCGCCGGACGGCACCTGGAGGATGCAGCAGGAGGACATCGACCGGGTGCAGGAATTCCGCAAGTGCATCGAGTGTTTTCTCTGCCAGGACGTCTGCCACGTTTTGCGCGACCACCACAAGCACGAGGAATTCATCGGGCCGCGCTACCTAGTTTACACGGCGGCGCTCGAAATGCACCCACTCGACACGGAAGACCGGATCGAGGAATTGAAAAAGGCGCACGGGATCGGCTATTGCAACATCACCAAGTGCTGCACGAAGGTCTGCCCCGAGCACATCACGATCACCGACAACGCGATCATCCCGCTGAAGGAACGGGTCGTCGACGGGTTCTACGATCCGCTCGGCTGGCTCTGGAAAATCATCCGGCCGAAGGGGTGAGATTGCGCCGCGCCGTCGCGGATGGATTCCAAAAAAAGTTGTATCGGAATCCAAAATCCGCTAATTTGGAATCATGAAAACGACGGTTGATATTCCTGAAAAAACTCTTAAAGAGGCCGTCAAATTTTCCAAGGCCAAAACGAAGCGGGAGGCCATCGTTACGGCGCTGGAGGAATATAATCGACTCCGGCGGGTGGAGCGGATCATCAAGAGATTTGGCGCCATGGACGGAATCATGACTCAGGCGCAGTTGCGGAAGATGCGGGAGGATTCTTGATCCAACGCACGGGTCTGACCATGGTCGAGACCTCGGCCTGGATTGAAACGATGCGGCCCATGGGCGACGCACACACCAGGGAAAAAGTGACGGAATTGCTCCGGAGGGGACAGGCCGCCTGGTGCGACATGATCAAGCTCGAGCTTTGGAATGGGGCGCTTGCAAAAGAAATGCCCGACCTTGAGGGATTGGCGCTTGACGTCGTTGCTCTGGAAACCACCCCCAGGGTCTGGGAAATGGCCGCCGCCCTGGCTCGAAAGGCCCGTATCAAGGGCATGAGATTTCCCCCCGCCGACCTGCTGATCTTTGCATGCGCGAAGACGCATGGCGCAGAGATCGTTCATCGAGACAAGCATTTCGATCAACTGAAGGCGCTATGGAGGCTGTCCGAAAAGTAGGCGTGGGTTTTCGGACAGCCTCTAGCCAATAATGGTCATTGGCTAATCTCTCCTGTGGCGATTAAATAAGCTGGCACCATGGCGAGACGTTTAATGCGAAGGCGGAGCGAGACTCCCGATGTTCCGGCCCCCGCCGGGGGAATCATGACGACGGAGTATACGCTTCCCGGGTGGAAATTGACGCTTCTCCACGCCGCGATCATCGTCGCCGCGGGCTTGTTCATCTATTGGCCGGCGTTCAACGGCTACTGGATATGGGACGATGGAATGTACATCAGCCAAAACCCGCTGATGAACGATCCGGCCCGGTTGTGGAAGGCATGGTTTCAGCCGGGAAGCTTCATCGAATACTATCCCATCACGGAAACCGTGCAATGGGTGCAATGGAAGTTATGGGGCGACGACACCCTCGGCTACCATCTCACCAATGTCGGCCTGCACCTGCTCAGCGCATTTCTGGTCTGGAGGCTGTTGGGCAAGTTCGGTCTGCGGCTGGCGTGGCTGGGTGGGCTGCTCTTCGCCATTCATCCCATGATGGTCGAATCGGTCGCGTGGATTTCGGAACTCAAAAACACCCTTTCCCTGCCGCCCTTTCTGTTGGCGGTGTGCGCCTGGATCGATTACGAGGAACGGGGGCGAAGGGGCGATTACGTCCGGGCGCTTGCTCTCTTCCTGGTCTCGATGCTCTGCAAGATCGGCATGGCGCCGTTCCCGGTGATCATCCTGCTTTATGCCTGGTGGAAGAGGGGGCGGGTCGGATGGCGCGACGGGCTGGCCAGCGCGCCCTTTTTTGTCATCTCGGTCATCCTTGGCCTGGTCACCAAGTGGTGCGGCGAGTATTATATGCAAAGTCAGTTGAAGAACCCGGCCGTGATCGAAATCGGCGGATTCTTTTCCCGACTTGCCCTGTCCGGGCAAACGCTCGCGTTTTATTTCACCAAATGCTTTTGGCCCGCCGGGCCGCTGCCGATTTATCCGCAGTGGAAAATCGATCCCTCCTCGCCGCTCCAGTTCGTGCCGTGGCTCGTCCTTGCCGGGGCGGTTTACTGGCTGTGGAGGAGGCGTGAAAGCTGGGGACGCCATGTTTTGCTCGGGCTCGGTTTTTTTATCCTCATCCTCGGCCCGTTCCTGGGCTTCGTCCCGATTTCCTACATGAGTTTTACCTGGGTGATGGACCACTTTATTTATGTCCCGATCATCGGCTTGATCGGGATCGTCGTGGCTGGAATCGAAAGGGTGGACGCGCGCCTTGCCGCCCCGGTCCACCCTTTCAGCACCGGCATTCTCACGGTGATCATGGGATTGCTGGCGTTTGAATCCCACTGGTACGCGGCGGCGTATACCGATGCGGAGACCTTTTGGACCTATACGGTCGATCACAATCCGGGGGCGTGGGGCGCCCACGACAATCTTGCGCAAGCGCTCCTGCAGGTTGGCGAGCCTGAAAAGGCGAGGGAGCACTTCGAAACGGCGATTCGCCTCAAACCCGAACTCGCCGCGCCTTACTGCGATCTCGCCGCCGCTTTGGTGCAACTGGGACGGAATTCCGAAGGGATGGAATCCCTGCGCCAGGCGCTGCAAAGAGATCCCAATTCCGCCGAAGCGCACAATGACCTGGGCGTCATGCTCGCCCAATCGGGGCGGATGACCGAGGCGCTCGCCGAGTTCGAAACGGCCCTGCGCCACCGTCCCCATTATGTCGACGCTTACAATAACATAGGCAATGCCTTGTTCCAGCTCGGGCGTACTTCTGATGCAATCGAACAGTTCGGGATGGCCATTCAGATCGATCCTTCGAACGTCCCCGCCCATGATGATCTGGGCCTGGCCTTGGAGCAGGCCGGGCGGGTCCGGGACGCCGAGGACCAGTTCCGCCGGTCGCTCGAAATCAATCCCGGCGACGACAAGGCCCGGGACAACCTGGCCAGGTTGCTGCAGTTGGAAGCCCAGCCGGGCGCTCCGGGAAAGAAGTAAGACCCTGGGGCGTGTGGACATTCGGTTCTCTGTAGCGGCAGTCCATGCCCCTCTCCGGTAGCCGCCGCGCGCTGGGCGGCGGTGCAGTGGTTCCTCGTTCCCAAACTTACCGCCCTCCGCAGGAGTTTGGGAACGCACTTGTCCGCGCAATTCCGTCAAATTCCCCTCCTTCCCCTTCAGCCCTCCGTGCGAAACGCCGCTTTTAACAATGGCGATCACCGCCGAACCCGGCTATCTTCGCCCATGTCTCCATCCTGGCTCGACCCCGCCTCGCGCCCGCCCCCCAACGCCCGCGCCACCGTCGTCTTCGTCCACGGTGCCATCGTCCGCGGATGGGAAATGGCCCTCCTTCGCCGCCGCCTCCGCCTCCTCGGCTACCGCGTCCGCCAGTTCCGCTACCGCTCGATGATGAAAGGCCTCGACCACAACGCCCGCCTCCTCGCCGACTTCCTCCGCCGCACCGACGGCGACATCCTTCACGTCATCGGCCACAGCATGGGCGGCGTCCTCATCCGCCACGTCTTCGAACACAACCCCGACCCCCGCCCCGGCCGCCTCATCGCCATCGGCTCGCCGCTGCTCGATTGCTGGATCGGACACCGCTTCCACCGCATCCATCCCCGTATCGGACGCTGGCTCGTCGGACGCACCGTCGCCGACCACATCTCCCGCCCGCACGACCCCGTCTGGCGCGGCGCCCGCGACTTCGGCGTCCTCGCCGGCACCTATCGCTTCGGCATCGGCGCCCTCTTCAAGTCCCTGCCCCGCCCCAGCGACGGCGTCGTCCTCCTCGACGAAACCCGCCTCCAGGGACTCCGCGACCACGCCACCTTCCGCCTTAACCACTTTGGCATGCTCTTCTCCACCCGCTGCTGCGCCCAGATCGCCCGCTTCCTCGCCACCGGACGATTCGCCCACTCTGTCTCCTCCGAGCGGACAGCCGCGGCTGATGGCCGGGCCGATTTCGTGCCTTCGCTTAAATAGCTTCCGTACCCTATTTTTTTAGCGCATCTTGCGCATCGAGGGAAAGTTTTGAGGTTCCAATTTGGAACGTCAAACCAAGGCCGTTCCCAGCCCGACTCTAATGGCTCTGCTGGGAGCTGCCGCTCGTGGTTCCGCTGGTGTGGGAACCGGTCCCTCCGCCGGTTGAACCGCCGCCGCTGCTCGGATGGGTGTCGGCGGCGGGCGGGGGAGTATTCGCGGGAGCGGCGGGCTGTGCTTCGGGTCGAGGTGCGTATCCGCCACCGGTGGGGGTGGGCGCGGTGGGATGCGGTTGGAAGGTCGGCGGCGTCGACGGATAGACCGCGCCCGGCGTATAGACGCGGGAGGGAGGGGTTCCCTCTTCACCGGTTTGAGGGTAGGTGGTCCTTGCGGTCGGAGGAACGCCGGGAACGCCCGAGGTCGACGGCCCGCGCCCGGTATTGTAGATCGTTGTCGGAGCCGTGTTGAAGGTGCTCGATGGCGAAGGCGTCTTCGGCGTCATGGAGGTGAGGGGCGCGTGGAGGATCGGCTGGATCGAGTTGCCGTCGGTGACGACTTTCGCGTCGGCGGGAGCGTTGTGCCGGGCGATCCGGGCCTGCTCGATCTGCGCCTCGGTTGCGGGCGCGGGGGCGAGATTCGCGTTCACCGCGAGGGGCCGCGTGATGTCGGTGCCGTGATTGATGGTCGCCTGCCTGATGACGGACCCGGCGACGCGGGTGGGTTGCGCGTTCGCGGCGGGAGCGACCCTCGGCGCGTACAATTCGAGGGAATCGCCGGTCAACAGGCCGCCTCCGCCGGGCCGGTTCGCGCGGACGAGGCTCACCGTGGGAACGGGCGTTTGGGAGACGGCGTTGACCTGGGCCAGCGCGGGGCCGCCGGTGGTGACGCGGCGGAACCTTGCCGCGCCGGCGGGGCGGGTCGAATTGCCGGTGACGTTGATGTTGGTGACGTTGGTCGTGTGGTTGATGATCGCGTAGTTGTCGTTCCGGTTGCAGTAATGGCCGTGGTAATTCCGGTAACCGAAGTAATTCACGGGCAGGAAAATGTACCAGGCCGGGCCGATGCCGTAAAAGCCGTCGCAGTCGCCGCCGATGTGGAAGCCGGTGTCAAAGTCGGCGCTGTTATCCGAGTCATCGGAGTAATCGATGCCGACAAAACTGTCGGGCGGCAGCGGGGCCCATCCGGCGTAGCCGTCGCCGTAACGCCAGCTCACCCAGGCCGGCGCCCAAGTGTAGCCGGGGACCCAGCACCAGCCGATTCCGTCGAGATTGACCCAGCGGCCGTAATGGTAGGTCGCCCAGCCCCACGGTTCGTTGGAGACCCAGATCCAGCCGTCGGCGGTGTTGACCCAATAGCCGTCGGTGTAAGGCGCCCAGTTGGGATCGTTGACCTGCGGTTGCCAGACGTAGCCGTAATCGGCGCTTTGGATCCAGGCGCCGAGGGGTGAGAGCGCATCGTAAAAAGTCTGGAACGTGATGCCCGTGTCAGGGGCGCCACCGGAAACGTCCGGGACCGGACCCGTTGCGCCGTTGTCGGAGGGAGGGGGCGCGACGGCGTTGACGTCCTGCGCGCGCAAGGGGGCGACCGAAAGCGCGAACGCGCAGGCCGTCAGCATGAGGAAAAATTTCCACGGAAAACCCAACCGCTTATCCGTCATGAGGAAAATTTTCAGCATCTTCCACCCCTTCCACTTATCTTAGACGTTCGGCCATCGGGGAAGTTTCAGTTTATCGGCGCGGAGCATCGCACCCTGGGTGAGTCAAAAGGGAGGACAAGCACATCGGAGAGCAAAATAGTCAGAAAGGCTTTCCGGCCCTCTGTTTTTATCCAAAACCTGGCTTTGGATCAATCTCCCATCGGGAGACTAAACTTGATACCTGACCTCCCAAAGAGTAACCTGACCTTGCAAAAATGATTACCGAAGCCACAGCCTTTGACCTCGCCAAAGAGATTGCCGCTTTCCTCAAGGAAAAGCATGGCGCGACCAAGGTCTTGCTCTTTGGCTCTCGGGCCAAAGGCACATCCACCCCGGAATCAGATATCGACATCTACTTTGAAGGCGTCCCGCGCGAGCGCGCCCTGAAGGCTGTGGGGCAGTGCATTTACACCTTCGGTGAAGACGGAATTGACTACCGGCCCGACTGCTTCTGCGAGCCCCACTTCCGCAAACGGGTACTGGCGCACGGCAAACCTTTGTGATACCGGCTTCGTTTGACAAAAAGCAGGCTCAGGAGCTCGTCGAAGACATCGAAAACGATCTCTACCGGCTCGCCCACGTTTGCGTTGATCTCGAAAAAAGCCGGAAACTGTTGGAAGAATGGGATCGTGCCGACGATCTCTATTACAAGTTCGTCGAAGCCGCATCCACGGAACTTCATGGTCTCTAGACGGGTACCGAGAAAATCTTTGAGCGCATCATCATTTTCAACACGGGACAACGACCCCAGGGGAAAGACTTCCATAAATTGGTCCTCAAAACCATCCACGAGGAATTGAAACTCACCTCCGATGATACCAACGAATTTCTCGAAGACCTGTCCAGTTTCCGGCACCTCTTTCGCCATGCTTACGGAATCGAATTGAAACCCGTCGAAATCATCGACGCCACATGTCAGACCTGCCTCAAGTGGCCCGTGATACGAAAGGAACTGGAGTATTTCCTCACGGAACTCAAAAAGAGGATCGGCGATAGAGACTCTCAGGGATAAAAGCCACGAAGTCTCGATGAGCTAGGGAGCCGGTGGTGCGCCAGGAGAAAAAGAGGACAAGCACATCGGAGAGCAAAATAATCGGGGTCGGTCAGGGTCAGGCCGGCCGGCACACCCGTCGTCCGACCCTCCAAAATTTTTTCACCTCTTGCCTTTTGGCGCGGTTTTCCAAAAGATGGTGGGATGGACTTGCCCCGCATCGTCGAATCGTTGCTTTTTGCGACGGACCGGCCCCTGACTCCGAAAGCCATCGCGCATGCGTTGCACCAGGCGGCGAAGTTTTCCCCCTCGCCTGAAACCGCGGCCTGCGAAAAAACCTCGCTCGCGGAGATCGAGGCTGCGGTCGAAAAGTTGAACGCCCGGCTGGCCGCCGACGGTTCGAGCCTGATGGCGCAGGGGATCGCGGGCGGTTATGTCCTCAAGACCCGGCCCGAGTTCGCCGTCTGGACGAACAAGCTTTTCGACCAGCCGAGGGCGCCGCGGCTCAGCCAGCCCGCGCTCGAAACGCTCGCGGTCATCGCGTATCGCCAGCCGATCGGGCGCGCGGAGATCGAATCGGTGCGCGGGGTGGCGGTGGACGGGGTGCTCGCGACGCTGCTCGAACGCAAGGTGATTGGCATTGCGGGCCGTTCCGAGCAACCGGGCCGTCCGCTCCTTTACGAGACCACTCCGCTGTTCCTGGAACTTTTCGGATTGAAAAATCTCGACGAACTTCCGAATGCCGACGAACTGCGCCGGCTGCAGCCTCCCGAAATTTCCCATGCCCCCGAACAACAACAACTTGACGTCGGCCTTGTCCCGGCAGATGCGCCGCCTGCGCGAGCAGGTGGACCGGATCGACCTCAGGATGCTCCAGCTTCTCCAGCAACGGACTAAACTTTCCGGCCAGATCGGAAAGATGAAACGCCGCCACGGGGCGGTCATTTACGTTCCCGAACGGGAGCGGGAGCTTGTCGCGCGGCTCGTCCGCCTGAGCAAGGGAGAGCCGTCGGCCCGGGCCGTCGCCGCGCTTTACCGCGAGATTTTATCGAGTTCCCGCGCCGCGCAGGGCCAGGCGCCCATTGGCCTGTTGCGGGCGAGCGCTTCGGTCGTGCTCCCGGCAAGCCGCGCCTGTTTTGGCGCATGCGACCAGTTTTCGATCCAGAGGACGTGGGCGGAACTGGCGAGGAGCCTCGGCACGGGAGCGCTTTCGCTGGCTTTGCTGACCGGGGACGATTTGTTGCGCGCGCTCGGGACGCAACGCCGGCGGAGCGACTTCCTGCGCCGCCTGACGGTGGCGGGCGATTTCCTTCCGGCCTTCGACGCGAAGACGCCGCCGGCAGGGAGAATCTTCATCGTGA
Source organism: Methylacidiphilales bacterium (assembly GCA_035948935.1). Lineage (GTDB taxonomy): Bacteria > Verrucomicrobiota > Verrucomicrobiia > Methylacidiphilales > UBA1321 > JABDGH01. The sequence continues at coordinate 373,479 of DASZIP010000022.1, read as the reverse complement.
CGCCCCGCGGGAACGGGGCTTCGGTGGAAGCGGATCGAATCGTGATTTTAATCGAGTGCAAATCCGCGGTGAATGGGATAAAAAGTCTGCTTCACTCCATGCCCGATTTTTCCATCCACGCCGAACAGTCGACCCGCCGCGTGACCCTGGCCCGGTTGACCCCGGCCCGGCCCGTCGACGGAGTCGGCGCGATGAGCCGGTTGCTGGCCGCGTCGAAGTCGGCGGGCGTTCCCGTCTCGATCCTCGGAATCTACGCAGGAACCAAGGACTATGCCGGATAATCCCCCGCCGCCAAAGAGCGGTCCCCAGCCTCCTTTGCCTTCCAGCGGCAGGACGGGAAAACTGCCGTCTCCGACCACCCATCTGCCGATCAGGAAAGGGGGCGCCGGGAAGATCGTCGTGATGCTTTCGTCGGTGGCGAAGCCGCCGCCGCCGGTGACCCAGCCGCTGCCGTCGGTTGCCCCTTCTCCGGAGTCATCTCTGAAACCGACTGCGTCGTCTCTTCCCCCGAAGCAGGTTTTGCCGGAAAGCCCGCCGCCCCAGTCCCGATTGGGCGCGACGACCGACGTCAAGCTGCCGCCGAAGACGAGCGTGCCTCCCTGGAGTTCGCTCTCCGGCGCGTCCGGCGACAAGGCTCCCCCCCCGCCCCTGTCCGGCAAGTTGCCGGACCCGAAAAAATCGGGAGCGCAGCATATTCCGCCGATCAAGTTGAATGAGCTTTCGTCCCCGGCCGATGCTTCGGGCGAGTCTCTTTTTCCGAAGGCGGGTCAACCCGAACCCGGGTCGAAGCCGGAAGGCTGGAAGAGCCTCGAAGCTGGGGAATTGAACCGGCCCGAAACGAAAGACAAAGAGGCCCCTCTCATTGCGCCGCCTCTGCGTCCGCCGACGCGGGTCGAGGCTCCGGCAAACCTGCCGCCGCCTGTTGCGAAACCGGGGGAGAGCGCCGCGCGCCACGTCGCCCCGCCCCTGCTGGAAAAAGCGCCCGAGCCGCCCGCGGAAAAACTGCCGCAGCCGCATCGCCCGGACGATGTCCGCAAAGGCGATGCGCCGCCGGATTCATCCGAATCACGGGGGGTTCAAAAAGTTCCCGCGTTGATCCAGCCCGAACCGTCGCCGAAGCCTTTGTTGCCTCCGTCATTACCGACTGGCAAGGCGACCGGCAACTGGATGAAGATGACGACTCCTCTCGTTCTTTCTTCCCCTTCGTCGAAGGTCGAGACGCCCAAAGCCGCCGAAACCAAACCGGCGTTGAAGCCGCCGGTTCTGTCCAAGAGGTCGCTCGTCGTTTCGGAGGCGGCCGCGGCGGAAACCTCCCCGCCGCCGGTTGGGACGCCCGGGACGACGGAGAGCGCGGAAAAACCGGACAAGCCGAAGCCGCTGGTACCCGCCTTGACGGCCCAACCGCCCGGGACGAAAACGCCGGCGTCCTGGGAAAAGGAAAAACCTGCGCCACCCGTCCTGGCGGCCCAACCGGCGGCGGACGTTCCGGCTTCCCCGAAGGAGAAAGCGCCCCTGCCGCCGACGCGCGCCGAACGCGCCAAGAGAAGGCGCTTCGTGGAGACGGTTGTTTTCTGGGCGGTGATTTTTCCCGTCACCATCATCGGCCTTTTGTTTGTAAGCCTCCATTTTGGGCGGGACACCCGGGTGGAAGGCCAGATCATTCCGCCGCCGGGCATGACGCTCAACAACGAGGTGTGGATCGTGACCGATTTCCGGTCGCTTGCCGGGGGAGAGGCGGACGATCTGGCGAAGGAGCGCGCGCCGCTGCTGCAGGAAATTGAGGAGCAGCGGGACCACGTCCAGCGCGTCCAGGCCGATGTGGCCGCGCGCGAGGAACGGATCCGGCTCATCGGGGGACAAATCGAGTCTGCCAAGGACGAGATTGCCGCCGTCAGCAAACAGGCGCGCGATGCGACGCAGCAAATCTGGGACGTGGACGGGGCCGAGATCGACGCGGAATACGAGGCGCATTTCGACCAGTTGAAGCAGGCGATTGCGGACCGGGCCAAATCGCTCAACCTCAAATACCAGCCGGATGAAACGTACCAATCGCCGGAAGTCTGGGCGAACGCCTACCGGCTGGCGCTTTATGACGTTGCCGCCGGCGTCGACACGGTGAAGGAACACCAGTGGCTGGGCGACCAGATGAAGCAATGGCGGGACTTTGTGAAAACGCTCGATGATCGCAAGGAGCAACTGCGCGAAAAGGCCGCGCTTCTCAAGACTTCGACCGGACCCCGGGTGGCCGATCTCAACACGAGGATCGACGATTTACAGCAACGCATCGACGCGACCACGGCCGAAGAGGCGCCGCTGAAAGCCGAACTCCAGCAGGCCCAGGCGGAGCTGGAGGAGACCCAGACGACCGAAGGCGGTCTCGACGACAAGTACTACAAACGGATCGATGCGCTGCCCGAATCATCCATCACCAAGCATATTTCCGTGAAGACGAACGGCCGGTTTACCTGGGTGGATGACGATCCCTTCGTCGAAGGCGAGAAGGAGCATCGCTATTGGATTTTCACCCGCGCCACCCGTTCCGACGGGCGCCAGTACTGGGCGCTTCATCCCTTCAGCATCGGCCAAAACAAGCCGGTCGAAATGTACCTCGAGCCGGGCGGGTTCATTTCGACGAAGGCGATCCTGCGGCCCGATTTGCCGCCGGAGGAACAGGAGCAGTAATCCGCAGGCCCGAGCATTTTAGGTTATCGTGCACACGGCTCGGTGGCCCGGCAACGACAGGCGTGCCTGCGTTGTCCGGGTGCGCGTAGCGCGTAGGAGGTCGCGGCTGAAGCGGGCATGCCCTGGACAACCCCTGTGCCTCGACCGAAGTTTCGGTCTCGGCACCCTGACAACAAGTTGTCGGGGCCACCCGTTGTGTGTGCACTAAATTTTATTTTGCCCTAATACGTAACGCTCGAGGGTGGGGAGATGAACACCTGCCACACAAAGTAAGCGATGCCCGCCACGGCCAAAATGGCGAGGACGACCAGGCCGAGTTTCCACTCTTTTCTCAACGAGCCCCGGCTTCTTTTGACGATGGGGGAGGCGTTGACGAAACCGGCGGGGCGGCCGTGGGAGGCGCAGTCGGCGAGGTTGACGCGGGCGGACGGGCTCGGCATCGGTTGTCCGGGGGGCGCGTGTTCGGAATCGTAGAGCAATTCGATGTTGCCGAGGCGCACGATGTCGTTGCGCCGGAGTTTTTGCTGCGTGATCCGCTCCCCGTTGACCCGGGTGCCGTTGGTCGAGTCGAGGTCCTTGATGACGTAGTCCATGACGTCGAGTTTGAGCAGCGCGTGATGCCCCGAAACGCTGGCATGCTCGATCTGGATCTTGTTGTCGGCGACGCGCCCCACCGTGATTTCGGGGCCGGCGAGATCGAACGTTTTTCTGGAAAACTCGGGCGACTGTGCGACTAAACGGGGCATGATTGGAAAGGCTACGGGCTTTTGGAGTCCTTTTCAATCATTTTACCAAATTCGCGGAAAAAGTAGTTCGCGTCGTGCGGGCCGGGAGAGGCCTCGGGATGGTATTGGACCGAGAAAACCGGCTCGGACCGGTGGCGCAGGCCCTCGCTGGTCCGGTCGTTGAGGTTGATCTGGGTCGTTTCGGCTTCCGCCTCCGGCAGCGATCCGGGATCGACCGCGAAGCCATGGTTTTGGGAGGTGATGCTGATCCGGCCCGTCGTCAAATCCTTGACCGGCTGATTGCCGCCGCGATGCCCGAACTTGAGCTTGAAGGTTTTTCCCCCGAGCGCGTAGCCGAGGATCTGGTGTCCGAGGCAAATCCCGAAGATCGGCTTTTTGCCGATGAGCGAGCGCACGGTCTTGTGGGCGTAGGTCAGCACGGAAGGATCGCCGGGGCCGTTGGAGAGAAAGATGCCGTCGGGATCGCGCGAAAGGGCCTCCTCCGCCGTGGCGGTGGCGGGGAGGACGCGCACCTCGAAGCCGTGCTGGCGCAACCGGCGCAGGATGTTGGTCTTGAGCCCGTAATCGAACGCGACGATCCGGTATTTGACCGGCGGGAGGCGTTCGAGGTAATCCTCGCCGGTGAGGGGCGGCGAGCCGGGCGCGCGCTTGCCCTGGATCAGCGTCCACTTGCGGCTGAGTTTGCCCTTGGGGTCCCAATCGTAGGCTGCTTTGCAGGTGACTTCCTTGACGAAGTCGCGATCGAGGTAGGACCATTTTTTGGCGAGATCGACCGCGGCCGCGTCGGAAATTTTTTCGGAAGTGAGCACGCCGCGCAGCGAGCCCTGCGTGCGCAGCCGCAGGGTCAGCGAGCGGGTGTCGACGCCGGTGATGCCGGGAATTTTGTGGCGTTCGAGGTAGGAGGCGAGCGTTTCCTCGCTGCGCCAACTGCTGACGACGGGTGAAAGCTCGCGCACGACAAGGCCCGCGACGTGGGGGGCGCCCGATTCGACGTCGAGGGCGTTGATGCCGGTGTTGCCGATGAGCGGGTAGGTCATTGTCACGATCTGGCCGCGATAGGAGGGGTCGGTCAGGATTTCCTGGTAACCGGTCATCGACGTGTTGAAGCAGACTTCGCCGTTGGCGGTGAGGGGCGCGCCGAACGACTGGCCGCGCCAGATGCTGCCGTCTTCGAGGGCGAGGATAGCGGAACTCATGGTGCTCCAATATCGCGGGTTAAGGGCGAAGCTCAAGAAATTGTCGCCGAATTTTTGACGGGATTAACGGAATGGGGAGGGGAGTTTTGACAAGATTGACAGGATTGGGAAGGCAGGGAGGCAGGACCAAATTACCAAATTTTCCAAATTAACCAAATTGGGAAGGCGGGGGAATTTAGACAGGAGGAACATGAAGGACATGAGTCTCAGAGGTAGCTGCTGCGGGCTCGGCTGCTTTTTCTTTGCCTCGTTCCGAAGTGCAACTTGGGAACGAGGGAAGCCATGTATCAGGAGAGCGACTCGCCGTTGATGACTTCGGCGTAGGTCTTAAAGTGGAATTTGCAGACCGACTTGAGGGTGTCCGGGCCTGACTTCTGCACGATTTCCTTTGCGGCGGCTTTCACCTGCGCCGAGGCGCCCTTGGGCAGCGTCACGCCGACGCGCTCGCCGAGGAATTTCAGGCGTTGGAGGAAGCCCGCGCGGGCGAGGATCGACGCGGCGGCGACGGCGATGTCGCTTTCGGCCTTGGTGCGCTGTTGCAGGATGATCTGCTTTCCGCGCTCTTTCAACGCGCGCTGGATCAGGGTCTCGTGCGCGAATTTGTCGGAGAGCGCCCTCGGACACTTCGGCCAGCGCGTGAGCAGGTTTTCGATCACCGTCGCGTGGCCCCAGGCGAGGAGCCGGTTGAGGTTTTTGAACTTCACATATAACTCGTTGTATTTCTCCGGCGAGATGACGACGACGTTGCAGCGGTCGAGCGTGACGAGGTCTTTTATTTCGTCGGCGAGGTCGAGCGCCTTCCGGTCGCTGGTGATCTGCTTGCTGTCCTTCACGCCCAGGTCGAGCAGTTTTCCGGGAAGATCGCCATCGACGAAGACGCCCGCGATGACGAGCGGGCCGAAGAAATCGCCCTTGCCGCTTTCGTCGATGCCGATGTGGGGCTGGAACATTTCGGGATTGTGGACCTCGTCGTAGCCGAGCTTCGCCTGGCCGATGATTTCCGGCTCGATTGTGAACTCGACGAATTCCATCGCGCCCTTGCCCTGCACGAGGAGCTTGCCCGAGGCGTAGGCGTTCACGGTGAGTTTTTGTTTCTGCGCGCCGTAGAGCGTGTAGGGTACCTCGCGAAAGGTGAATCCTTTTTCTTCGAGAATGGCGCGGAGCTTCCCCGCCTGCGCGGCGTCGATTTTGAAAGTGAAGCTGGAGGGTTCGGACATGTTAATGTAGCGGCGGTCCATGACCGTCGCGCTCTTTGCTGATTTTTTTGACGGGAAGACATGAAGGCATAAAAACAGGAAGAAGGCAGGGGAATTTTTTTGGGAAGGCAGGGAGGCAGGACCAAATTACCAAATTTTCCAAATTAACCAAATTGGGAAGGCAGGGGATTTTTTTTTAACAGGAAAACATGAAAGCGAAAATTTCAGGAAAATCTTTTCCCGTCTGTCCCATGACGTCTGATTTGTCCTATCCTCTCACGCGATGAAGTCTTCGCCAACGGCAAAGCAGTGGGGTGGTTTGCGCCGAAAACTCGCCAAGTGGTACGACTCGGCCAAGCGCGATCTTCCCTGGCGTCGCACGACCGATCCCTACGCGATCACGGTCTCCGAGATTATGCTTCAGCAGACGCAGGTCGTCACGGTCGTTCCCTATTACGAGCGGTGGCTGAAGTTGTTTCCGACCTGGCATGCGCTGGCCCGTGCCGGGGAGCGCGACGTGATCAAGGCGTGGGAGGGGCTCGGCTATTACCGCCGCGCGCGCAACCTGCACGCCCTGGCGAAGGTCATCGCGCGGGATGGCGGAGAATTGCCCCGGAACGAGAAGGGCCTGCGCGCGCTGCCGGGCATCGGCCCCTACACCGCGGCGGCCGTGGGGAGCATCGCCTTCGGGCTGCCGCTGGCGGTGCTTGACGGAAATGTGATGCGTGTCGTGACCCGTTTGCTGGCCCTGCGCGACGACATTTCCCGCCCGCAAACGCGCGCCAAGCTGCAGGAGATCGCGGACGCCTTTTTGGACAGGCGCGATCCCTCGGCGCATAACCAGGCCGTGATGGAATTGGGTGCGACGGTCTGCCTGCCGCGCAGGCCGATGTGCCCGATGTGCCCGTTGCAAGCGGGATGCGCGGGCCGCAACCGCGCGGAGGAATTTCCGGTGAAGTCGCGCGCGGCCCAGGTGAAGCGCGCCGAAATCGTCGCGGTTCTCAAAAAAGGAAAACGCTTCTATTGCGAGCAGGCGTCCGAAGGAAAGCCGTGGCACGGCCTCTGGCGCTTCCCCGATTTCGATCCGGCGCGGATGGAGCGTGGGGAGGGGATCGCGCGGATCAAGTACGGGATCACCAAATATTCGGTGACGATGGAGGCGGTCTCCGCGAAATGGAACTCACGCGCGCCCGCGACCGGACGTTATCTTACCGCCGACGAAATGCGCGCGCTTGCCTTCGCCGCGCCGCATCGGAAATTGATTCGCAGTTTAAAGCCTGAAAACATACCCGAGCCATGATCCATGGATTCTTGCCGGGTTCAGGTTGTCGCCCGCGTTAATTTTTCCCGTCGCCTTTTTCCCGCTTCCGCCAGTCTTCTTTCGGTCATCCGCCGCTGGTGACATGCAGCTTCAACGCCTGCACATGAAACGTCTGGCCGTCTTTCGAATGAATGTAGAAGGCCGGGATCGTGAAGTCCCCTGCATGGGCTGGCGTCACGAAAAAGTTGTAAGAGGGCGGTTTTGTGTTCGGATCGGCCCCGGACCCGGTGACCGTAAGCCCATCGACATAAGGAAGGCTGAAGTCGCCCGGATTTCCCACGGGTCCGCTTAGCGTAACGGTCACCGGCACCCCGACCGCGATGCCACCCACAATCTTCGGGACAACGTCGACCGCCGGGCCCGACGCTTCGCATCCCGCAAGAGTCAGCGCTGCCAACATCACCAGAAGGACAATTCTCATGGGAAGAAGATAGTTCCAGTTTAAGGACTAGTCCATAGCGGCATTGCAAAAGCGGGCCAACGTTTCCAACGGAGCCTACTGGCCCAAGCCAACCCGATTGGTGTCAATTTTGGTGTCACTTGGCACCAAAAGACCCCACCTTTTGCCGCAACTTATTGAATCACAACGGTTCAAAAAAAGCGGACAGGGTGGGAGTCGAACCCACGGTACCGATGAAGGTACGCTCGATTTCGAGTCGAGTGCCTTAAACCACTCAGCCACCTGTCCAAGTCAAATGCCGATGGCTTGCGCATGGAGGCAGGCAACCGGCGGAATCGATCATACTACGCGGGGATTTTCGCCGGGGGCAAGGAAATCTGGAAAGCTCCAAACTCGAGTCCCGAAGTCAATTCCTGTGGCGCAGGGGCGTTTTACCACAGCGTCATGCGCAGGATTTGGAGCAAGGGAGCGCGCAAAAACGGCCCATCCGCATTTTTCGACTCGCCAGCGTTCATTCCGTGATAAAAACTAGCAGCGGTATGCACACCCATTTTGATCCGGAAGGAAATCCCTCGATGCTTTCCGACTACTCGGCTCTTTCCCTGGTCATTCCGGAGGAGCAATACGTTCATCTCTACGCGAGCTTCGACTCGGCCTGGGAGCAGGCGGTCGTTCTTTACATCAACGGGGAGCGCTACAAAGATCAACTCGGCAGCTATATTTTGCGTCCAAGCGTGCTGACGATCCCCAAGCGGGATGCCGCCTACGAGCTTACCCTCGTTGCCTGGCACAAGCGGAGTTGCCCGAACGCAACTCTTCCGTGGGTCGCGTCCCGGGGGCAGCGGGTCGGGCCGATTGTCTTTGCCTGGGATGATTCGGCCGAGGACGGTGATTACCGCGATGCGCGGATCAAGCTTGTGACGAGTTGAATTGTGCCGGAGGGACGCCAGCCGGCCTGAATTGGACATGTACCACGAGCTTATTCGAATTTGGCGCACGCTGGAGAGAAAGTACAGGGATCCGGCCAACAACGAAATGAGCGTTTCGATGATGGTATGGTATTATCTGTTGAAGAGAGTCCATGCGTTGTCGGGGAAAAAGGTGCTTATCGAAGTGCCGTTCCACAACGAAAAATCGGAAGAATCGCCGGGAAGAATCGCCGTCATCGCCCATTGCTTTTATCTCGATTTGGCGGATGAGCTTTTCGATTATATATGCCACATTCCCTATCCGTATCGCTTGTTTGTCAGCACGGATACCGATGAAAAGAAAAATATCGTCACCGAAAAACTAAAAGCGAGGAAAATTTCCTCGTTTGAAGTCCGGTGCGCGGTTAATAGGGGGCGGGACATCGCGCCCAAATATATCACGTTCAGGGATGTCTATGCCGAGTGCGATTATTTCGTCCATCTTCACGGGAAGAAATCCCCCCATATGGGAGATGGCACCGGGAATCGCTGGCGAAAATACCTTCTTCATTCTCTTCTCGGCTCTCCGGAAATTATCGCCTCCATTTTCACTATTTTGAAGGACCCGAGAATAGGCCTGGTTTTCCCCGATCCATACGAACCCAATCTTCCCCAGCTGCGTTGGGCGGCAAACTACGACATCAGCGTGGCCCTGGCCAACAAATTGAAAATTAAGATTTCGAAGGATAATTGTCCGGAGTATCCATCGGGATCGATGTTCTGGGCGAAGGCTTCCGTTGTCCGCCCGTTGCTTGATCTCAATCTTCAATTCGAGGATTTCCCCGTCGAAAAGGGCCGGGTCGATGGAGAACTCAGTCACGCGATAGAAAGGATGATCGCTCCCATCGCGCACGCGCAAGGTCTGCGTGGACAGCGGATCATCGCCGGGATTTTAAACCGGCGACGCAAGACGATTCGAGTGAGTTCGGCGCTCCAAGTTCCGGAAGCGATCACTCTGTGCCTCAGAAATGAGGATGCCTGATCCTATATTTTCAATTCGGCATCCCGGTTTGCTCGCCGCGCGGCGAAAAAACGATCAACGCGCGACAGTCGATTGCGGGAAACATCCCAGATGCGGATTTTCAGCCGCTCCGTTTTTCTTGCTCCAACCAGGCTTCAAATGGCAGGTGAGACCGATAGAAATCCCACGCGCTGGAATCGATAACGTCGTTTGAGCCTTGGCCTTCATAGTCGGACTTCAGCCTTTCCTGGGCGATATCGACGCGGCCTTTCCGGCACTTCGCATCAAACTCCTCCTCTGATTTGCAATAATAATGATGGATGGCGGCGATGCTGAAATCGCCGTCGGGATTATAGGGGCCATCGATCGCCTGTCGCTGCGTCGTTTTGACCCGGCCATGATTGAGCAGGGGAAAATGCGAGTTGTTAATAAAATCGACATCGATCAAATTAACGATCGACTTGACGTGCCTGTCCACGCCCCGGCATCGACGGGTAAACCTCTCCAGGACGGGCAGATTTTCGTAAACCAGACGCCCATTGTTGCCAAACAGCAGCCAGTTCAGCGCAACGGCCCCCTCTTCGCAATATTCGTTCAAAAAACTGTTGATGTTATCATGAGACCGCAGGACGATAAACTCATCGCAATCGATGAACGCGCCCCATCTATAGATGCATTTATACCTGCAGGTGAAATCATTATAGGCGTCGTATTGCTTGAAACGTCCCGGGAAAGGGATGACCGTGACAAACGACTCATACTTATTGCCAAGATGCGCCATCTCATTCCTGTCGGAATTGTCATAGATGACAATGTGGGAAAATCCGAGGAAGAGATGGTATTGGATCCATTCATCGATGTAGCGCTCTTCACCCAGGACAATGACGCATATTGCCGCTTTATCGTTCCCGCCATTTCGTTTTAAGCGCGTTTTTGAGATCGACCTGAACAGGACGGAGAATCCCGGCGTTCTGGCCAGCCGGCGAACACACCGTCGGATTATTTCACGAATTACTTTTCGCATCAGGCCTGGGTCGTTTTTGTCCAATCACGAATGCAATCGGCGAGGGCGGTTTCAACATCGCGGATCTTGATGCCGGCCCGGGCAAGTTTCGCCGTTTCCAACAGGCAGTTGGATCGATGGGCGCGCGCTGCTTTTTCATAGAATTCGTCGTCGTCGCGCCAGAAGGGCGGTTCCCATTCGGGACGCCGCAGTTTCCGGATCAACCCGACCACTTCACGCGTGCCGGCATAACCGGGATTGACCACGTTGTAGGCGCCGCCGGGCAATCCCGATTCCCAAATTTGCAGGCAGGCCGAGACAAAATCGCCGAGATGGCTCAGGGAATTCCAGTTCTGGTAAAGCTTCGGGTAGGTCTGCAACTTGGAAAGATAGTTCCGCGGATGGTCCCGCTCCTCGAAGGGCATCCGCAGCCTCCATAGATAGGCCGAAGGAAAATCGAGCAGCGTTTTTTCCGCGACGGCCTTCGTTCCGCTGTAGAAGCTGCTTCCGTTCTCGAAGGTAAAATTGGGGACGTCGCTTTCCTCGAACCCGCGGATTTTCGCCGAACGCGAAGCCAGCAAGTCGGCGAGATCCGGGGCGTTCAGGTCTTCCCGAATCGTCCACGAACCATCCCCGTTTTGCACGCGCGCGCCATTATAGATGCAGCCCGACGAGATCGCCGCGAGGCGCACCCCCGCGGCATCGCAGGCCTGGGCGACCGTTTGCGCCAGGACGATGTTGCCCAGGATCGTCTCGGTCCGCTGGGTTTCGCAGGCATCGACATTCGGTTTTCCCGTGAAGCCCCCGCAATGGATCACCAGCCCCGGGCGGTGCGATTTCAACGCGTCCGCCAGCACGCGGAACCGGGCATAATCAAGCGCGCTCCGGGAAATGGCCCGGTAAGCCAATCCCCGCCGCGTCAGCTCCCGCTCGAAAGCGCCGCCCACATAGCCCGATGCCCCAAGTAAAAAGATCATCGTCGAGGAGAGGTTTGTTGGCGGCGGGGGAGACTCGAACGTGAGGCCAACACCGCCTTTGCGCCGCCCGGGGTCATGTCCGCTTTTCGTATTTTAGCCATGATTGCGCACCATCGGCATAAACCTACTTTAACTTCGTCGACAGGCGAGACAAATGCCGCCCGCCAAAACGCGGCGGCGCCTTTTTGCATTCGACTTCCACGGCAAACCCGCTTAGGGTTCGCCACTCGCTGATACCCGGCGATCACCCCGTTATTCCAGGAGCTGTGGCCGAGTGGCTGAAGGCGATGGTTTGCTAAACCGTTGTACGGCCTTAAAACCGTACCGAGGGTTCGAATCCCTCCGGCTCCGCTCCTTTCGAACGGGGCTAGTGTACCAAATGGGCTATCAGCGCGTGCTGCGCTGATGGAGCGATCTTTCTCGGTGGCGGCAGCTTGCGCGCCTCTTGTCGCCTCGGGCGTCTGAAAAAACGCCTCTATTTAACTTGAATTTCGAAGGGGAGCCGCCAAATGTTATGATTCCCCGGACTTTTCTTCGACTTCGCCGTCTTCCTCACAGCCATAAACTTCAAACGAGTTCTCCACCCAGTCAAATATGAACCGCCGCGAATTCATCCAGAACACATCGCTCGTCACCGCCGGCCTGATTTGCGCGCCTGCGGCGACTTTTGCCGCCGATACGACCCCGGCTTTTCCGGTCGTGCGCATTCCCGAGGCGCAACGAAAATTTAAAAGTGCCGCCGTCGAGCGCGCGATCCGGCAAATCCAATCCTCGATCGGCAATAAGGAGCTTGCCTGGATGTTTGGAAATTGTTTCCCGAACACCCTCGATACCACGGTCGATTTTGGAGAGATCGACGGCCGTCCCGACACCTATGTGATCACCGGCGACATCGACGCCATGTGGCTGCGGGACAGTTCCGCCCAGGTGTGGCCCTATCTTCCCTTGATGAAGGATGACCACGCGTTGCAGCAATTGATCGCCGGCGTGATCAACCGCCAGGTCCGCTGCATTCTCAAGGACCCTTATGCGAATGCCTTTTACAAGGATGAAAACAAGATAAGCCAATGGGCGAGCGATCGGACCGAGATGAAACCCGGCGTCCACGAGCGCAAATGGGAGGTCGATTCTCTCTGCTATCCTCTCCGGCTCGCTTATGCCTACTGGCGGACTTCCCACGATACCGCGCCGTTTGATCCGGCGTGGAGGCAGGCCGTCCTGCTGATCGTCCAAACATTCCGGCAACAGCAACGAAAAAACGGCCGCGGGCCCTACCATTGGCAGCGCGACGGCAGCCCCGTCGATCCTTACGGAAACCCAGTCAAGCCGGTCGGCCTCATTTTTTCGATGTTCGGCCCAAGTGACGATCCAACAAAATACCCGTTCCTGGTGCCTTCCAATTTCTTTGCCGTCGTCAGCCTGCGGCAGGCCGCCGAGATATTGGAGAAAATTTACCACGACACGGCGGGCGCCGCCCAATGCCGCTCCCTCGCCCAGGAGGTCGAAGACGCTTTGAAACAATACGCCGTTCTCGACCATGCTCCATCGGGCACGATTTTCGCCGTTCAACTCGACGGCCTTGGAAATACTGCCTTCTCCGACGACAGCAATGTTCCCAGTCTGCTCTCGCTGCCCTATCTCCAGGCGGTGCAATCCACCGATCCGGTTTACCAGGCGACCCGCGAGTTCGTCTTGTCTCGCAACAATCCCTTCTATTTCAAGGGAAAATTCGCGTTTGGACCCGGCAGTTCGCATACCGCTTCGGGTTTCATCTGGCCTATTGGCTTGACCATGCAGGCATTGACCAGTACGGATGATTCGGAAATCTCCTCCTGTCTCAAAATGCTTCAAGCAACCCACGCTGGCACCGGGTTCATGCACGAATCTTTCAACTGCGACGATCCGAGCAAATTCACCCGCTCCTGGTTTGCCTGGGCCAATTCGCTTTTTGGAGAACTCATCCTTAAAGTTTACCTCGAACATCCCGGTTTGCTTAATTAGAACCCATGTCGAGATAGCATCCCGAGAGCGGAAACCACCCGAAGGAATCCTTCAGACGCCGACAACGCGCATCGTCGCGGCGAATCACAAACAAAACCAAATACAACCATGGCAGCCATGAACCCGATAACGACATCGACCTCCACTTCGCCGTCAAGCAACGGCCAGACCTATCGCGGCCCCTTCGCGATTATGACGGTTTTGTTTTTCATGTGGGGGTTCATAACCTCGATGAACGACATTCTGATTCCCCGGTTCAAGGAGGCCTTCACGCTCGATTTTTTCCAGGCGATGCTCGTGCAGTTCGCCTTCTTCGGTGCTTACTTCATCGGTTCACTCATCTATTTCATTATTTCGGCGACCACAGGCGATCCCATAGCGCGAATCGGTTATAAAAACGGCGTCGTCATCGGGCTGTTGCTCGCGACTATGGGCAGCGCGCTCTTCTGGCCCGCGGCGACCATTATTTCCTACCCGCTATTTCTCGTCGCCCTCTTCATTGTCGGACTTGGGTTTGCCATGCTGCAAATCGCCGCCAATCCCTACGTGACGATTCTCGGGCCGGAACGGACCGCCTCGAGCCGCCTCAATCTGGCGCAGGCCTTCAACTCGGTTGGAACGACCATCGGCCCGCTGGTCAGCGGCTATTTGATCTTTGAATACTTCGCCAAAACCGGCGTGAACGGGGTGGACTCGGTCAAAATACCCTATCTCATATTTTCAGGAGTCTTCCTGCTCCTGGCAGTCGTTTTTTTTCTCATCCATCTGCCGCATGTCGGCGAGGGGAAAATCGAGGCGGGCGCGGGTGCGCTGCAATATCCGCACGTCATCCTGGGCGTCCTGGCCATTTTCATGTACGTCGGCGGCGAGGTTTCCATCGGCAGTTCCATCGTCAATTTTCTCGGCCAGCCGAGCGTCGCCTCCATGAAGGCGGTTGAGGCGAGCGGATATGTTTCCATCTTCTGGGGCGGGATGCTCATCGGCCGTTTCATGGGCGCGGTCGAGTTAAGCGAAATGAAAAGAATCAACAAACAATTCCTCTTTGTAGTAATTCCTCTTGTTGGGCTTGCGATAGTTTGTTTGGTATCCGGATGGGTTACAACGAAAGCGACAATGGGAGATAAAGAATTCTACGCATCAGTCTCTCAAAACTTTTTTGAACTTATCAGGCATTGCTTTTCTGTCGGTTGCGGAGCTGTCGAGGATTACATCCCGATGCTGGTGCTTTGCTGGGCGCTGTTTCAATTCAGCAAGGGACTTGCCGGACGCACGCTGCTGGTTTTCGGGTTGACCATCGTTGTGCTCCTTGCCACTGCGATTATCTTTGGCGGCAAGCTCGCGATGTGGTGCGTCATCGGCGTCGGTCTTTTCACCTCGATTGGCTGGCCGAACATCTTCTCCCTCGCGCTCGACGGCATGGGCGTTTACAAAAGCCAGGTCTCGTCCCTGCTGGTCATGGCCATCCTGGGCGGGGCGTTGCTGCCGCTACTGCAAGGGCACATTGCCGATTTGGGCGGCCTGCAAATTTCCTACATCGTCCCTTTGATCGCCTACGCTTACGTCGCCTTTTACGGTTGGAAAGGCCACAAGATCGGTCGTCACCTGATTCCCGACGCATAAAAATGAAATATGGTCTCTATCGCCTGTTCACACTCAGGATGGGCCTGTCCCGGAGGGACATTTGAAAGTAGCCCGGCAATTCATTGCCGGGGATTACGCAAAGAATGGCGCCGTCCCAGCGGGACGGTTGAAAACCTCCTCGGACCATCCATGCTGGGTTCCGCCCATCAAGCGTCCCGATGGGACGCGGCGTTTGGCATTGCGTTACCCGGCAATGAATTGCCGGGCTACTCTCTGGCGTCCCTAACGGGACGCGGATGGCCGCACAATTAATCTCAGTGTGAACAGGAATCCCCGACTACTTCACTTTTATCGAGGTGAATGAAGGCGCATTCGAGGCGCTTGCCCGCGTCGTCGCAGGCCAGGCTCCCCACGTAATCGGCTGGAACCGGCAACGCAAGCAGTCGCCACGTCTGCTCGGCGGTCTTATCCCGCGCATCCCTGATGACGCCGGTTTTCTCCGGGCCCAGCGACACTGAAATCTGCCGGAGCCCTTCCGCGATCCCTTCTCCGCGGGCCTTCAGGTAGGCTTCCTTTCGCGTCCAGGCCCGATAGAACGCGGCCGGCGTTTCGCTGCCGGGAAGGGCCTGGAAAGCTTGGAAATCTTCCTCGGACAAAATCCGTTTTGCCAGATCGGGAAGATCCGGGGGAAGTTTCATGTGCTCCAAATCGATTCCAATCCGCGCGTCCGCCGTCAGGGCGACGGCAACCAGATCGTGCGTGTGTGAAATGCTGAATTGGACCGTCTCGTCATGCGGAAGAACGGGGCGACCGCGATCGGTGGTGGCGAGTTCAATCGTCTCGGGCGTTTGCTCCAAATAACGGCCCAGACATTTCCGCAACAGGCCCCGGCCCAGGACAAAGCGTGCGCGATCTTCGGCAAAGCGGAATCGCGCCGCCCGCTCGCGGTCCCGGCCATCCAGGCACGGCTCCAGAAAAACCAGCGAGTCCCGCGCCTTTGAAACTTGCGCGATCCACACGATCATGCTCCCGGCAAGATGTTCGCGGCGGTGCGGCTTCATGGACTCCGAAAACAATCGCGGCAACAGGGCGTGTTGGCAAAAACAAAACCGTTGTGGAGTCGGCGGTTGACCGCGACCCATGCCTGCTTTTTCAACATGCTCCAAGCCGAAATCCTTTTGCATCGGGGCGCGGGTGAATTAAGCTCGGCGGCATGAGTTCTCCCGTCCGCGACTTCATCACGCATCATTATCGTCATTTCAATTCCGCCGCGCTGGTCGATGCGGCGAAGGCCTACGAGGCGCACCTGGCCAAAGGAGGAAAGATGTTCATGACGCTGGCCGGCGCGATGAGCACGGCGGAACTGGGGCTTTCGCTGGCGGAAATGATCCGGCAGGACAAGGTGCACGCGATCTGCTGCACGGGGGCGAACCTGGAAGAGGACGTGTTCAATCTTGTCGCGCACGATTACTACGAGCGGGTGCCCCATTATCGCGACCTGACGCCGGCCGACGAGCAGGCGCTGCTGGAGCGGCATATGAACCGGGTGACCGACACGTGCATTCCGGAAATGGAGGCGATGCGGCGGATCGAGACGGCGGTGCTCGAGGAGTGGGTGAGGGCGGACAAGGCGAACGAGCGGTGGTTCCCGCACCAGTTCCTGTACAAGATTCTCGCCTCGGGCGTGCTGAAGAAGGAGTACCAGATCGATCCGAAAAATTCGTGGCTGCTGGCGGCGATGGAGAAGAACCTGCCGATGTTCGTGCCGGGCTGGGAGGACGCGACGCTCGGCAACATGTACGCGGGGCATTGCATTTCGGGCGACGTGAAGAAGGTCCACACGGTGCGGACGGGGATCGAGTACATGATGGAGCTGGCGGAGTGGTACACGAAGACGAGCGCGGAAAGTTCCATCGGCTTTTTCCAGATCGGCGGCGGCATCGCGGGCGATTTCCCGATTTGCGTGGTGCCGATGCTTCACCAGGATTTGCAGCGCGAGGAGGTGCCGCTTTGGGGTTACTTCTGCCAGATCAGCGACTCGACGACGAGCTACGGTTCCTATTCGGGCGCGGTGCCGAACGAAAAGATCACATGGGGAAAGCTCGGGGCGGACACGCCGAAGTACATCATCGAGTCGGATGCCTCAATCGTGGCGCCGCTGATATTCGCCTATTTGCTGAAGTGGTAGTCGGCGCTCCTTGACCTTGGCTCTTTTCACTCTTAAGCTAGGCCCATGAGCCTGAGTTATCCGGTCGTTCTTATCCAATCCGAGGAAGGCTATGCTGTGGGTTGTCCCGCCTTGCCGGGTTGCTGGTCACAGGGAGCCACGGAGAAAGAAGCGCTGCAAAATATCCGTGAAGCAATCCAGGATTATCTCGCCGCGGTTACGGATTCGCTTAAGGGCGCGGATGTCCGGGAAATCGAAGTGGTCATGTGATTCATGCCAAAACTTCCGGGCATTAATCATCTTCAGGCCGTACGCGCCCTGGAGAAAGCGGGTTTTAAGATCATTCGCCAAAGCGGACATATTGTTCTCTCTAATGGGTCTCGATTCGTCATCATTCCGAGAAATAATCCGATCAACGCCTTTACGATGGGAGGGATTGTCAAGGACGCCGGATTTACGGTGGAGGAATTCAGGAAATTTTTATAGGTGCGTCGTGACTGAGGTCATTAAAGCCGTGGAGTGAACTCGAAAGGCGTCGTCGCGATGCCGGGATATGATTACTTCCCCGCACCTGTTGCCGGCGTCAGCGTGGAGTGAATCGTGGGCGGCGGATGGATCGGACCGAGCGCGCCGCGGAACAGGAAGATGAGGACGGCGAGCGCGACAAGGACGGCTCCGACAATCTTGAATAGGGGCGAGTGCATCATGGGGTTAAAATCCCGGCAAACCGCCCAGGCCCGCGGGCATGAGCTTGCCGAGTTCCTTGGCGGCGTCGGCCTTGCCTTTGTCGATGGCTTCGCGGACGGCGGTGACGATGAGGTCTTCGAGCATTTCGGCGTCGTCCTTGAGCAGGGCGGGATTGATCTTGAGGCTGACGAGCTGCCCCTCGCCGGTCGCGACCGCCTTGATCTGGCCGCCGGCGGCTTCGGCTTCGTAGTGGCGCGAGGCGAGGTCGGCCTGAAGTTTCGAGGCCTTGGCTTGCAGTTCCTGGGCCTGCTTCATCATTTTCATCATGTTCATGGTTTTTCTCTCGATTGATTATTTGCCGGTAAGCGGGACGATTTTGGCTTCGAAGATTTTGAGCGCGTTTTGGATGACGGGGTCGTTGAGGAAAGCTTCCTGCGACATGTTCGGCGGCGGCGGGGCCGGTTTGGCGGATGCGGCCGGGGTCGCTGATGCCGGAGCAGTCGATGATGACGCGGCGGCCTTGCTTCCGTCGCCGAGGATGTAGACGAGCTGCAATTTAACGTCGAGTTTTTCGGTGAGCGCCTTTTCGAGAATTTCGAGGTTCTTCGGGCTGCGCAGATAGAAGAGCTTTTTTTCGAGCGCCTTGGGGACGAGGACTTCGATCTGATTGGCTTTGCAGGCGTGAAATTGCACGGCGCGGATGGTGTCGGCTTCCATCGGGCGTTCGGCGGCGAATTTTTCAACGGCGGCGGTCCATGCGGCTTCGACGGCGGCGGTGGTGACGGCGGATACGGCGGGAGCGGAAGTCGCGGTCGCGGGCGCCGGAGCCGGGGTCGCCGCAACCGGGGGCGAGGGGAGAGGCGCGGCGGGTTGCGCCGGAGCGCCGCCGAGCGACTCGAGGATGCTTTCGAGCGAAATTTTTTCCTTGAGCTGGCTCATCTGGATGAGCGCGACTTCGAAGACGACATCCTTGGCCAGGGCGTAGCGGAGGCGGCTTTCGAGATGGCTCAGCGCTTCCAAAATGCCGAGCGCGGCGCCGCGCGAGATCAGGCCGGAGACCTCGGCGAGAACGTCCTTTTCGGGCGTGGAAATGTCGCCCTCCAGCGCGGTGGGCGAGACCTGGTAGATGACGAGGTTGCGGAAGAAGCCGAGCAGGTCCTGGCTGAGCTTGCCGAGGTCCTTCCCGGCGGCGGCGAGTTCGCGGGCCGACTTGAGCACCGCGCCGACATCGCCCCGGGCGAGCGCGCGGCCCAGCGCGGCGACAGGCGCGAAACCGGTCAGGCCGAAGAGCGAGAGGACGTCGGCCTCGGAGACGCGGTCGCCGTAAAAGCTGATCGCCTGGTCGAGCGCCGACTCGGCGTCGCGCAGGCCGCCCTCGGCGTAGCGGGCGATGGCGTCGAGCGCGCCCGGCTCGGCCTTCACTTTTTCCAATTCGCAGATGTGGGCGAGGTGCGAGCGGATGAGCGGTTCGGGAATGCGGTGCAAGTCGAAGCGCTGGCAGCGGGAAAGGATCGTGGTGGGGAGTTTGTGGACTTCGGTCGTGGCGAAGATGAATTTGACGTGCGCGGGAGGCTCTTCCAGCGTCTTGAGTAACGCGTTGAACGCGGCGGCGGAGAGCATGTGGACCTCGTCGATGATGTAGATTTTGTAGCGGCCCTTGGCGGGAGTGTAGCGGACGTTGTCGCGCAATTCGCGGACCTGCTCGACGCCGTTGTTGGAGGCGCCGTCGATCTCGAGGACGTCGAGGCAGCGGCCCTCGGCGATCTCGACGCAGATGTCCTCTTTGGGATCGAAGTCGGCGGCGGGTCCGTTTTTGGCTTCGAGCGCCTTGGCGAGAATGCGCGCGGTGGAGGTCTTGCCGGTGCCGCGTGGCCCGACGAAAAGATAGGCCTGGGCGATGCGGCCGAGGCGCAGCGCGTTGGTGAGAGTGCGGACGACCGGTTCCTGCCCGACGATTTCCGGGAACGTCTGGGGCCGGTATTTGCGCGCGAAAACCTGGTAAGCCATGGGGAGTTAGCGTAACGCGATCATGGAGCGCGGCAAGTCTGGAGCGGATCAGCCGGTCCTGCGGACGGCAGTAAAGAACGTGGAGAATACAGAAACCCCGGTTTCCAGGGAGTGCCGTGGGATCGCTGTGAATGGAGTTTGGGAACGAGGATGGAACTTCGCGTGCTCCGATCACATTCATTTTTGCGTTCTTTTACGGCGGCTAAATCGCGCCTCTCCAATTTCCTGCTTGCTCTTTTTACACTTTTAGCGTTAATTTGAAGCCATGAAACGAATTCTCGCTCTTGCGTTCCTTTTGGTTGCGCCCCAGATCATGGCCCATGCCGATATTTCGATGCCGGTGCGGGATACCTTCTATGACAAGCTGGGCCGCGGCCTCGCCGACATCACTTTCTCCACCTCGGAAATGCTTGATTCGCAATACGGCATGCTCGATACCGAAGGCGCCACAACCGCATTCTGCAAAGGCTTTCTTGCGCAGGGCGTTTCCCGCATGGTCATGGACATCGGCATGGGCGTGTTTGAAGTCGTCACTTCGCCTTTCCCGACCCAGAATTTCCATTCGTACCGCAGCCAGAAATTGCCTCCCTACGATTCGATGGTGGTCAATGGCTATCCTCCATCCGATTTGAACAACTGGTACTAAGCTCGTCGCCAGTTCGACGACGATAACAAGATAACCGCCGTTCCGCGCTTGTGGGACGGCGGTTTCTTTTTGATGCCTGTACGCGGTACGCCAAGAGGCTGCGTCTTCAGGAGCGTGGCTACCGTGATACGACGGCTCCCTGCAGTGGCGGTCCATGGCCGCCGAGGCCGAGGATGAGGCCAGGCGGCTTGCTTATGATGCGTTCGAGCGCTGCAAAATCCACGCATTTACGAAAGCGGCTGCAAATCAGGTCTCAGGAACGATGAAAATCTTGTTGGTGTAGGGGCAGCGAACTTTCGTGCCGGGAGGATAACCGCGAATGTCGACCGGCTCGGCATATTCGGCGTAGGGGCTCTTGCAGAAGCCTTTCTTGCCCGGGATGACAATGCCCATCGGGAAGCTGACGGCGGGCTTCGGAGGGGGCGTTGCATCGGGCGTGGTGGGCGTCGTCGTGTCCGGAGTCCCCGGAGGCGGAGGCGTGGTTGCGACTCCGCCAGTTACTACGCCGCCTTGGTCCGGGGCGGCTGGGTTCGAGGTGGTGTTGGTTCCGCTGGTTTGCGGCAGCGGGGCGGGGGTTCCGTTGTCGTCCGTGCCGGGATTGTGTTGGCAACCGGTTGCCAGGATGCTGCCGGCCAAAGCTACGACTCCCAAAAGTTTCTTCATATGGCTCCTTTAATCTCACAAAAATCATGGCTCAGCAACCGCTATTTTGCATTTGAATTTTTGACGGAATTAACGGAATAACGGAATTGGGAACCATTTTTGACAAGATTAACGGGATTGGGAGGCAGGGGAATTAGACAGGAGGAACATGAAGGACATGAGGTTTAGTATTTGAGATTTTCTCTTCATGTTCTTCATGTAACTCCTGTCTCAACCGCATTTTAGAATCTTGTTAAACCTGTCTAAAAAATTCAGCATCAGACAAACCATTGTTCCGATTCGAAATCCTCGCCGGGAGCGGTGAGTTCGATGGCGCCCCGTTCGGGATAGCGTTCGCGCTGGAGACTGTCTTCCAGGAGTTGGACGAAGAAGGCGAATTGATGGCCCGGCTCGACGCGGAGAAGCTGCCGCGGCACGGAAACGATGAGCGAACGGCCCCAATGGACGCGGAGGTTGGTCGACAGGCCGGGGGCGAAGAGAACGCCGTCTTCGCTGGTTTCAAAAAGCACCGCGACCTTGCCGGGGTTGGTCTGGCGCAGGGTGACGCGGGCCGGGTGGGGAAGCAGGAAGCGGATGGTGATGGCTTCCGGATGCCGGGTGAGGTCGAGGCGGAGGAAGAAATCGCCCGAACCGAAGCCGAAGAAGAGCCTTTGCCCGATGCGGTCGCCCTGGAACATGGCGGTTTGCTGCCGGGTGAGGTCGAGCTGGCCCGCGCCGAGCCAGTTGAAGTAGCGTTCGGTTTCGTCGGAGATATTGGGCGTGAGCAGGCGCAGTGGCTGGGTGTAGCCGAGGTCGGAACTGGGCAGGCAGATCGGCACGTCGAGATGGGCCGGTGGTTCGATGTCCAGGATGCGATAGACGTTTTGGAGATGGAGCCGGAAAAGCTCGTCGAACAGGAAGTCGGTGTCGATGGTGAAATCGGGGCCGTACCACCAGAACCAGTCGCTGCCCTCGGCGGCGTAAATTTCCCACCAGGCTTCCGCGGCGCGGTCGGGCGGGACGTTGCCCCCGGCGATGCGCTCGACGAGAAAGTGGCGGGTCTCCTTCAACCATTCCCAGGCCTTGTTTTCCTCGGGATCGCCGATCCAGATGTCGAAGTCGCTCCGGATCCAGGAGCCGGAATGGAGGTAGCAGGTTTCGACCTGGGCGGGATGGGCGTCGAAGTAATCGCCAATACGGCTCGTTTGCAATTCGGGCGTTTCGGTCAGGGCTTGGTAAAAGGAGGTGAGGAAAGCCTCGCCGCTGTCGGGGAAGGCTTCCCAGGCATTTTCGCCGTCGAGAATCAGGGGTGTCACGCCGCGATCCGAGGGAACGGCCTTGGCGATATTCTTGAGGTTGTCGATGAGGTGGGCGACGGCCTGGGGCGTTTCATTCCGCGCGGCGTCGAAGCCGATGAAGTCGGAAAGCGGGCGGTCGCGGAAAAGCGCCTGGAGGGTCTTTTCATAGGCGTAGATGCGCCAGCCCTGGAAAAGCTCGACGTGGTCGACCTGGCGGCTGTTCCACGCCGGATCGTTCTTGAGGCTCTTGAAGAGGTTGCCTTCGTCGGAGCAGAAGTAGTCGAAGCCGGCCTCGACCATGAGCGGGACAATTTCCGGCGCGATGGAACCCTCGGAGGGCCAGAGGCCGCGTGCGCGTTTTCCGAAGACTTTCTCGTGCAGTTCCTGCGCGAGGCGGAGCTGGGCGCGGACGTCCTCCGGCGCGGAGAAGGGCGAGGGGAGGGGGGACTGGGGCTGGCAGCGCCGCGCGATGTGGGTGTCGTAGACCAGCGGCATGATGGGGTGGAAGTAGGGTGTGGTGGTGAGTTCGATCTGGCCCCGCTCGGCGGCGGCGCGGTATTCGCCGAGGACAAGGCCGAGGATTTGCCGGTGGATGTCGAGGACGGTGTTTTTTTCCTGCTCGGTGAAGTCGCGGCCCTTCTCCTTGAGTTGTCGCAGGACGGGATAACGGCGCGCGGCGGAGAAGCCGCACCATTGGAGGTTGTAGAGGGTCTGGAGATCGCGGAAATCGGCGTCGCTGAAGGTGCGGACGATCGAGTCGAGTTTGCCGAGGGTGTAGTTCGAGCCGCGCTTGGCGAGCAACTCGGCGTAACGGGGGACCGGGCGGACGAGGGTTTCCCAGTTGATCTTGAAAAAATTCTCCAGGATGTGGCGGCGGTCTTCGTTGTCGAGATTGGCGGCGGGCTTGCGGCTGAGGTTTTCCCAGGCGTCCTCGACCTCGCCGTTGACGAGTTCGAGGATCTGGCGGACGAGGACGGGCGTGAAGTTGAAATTGACCCGCACCTTGGGCTGGGCGGTGACGAGGTCGATCATGTCGAGATAACCCTTGACCGCGTGGAGGCGCACCCAGGGCATCATCGCTTTTTTCGTCAACGGATTGACGTAGTAGGGCTGGTGCATGTGCCAGAGGATGACGACGTTCATGCGCGCACCTCCCCGCGCAGGAACCGCGCGGCATCCTCGGGATAAACCGTGTTGATGTAGGCGCCCAGGCCGATTTCAAATCCGGCCAGCGCGTTGAAGCGGGGGACGATTTCCAGGTGCCAGCAATAATCGTAGCGCGTGCTGCCGAATCGCTCGGTGTTCGGGCGTCGCAGCGGGGCCATGTGGAGGAGCAGGTTGTAGCCCGGGTTTTCCAGGACGGCGTTGAGCCTCTGCACGGCGAAGCGGAGGACCTCGGCCAGGTCGTGCAGCTCGTTGGTCGTGCACGAAATGAATTCGGGATGATGGCGCTTGGGGAAAATCGCCATTTCAAACGGGAAGCGGCTGGCGAAGGGGCAGAAGAGAACGTAGCCGTCGTTTTCGGCGACCATGCGCGATCCGTCGGTCCGTTCGGTGTGGAGGATGTCGGTGAAGAGGCTGCGCTGCTTGAGAAGGTAATGCTCGCGGGCGCGGGTGAGCTTGCCTTCGACAAACGACGGGACGAGCGGGAGCGCGACGAGCTGCGAGTGGGCGTGGGAGAGGGAGGCCCCGGCGTTGGGCCCGACATTCTTGAAAATGTAGATGTGCTGGAAGCGGAGGTCCTTGTCGAGGTCGATGATCCGTTCGCGATAGCTGGCGAAGATTTCGGCGATGGCGGGGACGGTCATGTCCTCGATCGCCACGTCGCCCTCGGGCGTTTCGATGATCACCTCGTGCGCGCCGATGCCGGTCAGGCGGTCGTAGAATCCGACCGGGACGGCTTCGAGTTGGCCCTCGACCCGCATGGCGGGGTAACGATTGGGCACGACGCGGACACGCCAGCCCGGCTCATTCGGCTTGGTTTTTTCCTTGCGGATCGCGTAGACCTCGGGCGGCGTGAGCCGTTCATTGCCCTCGGCGAAGGGATCGAGCGTGCCGGGTTGCAGGACGGCCGCCACGTAGTCCTGCGGACGGCGCTGCCTCTCCGGGGAGAAGACAACCCAGGTGTTGTGAAGGGGATCGCGTCGGAATTCAGGCGTCATGCGTGAGGCAGTAAATCAGGAAGCTGTTTTTATGCAACTCCGAGCAGTTGACGTGCCGCTGCCGCCGTGGGAGGGCGGTGGCTGGGTTCGCGGGCCAGGAGGCGCATCACCCAGGCGCTCCACGGCGCGGGCAGGCCGGACGCTTTTTCACCAAGCGGCTCGGGTGGAAAGCGGAGGCAATGGATGGCGACCTCCTGGCTGGTCTCGCCGGGGTGGGGCCACGCGCCCGATGCGGCGTAATAATAGAGGCAGCCGAGCGCGTAGAGGTCCGACCCGACGCCGGGCCGCGCACCGTCGATCTGTTCCGGCGCGAGCGTGTGGATGCTGCCGAAAAGCGCCGAGCGGCCGGTGGGCGGCTCGAACCGGAGAAAGGGGAGTTCGAGCAATTTCCAGCCCGAAGCGGCCTGGAAAAAATTATCGGCGTTGAGGTCGTCATGCGTCCAACCGGCGGCGTGAAGCGCTTCCACCGCGTCGAGCGATTGGTCGACGAAACGGCGCCATTCGCCCGGATCGAGCGGCCCGGAGCGGATTAATTCGCCGAGCGTCCGGCCTTCGAGCAGCTCAAAAATCTGGTAGGCGCCGGCTTGCGGATCGAGTCCCAAACCGAGAAGCCGGACCCAGCCGTCGTGGAACGCGGGCGGTTGCTCCGATGCGGCGGGGACGCCGGGCCGAAGCGGCAATCGGACGGCGACTTCGTCCTGCGTGACCATGTCCCGCGCGCGAAAGACGCGGGCTTCGCCGCCCGAACCGACGGCGGCGAGCAACAGGTAGCGTCCGTTGATGAGCGCGTTTTCCATGAGGGGAAAGATTAACAGGATTGGGAGGCAGGAAGGCAGAATTAAATTACCAAATTGGGAGGGCAGGGGATTTCAGACAGGAGGAACATGAACGACATGAAGGGAAAATCTCCTTTTTCTCAGGTCTGTTTTCATGTCCTTCATGTTCCTCATGTCCAAAATCAGTTCCCTCCAATCTTGTTAATCCTGTTAATCCTGTCAAAAATTCTTCTCTTCCATGAACGCTTACGAATCGCTCCAGCAACGGTCCCGCGAAATCGCCGCCTACAGCAGCGCCGCGAGCCTGCTTTCGTGGGACCAGGAAACCCACATGCCGCCGAAGGCGGGCGCCTATCGCGCGGAGCAACTCAGCCGGCTTGCGGGGCTGACGCACGGCCTGGGCACGTCGGCCGACGTCGGCGACTGGATTGCGTCGTGCGAGGGCCATCTGCCGCCCGGCGCGGATGAAGAGGAGAAGGCGCTCCGCGCGGCGAATGTGCGCGAGTGGCGCCGCGATTACGACCGCGCGACGAAGCTGCCCGCGCGTCTTGTGGAGGATCTGGCGCGGACGACTTCGCTGGCGAGGGAGGCGTGGGCCCACGCCCGGCACGAATCGAATTTCGCCGCGTTCGCGCCGTGGCTCGAGAAAATTCTCCGCCTCGCGCGCGAGCAGGCGGAATGCTGGGGTTACGCCGACTGCGCCTACGACGCGCTGCTCGAAGGTTACGAACCGGGCGCCCGCGCCGCCGGACTCGCGCCGGTTTTCGCCGATCTCCAAAAGCAGCTCACGCCGCTGCTGCCGCGCCTGCAAAAAATCACGGGCGGGATCGATCCGGCGCGGATCGAGGGAGAATATTCCGTTTCCGCGCAGCAGGCGTTGAACCGGCGGATCGCCGGGGCGATGGGCTTCGATCTCGACGCGGGCCGGATCGACACGACCGTCCATCCCTTCTGCACCGAGACGGGGCCGAAGGATTGCCGCCTTACCACGCGCTACAACGAAAGGGATTTCACCAGCTCGCTTTTCGGTGTGATGCACGAGGCGGGCCACGGCCTCTACACGCAGGGCCTGCCGCCGGACCAATTCGGCGCGCCGATGGGGAGCGCCGTTTCGCTCGGCATTCACGAATCGCAATCGCGGTTGTGGGAGAACCAGGTGGGCCGCAGCCGGGAGTTCTGGCGATGCTGGTATCCGCGCGCCATCGAAACATTTCCCGGACTGGCCGCGCTGCCGCCGGACGAGTTCTGGCTCCTGGTCAATCGCGTCGAGCCGACTCATATCCGGGTCGAGGCGGACGAGGCGACTTACAATCTCCACATCATTCTCCGGTTCGAGATCGAGCAAAAGCTGGTGTCGGGGGAACTGCCCGTGGCCGATTTGCCCCGCGCCTGGAACGCCCGCTTCGAGGAGCTGTTCGGGATTCCCGTGCCCGATGACGCGCGCGGCTGCCTTCAGGACACGCATTGGGCGCTTGGCCTGATCGGTTATTTTCCGACCTACACGCTCGGGACGCTGAACGCGGCGCAGCTTTTCGCGGCGGCGCTGAAACAGGCGCCCGGACTCGATGCCGATTTGCGCGAGGCGCAATACGGGGGCTTGCTGGCGTGGTTGCGGAAAAACATCCACCGGCACGGGCGGCGCTATTCGCCCTCCGGGTTGATCGAGCGCGCCACCGGCGAACCGCCCTGCGCGACTTACTTCATCGATTACCTCCGGGCGAAGTATGGGCTTTAGATAGGAGGAACATGAAGGGAAAATCTGAATTTAGACAGGAGGAACATGAAATACATGAGGGTCATGCATGCAGGATTTCGGGTCGAGTTTACGTCCTGCACTCTCGATCGGCATCGGTGAATTTCAGCTTCATGTCCTTCATGTTTCTCCTGTCTAAAGCTGATTGAGCGGGTTCCGATTGCCAGCGGATCAGGTTAAGCTATGATGCAGGCTATGGATTTTTTGCCGCATCAGCCGTTGTTTCGTGACGACTCACCCGAGAAGGAAGAAAAGAAGGAGAAGGAACCCAGGCTCAAGCTTGAGGAAAAATTTCTCGAAACGCGCACCATCCTCCTTTTTGGCGAGATCACCCAGAAGTCGGCGCGGGACGTCTGTGAAAAGCTCATCCTGCTTTCCTCGCTCAACGACAATGACATCAAGGTCATCATCAATTCGCAGGGCGGCCACGTCGAGGCCGGCGACACCATCCACGACATGCTCACCTTCGTGAAGCCGAAGGTCAAGGTGCTCGGCACCGGCTGGGTGGCCAGCGCCGGGGCGCTCATCTACGTCGCCGTGCCGACGGAATGCCGCTACTCGCTGCCCAACACCCGCTTCATGCTCCATCAGCCGAGCGGCGGCGTCGGAGGCCAGGCCAGCGACATCAGCATCGAGGCGAACGAAATCCTCAAAATGCGCGACCGGCTCAACAAGATTTTTTCCGTGCAGACCGGCCAGCCGGTGGAACGAATCGAGAAGGACACCGACCGCAATTTCTGGATGAGCGCCGATGAGGCCAGGCAGTACGGCCTCGTGGGCAAGGTCATCACCTCCCAGGCCGACTTTTAGGGGATTCTATCTTCGCCGCAGGAGCAGGCTTGCGGAAAAACCCTCTTGCCCGCTACTCTCAACCGCCTATGGCCGATTCCGCTTACCCACGACTTGCCGGCGCGCTGTTGCCGATATTTGCCCTCCGCCACGCGAACGATTTCGGCATCGGCGACACCGAGGCCGTGCGCGATGCCATTTCCTTCTGCGCGGAGCAAAAGCTGGGCCTGCTCCAGGTGCTTCCCATCAACGAGACCGGCGACGACAACAGCCCCTACAACGCGATCAGTTCCGTCGCGCTCGATCCCGTCTACCTCTCCCTCACGCCCGAGCAGGTGCCCGGTCTTCAGGAGGAGACGCTGACCCGGATGGTTCCCGAGTCCCTTCGCGCCGAGCTGCAGCACGGCCCGGTCCAGTACGGGCGGGTCAAACAGCTCAAGCTCGAGATTTTGTCCCACGCCTACGTCGAATTCGAGGCGATCGATCTTGAGACGGGGACCGACATCGCCTACGAATTCCAGGCCTTCGTCGAGGACAACATGGGCTGGCTTCCCGGGTACACGCTCTTTCGCACGCTGCTCAACGAATACAGCAACAACGCGCTCTGGCACGAGTGGATACCGGAACATCAGACGCTGGCCGACGCCGAAACCTGGCTGACGACGGCGGCCGACCGCGAGGAGTTGATCCGGTACCGGCAGTTCACCGCCTACGTGCAATGGATCGCCTGGCGCCAATGGGCCGAGGTGCGCGCCTGGGCCGATGAAAAACAGGTCCGGCTCGTCGGCGACATTCCCTTCGGCGTGAGCCGCTACAGCGCCGACGTCTGGGCCGAGCACGAGCTTTTCGATTTGACATGGTCCGGCGGCGCGCCGGCCGAGCCTTTCTTCACCGGAGGCGAATTTCTCCACCGCTGGGGGCAGAATTGGGGCATCCCGCTTTACGACTGGCCCATGCACCGCGCGCAAAATTACTCCTGGTGGCGCCAGCGCATCACCGCGACCGGCCTGATCTTCCACGGCTTCCGCATCGATCACGTCCTCGGCTTTTTCCGGATTTACAGCTTCCCCTGGATGCCGCAGCAGGACGAGGAATACGCCCATCTCAACCGGGAGGAGGCGAAGCTGAAAGCCGGTGGCCGCGAGCCCCACTTCATCCCGCGCCCCGACGAGACGGAGGAGGACGCCGCGCTCAATTGCGCCGAGGGCGAGGCGCTCCTGCGGATGATCCAGGAGGCCGCCGGCCCGACCGCGGTCATCGCCGAAGACCTCGGCGTTGTGCCCAAGTATGTGCCGCCCCTGCTCGAAAAACTCGGCATTCCCGGCTTCGCCATTCCGCAATTCATCGTCGATCCTGAAACCCGCGAGTACGTTCCCAAGGACGAAATGTCCGAACTGAGCATCGCGACCTGGGGCACCCACGATCATCCCCCGCTCGTCACATGGTACCAGGAACTCACGCGGCGCTGGCGCGGTCCGGACGGACACCAGGCCTGGCTCGATTTGCAGCGGCTCATGCGTTTTCTCGGCGAGAATGAAACCGAACCGCCCGTTTTTCTCACCGACAAATTACACGAGGCCTTCATCCGGAGCCTGCTCGAATCCAAATCGTGCTGGGCGATTTTCATCATCAGCGACATCTTCGGCGTCGACTGGCAATTCAACAAGCCCGGCACCGCGACCGACGGCAACTGGACCCAGCGCCTGGACCGTCCCCTGGCCGAATATCTCAAGGACCCGGCCATCGGCCCCAAGCTCCGGTTCCTGCGCGAGCAGATCGCCAAGGCCAGGCGCGCGCCGTAGCCGCACAGGTAGGGATGCGAGTCCCTTCGCGTCCAAAAATAAATGGGACGGCAAGAATGGGACGGCAAGGGACTGCCGTCCCTACCATTTCAAATCGTCTCGCCGCGCAGCAAATCGGCGACCGTTTCGCGCCTGCGCACGACGCGATGCTTCGTGCCTTGGACCAACACCTCCGCTGCGCGCGGACGCGTGTTGTAGTTGGAAGCCATCACGAACCCGTACGCGCCCGCGCTGAGCAGCGCGAGCTTGTCGCCCGCTTTTTGCGCGGGCAGGGGACGGTCCTTCGCGAAGGTATCGCCCGACTCGCAGATCGGCCCGACCAGGTCGGTCGGGATGAGCTTTCCTCCGCGCTTCTGCTTCAGCGGCACGATCTCGTGATACGAATCGTAAAACGCGGGACGGATGAGGTCGTTCATCGCCGCGTCGACGATGACGAAGGTCTTCCTCCCCGTCTTCTTGACGTAGAGCACCTCGGTCACGAGCGCGCCCGCGTTGCCGACCATGAACCGGCCCGGCTCGACCAGGATTCGCAGCCCGAGCGGCTTGAGCAGAGGCACCACCGCTTCGCCGTAGCTTGCGGGCGTGAGCGGCTTCACCTTTTGCCTGGCCCACCATTCGGGCCGGCCGCTGGCGAGGGCCGGATCGTAGACGATGCCGAGTCCGCCGCCGATGTCGAAGAACTCGATCTTGTAACGCGCCTTCAATTCCCGCACGAGCGGCAGCATCTTTTTGATCGCCCGCACGAACGGCTTCACCTCGGTGATTTGCGAGCCGATGTGCGTTTGCACGCCGAGGAGGCGCAGGTTTTTCATCCGCGCCGCGCGGGCGTAGAGCGCGCCGATCTCCTCGAAGGCGATGCCGAACTTGTTCTCGTAGGTGCCGGTCGTGATCTTCGAGTGGGTCGAGGCGTCGACGTTCGGATTCACCCGGATCGAAATGCCCGCGCGCTTCTTCTTTTCGCCCGCGATCTGGTCAATGAATTCGAGTTCCGCGACGCTCTCGACGTTGAAGGCGTAGACGTTCGCGGCGAGCGCCTGCTCGATTTCGTCCCGCGTCTTGCCCACGCCCGCGAAACAAGACTTCGACGCGTCGCCCCCCGCCTTCAGCACGCGGGTCAGTTCGCCGCCGCTGACGAGGTCGAATCCGCTCCCGCGCTTCGCCAGCAGATGGAGCACCGCCAGATTCGAGTTCGCCTTGAGCGCGTAGCAAATCAGGTGGTCGAGCGGCGCGAGCGCGGCCGTGAGCCGGTCGAAATGGTCTGTGATCGTCCTCGCCGAATAGACGTAGAGCGGCGTGCCGTAGATGCCGGCCAGCTTCGACAGCGGAACGCCCTCGGCATAAACCTCGCCCTTCCTGACTTGGAAATGATGCATGATTTTCAGTGGTAACCGTCGCGGGCCCCGCGACGGAAGCGTTCAATGTAGCGGCGGTCTATGGCCGTCGCACCTCAAAAATCAATCGGGGGAAGGTTTCGCACGGAGGACTGCAGAGGGCTGAAGAGGTGGGAAACAGGCAACGGAGTTGCGGGGACAAGCTCGTTCCCAAGCTCCTGCGGAGGGCGGCAAACTTGGGAACGAGGGGAATTCTACGATCGTCGCACTTCAAAAATACGTCCTATAAATTTGCGCGCAAATAAAGCCAAATAACCCCAAAAACACGATTGCACGATGGCTAAAACTATAAAAAGAATAAGACCGCTCGTGTTCTCTGTAGTAAAGGGCGTATTTGGTCCGATCAGCCAACCGGCGAAATCGCCTATAAAAAAGTAGGCGTTGGTCAGCAAGTCCAGGAACTTGGCCTTGAAGGTTAAGGAATAACCCGGATGCCCCCATTCATTGAGGGCATTAACAATACCAACGAGGAATACGACAATACTTAGCGGAAAGAAGGCGAGGGAAATCAGTATCCACCAGCGGTAGCTTACGCTGAAAAGGCGCTTCATATCATTACGCTGGGTTTCAGGGCTTAAATACACGCTCGGGACGACGGATTTTAATGGAGTTATTTTTTTCTCTCCGCCAACATCCTCTGCCAGCGGAGAAGCTGCTGCTTCACGAGCTTCGGATTCGGCGAGCCGGGCATCGTGCGCGCGGCGAGCGCTTTTTCCACGGAGAAAACATCGAGCGCGCTCTTGTCGAAGACGGGGCTGATCTTTTTCCACTCGGAGAGCTTGAGCTTCGTGATCGGAATTTTGCGCTGCTCGGCCAGCGCGACCGCCGCGCCGACCAGGCGATGCGCTTCGCGGAAGGGAACGCCCTTGCGCACGAGCCAGTCGGCGAGATCGGTCGCCAGCAAAAGCGGGTCGCCCGCCGCGCGATGGCACGCCTCGGCGTTCACCTCGATGTGGCCGAGCATCTCCGCGAAAACGAGCAGCGTGCTCTGGACCGTTTCGGCCGTGTCGAAGAGCCGCTCCTTGTCCTCCTGCAAATCGCGGTTGTAGGTCATCGGCAGGCCCTTGAGCAGCGTCAGCAGCGCGACGAGATTGCCGATCACGCGCCCCGTTTTGCCCCGGGCCAGCTCGGCGATGTCGGGATTTTTCTTCTGCGGCATCAGGCTCGATCCGGTCGTGTAGCCGTCGCCGATCCGGATGAAATGGAACTCGGCGGTCGACCACAAAATCAGGTCCTCGGCGAGCCGCGAGAGATGCACGGCCAGCAGCGCGCAGGCGGCGTTGTACTCGACGATGAAGTCGCGGTCGCTCACCGCGTCCATCGAGTTTTCCGACACGCGCGCGAACCCGAGCAGGCCGCGCACGAACTCGCGGTCGAGCGGCAGCGTGCTTCCGGCAATCGCGCCGGAGCCGAGCGGCAGCACGTCGGCCCGCTTTGCGCAATCGGCGAGGCGCTCGTAGTCGCGCTCCAGCATCTCGACGTAGGCGAGAAGATGGTGCGCGAGCAGCACCGGCTGGGCCCGCTGCAGATGCGTGTAACCGGGAATGACGATCTTGAAATCGCGCGAGGCCCACGTCTCCAGCGCCGACTGCACGCCCGCAATCGCGCTTCGGTTCGCGGCGATCTTCTCCTTCAGCCAGAGGCGCATTGCGGTGGCGACCTGGTCGTTGCGGCTGCGCCCGGTGTGCAGTTTCGCTCCGACGGGACAACGCGCCGTCAGCTCCGCTTCGATGTTCATGTGGACGTCCTCGAGGTCGGTCCGCCACTTGAACTGGCCCCGGTCGATCTGCGCCCGGATTTCCTCCAGCCCGGCCACGATGACCGTCAACTCGCTCGGCTTGAGCACCCGGATATGGGCGAGCATCTTCGCGTGCGCGATGCTCCCGGCGATGTCGTGACGGTAAAGCTGCCAGTCGAACGAAACGGATTCGGTATAGTCGCGCAGCCGTTCCGCCGCGCCGGTCGCGAAACGTCCGCCCCACAGGGCCTTTGAATCGGGTTGGACTGATTTAGCCATGAGACAACTCCTTTTTCTTTTTGGGCCGGACCGTTCCGGCGGATGATTTTTTCCCAGCCGGACTGGCCGGAAAGTAACGCTTCACCTCGTCCCGGGTAAGCACGCGATGCTGCCCGGCGGGCAGGTTATCGAGGGAAAGGTTGCCGATCTGGATTCGCACGAGCCGCTTCACCTCATGGCCGAACTTGAAAAACATTTCGCGGATTTGCCGCTTGAGGCCCTGGGTCAGGACGACCTTGAGCGTGCGCGGTCCGACCCGGTAAATGTCCTCCATCCGCGCGAAACCCTCCTCGATGGCGATGCCCTTTTTCATCTTCGGCGCCAGCGCGAAATCGAATTCGCGGTCGAGCGTGACGATGTAGGTTTTCCGCATCTTCGTCGAAGGATGGGTCAGCCGCTGCGCCAGGTTGCCGTCGTTGGTGACGACGAGCAGGCCCTCGGACTCCTTGTCGAGCCGCCCGACATAAACGACGCGCGGCCAGCCGGTCGGGAGAAGATCGTAGATCGTCCGGTCGGCGGTCGCGTTGGGCGACGTGCAGAGATAGCCGGGCGGCTTGTGGAGGATGGCGACGAGCGGCAGAGGCATCTTCACCGGCTTGCCGTGGACGAGGACATTGTCCTCCGTGCCGACCCGCGTGGCCAGCTCGCGCAGCCGGTGGCCGTTGATCGTGACTGCGCCTTCGAGAATCAACTCTTCGCACGCGCGCCGGGAACCGAAACCGGCCCGGGCAAGATATTGGTTCAGACGCACAGAGGTCCTGCGGACGGCAGTATATCTGCCGTTCAATCTCCTACATAAGCAACAGACGCCGAAAGGCACAAGCCCGATCAACCGCCAGGCGCCTTCTTTAGACGTCCGGCTTGGTCTTCGGCAGGTTCATCACGCTGCGGCCCTCTTTCCAAAGGCCGCGCTTTTTGAGCAGGTCGACGCGCTCGAAACGCTTGAGGACGTTGCGCTTGGCTGCGATGGTGCCGGAGGAACGGAGACTGCGATGCTGGGACATAAAGGGCTTTTGGGGTTAAAACGGAACGCTTAGCTAAGCAGGATCGCGGGGAAGCACAAGCAGAAAGTCCTGGGAAAAATCAGTCATCCTGAGACAAGGACACGCATCACGCTAAGTTTTGACGGAATTACCAAATTTTTCGAAGGGGAATTTTAGACAGGAGGAACATGAAGGACATGAGGAAGGCAGGGAAAGAGTTTTTGACAGGAAAACATGAAAACAGGAAGGGATATGGGATCGGGTGGCCCGGACAACTTGTTGTCCGGGTGCGCGAAGCGCACAGGAGGTCGTCTGTGACCTTACACGTTCTCCTCGTTCCCAAACTCCATTTGGGAACGGGCTTGTCCGCGCAATTCTATTGCAGATCGAATTTACGAGAAGGGCGGGTCTGCTTTGCCACTGAGCGCAGGGGCAATGGAGTTGCCCCGACAATTGCGTTCCCAAATGGAGTTTGGGAACGAGGAAGACACGATTATCTGCTGAACTGATCCTTCGACAAGCTCAGGATGACGGATGGCTGATTTTTTAAGTGCGACGGTCACAGACCGCCGCTACATTAAGAATCATGACCGGCCTGACCATTGCGGGACGCACCTTTGCCTCACGGCTCCTCGTCGGCACGGGCAAGTTTTCCTCCAACCAGGCGATGGCCGAGTGCCTCGAAGCCAGCGGCACGGAAATCGTCACCGTGGCCTTGCGCCGGGCCGATCTCACCGGCGGGGACGACCCCTACGCCGACATTCTCAACTTCATCGACCCAAAAAAATATCTCCTTCTGCCCAACACCAGCGGCGCGATGAACGCTGGTGAAGCGGTCCGCTTGGCCCGCCTCGCCGTCGCCGCCGGTTTGCCGAAATGGGTCAAACTCGAGATTCATCCCGATCCGCGCTATCTTCTGCCCGATCCCATCGAGACGCTCCTTGCGGCCGAAATTCTGGTCAAGGAAGGCTTTACCGTCCTGCCTTACATTAATGCTGATCCCGTTCTCGCCAAACGTCTTCAGGAAGTCGGGACGGCAACGGTCATGCCACTCGGCTCCCCCATCGGCTCAAACCGCGGCCTCGAAACGCGAGGCCAGCTTGAAATCATCATCGAGCAGGCCACGGTGCCGGTCATTATCGACGCGGGCCTTGGCGCGCCGTCGCATGCCGCTGCGGCCATGGAACTTGGAGCGGATGGAGTTCTCATCAATACGGCCCTGGCGGCTGCCCGCGATCCGGCCCGCATGGCACGGGCCTTCCGCGACGCGGTCGAGGCCGGCCGCGCCGCATGGGAGGTCGGTTTGGGTGCTCCCAGCCGGACGGCAAATCCCACTAGCCCTTTGACCGGTTTTCTGTCATAGTAACGGGGTTCGTAAAGGCGCCACCCACGTGAAACGATTTATCAAAACTTTCATCCTTCTGATCGTCAGCCTTTTTCTCGTCGTATCGGGAGTCGACGCCACGCTGGATCATCTTTCCCATTCGGCGACGCAAAGTTCGTTCACAGTCTATAACGAGCAAGGCGGAATCATCCTCGCTTATGATGGCGATTTGAGCGTATGCAAGGCCTACGCCAAGCCGGGCTCGGTCGCGGCGCCCGGCTTCCTGCATCGGACGTAAGTTTCAAGGCGATGCCGGCGGCAAAGGCCGTCGTTTGTTTTCGCGTTCTCACGAGCGCGGCCACCTGCATAAAAATGTGTTCCGGGCCGTTACGTCGTTGTCATTCATGATGAGCGGTGCTACTTCTTGTATGTGAATACGGATGTCGTGCGGGTCGAGGTTTTCGGTGTTTTCCCCACCGACCAGCACACGCTTGCCATTTTTATCGGCAATCAGGAAAAAAGTTTCGTCATCCATGTCGAGCCCAGCGTCGGCCGCGCCATTGCCATGTCGATGCGCGGCGAACACAACGAGCGCCCCCTGACGCACGAATTGATCGGTTATATTTTCAACGCCCTCGACATCAAGGTCGAGCGCATCGTGATCAACGCCTTGCGCAGCAATACCTACTTCGCCCGGATCATCCTCAAGGCCCAGAACGAAGTTCACTCGAAGGTCATCGAGATCGACGCGCGTCCCAGCGATTGCATCGTCCTGGCCACCCAGGCCAGGGCGCCGATTTTTGTAAGCCAGGATGTGTGGGAGGAAACGGAAGATCGAAGCGAGGAGTTGGAGAAAATCCGGCAGGCCCTTCGGGAAAAGAAAGGCCAGCCGCCCGGCCCCCTTTTCGGCGATGACATCGTCTGATTAAGTTCAACTGAATTAAAAATAATTAAAATATCAAACAGGTCTCAAGCCCTTATTGATCCATAACACGTAGCGTGATAGCGTAATCATTGTGAAAGCAATCCTCTTAGCCTTCTCTCTGGCGTTAACCTCCACTTCCGCCTTGGCGGAGGATTGGACAACAATCGATGGAACAAAATACGAAAACGTGAAAGTCGTTCGAGTCGAAGCCGATGCGGTGACGATTCTCGACAAGGACGGCGGCGCCCTCGTTTTTCTTTTCAAGCTGCCGCCCCCGCTGCAGGAAAGGTTCAAGTACGATCCTGTAAAAGCCAAAGCCGCCATGGAGGCCCGGGCCAAGGCCGATGCCGACAATGCAAAGGAATTGCAGGCTGAAATCGAGATGGCCGACAAGTTAAGGCGGGAAAAGCAAATCGGGGACGCAAACGAGCTCAATCACACCAACGCGCCGCCACATTAGGGCGTGTATTCAAAATAGGTCAAGGCCGCGTTGCGAGTCGATTTTGGGCTGTGGCAAGGCGCGAGGAGGGAGCATACCCGAAGGTCTGTGACCGACGAGTAACGAAGCCACAGCTCAAAATCGTCGCAACCCTTTTTCCTCTTCGGCCGGGGTTCTTTTGCCTTGCGGCTTTGTCGCTCGCTCGTCACGTAGCTACGGCTATGCTTCTCGCTCGACTCCTCGCCGCAAGGCAAAAAACCTCCCGGCGCGACCTTGACCTATTTTGAATACACGCCCTAGCGCCTGCCTCGGGGGTAAACCTTGGTCCCCTGTTTTCCAGAGAGCCCCTATACGAACTTTCCCGGATTGAGGATGCGGTTCGGGTCGAGCGCT
This sequence comes from Methylacidiphilales bacterium, assembly GCA_035948935.1. Classification (GTDB taxonomy): domain Bacteria; phylum Verrucomicrobiota; class Verrucomicrobiia; order Methylacidiphilales; family UBA1321; genus JABDGH01. The sequence goes on along the minus strand of DASZIP010000022.1, from coordinate 336,246 downwards.
TTTTTGATCCGGGCGTGGAGTTGGCGCAATTCCGGCGAGGCCGCCTGAGGCCACCACGGCAGCTTGGCCAGGCCGATTCCATGCTCGCCGGTGATCGCGCCGCCCCAGGCGATGATTTGCCGAAAAAGCTCGTCCAGGGCGCGGTCGGCCCGTTCCTTCACGCCGCGCCGGGTCATGTCGGCCATGAGGTTCACGTGGATGTTGCCGTCGCCCGCGTGCCCGAACGACGCAATCTCGATCCGGTGCTTTTTTTGCAGCCGCGCGGTGAAAGAAAAGAGATCGACCAGCCGGCTGCGAGGCACGCAAATGTCCTCGTTGAGCTTGGTCAGCCCGGTCGCCTTGAGCGAGGCCGAGAACTCGCGGCGCAAATCCCAGAGCCGCTCGCAGGCCGCTTCCGTCGTCGCCGAGGTGATTTCAAGCGCGCCGCCCGCCTTGAGCAACTCAGCCAGGATCCGCACCTCCGAGCGGACGGAACCGGGCTGGCCGTCGATTTCCACCAGGAGATGGGCGTTGCCGCGCGGCAGGTGTTTCGACCCGAGATGACGGCGCGCAGACTCGAGCGTGAAGCGGTCCGCCAGCTCGATCGCCGAGGGGAGAAAGCCTTCCCGAAGCAAATGCTGGACGCAGGCGGCGGCGGCGGCGGCGTTGACAAACGACGCGGCGAGAACGGCCCGCGAGGGTGGGGCGGGAATCAGCCGCAGCGTGATTTCAGTCACCAGGCCGAGCAGCCCTTCCGAGCCGACGAAGATTCCCACAAGATCGAAGCCGCTTTTGTTCTTCACCGTTCGTCCACCCACGCGCACCAGAGTACCGTCGGCGAGGGCGACTTGCAGCCCCAGCACATAGTGGCGCGTGACGCCATACTTCAGGCAGCGCGGCCCGCCGGCGTTCGTGGCGACGTTGCCGCCGAGCGAGCATTCCCTCAGGCTTGCCGGATCGGGCGGATAAAGAAGGCCGTGCTGGCGGGCCCTGGCCTGGAATTCTCCCGTGATCACCCCCGGCTGGACCACGCCGACGCCGTCGACGGGATTGATTTCGAGAATCCGGTTCATCCGCGCGAACGAAACGACGATCCCGCGCCTTTTCGGGACGCATCCGCCGACGTAGCCGCGACCCGCCCCGCGCGCCGTGACGGGAATCCCGCGCCTGTTCGCGAATCGGAGCAGCGCCGCGACATCCCCGGCCATGCGCGGAAAGACGACTGCTTGCGGCAGCGTGCTCGCGAACCAGGCGTCCCCGGCGTGGGCGGCCAGCGTCTCCTCGTCGGATGCGACGACGCTTTTTGGAAAAAGCGCGGTGAGGGGACGGAGCCAGGAGGCGGGCATGAAACGAATCTACGCCGGGTCGCCCAAGCGGAACACCTCTTTTTACGAAGGAATCGCTCTCACTTCCGCATGAGCCGCAACGTCCGCCACGGTCGGGCCAATCACGGCGCCGGCTTACAAAGAGATATTCCTTCATCTCGATTTGTAGTAGCCTCGTGCGACATGATCGGTTTTTTGCAGGCCCGGGAAAAAATTCTAGCTGCGTCTCTTATCATCATTTTTTTCCTGTTGAATCTTTCAATTGCTTCGAGATCGCCGTTCGGCGCCTGGCAGGATGAAGTGACTTACACCGACCCCGGCCTGAACCTCGCGGTCGGCAAGGGGTGGACCTCGTCCGTATGGCCCTGGGAGACCGACCGTGAATTCTATGCGGACAATTCCCCCCTCTATCCGGCCGGGCTTTCACTTTGGGTGCGGGTTTTCGGTATCTCGATGGTCTCGGCCCGGGCCTATTGCTATTCGCTTGCAGCCATTGGAATGCTTCTGCTTTGGCTCGGGACTTTTCGTTTCCAACTGCTCACCCCCGCTTACCGTTTGTTCTGGATCGTGATTCTCTCCACGGAATACGGCATGAACTGGATGGAGCGAAACGAGCGCTACGACGTCTGGATTTTCGTCGGTTTGGCGCTCGCCTGGTTCGGAGCGTCCCTCCGCAATCCGCCGGCAAAATATCCGCTCATTTTCGCGGGCTGTTTTCTTGTTCCCTTCGCCGGTTTTATAGGCGTTCCCTATATTTTTCTTGCCGCCGGCCTCGTCATCGTCCTGACCCGGTTCAAGTTCTGGAAGGAAGCCGTTACCGGAATGGCCGGGGCGGGCTTTGGAGTCGTCGGCGTGGCGCTCTTTTTTCTTGTCTTCGGAAAACTTCAGACATTTTGGGCATGCCTGCACAAGCTGACCGCGTCCGAGCAGATCATGAACCACCCCGCGTTCCAGGTTTTTCTTTATCCGCTCGATGACATGGGAATGGTTGTGATGATCGGCTTGCTGGCCGTACTCTCCTTTTATTCCTGGAAATACCCGTCGCCCTGTTCTCTTGCATGGTTGGGGCTCGGGTGGGGAATGGTCCTCCTCATGCCGTGTGTCATGCTCATGCGGGGCCTCTTCATCATGATGTATTTTTATATGCTCATTATTCCCCTCTCTCTAGCAATTCTCCAACTGGCCCGGCAGGCCGCGGATGGCGCGCGGGGTCGTTACATGGCTGTCGCCGTGACTCTGGTTATGGGAATGCTTTGTCTGGGCGGTCTTCCCGCCCGGCTTTATACCTCATGGACAAATTGGGATTTCAGGGATCCGCAACATATGCGGGATTTTGTCCGGACTTATGTCCATCCCGACGATGCCGTCTTCGCAGACTATCCTTTTTACTTTGAGTTGAGGGACTACGCGAAATTCGTGGCCATGCCTCATTACCTCTGGATCATTCCGCCCGACGAGGCCAGGCAAATCACCGTCGCGCTGGTCGGCGACCGCGCCATGCCCGATTTGACGCGGGATGCGTCCGGCATGTTGGGAATTGGAGGCGGATGGAAAAAGGTGGCCGTTTTCCCCACGCCCGAGATGGAGGCGAAACTAAAGGGCGCTCCCAAGCACGACACTTTCACCCTCTATCGACGCGAGGCCCCGTCGCCCTGATCAGCGAATTCGATGAATTTCATCGATAAGAATTTTATATTGCTGCAAGGGAAAGAAAAAATGGGACTTGCGGCTGCCGATCGCGATGGCGATGAACGCCAGGACAATCAGGAAAGTCTGCAACAGGAGCACGGAGAAAATCCCGACCACCGAGCTGGCCCAGCCCGGTATGGCCCATGGAGTGGCTATCCGCACGATCACAACCCCTACAATCAGAACGAAGATAATGGAACTGAGGCCCACCGCAAAAAAAATGAGGCGCACGCCCACGATCTCATTATAGCACGAAATGGCGGCCAGGCCGTGAATGACCAGGCTCGTGAAATTGAGCTTGGACTTCCCGTGAATGCGGACGCCCCGGATGGTCGGAATCGTCGTGTAAGGCGTGCGGCCCGAAACGACGGTCGCCGCGAAATGGAGCCACAGATTCGGGTCGACAACCAGGCAGCCCAGCAGTTTTCGCGGGACGATGCTGAAATTTCCAAAGCGGATTTTATAGCCCGTAAGCAAAAAGTGGAGGGTCCGATAGATGTGGTAGAGAAAACGAAACAGCGCGCTTTCCGAACGTTGCGTCCGTTCGGCAAAAACGATTTTTTGTTGTGAAAGAGTCGAATGCGCCTCGATGAGACGGATCAGGTCCTCCGGGCGGTCTTCTCCGTCGGCGTCCATCACCACCACGGCCTCCGCCTTGTTCACCTCGAAAATTTGCGAAAGACCAATGGCAATCGCACGCTGATGGCCGACATTTCGCCGAAGCACGACGACTTCCACGGATGAAAAACTCGCGAGCGAATTCAGGAAACCGGGAGGCCGCGCCTCAAGGGAACCGTCGTCGACAATCACCAGCTGCCAGTGCCATTCGCGCCTGGCAAATTCCGCGTCGATCGCCTTAAAGAGGACTTCCGCCGATTCCCAGTCATTATAAACGCAGGTAAGGATGACTCCTGATTTCATAAGGGACGGAATTGCGGAAGTTCGGGCCTTTGGGAAAACAACCGGCGTATTCTTGTAGCATCAATGCGCTCCCTTGTGTCCAACGAAATTTTGTTGAACGGATGACCGCGGCGCATTTGATTCACCGCCTCACCCTCCGCCACGTCCGCCAGGTGTCGCGGAAGATTTGCCACACGACGGGCAGGCCGATGCCGCCGAATTTCATCGAGTGCCGGACCACGACCGGCGCCTCGACCATGACGGCCCCAAGCTGCACCAGCCGCACGAGCAGCTCGAGATCGAGCGTGAAGCCGCGGCTTTCGGTTTTTTCCAGCGCCTTGAGCAGCATCTCGCGCCGCACCAGCTTCAGCCCCGTCTGCGTGTCCCGCACCGGCAGGCCGAACAGGAATTTCACCAGCCAGAAATAGCCGAGGCTGTAAACCCGCCGGATCAGCGGGTAATCGACCGTGCTGTCGGGATGCATCTTGCTGCCGATCACCGCGTCGGCTTTTTTCACCCGCTGGATCGCCACGAAAAAAAGAATCTGCTCCGGCGGCAGATCGAGGTCCGCGTCGATGAAGACGACAAATTCGCCCCGCGCCGCCTGCGCGCCGCGCCGCAACGCCTCGCCCTTGCCCGAATGGGGAATCCGCAGCGGGATGACTTCGCCCGAAAACTTCTCCGCCAGCCGCGCGATTTCCTCGCCCGAATTGTCAGAACTGCCGTCGTCGACCAGGATCATCTCGAACGGGCCGAGCATCCGCAGGACGGCCATCGTTTGCTCGACGTTGGAGCGGATCCACGCGCCCTCGTTATGGAGCGGCATGACCACCGAGAGACCGGCGGGGCGTGACGCATTCATGGCTGTTTGCGCCCCCACCGCACCACGCCCACGAAAAGCACCACCATCAGACAAACGAGTCCGCCGCCGAACATGTAGACCGGCATCAGTTCCGGTTGACGGCCCGCGAGATAAAGCAGCAGCGTGTAACCCACGCCGCATCCGCCCAGGGTGAAGCATTCGGGATGACGCCGCGACGCAAGCGAAAAAATTCCCAGCGCCTGGAGCACGCCGAGCGGGATCATCGCCGCCGCCAGGCTCGGAATGAAGTGCGCAGTCAGCTCAAAGGTGGGCACGGGTTGCGCAAGCCTCGCGAGAGTGTTTCCGCAAAACAACCGGCTGAGAGGTCCGGCGAGCAGGGACAGAAGAACGGCGCTCAGCAACAGCGCGGCCAGATAAATCCAGAAAAAGGTGAGAGAGGCCGGCATGGTGCGGTCCAAACGCGAGCGTTGGGCAAAGAGAATCCAGAGCAGCGGCTGCGTCCCCCAGAGAAGACCGCGCGCGAGCAGCCCCGCCGTCTGGTAGGCGTCGAACAGGTCCCAGTTCACCAGGCCCATGTTGTTGTTCGTGGCGGCGCCGAACCAGCTTTGCGCCACGATCCGGTCCGCGCTCGAAAAAAGATAAAGCGCCAGCAGGACGCTGAACGTCGCGCCCGCGCAGGGCAAAAAGTCGCGGTTCCAATTGGACCAGATGGCCCGGCACGCTTTCAATCGCGCGGCCGTATTCGTTTCGCGCGGGCGAAGCGCGGGAATCAGCGTGATGAATCCGGCGACCAGAAACGCCGCCAGCGCCGATTCGGCCCACGGCGCCTCCCACGCCAGGCCCGCGCCCGCCAGCGCGCGCGCCAGCACCGAGGAGACCAGCAGCCCGGCCCAAAGGCGAAGTCGATTTCCGTCCCGGCACACCGCCCAGCTTACCACGCCTCCGATCGCGATCAGGACATTCATCAGCGTGAAAAGCTGAAGCGAAAAGCGAGGCAGATGGAGCAGCGTCAACAACAGGAATACCAGCACAAGGCAAAGCCCGCCCCAGATCCACGCGAACGTCTCCGTCGCGGGCGGCGCGCTGGCGCGAAGCGAATCGATGCGCCCGTTTTCCCCCTCCGGATGGGTTCGCGCGAGATAGTGCGCGAAGGCCTGGTCCAACGCCAGGACCGGCACGATCATCAGCCCGATCACGCCGAGCGCCGTGTTGAGCGTACCGAATTCCCCCGGTGCCAATTCGCGGTGAAAGACAATCTGCGTGACGAAACTGAGCAGGGCGACAACGACCCACAAGACCGGCGATTGACCGGTCTCCTTTTCGTAAAGGAGGCATGCGCGGCGAAAAAAGCCGGTCTCTTTCGTCGCGGGCGCGGAGTCGGTGTTCATGCGGGCGACTCTTCGGCGGTCTGCATCCAGCGGCGGAAAAATTCTTCTCCCTCCTCCAGGTCGCGCAGGAGAATGAACTCGTCCTTCGTGTGCGCCTGCGCGATGGAACCCGGGCCGATGCAAACGGCGGGACAGCGCGGACCGCTCAGGATCGAGGCGTCGGAGAACCAGGGCGCTGTGGCGAATCCGCGCGCCGCTTCACCCAGACGCCGCACCCACGGCAGCGATTCGTCGGTATCGAGCGGAGGCGAATGGCGCTGCATCCGCACCGTGATATCGGGCGCCGCCACGCGCAGCTCCGACTTGATCCGCAGTCGGAATTTTTCCACGTCGACGCCCGGCACGATTCGGCAATCGATTTCGGCCCGGCACCGGTCGGGCACGATGTTGATTTTGCTGCCGCCCGAAATCGTGCCGACATTCAGCGTCACGGGGCCGAGTTTCGCGTGCGCCTGCCGGGACAGGTCGGGAATGATCTTCTCCTCGATGATTTCGAGCGCGCGCCGCATCGTGTAGATCGCGTTCCGTCCCTGCTCCGGCGTCGAGCCGTGGCAGGCCACGCCGGTCGTGTCGACTTCGAGCCAGAGCGCGCCCTTGTGCGTCGTGACCACGCCGAGCCGGGTCGGTTCCAGGACGAGCGTCAGGTCGCTCGAAAAGCCTTTCCCGGCCAGCGCGTGCGCGCCGTCGTTGCCCGCCTCCTCGCCCATCAGCGCGAGAAAACTCCAGCGGATGCGCGATTTTCCCCGCGCGGAACTTTGCGCCCACTCGCGCACGGCCCAGAGCGCGGCGGCCATCGGGCCCTTCGTGTCCGTCGAGCCGCGCCCGAAAAGTTTGCCGTCGCGAATCACCGGATCGAACGGCGCGATGGTCATGCCCGCCACGCTGACCGTATCGAGATGCGGCGCGAAGGCGAGGTGCGCCACGGGCTTGTCCGGCGTAAAGGACGCGATCACATTCGGCCGGCCCGGCTCGATCGGATCGAGCTTCACCTCCGCCCCCAGCGCGCGGAGAAAATCGGCCACGTACTCGCCGATCGCCTGCTCCCCGGTACGGTCCGTGCCCGGATCGCCCTGTGGATTCACGCTTGGAATCGCCACCAGGTCCTGGAGGAGTTCAACGACATTCTTCGGCATACACGTAGCCTAGGGCGTGCCCGCAAATGAGGGCAAGGCTACAGGTAGGGACGCGAATTCCTGCGCGATAGCGCAAAAATAGTTCGGGCCCCTGACTGGAAAAGGCCGGGAGGCCAATCTCTTCGCGTCCCCAAATAAGTGGGACGGCAAGGGACTGCCGTCCCTACCGCTACGTCGTCGCATGGACCCGATGGGAAAGAAACGAAACGATGCCGGGAAGACTTTCCACATTTCGCATCAAACGCACGGGACGGCTCGGCGTCGTGAGAAGCCAGCGCAACAGCGTGTTGACCCACGCGCGTCGCCGATAGAGCCGCCGGTGCTCGCGCGAATAGGCGACAAGCGCCGCGCCAAGATCGTTCCGGGCCAGTCCCGTAAGCGCGGCTTCGGCGGCGAGAAGTCCCGTCGAAAGCGCGAAAGTGATCCCTTCGCCGGTGAACGGCTCCACCACCCGCGCCGCGTCGCCCAGCAGCCACACGCGGTCCGAACCGGTCCGCGCCGGCGCGCGGCTGATCGGATTCATCCGCAGCCACTCCCGTTCCTCGAACCGGGGAAAATAGCGGCGCGCGAGGAGAAGCGGGTCTTGCGTCCGGCGCGAATCGAGCACCATGCTCACCACCGCGTCGGTCGGCCCGGTGCGGCAGTAGCCGAAGTAGCCCTCCTCGAAGACGTGCATGTGGGCGTGGTCGTCGAGGCCGGGCGGCGCGGGAATCGAAGTCTGCCACGCCACGCGATGACAGCGGCGCGGCGGCGGCATGAGCCCGCTTTGCCGCGCGACCAGCGAGTTGCGTCCGTCCGCGCCGAAGACGAGCTTCCCCGAAAATTCGCCGCCCGTCGTCCGGACGATCCCGTTGCGTGGATCGACGCCGGTCACCGTCGTTTCGGAAAAAAATTCGGCCCCGGCGGCCTGCGCCTCGCGGCAAAGCCAGTCGTCGAGCGCGTCCCGCGTGATCGCGCGGGGGCCGCGCCGGGGAGCTTCGAACTCGTGCCGGTAAAGGAGCCGCCCTTCGCAGTGGATGTCGAAACCGGTCAGTTCCCGGTGCGGCAGCGCGGAGTACGATTCGGTCAGGCCCAGCTTGTGCCAGATTTCCCACGCCGCCGGGTTGATGCAGTTGCCGCAGACTTTGGCGCGGGGAAAGGCCGCGCGGTCGAGCAGCGCCACGCGATGGCCCGCCCGCGCCAGGACGAGCGCGGCGAGCGACCCGGCCGGCGCTGCGCCGACGATGATGACGTCGTGGGAGGGCATTTGCAGTTGTAGTTGTAGCGGCGGTCTAGGACCGTCGCAATTCTTCTCTCCCTATTGCGTTATCCAGAAAATCCCCCGAGGCGTTTTTTTCTTCGTTCCCAAGCCATACTTGGGAACGAGGGAAAGACGGATCGCTTCCTGTCCCGCCACGGCGGGACCCGGACAACAAGTAGTCCGGGCCACCCAAAGCTGCTAAATCACGCCCGCTTTTTTGAGGGTGCTGTAAGCGCCGTTCTTCGTCAGCGTCTTGAGCGCCCGCGCCGTCAGCTTGACCGTCACGTACCGCTTCAATTCGGGAACGAAGATGCGCTTTTCCTTGAGGTTCGGCTGGAAAACGCGCGGCGTGTTCGCCGTGACGTGCGTGCCGATGCCGCCCTTTTTCTTGGCTTTACCGCTGCGCAGGATGCGGGTGCCAAGGACGGGCTTGGCACCGGTGATTTCACAAAGTCGGGACATGGGGATGCTTTCGGTTAGACGGTGAGGGGAGGTTATTTGACGAGCAGGACGTTCCGGGCGCGCTTGATTTCTGTCGTCAGCTTGCGATGCATCTTGGCGGTCATGCCGGTAATGCGGCGCGGAAGGATGCGGCCTTTTTCGGTGAGGAATTTCTTGAGCAATTCCACGTTCTTGAAGTCGACGGCTTCGAGGTTGATGTCGATGCGGCGCTTCGGCAAAGAGCGAAGCGTGCGGCGGCGGGGCCGCATGGGTTTGGCTGCGGGGGGCATTAGTCTTTCTCCTTTTTCTTGTCGTCGTCTTCCGAAGACTCTTCCTCCTCGTCGGCGAAGGCTTCGGCGGAATCCATGAACTGCGGGGCGGTGTCCCAGCGGCGGCGGCCCCGGTTTTCCTTTTCGAGCTGCTGCTGGCATTCAACGGTAAAGCGCGCGAAGGGGATCGCCTCAAGCCGGGCGTGCGGGATGAACTTGTTCGACATCTCGCAGACGCCGTAGGTGCCCGTTTCGATCCGCTTGAGCGCCTCCTCGATCTCGTAAAGCGCGTCCTGCTCCTGCGAAAGGAGGCTCAGCGCGAAATCCTTTTCGTAGGCGTCGCTTCCCGCGTCGGCCTGGTGCTGGCCCACGGCCGAAGCCTCGTTGTTTTCGGCGCGGGAGCGGAGGCTGTCCTGCGCCACGCTCTGCATTTGATCGAGGAAATGATCCCGCAGGTCGAGCAGGCGCCGTTTCTGGCGGTCGAAGAAAGCGCGGGTCTTCGCGTCCCTGGGCAGGCGCACCTGCGGACGCGGCGGCTCGTGCTCTTCGGCGACGCCGTTGGAAATCGACTTGCTCTTGACTCCTTTCGCGGAAATCTTCGACGAAGCCTTGTGATTGGCCTGTACCGCCTTGCCGACGCGGACGGTTTTGAGCTTGATGGCCGCCTTCGTTTTCACTGAAGCGGGTTTGGCGGCCTTCTTCGACTTGCCGCTGGATTTGGGTTTCTGAGCCATGGGAACCGTAAGGAATAGGGAAGTGCGGACGAAAATCCAATCAAATTTTTGTAAACTTTGCGTAAGAATTGTGAGAAGAATTCCGCCGCCGCGCTTTCGTCTGGCATTATCGGCCAAAGCTCTTACACTGGCGTGGCGTGTTTAATCTACCCCCGTCCGCGCTCGTGCAGGATTTAATCAGTCGTGCAGGAGGACGAGCCGAAGTTCTCGTCCACTTTTCCACGACCCGAGGTTACGAACTCTTCGACTGGAACCGCGCCGCCATCGCCCTCTTCGATCTCAGCCCCTCCGGTCCCGGGCCAAATCCGTTAAGCTGGGCCGAGCTGCCCGCCTCCCTTGCCGAATATCTCTCCCAGGCTTTGCAGATGGTCAGCGGAGCGCCCGAAGAGGCCATGCCCGGCTTCAAGCATCCCGACAAACCCGGGCGCGCCTTTTTCGCCAAGGTCTTTTACGAGGGATATCCCGCCTCCGAAGAGACCGAGGAGGGCCACTGGTATCTCTTCTGTTTCCAGGACTCGACCCACTGGCTCGAAAGTTCCCAGGGCGCCGTCGATCAAAAAAAGCTCGAGACCATCGGCGAACTCGCCAGCGGCGTCGCCCATGACTTCAACAACCTCATCATGGGCATTCAATCCAACGCCGAAGCCATGCTCGCGCAGCCGAGCCTCGCCCCGCAGGCCCGCGACAGCCTCGTCAACATCATCCGCGCCTGTTCCACCGGCGCCTCGCTCACCCGCAGCCTCCTCGGTTACGCCAAGCGCCAGCCCTTGACGATGGCCCCCTTCAATCTCGTCGACCTCATCCACGATGTCGCCCGGATCGCCGGCGTCGCCTCCGGAAAATACCACATCGCCCTGGGAAGGGATTTTCTGGACCCCAAAGCCTCCATCCAGGTCGTCGGTTCCTATTCGAGCCTCAGCCATTGCCTGCTCAACCTCATCAAGAACGCCCGCGAGGCAATGCCCGACGGCGGCACCGTCCACGTCCTCTGGGAAGGCACCGAGACCCGCGCCACGATCACCGTCCGCGATCACGGCGCCGGCATCCCCGAGGAGGACATGGCCCATATCTTCGAGCCTTTCTTCTCCACCAAAAAGCAGGGAACCGGCCTCGGCCTCGCCATGGTGCGCGGCATCCTCACCCAGCATTGCGGCACCGTCGAAATCCGCTCCACCGTCGGCATGGGCACCTCGGTTTCCCTCGTCTGGCCGCGGGGCGACATCGAGTCCGCCGCCGCCCAGCCCAAGGCGAAGGAAGGCGCCGACGCGCGCCGCTCCACCCACCGCATTTTCAAGCAGACCCAGCGCATCATCCTCCAGGCTAGGAGAATGCCCGTCGAGTCCCACTTCCTCGTCTACGTCATCGACGACGACGACCTCGTCCGCGACGGCCTCTGCAGCCTCCTCGAACACCTCGGCCATCGCACCAAATCCTACCGCTATCCCGAAGTCGCCCTCCAGGAACTCATCGCCGCCGAAACCCCGCCCGAGGTCGTCATCGTCGATTACAACATGCCCGGCATGAACGGCGCCCAGTTGATCGGCGGATACAGCACCGCCGTCGCCAAAAACACACGCTTCGACAACACCTCCATCCTCCTCATGAGCGGCCTGCCGCCGAGCCATTTCCAGGATTTCATGTCCGAGTTCTCCCAACTCAAGCTCGGCATCCTCGAAAAGCCCTTCAGCCTCGAAACCCTCCGCCGGAAACTCGCCAACATCCAGGGCACCCGAAAACTCTCCGGAGGCCTCGGCGACATCGCCCAGAACAAGGCCGATGCCAACGGAGCCAATGGAGAGAAGGCGGGAGTGGCGCACTCCACCACTTGATCTGCTTTCATGCAGCGGCGGTTTCTTTTTTGGGTGGCCCGGACAAGCAGCCCACAATACCCCGCTGCTTGCAGCGGGTCATTTATTGCCCCCCGATAAAAATTCCCAAAAATCCTGTTCATCCGCCCAATCCCGTCTAAAAATCCCCTTTCCCTTAATCCCGTCCCATCATGCCAGGCAAGATTCTCATTCTCGATTTCGGTTCCCAATATACCCAGGTCATCGCGCGCCGCGTCCGCCAATTGAACGTCTATTCGGAAATCGTCCGGTACGACGCCCCCGCCGCCGTCCTCAAAAGCCTCCGCCCCTCCGGCCTCATTCTTTCGGGCGGCCCCGCCAGCGTCTACGCCAAGGGCGCGCCGCAGCCCGACAAACGCGTTTTCGATTCCGGCATCCCGATCCTCGGCGTCTGCTACGGCATGCAGCTTTTCGGCAAGTGGCTCGGCGGCGAAGTTTCCCCCAGCGCCCGCCGCGAATACGGCCGCGGCCATCTCCACGTCTCGAAGGCGTCGCCCCTCTTTCACGGCCTCGATGAGAAGCTCGAAATCTGGAACAGCCACGGCGACAGCCTCAAAAAACTCCCGAAAGGCTTCCACGCCATCGCCACCTCCGACAACTCCCCCTACGCCGCCATCGAGGATTCCAAACGCAAAATCTACGGCCTTCAGTTTCATCCCGAAGTCGCCCACACCCCGCGCGGGATGGAAATCCTCTCCAATTTCGTCCTCGGCATTTGCGGCGCCGAGCCGAGCTGGACCATGAAGGGCTTCATCGAATCGACCTGCGAAGCCGTCCGCCGGCAGGTCGGCGACGAGCGCGTCCTGCTCGGCCTGAGCGGCGGCGTCGATTCCGCCGTCGCCGCCGCGCTCCTCCACCAGGCCATCGGCCCGCAGCTCCAGTGCATCTTCGTCGACAACGGCCTCCTTCGCAAAGGCGAGCGCGAAAAGGTCGAGGACGTCTTCGGACGCCACCTCAAGCTCAAGCTCCTCACCGTTCACGCCGGGCCGCGCTTTCTCAAGGCCCTCAAGGGCGTCTCCGATCCCGAACGCAAACGCAAGATCATCGGCCGCATCTTCATCGAGGAATTTCAGCGCGCCACCAAAAAAATCGGCGCCGCCAAGTTCCTCGCCCAGGGCACGCTCTACCCCGACATCATCGAAAGCGTCGCCATCGGCGACAACCCCGCCTCGATGATCAAAAGCCATCACAACGTCGGCGGCCTGCCGAAGAACATGAAATTTCAACTCGTCGAGCCGCTCCGCCAGCTTTTCAAGGACGAAGTCCGCGTCGTCGGCGAGACCCTCGGCCTCCCCAAGGAAATCGTCTGGCGTCATCCCTTTCCGGGTCCCGGCCTCGCCGTTCGCACCCTCGGCCCCATCGACGCCAAGAAGCTCTCCATCCTCCGCGAAGCCGACGCCATCGTCATCGAGGAAATGAAGGCCGCCAAGTGGTACGAGAAAGTCTGGCAGGCCTTTGCCGTCCTGCTCCCCGTCCGCAGCGTCGGCGTCCAGGGCGACGAACGCACCTACGACTTCACCTGCGTCCTCCGCGTCGTCGAAAGCCACGACGGCATGACCGCCGACTGGGTCCGCCTCCCGCACGACCTCCTCGGCCGGATCGCCTCCCGCATCACCAACGAAGTCAAAGGCATCAACCGCGTCGTCTACGACGTCTCCTCCAAGCCCCCCGCCACCATCGAATGGGAATGAGCCCGAATTTAGACAGGAGAAACATGAGGCACATGAATTTAAGAAGCTTTTTCGGCAAGTCGGTTTTTCATCTCCTTCATGTTCCTCCTGTCTAAAATCAGCCTCTTTCCCAATCACGTTAATCGTGTTAATCCTGTCAAAAGTTCTTTCCCTGCCTTCCTCCTGTTCTTCCTGTCTAAAATTCCCCTTTGAAAAATTTAGAAATTTGGAAAATGTGGTAATTTGGTCCTGCCTCCCTCCCCATAAAAACTCCGTTAATTGCATCCGCCCAATTTGGTAATTCCGTTCAAAATTCTCCCGCCCCCATGAGCACCAAACCCTGGCGCGTCCTCCGCTTCAACGAGCCCCACTTCGCCCGGCAGGTCGCCGCCCTGGACCGCCACGCCGAGCCCGCCGCCAACCGCATCGCCGCCGTCGCCGAAATCATCGCCGCCGTCCGCAAGGACGGCGACGAAGCGCTCGTCAGGTACGCGAAGAAATGGGACGGCGTCGACCTCTCTCGCGGCGCCCTGTTGCTCCCGTCCCGCACGCCCGAACCGGCGCAACCGGTCCGCGCCGCCATCGACTATGTGCTGAAAAATGTCCGGAGCTTTTCCAAATTGCGCAAACCTCGCAACTGGTCGCGCCTCAATCGCGAAGGCGCCGGCGTCGGCGAGAAATTCGATCCGCTCGAACGGGTCGGCATCTACGTCCCCGGAGGCACCGCGCCCCTCGTTTCCACCGCGCTGATGACCGTCCCGCTCGCCAAGGAAGCCGGCGTGCGCGAGATCGTCGTCACCACGCCACCGCCCGTCAACGAAACGCTCGTCTACGCCCTCCGCGCGGCCGGGGCGACCGAAATTTACCAGGTCGGCGGCGCGCAGGCCATCGCCGCCCTCGCCTACGGCACGGCCACCATCGCCCGCGTCCAGAAAATTTTCGGCCCCGGCAACGCCTACGTCGTCGAGGCCAAGCGCCAGGTCGTCGGCGCCGTCGCCATCGACCAGCTCCCCGGCCCCAGCGAAATTGCCGTCGTCGCCGACGAGACCGCCCGCCCCGACTTCATCGCCGCCGATCTCCTCGCCCAGGCCGAGCACGGCGCAGGCAGCCAGGTCCTTCTCCTCACCACCTGCCCCAAACTTCTCGCCGCCGTCGAGACCGAACTGGCCCGGCAAACGCCCAGGCTTTCCCGAGGCAAGCACCTCGCCGAAGTCCTCGAAAAGAACTGCACCCTCGTCCTCGTCGAGGACGTCGGCGAAGCCATCGGCATCGTCGAGGATTACGCCCCCGAACACCTCAGCCTCGTCATCAAGGACGCCCGCCAGTGGGCCTCCCACATCCGCAACGCCGGCGCGATCTTCATAGGCAATTTCTCACCCGTCGCCGCCGGCGACTTCATCGCCGGCCCGAGCCACGTCCTGCCGACCGGCGGCGCCGCCAAGGCCTTTTCCGGCCTCACCATCGACCAGTTTTATCGCCGCACCAGCATCGTCGAATATCCGCAGCGCGCCCTTCACCGCGTCCGCCCCCACATTGAATCGTTCTGCGGCGTCGAGCAGCTCGACGCCCACGCCCGTTCGGTCACGATTCGTTTCGAGGAGGAAAAGAAATAGAAATCCCGTCAAAATTTCCCCTGCCTCCCAATCCTGTTAATCCTATCCAAAATTCCCCTGCCTTCTTCCTGTATTTCATGTTTTCCTGTCAAAATTTTTCCCCTGCCTTCCTCATGTCCTTCATGTTCCTCCTGTCTAAAATTCCCCTTCGAAAAATTTAGAAATTTGGAAAATTTGGTAATTTGGTCCTGCCTCCCTCTCAAAAAATTCCGTTAATTCCATCCGCCTAATTTGGTAATTCCGTCAAAAATCTCCCCTACTTTTATGCCCAAAACACGCAACGCCCAGGTTCATCGCAAGACCGCGGAAACCGACATCCTCGTCAAACTCGCCGTCGACGGAACCGGCGCTTCCCGCATCGCCACCGGAATCCCCTTCTTCGACCACATGCTCACCCTCTTCGCCCGGCACGCCCTTTTCGATCTCGACGCCCGCGCCAAAGGCGACGTCCAGGTCGATTTCCATCACACCGTCGAGGACACCGGCATCGTCCTCGGCCAGGCCCTCGCCAAGGCGCTCGGCGACAAAAAAGGCCTGGTCCGCTACGGCAATTTCCATCTTCCGATGGACGAAACCCTCGTCCGCGTCGCCCTCGATTTCAGCGGGCGTCCGCTCCTCGTCTGGCGCGCCCCGAAGGGCCTCAACCTCAACCGCCTCAGCGCGGGCGATTTTCCCGCCCAACTCACCGTCGAATTCCTCCGTGCTTTCGCCCAGGAGGCCGGCCTCACCCTCCACGTCGAAGTCCTCTATTCCGCCGAAACGCACCATCTTGTCGAGGCCGTCTTCAAGGGCCTCGCCCGCGCGCTCGAACAGGCCGTCCGCCGCGACCCCCGCGTCAAGGGCGTCCCCAGCACCAAGGGAGTCCTCTAGCGGTGACTGGCACGCAACGATGAAAGCCGTCATCCTCGCTGCCGGGAAGGGGACCCGCATGGGCGAACTCACCGCCCACGTTCCCAAGCCGATGAAAGAAATCGGAGGCAAGCCGATCCTCGCGCACATTATCGAAGGCCTGCGCGACGAAGCGGGGATCCGCGATATCTTCATCGTCACCGGCTGGTGCGGAAATGTGATCCGCGATTATTTCGGCGACGGCAAACGGTGGAACGCCAATATCGCCTACGGCGAGCAGGTTGTCCAGGACGGCACCGGCAAAGCGCCCGAATTGGCGAAGGCCTGGGTCGGCGCCGAAAAATTTCTCCTGATGTACGGCGACATCCTTCTCGGTTCGGCGGGCGACTACAAACGGCTCGTCGAAGCCTTCCGCGAAGACGGCGTCATCGCCTTGAAGAAGGTCTCGGACGAGGAACTCTCCAAGGGCGGCGCGGTTGTCCTCGACGGCGACGGTTTCATGATCGATCTCGTCGAGAAAGCCGGGGCGGGCCGGGTCCCGGCCAAGGCCTTTTACAACGCCGGTATTTATCTCCTGACCCCGCGCATTTTCGACCATACGGCCCGCCTCGAAAAATCGCCCCGCGGCGAGTACGAATTCACCGACGCGCTCAAGGCCCTGGTCAAGGCGGGCGCGCGATTGCGCGGCGTCACCCTGCGTGGAGAATGGGCCGACGTGCGCGATCCCTCGGTCCTGGCCCAACTCAACAGCCGCGCCAAGCCCGCGTCCTAGCCGGGCGCGAATGGCCCACGGAGCCGAAGGAGGATATGCAGCACACGGAGTGTGCCCCGATTTGCCTGCGTGTGCTCGATGGACTCTTTTAAAGTGGGTCCTACAGCCTGATCTCGCCGGAGAAGACTTCGGTCGCGGGGCCGGTCAAGGTCGCGTCACGGAAGGCGCCGTCCTCCTCGTGGGCGTCGACGGTGAGGATGTCCCCGCCGCGGACCTTGATGCAGAGGGGCAGCGCGAGACGGTAGACGAGGTTCGTCAGGAGCGCGGAGGCGACCACGCCGGTGCCGCAGGCCAGCGTTTCGTCCTCCACGCCCCGCTCGTAGGTGCGGACGATGAGCTTTCCCGAGTCGGTGACCTGGACAAAGTTGACGTTGGTCCCCCGCGGGAAAATCGCGCTGCGGCGAATCGCGCGTCCGTGGGCGACGACCTCGGCCCGCTCCGCATCGGGAACATAGACGACGGCATGAGGCACGCCGGTGTTCATGACGTGGTACTCGATCTCGCCCCAGCCGAAATCGGCGCGCTGACGAAGCTTCGTTTCGGTCGGCGCGGTCAGGTTGATCCGCACCTCGTCGCCGACGTACTCCCCGACGATCAGCCCGGCGGGGGTGAGAAAACGGACCTGCTCGGCGTTGGCGCGGCGGAGCGGATGGACGAAACGGGCGAAGCAGCGCGCGCCATTGCCGCACATCTCGGCTTCGCCGCCATCGGCGTTGTAATAGCGCATCCGGAAATCGGCGTCGGGATGGTCGGCGGTCTCGACGGCGAGGAGGCCGTCGGCCCCGATGCCGAAATGGCGGTTGCAGAGCCGCGTGATCTGCTCGCGGGTGAGGGCGTAATGCAGCGCGCGGTTGTCAATGACGACGAAGTCGTTGCCCGCGCCCGTCATTTTGACAAAAGGAAGGCTATCCATCAGCCCACCAAGATACCGGCATCGCCGTCAGATGCAAAGCCTTCAATAAGGTGGCGACGGACGGCTTGCATTTTGGCCCTTGTTCCCTTGATAATCGGGGATGGACTGGAAGGTTCTCAAATGGCTTCTCCTTTTTGCGGTGGTGATCGTGCAGGCCGGTTGCGCGACGGCGAACGAGAATGCGGACGACTCGACGCCGATCCTGGAACCGAGTCCGACCCACGACGATTCCCACGGCTGGGGCGCCAATTTCCAGGGAAATCCCCACTAAACTCGGACAGCCTTCATGCCGGCGCTTAATGCCAATGGTGCCAGGAAGGGCCGAAGATGACTCCGACGCCGACAACCGGGACGGGATAAGGTCCGCCGGGTGGTCCGGGTGGCGCCGTTTGGACCATGTAATCGATCACGCTTTGCGAGACGCCCGACTTTTGCAGGTAATCGATGTCGGGGGGAGCGAGGTAATAGATGGTTCCATGGTCGCGTATGTAGCGGATGATGATGCCGTCATTGACATGGGCCTGGCCCAGCGCGGCGATATCCGACACGCTGAGCGGATCGCCGTGAACCATTTTGTCGTAAATGGCGGGAGAAACCGGGCTGGAGCGGACGACGGCGTAATCGGCCTCCTGCTGGGCTGATGGCGCGCAGGCGGTCAGCAGGATGGGAACAACGAGGAGAAGCCAGATCGGTCGGAACATATAACTAAAGACGCCGAGGTCCGCCGAAAGTTCGCGCCGATCGAATTACAAATTTGTAAAGCCGGCGTCGCCTCGGGCGCGGAGGAGATTCAGGGCGGAAGGGGAACGGGCGACGCGCCGCCGATGAGATTGTTGATGTCGCCGACGACCGCCTGCGGGCCGACATATTTGTCGTTTTGGAAGCTGTCGGAGAGGACCTTGCCGCCGGAGTCGACGAGGACGAGGTCGGGGATGCCGCTGTCGGCGAACTGCTCGATGCCGGAGCCTTTGAAAGTGCCGTTGCCGTCGTGTTGAAGATTGCCGAAGCGGACGGCGGGCCACGGCATGGTCATGTCCTTCATGTAACCGAGCATGGCGGCTTCAGTGTGGTCTTCGCTGACGAAGATGAGTTCGAAGTTGGGGTGGGAGGGCTTGAATTTTTTGTACCAGTCGACCAGGCGGGGCGTGAAGGCGTGACAGGGAGGGCACCACGCGGCGGAGTAGTAAATCGCGTAGTATTGAACGGACGCGTCGGGTGTGCCTGCGGGGGTCCCATCGGCGGAAACCAATTTGTCGCTGATCAAGGCGACAAGCTGCGATGCGGCGTCGGGACTGTAGTTGAGTTGTTTCTGGATGTCGGGCGGAAGCAAATCGATGGAGATGTGGGCCACGCCGAGCGAATGGGTGATGATGACGGTATCGGGCTCGATTTTGGTCACGACGACATCCTGGTAGGTGTTGCCGTCGGAGGTGTTCCACGTCCAGTGAGGATGGGCCGGCATGACGTCGGGAGGCGTCCATGGTTTGACGGTGTCCGGCGATGGATTGGCCGCCGGAGCGGAAGTCGGAGGAACCGCTGCAGTCGCCGATGGTGCCGGAGAGGGTGCGGGAACCGGAGCAGTGGCCGGTGACGGAGGAGTCGCGGGCGAGGCGGTGGTGGATGGCGTGCCGGTGCCCGGTACGGGTTGATCCGACGCGATTGGGGCGTCTGCATCGCTGGGGATGGCGTCAATGACCGCATCGATTGCCAATTCGCGGCTTGCCGCCATTTGATCGAACGAGATGCGACCGAATATCCTGCTGCCGTCCGGGTTGGAAATAACTATTTTAGGGGAGATGAAGTTAGCAATGGCCGAGCCCTTATCTGATAGGAAGAACTGGGCCCGTACGAGCGGAGGCGAAGCGTCAATCTCCGCATCGCCTACCGTGAAAACGGTGATGGCTTCTGATTTCAGACGATTCACGGCCATCTGGGCGAAATCATCCGTGCTGTTCGGAACGGGATTTGAGACTGACAAAGAGGTTGGAGAGCAGGCGATCCAAGCCAATGGCCAGCGCATTTGCCGGGCCAGGGTTTGCGCCTCCTTGAGGGAAGCCATCGTATAATAAGGATGGGCCGATTCCCTTTCGCTTTCGGCCTCTGCTTGCGCAGCCGCGGCGGGGTCGTAGTTCAACTTCTTTTGAATATCGGGTGGAAGCGATTCGATGGGAATATGAGCCACACCCATCGAATGGGTGATCGACACCGTTTCGGATTCAATCTTGGTCACGACGACATTCTGATAGGTCGTGCCGTCCGATGTTGTCCATGTCCAGTTCGCTTGGGCGGGCATGACGTCGGGGGGCGCCCAGGGTTTGATTGGGGGATCCGGAGGAGGAGGAAGAGTTGAGGCAGATGGGGAAGCTGGAACGGGTGTGGGAGCGGGCGGTTGCGCTGGTTGCATCGGGGCCGCGGGAGCCGCGGGAGCCGCGGGGGCCGCGGTGGGAACAGTTGCGGACAAGCCGTGCGCAATGGAAATAACGGCGGTGCCGGCGTTGATCAGTAATTTTTTGCAGTCAGACGGATCCTTGACGTAAGCATAGATGCAGAACACCGCGAGCAGAATGAAGGCGCAGGTCAGGACGAGTCGCATGGACGTGGGCGGTCAGGGATTCTGGAGGGAAGCGGTGGTTTTTTCCCAGGGGGTCTTCAGAGCGGCGGCGAGTTCGTCGGGATTGGAGAGGCTGATGCCGAGGTGACGCACAAGGCCGTCCTTGAGGCCGTAGACCCAGCCGTGGATGGCGAGGTCCTGGCCTCTTTCCCATGCGTTTTGGACGACGGTGGTCTGGGCGGCGTTGATGACCTGGGAGATGACGTTGAGTTCGCAGAGGCGGTCGATGCGGGCCGATTCGTCGCGGTAGCAGGCGAGGTGATCGGTGTATTTCATGGTGACGTCCTGGACATGGCGCAGCCAGTTGTCGATGAGGCCGAGTTTTTTCGTGCCGAGGGCCGCGCGGACGCCGCCGCAGCCGTAGTGGCCGACGATGATGATGTGTTTGACGCGGAGGACGTCGACGGCGTACTGCATGACGGAGAGGCAGTTGAGGTCGCTGTGGACGACGATGTTGGCGACGTTGCGATGGACGAAGATTTCGCCGGGGAGCAGGCCGCAGATTTCGTTGGCGGGCACGCGGCTGTCGGAGCAGCCGATCCAGAGATAGTCGGGGGCTTGCTGGCGCGACAGGGTCTGGAAGAATTCGGGGTCGCGCCTGCGGATGTTCTCCGACCATTCCCGGTTTTTTTTGAAGAGGAGATCGAGTGGGTGCATGAGCGCCGGTGAAGTGGGAATCTGTTAAAAAGGACCTGGATGTCCCCCAAGTCTTATGAGACCTATAACAAAGAGAACACAGAAAGCGAGCGCATCCGCAACCCCTGTGGCGGGGACCGTGTTCTTACGAGGACAAATGCAACACCTTGGAGCCGTCGAGGGTCTTCCTCACGGTTTGGAGGATGTCGTGGGTGTTGTAGGGTTTGGAAAGAAAGGCCTGGGCGCCGAGATCGTTGATCCGGGTTTTGAATTCCTTCGTGGGGTAGCCGCTGGCGAGGATGAGGGGGATGCCGGGCTTGAGCTTTCTCAGTTTTTCGCAGAGCGCGATGCCGTCGACTCTGGGAAGTCCGATATCGGAGAAGACGAGTTGGATTTCGTTTTGATGCTCCTTGAACAACTCGAGGGCCTGGTCGACATCGGCGGCGCAGAGGACGCGGTAGCCGTGGCTTTGGAGCATGGTCTCGAGATAAAAGGAGACGTCGGTTTCATCCTCGACGACGAGGATGGTTTCCGAACCGTTCAGGGCCGGATCGGAGTGGTGAAGGACGGGCGGCGGATTCGCGACGCTCGTGGAGGGGACGGGGAAGAAAAGGGAGATCATCGTGCCCTTGTCGACTTCGGACTGGACGTCGACGTAGCCGTGGTGGGCCTGCATGAGGCCGTAGACAACGGGCAGGCCGAGGCCGGTTCCGCGTCCCCGCTCCTTTGTGGTGAAGAAGGGTTCGAAGACATGCTCGCGGGTGGTGGAGTCGATGCCTTTGCCTGTGTCGGTGACGGTGAGACAAACGTAATTTTCGCTGGCGAGCTCGGGCAGGAGGTTGGGCAATTCGGTCGCGCTCACGAGCCTGGTTGAAAGAACGATGCGCCCGCCGCCCGACATGGCGTCGATGGAATTGGTGACGAGATTGGCGAGAATGCGATCGAGCTGGCCGGCGTCGATGAGGATATGGGGCAACGCGCCGGCCGGCTCAAAAGTGAGATTGATGCCTCTGGGGAGTCGTTCCCTAAAGGCGTTAAGATGGGCTTCGATATAGCGGTTAAGGTCGGCGGGGGCGACGTGGCCGTCGCTCTTGCGCGCGAAGGCGAGGAGCTGCTGGACGATCTCCGAACCGCGCCGGGCCGCCTCGGAGATGGTGCCGCTGATTTCGAGGACGCGGTCGGGATCCTTGTGATCCATCGCGAGAAGCGAGGCGTGGCCGAGGACGATGGTGAGGATGTTGTTGAAATCATGGGCGATTCCGTTGGAGAGGGTGCTGATGGCTTCGAGGCGCCCGGCTTCGCGCAAACGCTGTTGCAACTGGCGGCAGAGCATCCGCTCCTCGGCCTCGGTCAGCGCACGGCGCACGGCCGGAATGAGGCGGGAAAGGCGGTCCTTGAGAACATAATCGGTGGCGCCGTTGCGAAGCGATTCGATGGCCGTTTCCTCGCCGATGGTTCCCGAGACGAAGACGAACGGAGTTTCGGGCTTCAACGCATGGGCGATTTCGAGCGCCTGCAATCCGCTGAAGCGGGGAAGTTTGCAGTCGGCGAGAATGAGATCGTAGGTGTTTTTTTCGAGGGCGTCGAAAACGGCGGGGCGGCTTTCGACCCGGGTGACCTTGCATTGAAAGCCGTTGCTTGAGAGCATTCGCTGGATGAGCTCGGAATCCTCTTTTGAATCCTCTATATGAAGAATATTCAATGTTTGCTTCATAAACACTCTCTGGATGAAGGGGAGAAAGGTCGGCAATCCGTATTACATCACCTATTAATATTCTTATATTTGGCGAGAACGCAAATAAAATTCTCACTTTTATAAGTTACTTTAATAGAGGTAATTATCTGTGCTGGATCGGGCCTCTTCAAGAAGCTTCGGCCTGCTTTTTAGATAGTTAAGCTTTAACTCGCGTCAACAAGCGAAATCGGGGCGATTTTGTCTCATCGTTCCCGATTGACATTTCGCATGTCAAAGCCTCTCCTTGGTTCCGCGCCATGAAACCCAAAGGAGCCGCTTTACCGAAAGGTCGTGCCGCATCGCGGACGAAGTCGGTGGTTGCGCGCGGGAAAATGATGGAACACAAAGTCGCGCCGCTGCATCTGCCCGCCGGAGTGCTTCTCGGGGCGCACACGTCGACAAGCGGCGGGGTTTCGCAGGCGATCGGGCGCGCGCAGGCGTGCGGGTTTACGGCGGCGCAGATTTTCGTGAAGAACAACAAGCAGTGGTTTGCGCCGCCGCTGGCGGAGGCGGAGATCGCGGAGTTTCGCGCGGCGCGGAAGGCTTCGGGGATTTATTTTTTCGCGCATAATTCCTACCTGGTGAATCTCGGCAGTCAGGACGCGGAGATGTTTTCGACTTCGGTCCGCTCGATGACGGCGGAGCTGGAGCGGGCGGAGGCGCTGGGTCTGCCGTTTATCGTGATGCATCCGGGCAGTCACGGCGGGGCGGGAGAGGATGCGGGGTTGCGCCGGATCGCGCAGGGGCTGGATGAAATCGCGCGGGCGACGGCGGGGTTCGGGTGCCGGATGGCGCTGGAGATTACGGCAGGGCAGGGGAAGTCATTGGGTTACCAACTTGAACATTTAGAGCGGCTTATGAAAGATGTTTCGGATGAAAAGAGGTTCGGAATATGTCTTGATACCGCACACTTATACGCCGCCGGTTACAACGTAAAGACCCTGGAAGGGTATCAGGAGACAATGGCGCGGGTGGAAAAATTATTCGGGGTAAAGCGCGTGCTGGGGCTTCATTTGAACGATTCGAAGGTGCCCTTGGGAAAGCGTGTCGACCGGCATGAACACCTCGGCGAGGGAGAGATAGGGATCGAGTGCTTCAAGTGGATCGTGCAGGACGCGCGGTGGGCGTCGACGCCGAAAGTTTTGGAGACGCCGAAAGGCGAGGACATGCGCGAGGATGTCGAAAATCTGACAAAGCTGGCACCCTATTTGCAAACATAGCCTTGTTGCGGAGGACACTCCTCCGCTGTAGGCTGTGCCCATGCAAAAACCAAATATCATAGCTTATCTGAAGCCGCATTGCGGTTGGAGTCAGGGTGTTCGTGCCGTTCTGGGGAAATATAACCTCCCTTACGAAGATCGGGACATATGGAACGATCCGCGCCAACGGCTGGAGATGATTCAGAAAAGCGGTCAGGAGCTTTCACCCTGCGTCGAAGTCAACGGGCAGATGTTGGCGGACATCAGCGGCGAGGAACTCGAGGCGTGGCTCATCAAGAATGAGATCATGGCGAAGGACCACGCGCCCGTGGGTGTGCCGATTAATGCGCCATGCGCCGACCATGGCGAGGTAATTTCAACCCCGATTACGTTGAAAAGATAAGAGCAAACTATGACGGCATCCCAACAGCAGGCACTTGTTTCACTTCTTCAGGACGGAGATGCCGCCACGGTCGGACTGGTCAAGGGCCAGTTGATCCAGGGGGGCGACGCGCGGCTGGCCGAATACACGGAACTGCTGCGCCATGCGAAAGGCCCCGCGAAGGAGAGCCTGCGGGAAGTCATCCAGGAAATCGAAGCGTCGAGGACGCTGGGCGACGTTTCCCGCGGGCTGGCCAAGCTGAAGACGTGGAGCCAGCTCGAGGATCTGTGCTGGGATTTTACGCGGACGGTGCACCCCGGCTTTGAGGGCGGCCCGTACGCGCGCCAACTCGATCAATGGGCGGAGGGTGCGGGCCGGTTGATCACGCCGGAAGCGACCTCGCGCGAAAAGGTCGATTGCCTGGCGCGCTACCTCGGGCAGGTGCAGGGCCTGGGCGGTTGCGGCGAGGAGTACTATCATCCCCGCAACGGCTACCTGCCGTGGGCGATGGAATTTCGCTGCGGGCTGCCGATCACGCTGACGCTGATTTACATTCTGGTGGGAGGGCGTCTCAACATCCCCATCGAAGGTATCGCCGCGCCGGGCCATTTTCTCGGCCGTCTCGACGGCATTATTTTCGATCCGTACCGGAAGGGCCGCGTTCTCTCCGACGGCGAGTGGGAGATGATCGCGTCGGAAGTTCCGCTGAAGCAGCGGCCCTTGCTGACGAAGGCGTGCACGCCGTTGCAGACGATGCACCGGCTCCTGATCAATTTGCGCAACTGCTATGTGAAGCGGAACGACGCATCGAGCCGCCGCATGGTGGACCACTATCTGGCGGTGTTGCAGAGATAGAAGGCTGTTTTAGAGGCGGGTGGGCGGTTTTTATTTGGTTTTCCGCCCACCTCCTCACGCTGACACTGGCGCCTGCGGAGACCACCGCCTTACTGTCGTCCGCAGGACCTAAAACGAGCCGCTGATGCCGGCTTCCACGTAGGGTGCGCCGTTGCCAAGCGAGTTGTGGAAATCGGTCGAGTGGACATTGTAGCCGATCTGGTCGGGGTGGATGTCGAACTCGCGATAGGGCACATAGCCGCCCGAGACGTCGAGTTTGAGGTTGGGGGTGAAGCTCCAGGTGAGTCCGGCCCCGACGCGAAACTCGGTGAAGTCGCAGATGTTGCCGTTGAACTGGCTGTTGAAGGTGCCGGGACCGTGGCCGTGGTTCGTGCCGAACTCGTCGTTGAGGTGATAGGTCCCGGCGAGAATTTCAGCGCCGGTGTAGAGGGTCAGCGCGTTGCTGAACTCGTATTGGAGTTGCGGCTTGGGGGGAATGGCGGAGAGGACCCATTTGTCGGCGAACTGCCAGCGAAATCCGGGCAGGCCGATGACGGGGTAGTTCGATTTGAGGTCGATCTGAAGGCCGAGGATGATCTGAAAATCCTTGCTGTAAAGGTAAGTGCCGCCGATCTGGACGGGCATGTCGAAGTCGCTGCCGGTGACGTCGACGAAATCGCTGTAGATGCCGGGGTGGAGGTCGACTCGCATGATGATTTTGTCGCCGATGGCCATGTCGGCGCCGATGATGGCGTTGACCGATTGGAGCGTGTTGGGGAGGGGCGCGCCGGGAAAGAGGCCGAAGGAGTTGCGCTCGGTGTCGATACCGAACCGGAGGAGGAGGCCGTCCCTGATTTGCGGAGAGGCGACGTAATCGAAATGGGAGTTGGTGTTGCTGACGCCGCCGAGCGAGGCGTTCCCCTGTTTCGTGATCGACGTGCCCGTGGTGCTGCCTTCGATGATGAATTCCTGGGAAATGGGAACGCTGTTGTCCTGCGGCGGCGCGACCGTCGGGGTGATGTCGTCCTTGTCATCGGCCCATGCGCCCGAGGGGATCCATGCCAACAATGCTGCGAGGAGCAGGACGGAGGGGAAGATCGATTTCATTGCGTGCCGGGTAATAAAAGGCAGAAAGTAAGGAAAATGACAAACAAAAGTTTGGGTATGAGAGACTTAGTGCTGCGCACCGCGTTAAAGCTTCCTTAAAAAAGTGGTGCCGTCCGCAGAACCGGGCCTATTTGAATTCGGAGCGAAAGGCTTCGACGCCGTCCTTGGTTTCCTGAAGCATGATCATGCCCGAGGCGAGGCGCTCCGTGCCATGGAGGTAGGCGATGTTCGGGGCGGAGACGAGGTCGTCGCGCCAGACGAGGGTTTCGGTTTTCCCGTTCACCGTGATGGGCCACATCTGTTCCAGCTCGACCGTGGCGTAGACGCCGGAGTTGGTATAAAACTCGATGTCGGCCGATTGGATGGAAGTCCCGCTGGCGGCCTGGTAGACGGCCCCGGTGCCGAGCGCGGCGGAGCCCTCGACGTCGAAGCATTCGCAATAAATATCGGCGGGAGCGATACCGGCGGCGGAGGCGCCGGCGAGGGCTTTCACGGGAGTCTGGTTGAGGAGCCGCTGGTATTGCCCGTAGACCTTGATGTCGGAGTGGAAGAGGCTTTTGACGTCGCTGAGGGGGCGGACATCGCCGCCGCTGGCGATGTCATTATCGGAAGCGCCGCGGCCGGCAAGGAAGTCGTTGATGCGCCCGGCCAGAATCTGGCTCCAGACCTTGACGAAGAGCGCCTTGGGATCTTTCTCCTGCGCGGCGGTCGTCGCGATCAACTGCGCTTCCTCCTTGCTGACTTGAAGCGAGGGATTGGCGGGATCGAGTTTGGCCGTGGAATCGATCTGGAATTGAACGGAGCTGTTGTCGGGCAGGGTGCCGAGCACGGAGAAGTCGGCGGCGGTCGGATGGGCGGGCAGGCCCGACTTATGGAGCCAGACCTTGAGCACGGGATGGCTGGCGGGGTCCCAGTGAGTGAGCTTGTGCGCGACGTCGGGGGGGAGGGCGTCGATGATGTAAAGCGATTGCGACGTGATGCCGCGCGGGAAGGTGAGCAGGCCGCCCCGCGCCTGGAGAACCGCGCCGCCGGCGAGGGCGTTGACGTCGACATTGCTGAAGGCCGAGAAGGCGAGGTCGCTGTTGAGGTCGGCGCGGACCGGCGCGGCGGTGAGGATTCCGAGGCCGAGGATCGGAAGCAGGAGGGTGAGGTGAGGGGATTTCATGCGATGGATAAAAACGAATCAGGCTTTAAAGCGGTGGCATAGTTCATCCTTGGTAAGACGAATGGCATCCTCGCTCAGGTCATTAATTTTTTGGGCGAGAGAGTAATCCTTGGCGGTAACGGTGTGGCCGGCGTCGTGGGTTGAAAGGCTGAGATGGACCGTGCGATAGCGGATGTCGATGTCGGGGTGGTGATCGGCGGCTTCGGCCAGCTTGCCGATTTCGAGCGTCAAGGCAAGCGCGTCGAGAAAATCGGCGCGGCGGAAGGTGCGCGTCAGGGCGTTGCCGGTCTGGGTCCAGCCTGCGGGAACGGTTTGCGGCATTCGTTGAGTCTAGGGCAGGCTCCTGCGGAGGGCAACTTCTGCGAATGCACTCGCTTTCTGTCGGATCTTATAGGACATATAAGTCCTATAGGACCCATGCGTCCCATTTGCCTTATGCTCGACGAAATCACTTCTCTCAAAGAACAAATCCTGGCGGCCATTGCCGCCGCCGCAGACGCGGACGCTCTCGAAGCGGTGCGCATCCAATACCTCGCCCGGAGCGGGAGCCTGCCCCTGCTCTTGGAAAAAATGGCCTCGGTCCCGAGGGAAGAGCGGCCCGTGGTGGGCAGGGCCGCGAACGAAGCGAAGAACGCGGTCGCGGCGGCCTACGAAGCGCGCAAGGCGGAACTGACCTCCGCCGCCGAATCGGCCGATTTCGATCCGACGCTGCCGGGCCGTTACGAAGCGCCCGGCTCGCTGCATCCCGTGCTTCAGGTGCGGGACCGCGCGATCGAGATTTTCCGGCGGCTCGGTTTCGCGCTGGCCGACGGGCCGGACATCGAGAACGAGGTGTTTAATTTCGACGCGCTCAACACGCCGCTCGATCATCCGGCGCGCAACGAGCAGGACACGTTTTATCTCAAGGAGGAGGGTCTCGAGCCGAGTCGCGGACTGGACGGCGCGAGCGTGGGCGGCCGGCGGCTGTTGCGGACGCAGACGTCGACGGTGCAGGTTCACGCGATGCTGAAGCAGGCGCCGCCGGTCCGGGTCATCGCGCCGGGGCGGTGCTATCGCCGGGACGAGATCGACGCGACGCACGGGATGTCGTTCTTCCAGATGGAGGGGCTTGTCGTGGACGAGGGGGTGACGCTGGGCGACCTGAAGGGGACGCTCGAGTATTTCTTCCGCGAATTGCTGGGCGGGGACTTGAAGTTCCGTTTCCGGCCCCATTTCTTTCCGTTCACGGAGCCGAGCTTCGAGGTCGATTGCTCGCGGGCGGGGAGCCAGGTGAAGGGTAAGGAATGGCTCGAGATTTGCGGCTGCGGGATGGTCGATCCGGCGGTGTTCGAGCAGGTCGGGTACGATCCGGAGAAATATACGGGCTACGCTTTCGGGTTCGGGATCGAGCGGATCGCGATCATGCGCCACGGGATTCCCGATTTGCGTTTCTTCACCGAGAACGATGTCCGTTTCCTGAGGCAGTTCAGCACGAGGATTGACGGGTGAGGCCGAGTCCCACGATACCAAGAAATCGTCTCATGCGGGCTTGAGGCTGCCGCATTATTTCTTTTGGTCAATCATCCCGTCCATGGTGATGAGAGTCGTCTTCATGTAGAGCTTCGGGACGGTGAAGAGAGCGGATTTGCCGTCGCGGGTTTTGGCCTCGAGGAAGCGAAAAGTGCTTTTATCGGTGTCGCCGCCCCAGGTGACGAGGATGGGGGTGACGCCGGCTTTGACGAGCGCGTCGTAAACCAAAAAGATGAAGTCGGGGGAGATCGTGCGGACCGGCACGAGCGCCATCGGCTCGTTGACGACGCGGAGAGCCTCGACCGCGGCCTGGACCTTGGGCAGCGGGCCGTTCGTGCACCAGGCTTCGACGTTTTCGCCGCTGAGGGTCTCGCCGGTCCAGCGGACGCAATCGAGGCCGGCGATCCGTTTTTTGTCGGTGGTGGCGTGCCAGACGTAGCCCGAATCGTCGGGGCCCGCGGACGAGGAGGCGGCGTCGGGAGCGTTCGTGGGGGGCGGGGAGGTGTCGCCGCTCAAGCCTTCGTTGCCCAACTCCTGAAGGCGGGCTTCGTGACGCTTCGAGTTCTCGACGACCTCGCGGACTTCGGGCCAGGAGAATTCCCAGTAGGTGTAATTGCCATGCTCGAGACCGGTGTAGTGCTGGGTCCGGGGATCGTAGATGATGCTGTAGCGGTCGTCGGGCTCGTCGATGCGCATGAGGACGGGACTCGTGGTGACGACGACTTTATGATTTTCACCGTCCGCGTGAAACTCAAAGGAGACAACATCGAGGAAGGCCGGCACCGCCATCGGAGGAGCAACGGGTTGGGCTTGGGTGTCGGCGGCGCGGGCGGCGGATGCTGCGAGGAAGGGGAGGATGCAGAAAAGAAGGAAAGCGCGCATGTCGCATGGTAATAACAGGGGACGCTTCGACAAGATCAGGATGACGGAATCTTTAAAGAGTCACTGACGCGACTCCGTCGCACGGCGTGCGACGGCTACCTTGGGACATAAATTGCAACATCATGAAAAGCAGCGGCTTGTATTTTTGGATTAGCTCGAAAACGGTCCACTGCCAGCAGATTTGCCAGCGAAATGCGGTTTTTCGCGCTGGTTGATACTCTGCTAGTACTTTGCTTTTTTGGGAGCGGGCCATCGTCGAGCAAACGGCTTAGCGCAAAGATCAAAATTGAAGGCAACCGTGTTCGTATCGCGGGTGAGTTCAGGCATCCCTTCGGCAGTCTAAATTTAGACTGAAATCTGACGGCTTTAAGCCATGACACTATGTCCTATCTCGTTGAGATAGGCAGCGAGACACTCGCTTAGTCACCACTGCATACATTTTCGCAGTCATGTTTAGAGGCAGCCGAGGCACCCTCAATTCGGAAGCTTCGAGACAAAATCGGAAACATTGCTTTTAAGGAAGCGATTGTTGGCTGCGAATCGTGGAGTGCATCCATTCTTTAAAATTGATTGATAAAAGGAGTGGCCCCGAACTTTGCATTTATGAGGGTTCCACCCTCATGCTCCGGAACATTGCTAAACATGGGCACGCGCTTCGCGCTTCAAGCCATTCTTCTCATAGTCACTTTGGAAGAGCATTGCCAACGACAAAATGTTTATTGGCTTCTCCCGGTTGGAACAACCGCCACTGTTCACCAGAAACGCCAATATCAGGAGATACCTGGAGCCGCACTTCGTCATCAAAGTGTATTAAAAATCCTCCCGCCTCATCACAATCCACAGATTCAACGATGGATGGATTGGTCTCAAATTCGCTGCAAAGAAATCGAGCCACGCTGTCGAACTTGCTTTTACCGAAGGTATCCCAATCATCACCGAGGGCAGTACCATCCGGGCTGCGGTAATAATCACGAGATGTAATGAAAATGCGGTCCCTTCGGTAAAGACGCCAAGTGCATTGGACGTGAATTGCCCAGTCGCCAATGATTCTTGTCGCTGTGCCCCACGGAACTTCTCTCATCTCTCCGAAATTCAACCAGAGCATGTTTGCCGCTCGACCAATGCTACTCAGTGGAAGCCCCACCAACGGCGTGAGTGCTTTGTGGTTGTCAGAAGTATTCATAGATTGGATCGATGCCTATTCCGAACATCGGTGCCCCGGCAGTGGCGGGACAACGTCAAAATGTACCACTACGGTATTTTGCTAGGAAACGCAAAATAAGACCGCCAGCAGATATGCCAGCAGGAACTCTCTAAAAGTAAGTCTTAGATAGTGACTGCAAAGTGCTTTCCTGTCTATTCCACCTCTGATAACCCATTGATAGTCAGTGAGACCCTAGGAACGACGGCTACCCCTTGTAACTGACGGCGGGCGCAGACCGCCGCCACAACTGCCGACCGCAGGTCCGACGGCTACCTTGCCGATGGCCACCTCAAGTCGATTCGGTGAAGGAGGGGTCTTCGGGACGGCGCTGCTTGAGCTTGAGGCGCTCGCCGAAGAGGGCCGTTCCGATGCGGACGCAGGTGCCGCCTTCCTCGATGGCGACGGTGAAATCGCCGCTCATGCCCATCGAAAGGACGGGGAGGCTCAGGCCGGTGCTGGTCTCGATTTGGTCCCGCAACCGGCGCAGCGCGGCGAAATGGGGGCGCGATTTCTCCGGCTCGGGCGAATAGGGGGCGATGGTCATCAGGCCGCGGAGGCAGAGCCGGGGCATGGCGTTGATCGCCTCGGCGAGGGCGCGGGCCGCATCGGGAGCGCAGCCGAATTTCGTGCTTTCACCGGCGATGTTGACCTGGAGGAGGACGTTCTGGATTTTGCCGAGCGCCCCGGCGCGATGATCGATCTCCGCAGCCAGATCGGCGCGGTCGACCGAGTCGATCGAGTCGAACAGCCGCACGGCATCCCGGACCTTGTTGCTTTGGAGATGGCCGATCAAATGCCAGACGCCGCGGCCCAGTTCCTCGATTTTTCCGCGCGCTTCCTGGACTTTATTTTCGCCAAAACGGGTGATTCCGGACCGGATCGCCTCGTTGATGACGTCGGCAGGCTGGGTCTTGGTGACGGCGAGAAGCTCGATTTCGGCGGGGTCGCGACCCGCCTTGTGAGCGGCTGTAGCGATCGCGTCGTGGATTTTGGCGAGCCGGGAGGGAAAATTGTCCATCAGCAAAGCTTATCGCGAAAAAGGCGTTCTGTCATTGCTCTGAGAAGATTCTTGACTCATCATTAGATGCGCTTATATTGCGCCGATGCAGGTCGAATCGTTTAAAGTATTTCGTGATCTGGTTGAATCACGCAGCTTCAGTAAAGCGGCGTCGCTGAACTTCATCACGCAATCGGCGGTGAGCCAGCAGATTCGCGCGATGGAGGAGCGTTTCCGGGTGCCGCTGATCGAACGGAGTAACAAGCGGTTCGGCCTGACGCGCGAAGGGCAGCTCCTTTACGAGGCGAGCAAGGAAATCGTTTTTCAATTCGACTCCCTCCAGCATCAGCTTTCCGAAATGCGCAACGTGGTGTCGGGGACGATCCGGCTGAGCACGGTCTACAGCATCGGGCTGCACGAACTGCCGCCTTACCTGAAGAAATTCCTGCGCGAGTTTCCGGGCGTCAACGTGCATGTCGAGTACCGGCGGTCGAACCAGGTCTACGACGAGGTGAGCGAGGGGACGAGCGATCTCGGGCTGGTGGCGTTCCCGGTCCACAAGAAAACACTGAAGGTGGAGCCGTTCCGCAAGGACCGGCTCGTTCTGATCTGCATACCGTCGCACGAACTGGCGAAGGAGGGGGAGATCGACGTCGAGAAATTGAGGAAGGAAAAGTTCATCGGCTTCGAGCCCGATATTCCGACGCGCAAGGCGGTCGATAAAATTTTTCGCGAGGCGGGGCTGGAGGTGAACCCGGTGATGGAGTTCGACAATATCGAGACGGTGAAGCGCGCGGTGGAGATCGGCGCGGGCGTTTCCATCGTGCCGAGCGCGACGGTCGAGCAGGAGGTGCGGGACGGCACGCTTGCGACGGTCGAATTCAAGGGCCCTCCCTATTACCGGCCGCTCGGCATCATCTATAAATCGGGTCGGGTCCTTTCGCCGGCGATGAAGCGGTTTCTCAAGACGCTGAAGGAGTCGCCGGAAGTGCCGGAAGCGGCGCCCGTAGAAGAGCCGGTGAAGCAGGTTGCGTAGCGGCAATGTAGCGGCGGTCTATGACCGTCGCATATTGAATCGCTTCCTGTGGCCTTCGGCCACCCGGACAACAAGTTGTCCGGGCCACCCAAAAGTGCGACGGTCATAGACCGCCGCTACATTAAGGATTCGCCAGAAGAGCGGCGCTTGGTAAAGTGGCAGCATGGCCGGTTCTTATTTTCTCACCACGGCGATCGATTACGTGAACAGCGCGCCGCACCTGGGGCATGCGTACGAAAAAGTACTGGCCGATTTTTTTGCGCGTCACCAGCTGGGCCTGGAGCACGACGTGCTTTTCCTGACCGGCGTCGACGAGCACGGGCAGAAGGTGCAGCAATCGGCGCAGCGGGAGGGGATCGAGCCGGGGCTTTTTGCCGACCAGATGAGCGCGCGGTTCCGTCGGCTGCACGAAAGCCTCGGTGTCGAGTCGTCCCATTTCGTCCGCACGACGGATGAGAAGCACAAGAAGGTCGTCCGCGAATGGCTGCAGCGCCTTCACGACAAGGGCGAGATTTTTTTCCAGGAGCACGAGGGCTTTTACAGCGTCCGGCAGGAACAGTTCGTCACCGAGAAGGACAGGGTCGACGGCCAATGGCCCGAGATTTTCGGCGAGGTCATCGAGACGAAGGAGCCGAATTACTATTTCCGGCTCGAACCGTATCGCGAGCGGCTGCTGAAACACATCGGGGAGAATCCGGGGTGGATCGTGCCCGAGTTTCGCCGCAGGGAATTGCTGGGCGCGCTGGCCGAGCCGCTGGGAGACCTCTGCATTTCGCGCCCGAAATCGCGCCTGGCCTGGGGGATTCCGCTGCCGTTCAACGAGGATTACGTCACCTACGTCTGGTTCGACGCGCTGGTGAATTATTACTCGTTCGCCTCGGTGAAGGGCGATTTGCGCTGGCCGCCCGATTTGCAGATCATCGGCAAGGACATCCTCATTCCGGCGCACGGCGTCTACTGGCCGATCATGCTTTTTGCGCTCGGCCTCGAATTGCCGAGGCATCTTCTCGTGCACGGTTTCTGGACGAACAGCGGGGCGAAGATCAGCAAATCGAACGCGAAGTCGCTCGTTGATCCGGCGCCTTACGTGGAGCAGTTCGGGCCCGACGCGCTCCGGTATTTTGTCCTGCGCGAAATGGTGCTGGGTCAGGACGCCGATTTTTCGGACGAGCGTTTCGAGACGCGCTACACCGGCGATCTCGGGAAGAAGCTGGGCAACCTGGTCCAGCGGACGCTGTCGATGATCAACTCGTACCGGGCGGGCGTGGTCCCGAGCTACGACGGTTTCCACCTGACCGACGCCGACGCGGCGCTCCGTTCCGACGCGGTCGTCGACGAATACAAGCGGGCGGTGGGGCAGTTCGCGCCGCACCTGGCGCTGCAGGCGGTGTGGGAATTTATCGCGCGGGCGAACGAGTACATCGAGCAGACGGCCCCGTTCAAGCTGGCGAAGGACCCGGCGCAGTCGAAGCGGCTCGACGTCATTCTTGCATTGCTGGCGGAAACGCTCCGCCGGCTGTCGGTGCTCGTGCAGGCGGCGCTGCCGTTCACGGCGGAGAAAATCCGCGCGCAACTTCAGCTCGCACCCGGGCCCGTCCGGCTCGAGGAGGCGCTGTTCGGCAATTCGCTGCGGGGTCACACCGTGGGCAAGCCCACGGTGATTTTTCCGCCGGTCGAGAAACCTTCGGCGCCGCCTCGATCGTCATGACGCCGTTCGCCCTGACGCTCTCGCATGTCGCGCGCGAGAGGTTGCAGAACTTTGTGGAGGTTTTTTTCATCCTCTTCGTCCTGGTCACGTTCGTTTGCGTCGCCTCTTACACGGTGAAGCAACTCCGGACCGGGCGGCTTTTTCGGAGTGAAGGCGGGCCGCCGCGCCTGGCGATGAGGCCTTTGCTGGGCTGGCTTTTCGTGGTTTCGGTGGTGGGACTGGTTTACCTGCAATCGCCCCTTTACGCGATGGTCGTTCTCTTCGGGATAGCCGTGGCGCTGGCGCAAAGCAGGCGCACGGTGACGTCGCAATTCGGCTTCGACCGTGCGAGCCCGGTGAAGGCGCTGACGTGGGGGCTGCTTGTTTTCGGAGCCGTCATGCTGGTGGAAGCCCCCCTGTTCGGGGCGTGGGGATGGATCCTGGACGTTTGCAGGGTGCCCCACCCCGAGCAGGAATCGGTCGAGACGTTCCGTCAAATCAACGAGCCCTCGCTCATTTTTGATTTTCTGGTTTATGCGGCTCTCATCGCGCCGGTGATCGAGGAACTTTTTTTTCGCGGGTTCCTTATGGGCTTCCTGAAGAATCACATGTCGGCGTGGCCGGCCATCGTCCTCAGCGGCGGCATTTTTGCCATCGCGCATTTCAACATCGGCGCGGTCGTTCCGCTCTGGTTTTTGGGAGTAGTTCTCGGCGTGGCCTACGAGCACACCGGCTGTCTTGTCGTGCCGATCGTCATCCACGGCTGCTTCAACCTGGCGACGGGACTGAGCGTGCTGCTCGACAAGGGCAATCCGTAGAAGCTGTCCATGTTCTCGATCACGGTCATGTTCGTGTCGGCGATGCCGCTCTCCGTCACTACGAGGTTTAAAATTAGCTGTCACGCCCAAAGACACCCCCTTAAGGTTAACCGGCGGCTTTGAGACTTCAACGAGAGACAACCCCATGCGTTTCCGCCCCTTCCAATCAGCTTCCGATTCGCTTGCCGCGCTGGGCGAAAACGGCCTTCTCCGCCTGCTTACCGGGCGCTGGAAAACCGGGCGGGGCCGGGTGCTGACCGGCGTCGGGGACGATTGCGCCGTGCTGCGCGGCGAGCAAAAAGATCATTTTTTTCTCCTCAAAACGGACGCGGTCGTCGAGGGCGTCCACTTCACCCCGCGCGAGCGGCCCGAGCTGATCGGACGCAAGGCGCTCGCCCGCGCCCTGAGCGACCTCGCCGCGATGGGCGCTTCCCCCCTGGCGGCGCTGATCACCCTCGGCGCGCCCGCCGGGGAATCGGTACGCCGGTTGCGCGCGATTTATCGCGGCATCGAGCGGGTCGCAAAGAAATACCGGGTCGAGCTTGCCGGCGGCGAAACGACGCGGGCGCGGCAGCTTTTTCTCAGCGTGGCCCTGCTCGGCGAATGCCGCGGTCATCGTCCCGTGCTCAGATCGGGCGCGCGCGCCGGAAATCTGATTTTCGTGACGGGCCGGCTCGGCGCGACGCGGGCGCGGCGGCACCTTCTTTTCGAACCGCGCCTGGCTGAGGGCCGATGGCTGGCCCGGCACAGGTTTGCTTCGGCGCTCATGGACTTGAGCGACGGCCTGGGAGCCGATCTGCCGCGTCTGGCCCGCGCTTCGGGCGTCTCTTTTCGGCTCGATCCCGAGGCGATTCCCCGGGCGCGCGGCGCGACCCTGAAAGCCGCGTTCGACGACGGCGAAGACTACGAACTTCTCTTCACGACAAGGCCCTCTCTTGCAAAAAGTTTGAAAAAGAAGTGGCCATTCGCCACTCCGTTGCATTGTATTGGAGTCATGGCGCCTCGCGGCAAGGAACTGCGGGAGCCTCTTCTTTCACATGGGTTTGACCATTTTAAACAGCGTTGAGGCCGCGCAGGCCTTCGGGGAGAAATTGGCGGCCGATTTCACCGGCGGGGAGATCATCGCCCTGCACGGGGTCCTCGGCGCGGGCAAGACGCAGCTTGCGAAGGGCCTGGCCAGGGGGCTCGGTTTTTACGGCGACGTGACCAGCCCCACTTTTACCATCGTGCACGAGTATTGCGGTGGACGGCTGCCGATGTACCATATTGATCTCTACCGGATCCAAAGCGAAAAAGAGGCGGTCGACATCGGGCTGGAGGAATATCTGCCGGGCGACGGCGTGACGGTGATCGAATGGCCGGAGCGGATCGTCTCGCTCCTTCCCCCGCAAACGCAGCATTGGGGGCTGGAAGTCGTCAGCCTGACGGAACGGGTGATCCGGCTGATGGAAGAACCCGTCCACTTTTAAGAGCCTATCCTTAAATAAAACATGAGCCGCATTGCTGTCCATTTTGGTCTCTGGCGAGGCGCCGAGGAGGGAGCATACCCGCAGTGGTCTGTGACCGACGAGCAACGAAGCCAGAGGCCAAAATGGCCGCAATCCTCCGGGCCGGGGTTCCTTGGCGTGGTGGCTTTGTCGCTCGCTCGTCACGTAGCCATGGCTATGGTCCTCACTCGACTCCGCGCCACCACGCCAAGGCCCTCACGGTGCGGCCATGCCTTATTTAAGGATAAGCTCTAAACCCATGCTCGACCTCGCCTTCGACACCTCCTCCTCCATCGGCAGCGTCGCCCTTGGCAACAACAAGGTCGTGGTCCAGTCGATTGAATTCAAGGGGCCGCAACGCCATTCGGCCTCGCTCTTTCCCGCTCTGGTGCGGCTCGGCATCCCGCGGCTCAAGCTGCGGCGGATCATCGTCGGGATCGGCCCCGGATCGTTCTCGGGCATTCGCGTCAGCCTCGCGGCGGCGCAGGGGATCGCGCTGGCGCAGGAGATTCCGGTGATAGGGATTTGCAGCGCCTATTCGGTGGCGGCGCAGCACAAGGAAGTGACGAGGCTCGGCATCTTCGCGGACGCGAAACGACGCGAGGCTTTCTGCACGGTCTATCACAACGGCCGGTTGGAAAAGGAGACCTACCTGATTCCGATGGCGGAGATCGAGGAACACGCGGGCAAGTTCACGCTGGCCGTGAGCGCGGAACCGCTGCCCGGCATTGCAACGCGGACTTACCCCCGCGCCCAGGATTTGCTCACGCTGCCCGACGAGATTTCCGGCTGGGTGACGGAGCAGCCGCTTGAGCCGATTTACCTTCGCGGACCGGTGGCGGGCCAACCGAATTGAAAATGTCTATGCCGCATCGTCGCTGCTGGGTCGAAGTCGATGGCCGCGCCCTGCGCCATAATTTCACGATTTTGAAGGGCCTGCTTCCCCGCACGACGCGCCTCATGGCCGTGGTGAAGGCGAACGCCTATGGGCACGGGCTGGTCCCCATGGCGCGGGAACTCGAGGAGATCGGGACCGACTGGCTCGGCGTCGCGAACGTCGCGGAGGGTGCGGCGATACGCGAGGCGGGCGTCGGGCTGCCGATCCTTCTCCTCAGCGCGACGCTGCCCGAGGAGATGGAGGAGGCGATCCGGAAAAAGCTGACGCTGACGCTCTCCTCTTGCGAGGAGGCGAGGCGGCTCGACCGCATCGCCCGCGCTCTGGGCCGGAAGGCCGCCGTCCATTTCAAGATCGACACCGGCATGGGCCGTCTCGGCTGCTGGCACCGGCACGCGCGCGAGGAACTGGCCCGGACCCGCCGCTTGGAGAACCTCGCCGTCAAGGGACTCTGCACCCATTTCTCCTCGGCCGACGACAACGCCGGCTTGACCCACGCGCAGTGGCAGGCGATCTCGCCCTTTTTCGCCGAGAACGAAAAGCTTCTGCGCCACGCCGCGAACAGCCCCGCCGTGACGCGACGCTACGGCTTTCACGCCGACATGGTGCGGCTCGGGCTGGCGCTCTACGGCATCGCGCCGAATCCCGAAGACCAGAGTCTCGGGTTGCGGCCTCTGCTGACCTGGAAAAGCCGCGTGACGCTGCTGCGTGAGATGGCGCGGGGCCGCACGGTGAGTTACGGCGCGACCTACCGCGTGCCGTCGCCCCAATGGCAGGCGGTCGTGGCGATGGGCTACGGCGACGGCTACTTCCGGCTCCATTCCAACGCAAGCCACATGCTGGTGCGCGGCAGGCGCTGTCCCATCCGCGGCCGCGTGACGATGGACCAGATCATGATCGACGTCACCCGCGTGCCCGGCTGCCGCGTCGGGGACGAGGTCGTCGCGCTGGGGAGCCAGGGCGGCGAGGAAATCCGCGCGCGCGAACTGGCGACGCAGGCCCACACGATCCCGTGGGAAATCCTGACGAACATCGGCGCGCGCGTCCCGCGCATCTACAAACATTTTCGGACATGAACCGGGAAAAGTTGATTGAGCTTTTGACCGCGCTTCAGCAGGGGAAAACCACGCCGGGGGAGGCGCTCGAGCGCCTCGCGCACATGCCTTACGAGGACCTCGAATTCGCGAAGATCGACCATCATCGCGCGCTGCGCACCGGGATGCCGGAGGTGATTTACGGCGCGGGAAAAACCGACGCGCAGGTGGCCGAAATTTTCGAGCGCATGGCCGATCAAGGCGGGAACGTCCTCGCCACGCGTGTCTCGCCCGGCGCGGCCGGGACCGTTTGCGCGCGGATTCCGTCGACGACCCACCATGCCGTGGCGCGGACCCTTTTTCTGCGCCGGCAGGATGCTCCGGCCCGGCGCGGCCCGCTGGCCGTCATTTGCGCCGGGACGAGCGACCTCCCCGTGGCGGAGGAGGCGGCCGTGACGGCGGAGGCGATGGGAAACAACGTGGTGCGCCTCTACGACGTCGGCGTGGCGGGACTGCATCGTTTGCTCGCGCAACGCGAGACCCTCACCGAGGCGCGCGCGATCATCGCCTGCGCGGGGATGGAAGGCGCGTTGCCGGCGGTGGTCGCGGGGCTGGTGCGCGCGCCGGTGATCGCCGTGCCGACCAGCGTCGGTTACGGCGCCTCCTTTGGCGGAATCGCCGCGCTGCTGGGGATGCTCAATTCTTGCGCGCCCAATGTCGCGGTGGTCAATATCGACAACGGCTTCGGCGCGGCCTGTTTCGCGACGTCGATTTTGGGCGCGATGGAAACGGGCGGCGGCTCATGAGGGCCTGGCCTGGTACTCGGGCGCAAGCTCAAGACCGAAATAACCGCGGGCATTTTCAAAACAGATTTCGCGGACCAGCGCGCCGAGGAGTTTAGTGTCGCGGGGGAGCAGCCCCTTTTCCACGTCGTTTCCCAGCAGGTTGCAGAGGAGGCGGCGAAAGTATTCGTGCCGGGTGTAGGAGAGGAAACTGCGCGAATCGGTGAGCATCCCGACAAAGCGGCGCAGCAGGCCGAGGTTGGAAAGCGCGTTGAGCTGCCAGGTCATTCCCTCGAGCTGGTCGAGAAACCACCAGCCGCTGCCGAATTGGATCTTGCCCGGAATCGAGCCGTCCTGGAAGTTGCCGGCCATCGCGGCGAAGACGTAATTGTCCGCGGGGTTCAGGTTGTAGAGGACGATCCGGGGCAGTTCGCCGCTGCTGTCGAGCCGGTTGAGATAAGAGGCGAGGGCGGCGGCCTGGGGGAAATCGCCGATCGAATCGAAACCGGCGTCGGGCCCGGCGACCTGGCGCATCCGGCTGTTGGTGCCGCGCAGCGCGCCGAGATGAAGCTGCTTGGTCCAGCCGTGCGCGGCATCGAGGCGGCCGAAGAAAAGCATCAGGTGCGCCGCGAATTGCCGGGCCTCCTCCGGCGCGACGGTTTCGTTGCGGCGCGCGCGCTCGAAAATCCGCGCCGCCTGCTTCTCGTCGCACTCGTCGGCGAAACACGATTCGAGCCCGTGATCGGAAAGGCGGCAGCCCTGCTCGTGAAAAAAGTCGTGGCGCTGCTTCAGCGCGGCGAGAAATTCAGAGAAGGTCGCCAGATCGGAATTGGCCGCGGCGGAGAGCCGCGCGCACCAGGCGTTGAAGGCCGCCGGTTGCCCGACGTTCAGCGCCGCATCGGGCCGGAACGCGGGATAGACCCGGGTCTTGAGGTTCTGGCCCCGGATTTGCCGGTGAAATTCGAGCGAGTCGGCGGGATCGTCCGTGGTCGCCACGACCGCGACGCGATTTTTATCCAGGATGGCGTGAACTCCGAATTCGGGCGTCGCGAGTCGGGCGTTGGCCGTTTTCCAAATCGAGGCTTCGCTCTCCTCGCCGATCAGGTCGTCGATGCCGAAATAGCGCAGGAGTTCGAGATGGCACCAGTGGTAAAGGGGATTGCGGAGCGTGTAGGGGATCGTCCGCACGAAAGCCCGGTATTTTTCCTCGTCGCTGGCCTCTCCGGTGCAAAAACGTTCCGCGATCCCGTTGGCCCGCATGGCGCGCCACTTGTAATGGTCGCCGGCCAGCCAGATGTCGTAGAGGTTCCGGAATCGATGATTCTCCGCGATCTGCTTCGGAGAGAGATGACAGTGATAGTCGTAGATCGGCTGCTTCGCCGCCTCGTTGAAATAGAGTTCCCGGGCCGTTTCCGTTTCGAGCAGGAAGTTTTCGGTGATGAACGTTTTCATGAAAGAAAAAGGCGCGCGAAAAAAGGGAGGGGAAGCGATCGTCCCAGTAAATACTTGAAATTAGTTAACGTTCGCATACAAGCAATAGAATTACCATGCCTTGGTTTACCCTTCAGGCCGAGTCGATTCCCCGCGTCGAAATTGAAATTGCGTGCGCGCGGCTCCTCGATGAAGCCCGCGCCCGGATCAGGCGCGACCTCCGCCGCGTCCTGCTGCTGCCTCCCGATTTGACGCGGGCCCACAGCGGCTCGGGATGGATCACCGAGACGCTTTACAATCTCCTTCCCGCGTCGTGCGACATCCATGTGATCCCGACGCTCGGGCAGCACGTCCCCCACACCGAGGCGGAAAACAGGTGGATGTTCGGCTCGATCCCCAACGGGCGCATTCACGCCCACGACTGGCGCGGCGGCGTGGTCCGCGTCGGGACGATTCCCGCCGATCTCGTGAAGGAGACGACCGGCGGCAAGGCCGACTGGGAAATCCCCCTCGACCTCAACACGTCGTTGATGAACGAGGAATGGGACCTGATCGTCAACATCGGCCACGTCGTCCCGCACGAGGTCCTCGGTTTTGCGAACCACAACAAAAATTATTTCATCGGTCTCGGAGGCAAGGAGACGATCTGCGCCTCGCATCTGGCGGCCGGCGTTTACGGCATTGAGAACAATCTCGGCAATCTCATCACGCCGCTGCGGGCCTGCTACAATTGGGCCGAGGAGAAATTCCTGGGTCGTCTTCCCGACGTCTATCTTCAGGTCGTCCTGAAGCGCGATCCGCAAAACAAGCTCGTCCACACCGGCGTCTTCGTCGGCGACGACCTGGAGACTTATCTTCAGGCGGCCCGGCTCAGCCGCGACGTGAATATCACGACCTTCGAGAAGCCGGTCAAAAAAATCGTGGCCCACATGCAGGGCGACGAATTTCGCAGCACCTGGGTGGCCAACAAGGCGGTTTACCGGACGCGCATGGCGATGGCCGACGGCGGCGAACTCCTCATCATCGCGCCCGGCCTCGAGCGCTTCGGCGAGCAGCCCGACGTCGACGCGCTGATCCGCAAGTACGGCTATGCGCCGACCCGCGAAGTCCTCGATCTCTACAGGAAAAACGCCGATCTGCAGGACCTCGCCCACGGCGCGGCCCACCTGATTCACGGCACGTCGGAGGGGCGGTTCACGATCCGCTACGCTCCCGGCCATCTCACCAGGGCCGAGATCGAGCAGGTCAAATTCGCTTATGCCGATTACAACGAGACGTTGAAGCGCTACCCGATCGACAGGCTCAAGGAAGGCTGGAACACGATGCCCGACGGCGAGGAGATTTTCTATATCAGCACGCCTTCCGCGGGCCTTTGGTCGACGAAAGAGCGGCTCGAACGCGCCATGTCGTCCTGAAATTTTCTCCATGGAAAATCGCCTACGGGAAAAGCAGGAGCGCCTCGATGAGCGGCTGCGCGAATGGACCGGCCTCCTCGTCGCTTATTCCGGCGGAGTCGATTCCGCCTACCTGGCATGGCGCGCGCGCGATGTCCTCGGAAACGACATGCTCGCGGTGCTCGCCGACTCCCCCTCGCTGCCGCGCCGTCATCTCGACGAAGCCGTACTCTTCGCCCGGCGGCGCGACATCCCGCTCGAAATCATTGCGACTTCCGAATTGGACAATCCCGATTACGCGCGAAACGATTCCCAGAGGTGTTTTCACTGCAAGAACGAACTGTTCACCGTCATGAAGGCGGCGCGCGAGCGGCTCGGCCATCGCCATCTCGCCTACGGCATGAATCTCGACGACCGCGGCGATTTTCGCCCCGGCCAAAAAGCGGCGGAGCTCCACGGCGTCCTCGCGCCCCTCGTGGAGGCGGGGTTGACCAAGGCCGACATTCGCGCCCTGGCCCGGAACGCCGGGCTGGAAGTCTGGGACAAACCGGCCGCTCCGTGCCTCTCTTCGCGGGTCGCTTATGGCCGCGAAGTCACGGCGGAAGTCCTGGGCCGCATCGAGGAAGCGGAGGATTATCTGTGGAAGCTCGGCCTGCGCCAGTTCCGCGTGCGCCATCACGGGGAAATCGCGCGCATCGAAATCGCCCGCGATGAAATGGCCGCCGTCCTTTCCGTCGCGACGCTCGAGGCGATTTCGGCGCGGCTGAAGGCGATCGGCTTCCGGCACGTCGCGCTCGAATGCGGAGGCTTCCGCTCCGGGTCGATGAATCCCGGCTTGCCAGCGACAGGCTCTCAAGCAGAATTCCAGCCATGAGCGATTTGTTCGATTTGTCTCCCGAGATCGCGGTCGTCATCGGCGGCACCGGAGTCCTCGGCGGAGCGCTCGCGGAAGGCCTCGCCGCCGCCGGAGCGAAGGTCGCCATTCTCGGACGAAACAAGGAACGGGGCGGCGAACGCGTGAACGCGATCCTGAAGGCGGGAGGCCGCGCCGATTTCTTCGAGGCCGACGCCATCGACCGCGAAAGCCTCTCCCGCGCCCATCGCGCCATCGAGAAAACGTTCGGTTCGCCGACCGTCCTCGTCAATGCCGCCGGCGGGAACGATCCGAAGGTCACCGTCACGCCCGACCATCCCCTCGGCGCCATCACCGTGGCCGACTGGAAAGCCAATTTCGACCTCAACCTCGTCGGCGGCGCGCTCCTTCCCTGCCAGGAATTCGGCTCCGCGATGGCGGAGCGAAAACGGGGATCGATCATCAACATCGCCAGCGTCTCCGCGCACCTGCCCCTCTCGCGCGTCGTCAGCTATTCGGCGGCCAAGGCGGCGGTGCTCAACTTCACGCAATTCCTTTCCCGCGAGTGGGCGCGGCAGGGCGTGCGGGTCAATTCGATCACCCCCGGCTTCTTTCCCGCCGAGCAGAACCGCCGCCTCCTTTTCAACGAGGACGGCTCGCCGACGCCGCGCGCGGAATCGATTTTAAACCACACGCCGATGGGCCGCTTCGGCAAAAGCGACGAGCTGATCGGAGCGGCGATTTTCCTGGC
The DNA here is from genome assembly GCA_035948935.1 of Methylacidiphilales bacterium. Lineage (GTDB taxonomy): Bacteria > Verrucomicrobiota > Verrucomicrobiia > Methylacidiphilales > UBA1321 > JABDGH01. The sequence continues at coordinate 292,232 of DASZIP010000022.1, read as the reverse complement.
GAGCGACCGGGCGAGCGGTTTCGTCACCGGCGCCGATCTGCGCGTCGACGGCGGTTTTCTCTCGCAGACGATCTAGCATGAAGTCTTCCGTGATCCTGGCCCTGGATATCGGCACCTCGTCGACCCGCTCGGCGATCTACGACACGAGGGGACGCCGCGTGATGGCGACGACGGCCCAATTCGACTACCCGCTTTTTACCGGAGAGGATGGCCGGGCCGAACTCCGCCCCACCGATCTCGACCGCGCCGTCGCCCTTGCTTTTGAAAAAACGCTCGGCGCCTGGCGTAAACTCGGCTCGCCTTCGCCCATCGCCGGAATCGGCGTTTCCTGTTTCTACCACAGTCTCCTCGGTCTCGACGCGAAGGGCCGGCCCATGACGCCCGTCTACACCTGGGCCGATTCCCGTTGCTGGAGGGAAGCGCAACTCCTGCGCGAAAAACACGGCGAAGCCGCTCTTCATGCGCGGACGGGCTGCATGGTTCGCGCGTCATTCTGGCCGGCAAAACTGCTTTGGCTGCGCAAAACCAGCCCCGGCCTTTTTCGCAAAGTGGCGCGCTGGGTCTCTCCCGCCGAGTGGATCCAGGAACGCTGGTGCGCCGTCGCGACCTCCTCGCTTTCGATGGCGAGCGGAACCGGCCTCCTCGACGGACGCACGTTGAAATGGCATCGGCCTTTGTTGCGGCGGTGCGGGATCGGGGAAAACCGCCTCAATCCCGTCTCCGACGCGCCCACCGCGATTTCAAAAATACGCGCGCGGCGTTTTCCCGAGCTGGCACGGGCCCTCTGGCATCCGGCGATCGGCGACGGCGCGGCGAGCAATCTCGGCTCGGGCGCCACGCTTCCCGGCATTGCGGCCATCAACGTCGGCACCAGCGCCGCCTTGCGCGTCGTCGTCGCGGCCAGGCCCGGCGCGCATGAACCACCGGCTCCGTTCGGTCTTTTCGCCTACCGGATCGACGCCCGAAGGCGGCTGGTGGGCGGCGCCGTCAGCAACGCCGGCAATCTCCGCGCCTGGGCGATCCGCGAACTGAAGCTGCCCGCCGATCCGGCGGTGATCGAAAAGCTCCTCGGCGCCCGTTCGCGTCCGGCCGGAAAACTGACGCTGCTTCCTTTCTGGATGGCCGAGCGCGCGCCGACCTGGCCCGAGGAACTCCCTTCCGCCGTGATCGGAATCACGCAGGCGACCACCGCCCTCGACCTGCTGCAGGCCCTTCAGGAAGCGACGTATCACCGCTTGACGCAAATTGCCGCCGCGGTCGAAAAGGCCGCGCGACGCAACCTCGCCTTCATCGTTTCGGGGGGAATCCAAAACTCGCCCGCCGCGTTGCGGCGATTGGCCAATGTGCTGGGCCGGCCGATCCATGCCTCGACCGAACCGGAAGCCTCGCTGCGCGGCGCGGCCTGTTTCGTCATGGAAAAACTCGGTCTCCAACCGCCCATGCCCAGGCTCGGGCCGATCATTCGTCCACGGCCCGAGGCCGCGCGCGCCTACGCCCGGGCGCGGCAACGGCAGACCCGCCTCGAAGCGCTCCTGCGAAAAGCGGACCTCCCGTCGATCTGCGATTAGGTTTATCGGTAAGAAAGGCCGCGTCCCGGAGGAGACCTCTGCGAAAGCTTCTCTTTAAAATCCCGTCATCCTGAGCAGAGCGAATGCGTAGCATTCGCGCAGTCGAATCTTGACCGTTGGGAACGGTCAAGATGGAATCGCCGCAGGCGATCCCGCAGGGCGAGGGTTCGCGGGAGCGAACCGAGTCAACGACCCGGCCACTTATATCCATTGATGATCAAAGGCGGACAAAGCCCCCGCCGATAGTGGCTTCTGCGCCGCCTTCTCATGGACGGGAGCGCGACCTTGATGCCTGGCACCCCGACTTTGCCACCAAGGTCCTTCGACTCGGCTCGGCCAACCGCAACGGAAAAAGTAAATCCTCCGTTCGCCTCGCTCAGGATGACGGAACTGGAAAGCAATAGTTTCGCAGAGGTCTCCGGAGGGACGCCCCATCGCGCATGGTTTGTCATCCGCCCTTTTTGCGGTAATCTAGCCGCATGGACAAAGCGACCCTCAAAGCCCAGCCCGCGAAAACTCCCGCGCCCGCCCTGGCCGATTGCCAAAGCCAGCCCGACTCGCGCCAGCTCCGCATCGACAAAGTCGGCGTCAGGGGCCTCCTCCATCCCATCGAAGTCCGCGACAAACACCACGAGACCCAGGACACAGTCGCCCGCATCAGCCTCCTCGTCGACCTCCCCAAGGACTTCAAAGGCACCCACATGAGCCGCTTCGTCGAGGTCCTCAACGCCCACGGCCGCCTCATCCACGTCGAAAACCTCCCCTCCATGCTCCACGAACTCCAGCGCAAACTCCACGCCCAGGTCGCCCACATCGAAGTCGAATTCCCCTATTTCATGGAAAAGGAAGCCCCCGTCACCCGCGCCAAGGGCCTCGTCGATTACCAGGTCAAATTCGACGCCGCCGCCCACGGCAGGGACGTCGCCTTCACCGTCACCGTCACCATCCCCGTCACCACCCTCTGCCCCTGCTCCAAGGCCATCAGCGCCCGCGGCGCCCATAACCAGCGCGGCTACGTCACCCTCGCCCTCCGCTCCGTCCGCCCCATCTGGATCGAGGATATGATCGCCCTCGTCGAACAATCGGCCAGCAGCGAAATCTACTCCCTCCTCAAGCGCCCCGACGAAAAATTCGTCACCGAAAAAGCCTACGACAACCCCGTCTTCGTCGAGGACCTCGTCCGCGCCGTCGCCCAGCGCTGCAACAGCCACCCCGACATCACCTGGTACAAAGTCGAAGCCGAAAACATGGAAAGCATCCACAACCACTCCGCCTACGCCTCCATCGAGAAAACCCTCGTCGAGTGAGTTGCTTCTATGGCTCGGATGGTCTCCTCGTTCCCAAGTTGTACTTGGGAACGCAATGGTCCCCGCAACTTTGTTGCCTTCTCTCTGCCTTCCCCTCTTCAGTCCGACAGACGTGTCTGCTGTGCGAAACCTTCCCCTGCCTTTGCTGAGGCAATTCCATTGCCGATCCCGACCTCTTTGCGATCTCCGCGCTCTTTTGCGGCTGATTGCATCTATTGTTCCAGCCGCGCAAAACGACGCTCGCACCAGAGCTGACCAAGGATCAAGGTCAACGCGGTCAGAATCCAAAAGGCCGCCTGATGAGCGGCAAAGAGGAAGAAAAGGCTCTCCATGTGGGGCGGCGTCTGCTCGCGAATATCGGCCAGATCAATAAACAGCGGAACAAAGATGGAACTAAATAAGAGGCCCCAGAAAATCCACAAGCGGTGCTTGAAGGGGTAAAGCACGAGGATGAGCGCCTGGACCGCGAACAGAGCGACGAGAAACATCCAAAGATGCCATTCTTCAATCAGGATGTTTCCTCGCGGAATCACAATGAGCGGTGAACTGCTTCCGCCCGGGTCCCGCTCCAGGGTGCTGCCCGGCACATGGCTGAGACACAACTGTTGCGCGCTTTGCGAGTATTCGGTCACTTTGAGATCGGGATTTTTCGTCGAATAAATAATGCCCGCCAAGGGCGCCAACAAAATCAGCACGTATAAAAAAACCGCCTTCGATCGATAATGCAAAGGCCGATCGATGGCGCGCGTGAGAAGAAATTCAGTTCCTGAGTTCCAGACCGTGGTGGCCCCGCCAAATTGAAGCTTCTCCGGAGCGATCACCATGGTGGCGATGATGCCCACAAAAAAGAGATTTTGGACTTCGAGAAGAGACGACAGGTTGGGATGATAGGAAGACGAGAAAGAGCCCATAAATAACAAAGGCGACGCCAGGGCGATGATCATAAACCAGTTGAACGGATTGATCGTCATTTGAAATTTGAAAAGCGCCAAAAATTGTTTCATTTTGTTCATGGGATGTCCTTTAGTTGCGGGAGAGTTCGACGAAGATGTCTTCCAGGCTGAGGGCGCGGGTTTCCTGTTGGCAGGACCAGCGCTGGGCCAGGGTTTCAGGCGTGGTGAGGGCGCTGGTTCTCAGCGTGATGGTGACTTCATCCTTGCCCCGGACGGTGCGGAAACTTTCCGGAATGTCGCCGGGAAGCAAGCCGTTTTTGAACCCGAAGAAACGGACCTGCCGGATCGAGTCCTTCAGCGAATCGAGCGACTCGCTGACGCGCAAATTCCCTTTCGCGAGGACGCCGATTTCATCCGCGACCCGCTCCACGTCGCTGAGGATATGGGTCGAAAAGAGGACGGTGCAGCCGCAGTCGCGGATGAGCTGGAGAATGTCGTCGAGGATTTCGCGCCGCGCGACCACGTCGAGATTCGCCGCCGGTTCGTCGAGCAAAAGAACCTTTGGCCTCGGCGCGATCGCCATGATGAAGCCGAGCAGCCGCTGGTTGCCCTGGGAGAGCGTCATGAATCGCTTTTTCGGCGAGAGGTCGTATTTGGCCAGGAGCGCGTCGGCGAGCGCGGCGTCCCATGCCGGGTAGAGCTCGCGGCCCAGGTTCAGGACGCTCCGCACCTTGGTGTAGGCGGGGATCACCGCTTTTTCCGACATGTAGCCGAGCCATTGCCGTTCCGCGGCGCCGATGGTGAAGGGGTCGTTGCCCATGACGCGGACATGGCCGGCGTGGGGCTTGATCAGGCCCGCGAGCATCCGCAGCGTGGTCGTTTTACCCGAGCCGTTGCGGCCGAGGAAGCCGTAGATGCTGCCGGGCTTCACGGAAAAGCTGAGGTCCTTGACGACGGGCGGGCCGTCGAAGGAGCGGCTGACGTTTTGGACGAGGATGGGGGTTTCATTCATGGGAGGGCTTTGCGGTTTTGGGTTTGAACTGGCGAAATTTTTCGGAGAGAAGGGCCTCGATTTCCTTTTCGCCGAGGCCGAGGTGCATCGCCTCGGCGACGAGCTGCTCGAGCGCGGGGCCGATCTGGCGGCGGCGCGCGTCGATCCTGAGGGCGGGAGATTGGTGCGAGACATAGGTGCCGAGGCCGCGCCGCGTCTCCACGAAGCCCTCCCGTTCGAGGATCTGGTAGACCTTGGCGACGGTGAGGGGATTGATCCCCAGTTCGGCGGAGAAGTCGCGCACCGAGGGAAGCTGCGCGCCGTGGAGAAGCTGCCCCGCGAGGATGCGCTGGCAGAGCTGCTGCTGCAACTGGACGTAGAGCGGGACGCCGCTGTTGGGATTGAGGAAGTACACGGTGTTATAGTACAGTAATACAGTTGAGGCGTGGCCGGTCAAGAAAAAAGAGCATGCTTATGCCCGCGCCGAATCACCGCTGGGCAGCGGTTCGTTTTGCAATGGTAGCCGCCGCTGGCCCAGCGGCGGCTACCTCAATCAGCGCGAAATGGAATTTCGCGAGGAACAGGAGGTGTTCCCAAGTGCAACTTGGGAACGAGGATTGACGCCGGGGCGATGTACTATATTTTGAAGCACAATGAAAACGGCTACCTTACGCGAGCTCCGCACCCGCTATGCCGTGGTTATGAAGTGGATCGAGGCGGGGGAGAAAGTGAAGATCAGCAGGCACGGAAAAGTCATCGCCCGGCTCGTGCCGGAAAAACCGAAGGCCCTGCGCAAAGTCGATGATAGCTTCCTGTCGTCCCGCTTGGGCGGGACGACCCGGACAACGAAGTAGTCCGGGTCACCCGGAAAAGGCACCGTCGCGAGGGCCCGCGCCGCTACCTTAATGCCTGAAGTGCCGCCGGCCGGTGAAGATCATCGCGAGGCCGCGCTCGTCGGCGGCGGCAATGACCTTCGCGTCGCTGACGCTGCCGCCGGGCTGGATCGCAGCGGTGGCCCCGGCTTCGGCGGCGGCGACCAAGCCGTCGGGGAAGGGGAAGAAGGCGTCGGAGGCGACGATGCTCCCGGTCAGATTGAGCTTCGCTTCGGAGGCTTTCCAGATCGCGATGCGGGAGGAGTCGATGCGCGACATCTGCCCCGCGCCGATGCCGAGGGTGCGATCGCGCGCGGCGTAGACGATGGCGTTGGACTTGACGTGCTTGACCACGCGCCAGCCGAAGAGGAGCGCCTCGCGTTCGGCGTCGGTGGGCGCGCGCTTGGTGACGACTTTCCATTCGGCGTCGGAAACGGTGTCGGCGTCGCCGCGCTGGACGAGATGCGAATCGCCGACCGTGGAGCGGATTTCGAGGCCTGGCGGGGGCGCGGAGGTTTCGCCGTTGACCATCAGGCGGAGATTTTTCTTTTTGGAGAGAAGGGCGAGGGCGTCGGGTTCAAACGCCGGCGCGATGATCACTTCGCTGAAGATTTCCGAGATGAGCCGCGCGGTGGCGGGGTCGAGCGGGCGGTTGACGACGATGATGCCGCCGAAAGGCGCCTGGCGGTCGGTCGCGTAGGCCTTGTCCCACGCCTCGGCGAGGGTGGCCGCGCTGCCGACGCCGCACGGGTTGGTGTGCTTGAGGATCGCGACGGTCGGATTTTCCCCGATGAATTCGCGGATGAGGCGCACGGCGGCGCTGATGTCGATCAGGTTGTTGTAGGAGAGTTCCTTGCCGTGGAGCTGCTGGAAGTGGCGCGGGAACGGGCCGTAGAGAGCGGCGGTCTGGTGCGGATTTTCGCCATAGCGAAGCGCCTGCGCGCGGCGGAGCGGAAGGGCGAAGGTTTCCGGGAACGCCTCGGGTTCCGGCAGGCGCTGCGCCAGATAGTTCGCAATCAGCGCGTCGTAATAGCCGGTGGCGCGGAAGACTTTCGCGGCGAGCCGTTCGCGGGTGGCGGGGGTGGTGTCGCCGTGCGCGGAGATTTCACCGGCGACGGCGGCGTAGTCGGCCGGGTCGGTGACGACCGTGACACTGCGGTAGTTCTTCGCGGCGCTGCGGAGCATGGAGGGTCCGCCGATGTCGATGTTTTCGATGGCGTGTTCGAGGGTCACGCCCGGCTTGGCGATGGTCTGCTCGAACGGGTAGAGGTTGACGACAACGAGGTCGATCGGCTCGATGCCGTGCGCCTGCGCCTGCTTGCGATGCTCGTCGTTGTCGCGCAGGAAGAGGAGTCCGCCGTGGACTTTCGGATGGAGCGTCTTGACGCGGCCGTCGAGCATTTCAGGGAAGCCGGTGACGTCGGAGATGTCGGCAACGGCCAGTCCGGCGTCGCGGAGGGCCTTGGCGGTGCCGCCGGTGGAGATGAGTTCGTACCCGGCGGCGGCGAGGCTCTTGGCGAAATCGACGAGGCCGGTTTTATCGGAGACGGAGAGGAGGGCGCGTTTGGTCATAAAGGGGCGGGGATGAAACTGTGGGACTATTTTCCAAGTTGGACAAGGACGCGCAAAAAAAACAGAAAAACTATTGCGCCCGTTGGCGTCCGGTATATGCTTAACCTTCCAAAAGATTATGGCTGACGTCGCGAACCGCTATCCCGAAAACATCACCGGCAAGTACTATGTCGACAACCAGTGCATCGACTGCGATCTGTGCCGCGAGACCGCTCCGAGCAATTTTGGCCGCAATGATGACGGCGGCTACTCCTACGTCTACAAGCAGCCCTCGACTCCCGATGAGGAGAAGCTTTGCAAGGAAGCGATGGAGGGGTGTCCCGTGGAAGCCATCGGCGATAACGGCAGTTAGAGTGGAAATCCCCCGGCTCTGCCGGCTCCCTGTGGCGCAAGCCACCTAATGCGACGTCCTAACCCGCCAGCGTCCCCGTCGTCACGCCGAGCTGGCTGCGCAGATTCAGTTCGCGGATGATCATCGGGCCGGTGCTCGTGCCCGCGAGCAGCCGCTGGTAACCGCGAAGAATACGTTCCGTTTCCGCCGCGTCTTCGAGCAGCAGCTCGACGCGGAACGCCGCCGGGTCCAGCTTGCGGAACACGTCGAAAAAAGCCGCGCCCGATTGCGCCTGCGCATGAAAGAGCGTGTTCCGGCAGCCGACGTCGGCCTTGAGCGGATGATTCAGCCCCACCCGGTCGCGCAGCTCGACCCGGTGCGTGTCGCAAGGCCGGCCGCAATTCGTGTAATCGGTCCCATCCGAGAGAAAAGCCGCGAAGACGCAATGCTCCATGTGGAACATCGGGATGTGCTGGTGCAGCGTGATCTCGAACCAGCCGGGCGGCGCGGCGCGGAGAAGATCGAGCACCTGGCCCGCGTTGAGATCGTAGGAAACCGTGAGCCGTTCGAGGTCCTCTTTCATCAATAATTCGGCGGTGAGGGGATTGGCGACGTTGAGCGAGAAATCGCCGATGCGACGCAGCGGAGACGAACGGAAATAATCGATCGCGCCAAGGTTGCGGATCAGGACGCCGTCGGGTTTCGCGTTCTCGATGAGCTTGAAGAAACCCTGCTCGCCCGCTTTCTGGATGCGCGGCGTGGCGAGGAGAATTTGAGCAGGCACGGCGTCGGCGCGGGGGCCGCGATTTCGCACGACTTCGACCGCCTCCCCGTAGCGGCGGATGTCCTCGAAGTCGGCGTAGATTTCAGTGACGCCCATCCGCAGGGCGGCGGCGATTTGATCGAGGCTGCGGCAGAGGACGGTGAGGAGCGGCTTTTCGACTTGAGGCGCAGAGGCGCGTTTGTTTTGGAGCGCCTCCAGACGGCGGGAGGCTGCCGGGTAGGGACGCGAGTCCCTTCGCGTCCCAAAATAAATGGGACGAAAGTCTCTGCCGTCCCCACCCGTCGCCCCGAGATCGACGGCTAGCTTCTCCACCAGTTCACGGCGGAGGCGGTTCAGCTCGCTTACCGGAAGCATGACTTCACCTTCCAGATGATTTTCGAGAGCGCCAAGCTCGAGGCCGGTTTCGCCGAGCCGGCCCAATTGCGCGCGCAAAGTTTCCGCGGTGAGGGGACGCTTTTGCGCGATTTCCAAAGACATCCGCGATTCGACGACGGCCGCGACGCCGTGGCAACGGCCCTCGATCCGCAGCGGGCCGCCGGCGCGTCCCGTCACGATCATTTCCAGCACGCGCTTCGGCTTGGGTAATTCGCCCGACCAACTTTTGCGCAGCTCGCGGTTGAGTTGCGGGTCGTCCGTTTTCCAAATGCGGTCGCCCACGGCTATCGCGCTGAAATCGATTTTGCCGTGCTCGAACCCGAGCCGCACGACGCCGTCCCGCTGCGGCGCGGCCTGATAAATTCGCCCGCCCTGTTCGCGGTCCGTGTCCTTCCCCTGGTCGATGACCACGCCGTCGCCGGGCTTGAGCGGCGCATCTGGTTTGATCTCGATGAAATTCCGCCCCACCGCCGTCACGGCCCCGATGAACGCGCCCCGCTTTTTGCCGTAACGGGCGTGGACCAATTCCTGGTGATTCACGCCGTGCATCCAGCCCGGATAGAGGCCGCGCGAAAAAGCCATCTCGAGTTTGTAGCGGTCGGCGGGCGGTAGCCGCCGCACGCCGGGCGGCGGTTCGGTGGTTTTGATTTCATTTGCTGCACTGTCGCCCGGCGTGTGACGGCTACCTTCCCACGCCTGGTCAATCGCCCGCCGATAAACCTGCGTCACGGCGGCGACATACTCGGGCGTCTTGAGACGGCCCTCGATTTTGAACGAGACGATGCCGAGCCGGACCAGTTCGGGAATTTCCTCGACCGCCGCCAGGTCCTGCGGCGAGAGAAGATAGCGCCGGTCGCCGAGGTCGCGCTTCACGCCGTCGACGATCATCTCGTAGGGCAAACGGCACGCCTGCGCGCATTCGCCGCGATTCGCGCTGCGCCGGCCGAGCGCTTCGCTGGTCAGGCACTGGCCCGAGTAGGCGACGCAGAGCGCACCGTGAACGAAGACTTCCAGCGGTAAAGATTCCATAGGTAGCCGTTGCGCGCCGCGCAACGGTTCTTCATCCTCCGTCGCGGGACCCGCGACGGCTACCCGACCGTCCGGCCCGGATTTGAATTTCGCCAGTTCCCGCAGCGAAAGTTCCCGCGCCAGAACGACCCGCGCGATGCCAAGCCGTTGCGCGAAGGCGACGCCCTCGGGCGATGTCAGCGTCATCTGCGTCGAGGCGTGGATCGCCAGGCCGGGCGTCAGTTCCCGCGCGAGGCTGACCAGGCCGAGGTCCTGCACGATGGCCGCGTCGATCCCGGCGCGATCGAGCAAAATGAGTTCCTCTTCGGCGGCGGCGAGTTCGTCGGTGAAGATGAGTACGTTGAACGCGACGTAACCCTTCACGCCGTGCCCGTGGAGAAAGTCCATCAGCCTGGGCAGATCGTCCGCCGTGAAATTCGTCGCCCGCATCCGCGCGTTGAAGGCGGGCAGGCCGAAATAGACCGCGTCCGCGCCATTGGCGACCGCGGCGCGCGCGCATTCCCAGTCGCCCGCCGGCGCGAGGAGTTCGGGTTTGAAAGCGGTCATAACGTGAACATCTAATCTATGCGAACATCGCAGCTTATGCCTCAAAAATCAGTCTGTTCTTTTTTTTAAATCGCAGGCATCTTCCCCTTTCGTCGCCGTTTCCAATTTCTGAAAAACATCCCGCAATGAACATCCACGAGTATCAGGCAAAAGAGCTCATGCAAAAATTTGGCGTCGCCACTCCGCCCGGAGCCGTCGCCGCCACGCCGGAGGAGGCCGAGGCTGTCGCCCGCTCGCTCAAGACCTCCGATCTCGTCATCAAGGCGCAGATCCACGCCGGCGGACGGGGCAAGGGAATTTTCAAGAACGGTTTCAAGGGCGGCGTCAAGCTGGTGAAGACGCCCGGGGAAATCAGGGAGATGGCGGCGAATATGCTCGGCCAGACGCTCGTCACCGCGCAGACCGGCGAGGCGGGCAAGCTCGTCAGCAAGGTGATGGTCGGCGTGTCGAAGAACCCGGCCCGCGAACTCTATTTTGCCATCGTGCTCGACCGCGAGGCCCAGGCCCCCGTCGTCATCGCCAGCACCAAAGGCGGCATGAACATCGAGGATGTCGCCCATGAGACGCCCGAGCTGATCCTGCGCATGAAGATCGACCCGGCGCTCGGCCTCCAGCCCTACGAAGCGCGCAAGCTCGCCGAGTACCTCGACCTGAAAGGCGTTTTCCTCAAGCCCGCCTGCGCGATTTTTCACGCGCTCTACAACCTCTTCATTGCGACCGATTGTTCCCTCGTCGAGATCAACCCGCTCGTCACCACCGCCGAAAACGAAGTCCTCGCCCTCGATGCCAAGTTCAACTTCGACGACAACGCGCTCTACCGCCATCCCGACATCCTCGCCTATCGCGACATCACCGAGGAGGACCCGCGCGAGGTCGAGGCGAGCAAGTTCGGCCTCAACTACATCGGCCTCGACGGCGACATCGCCTGCCTCGTCAACGGCGCGGGCCTCGCCATGGGCACGATGGACATCATCCAGTACGCCGGCGGCAGGCCGGCCAACTTCCTCGACGTCGGTGGCGGCGCGACCGAACAGCAGGTCACCGAGGCGTTCAAAATTCTCGTCTCCGACAGCAACGTGAAGGCGATCCTGGTCAACATCTTCGGCGGCATCATGAAGTGCGACACCATCGCGCAGGGCATCATCAACGCGGTAAAAGCGGTCTCGCTCCCCGTCCCGCTCGTCGTGCGGCTCGAAGGGACCAACGTCGCCGCGGGCAAAAAACTCCTCCACGAATCGAACCTGCCGATCATCGCGGCGGACGATCTCGCCGATGCCGCGAAGAAAGTCGTCGCGGCGGCGAAGAAATGAAATCTGCCATGAAAGTCAACGAGGCGGCCTTCTTCGCATACCCGGTCACCGACATGGCCCGGGCGCGGAAGTTTTATGAAGGCGTTCTCGGACTCAAGGTGTCGCAGGAACCGACGACCGTGGCATGGATGGAATTCGATTTGGGCAACGCCACTCTTGGTTTGGGATCTTACGACGGATGGAACCCCTCGAAAGACGGCGCGATGCTTGCCCTTGAGGTCGACGATTACGAAAAGGCGCTGTCCAAACTGCAGGAAGCGGGCGTTCCCTTTCATCTCGACTCGATGGAAACACCCATCTGCCATTTTGCCATCATCCGCGATCCCGACGGCAACGCCGTCATGATCCACAAACGCAAGCCGGGCCATTCTTAAACTTCTTCCTTCATCCTTCTCACTTCCACCTTTCCCCTATGTCCATCCTCGTCGATAAAAACACGCGCCTGCTCGTGCAGGGCATCACTGGAAAAGCCGGCGGATTTCACGCCAAACAATGCGCTGAGTACGGCGCCAACGTCGTCGCCGGAGTCACCCCCGGACGCGGCGGCGAAACGTGGGAGGGCACGGTCCCCGTCTTCAACACTTGCTGGGAAGCGCGCGAAAAAACCGGCTGCAACGCCACGATGATTTTCGTTCCCGCGCCGGGCGCCGCCGACGCGATCCTCGAAGCCGCCGATGCCGGCATCGAATTGATCGTCTGCATCACCGAAGGCATCCCCGTCATTGACATGATGCGCGCCAAGGTCGGCCTGCGCGACAAGAAGGTCCGGCTCATCGGCCCGAACTGCCCCGGCATCATCACGCCCGGCCAGTGCAAAATCGGCATCATGCCCGGCTACATCCACAAGCCGGGCAAAGTCGGCGTCGTCTCGCGCAGCGGCACGCTCACCTACGAAGCGGTCTGGCAGCTTACCTCGCGCGGCCTCGGCCAAAGCACCTGCATCGGCATCGGCGGCGACCCGATCAACGGCACCAGCCACACCGACGCCGTCAGGATGTTCAACGAGGATCCCGACACCGAGGCGATCATTCTCATCGGGGAAATTGGCGGCACGGCCGAGGAAGACGCCGCCGCTTACATCCAGGCGAACGTAAAAAAACCGGTCGCCGCGTTTATCGCCGGGGCCACCGCCCCTCCCGGGCGCCGCATGGGCCACGCCGGCGCCATCGTCTCCGGCGGCAAAGGCACTGCCGAGGGCAAGATCGCCGCGCTCGAGGCCGCCGGTGTCGCCATCGCCCGCACTCCCGCCGAAATGGCCGATGCGCTCATCAGGAAGATGAAGTAGTTGCGCCGGGGACGCTCGTCCGACGGCAATTCAGGGGGAATCTCGACCTGTCGGCAGGCTCGCTCCTCCTCCACTTCAAGAACCGCAATTTCGAGATATAATTTGAGCATAAACAAAATATTATAACGTGTGTAACTATCTTTTTATAAATATAATGCATATGTATTTACGCATTAAAATTTAATGTTGACAGAGGGGGCTTCTTTCATGCTCAATGTCACCCCATCAAGGGGATGAAAAATTAATGAATCTACGTTTGATCGGAATCGCTCTTGTCCTTGCTTTCCTCGGCGCCGCGCAGTCAAAGGCCCAGGTCATCTATCCTGCCGACAATGGTTTTGAATCGCCCAACTTGGGATCGGGTAGTGGCGCCTATGAATATGCGCCTGCCGGAACACCTTGGACCTTTACGGCCACTTCGGGCATTGCCGCGAACAACAGCGCCTTTGACGTTTTTGGAGCCACGCAGGGAGAGGCCAGCGATTCGGCGGTAAGCGCCAGCGGACAAGCCGCATTTTTGCAAAGCACGAGTTCAATCAGCCAGTCCGTTCATCTTTTGGCCGGCGATTATACCGTTACGTTCGACGCCGAGGGACGCGGCGGTCCCTTTTTTCCCTTCAACCCGAACGAGATCACGGTCTCTCTCGGCGGGATTCAACTTTTTGACGCCACCCCGACCCAGGGATCCTTCCAATCATACACGACAACGGCAACGGGCTTTCTCGCCGCAGGCAATTACAATCTGACTTTTAACGGATTGATCAACGGCGATTACACGTCCTTCATCGACAACGTCCAAATCAACCTTGCACCAACCCCCGAACCCTCCGGCGCCGCCTTACTCATCCTCGGGGTTCTCGCCGTGATCGCCTTCCGCCGGTTCCATCACCGGGCTTCGATTTAAGGAGACGGGAGCGATTCGGGATTGGATGAGACGGCGCGGTTCTGCCCGAGCGCCTGCAATTCCGTCCGGGCGAAGATGTATTCGCAAAGGCCGGTTTGTTTCGTCGCAAGCGACTTTTCGAAATATGAAATCGCCGTCGTCATGTCTCCGGCCAGAAGCCGCTTCATTCCCGCGAAATACCAGACCTTGCAGTATTGGCCCGGCTCCCGGCCCGGATCGGGCGACGCGGCGTTTGCAATCAGATCGCTTTCGCTGATATGGCCCAGGAGAAACCCCGCGATTTTGGACGTCAGGTCCTCCGGCGGGGAGTTCCAGTCGTTCAGCAGGGAGGTCGAGAGCACCTCGTCCGCGTTGTCCCGGGGATTCATCTCGGTCGAAATCAACCAGAGGTAGATGCGCGCGGTGTCGGCGCCTCCGTCTCTTGGCGCCAGTTCGCAGAATGTTTTCAGATCGGCCATGGCCCCGGCGAGGTCGCTTTTGCCCAGCCGGGCCATCCCCCGGCTCGAGTAAGCCTGCCCGTTTTTCGGGTCGAGGTCGATCGCCTGCGTGGTGTCGTCGATGGCTCCGTCCAAGTCGTCCTTCTGCAGCTTCATCACGCCCCGGTTGCAAAAAGCGTCCGCCATCTTCGGATCGAGGGCAAGCGCCTGAGTGTAATCGGCCAGCGCCCCGTCGGAATCGCCTTTCGACTGCCGGGCAAATCCCCGTTTGTAGCAGGCGAGGGCGATCTTCGGGTTCAGGGTCAGCGCCACGGTGTAATCGGCGATCGCCCCATCCAGATTGCCTTCCATATCCTTCGCAACGCCGCGGTGGTAGTAGGCGAAATCCATTTTGGGATTCTGGGGATCGAGGTCGATGGCGTGATTGAAATCGGAGATGGCGCCGTCCAGATAACCTTTTTCCACCTCGATGAGGCCCTGATTATAGTAATCGGCGGAAATATTCGGGTTGATGAGAAGGGCCTGCGCGTAATCGGCGAGTGCGCCGTCCAAGTCGCCTTTGGACTGTTTCGCAACACCCCGGTTACTGAACGCATTCGCCTGTTTGGGGTCAAGGCCCAGGGCCTGATTATAGGCCAGGATCGCGCCGTCCAGATCGCCCCTGGCCTGTTGCGCGAGGCCCTGCGCAACGTAGGCGGCGGCGGTTTTCGCGCCTGGCGCCGCATTTTGCGTTTCCAGATGACCCGGCGCAGGCGGGGCGTTTTCGCGGTTGGCCGCCGGGGGCGTCTGGTGGTGCTCGGAAAAGAGGTAAATCCCCGACCCGATCAGGCAGGCCAGGATGAACGCCAGCCCGGCGGCGACATAAATGATCTCGCGCGGAATTCGGCGCGCCCAAGACTTCGCGGCCCGACTTTCCACTCCGTTCTCCAGCGGCGCGGGCAGCGGCGGCGGCTGTGCTCCGTTTGAGGGCGCCGGGGCCGTGACCGGCAGTGCGGGCGGCGTCGCCGTTGGAGGCGCGGCCGGTTTTTCAGACAAGTCCCGCAGCGACAACTGCCCCGGCCAGGGGAGCGTTTTGGTCGGTTTCTTCTCTTTCGGCGCGAACCCGACGACGGGCGGCAACGCGGTTGTTGGCCGCAACGGTCCCAGGGTAAGGGCCGTTTTTCCGGTCCGGTTCTTTTTCCTCGCCGGGGCCGTCGCTTTCAGGGGAAGGATCGGTTGAATCACGATTTTGGCGAGTTTGCGTTTCGTTTTCTGCGAGGCGGTCAGGGGTGGGGCCGGCTCCGCCGGGGGAGCGACCGACGCCGGTTCGATTGTTTCTTCAGAGGTGTCGTTGTGCATGGTAAAAGGTAGCTCCGGTTGAGGCGCCTGCTCCTCCTCCGCGGGCGGCTCGGAAGGCGCGTTCATCGAAACCGTTTTGAGGGGAGTTGCCGACGGTGGCAGGTTTGCCAGGAGGAGATCAAGCGCCTGCCACTCCTCCATCCCCTCGCATGTGGCGAGGTCGGACGGCGACACCAGGCCTTCCCCCAGGTACTGCCGCACCTGCGTTTCCGAGAAAGGCCCGAGTTGTTCGCCTGCCATCAGGATGTGGATTCCCATGTCGCTTTTCCTTGGAGGGTGTCCATTCAGCCCGGAAACTTTCTCGAAATTTTGCGGGGTGATCGAGATCATTTTTAAGCAAAAACAGATGTGAGCACGGATCGGACCATGAAACAGCCCGGTCGCGTGCCCGCGCCATTATTTCTGTAATTCCGCCACTGCTCGATTGGCCTCCACAAACTCCTCCGAACTCGTCGATCCCGTGGCAATCGCTTTCAGAAAACAATCCTGCGCCCCTTTGTTGTCTCCCGTAAAATGCTTCAATATTCCCGAATAAAACCATGCCTGACAGAGGCGCTTTTGGGATTCGGCTTCGGTGCCCGCCTTCGCTTGGAGCATCAGTTGGTTCTCGGTGATTTTATCGAGAAGAAAGTTGCCGATTTGAGAAGGCCAATCGCCGGGCTTGAACATCGCGGGGCTCTTCAGGGCATTCAAGAGGTCCTCCGCGGCGGCGCCGCGCCGGCCCATTTCCGTTTCGGTGATCCAGTTCCAAAAAGCCGCATAGGGAAAATTCAGGCCGGAACTTTTCTGAAAATCAGCGAGAGCTTCCTCCCGATGTTCCTGGGCATGCCAGATCAGCCCGCGAATGTAGTGGCATAGGGAGGAATTCGGATCCAGGCGAAGGGCCTCATCGAGATCGTTCACCGCCCCGTCCAGGTTGCCCTTGAAATAGAAGACATGACCCCGGTTGTAATAAGCCAGGGCGTATTTCGGATCAAGTTTGATCACCTCGTCAAAGTCGCCGAGCGCCCCGTCCAAATCCCCCTTTTTCCCTCTCAGGCAGCCGCGGCGGTAATAGGCATCCTTGTTCTTTGCATCCAATTGAATGGCCTGGCTGTATTCGGAAATGGCATCGTCCGTCCTGCTTTCGACCGAGTAGGCGATCCCCAGGTTATAATAGGCGGGCGCATATTTCGGATCGATCGTGATCGCCTCGTTGAAAGCCTCGATGGCCCCATTCAAATCGCCTTTTGCGCCGTTCGCCATGCCGAATTCGACATAATCCTTTGCGCTCGCGCCCGAAGAGGGGGGCTTTGGCGCCTCTTGTTGCTGAGATCGTCCGGGCGCCGCAAGTAGAAAAATCCCCGCCATGCCCATGAAAAGCCCGCGCTTACAGAATTCCCTTTGTCGCATGGGAGACGTTATACCCCCATCCGTCGGCCAAACAAGGACGACTTCCAATGTTCTTCGCGACCCGCCCCGATTTTTCGGATAACCTCCGGGGGATGACCCATTCCGCCCGACTCGTCCTGAACAAGAACGTGCGCCACCGCATCCTCGCGGGGCATCCCTGGGTTTTTGCCGGCGAAGTCGATCGCGTCGACGGCCGGCCCGAAGACGGCGGCACCGTCGAGGTACGTTCCTCCAGGGGCGACTCCCTCGGCAGCGCCATCTACAACAGCCGCTCCAAAATTGTCGCCCGGCGTTACGCCACGGAATTGGTCCCGCTCGATGTCCGCCTTTTGAGCGCGCGGCTCGACGAGGCCCTCGCTTACCGTGAGTCGTTGGAAAAAACGCTTCCCGGCATGGCCCGCCGCCTCGTCTGGTCCGAATCGGACCAACTCCCCGGCCTCGTCGTCGATCGATACGACGATATACTGATCCTCCAGACCCTGACCCTCGCCATGTCCCGCCGCGAAGAGATCATCGCCGATCTCCTCCTCCGAAAGACCGGCTGTCGCGTCGTCCTCGCCCGCAACGACGCCCCCATCCGCCAACTCGAGGGCCTCCCGCTTGAACGCAAAGTCCTCCACGGAAGCTACGAGGCCCCCACCCGCGTCCGAATCGCCGGAATCGCCTACGATCTCGACCTCTGGTCGGGACAGAAGACCGGCTTTTACCTCGATCAGGCCGAAAATTACGCCGCCGTCGCCGCTATTGCCGCCGGCGCCGCCGGTGCCCCGGGCCGCCGCGTCCTCGATTGCTTCACCAACCAGGGCGCCTTCGCCCTCAGCGCCCGCAAGGCCGGCGCCGTTTCGTGCCGCGCCGTCGACCAGTCCGCCGAGGCGCTCCGTCATGCCGCAGCCACGGCCAAAGCGGAGAACCTTCAAGTGGAATGGATCGAAGCCGACGTTTTCGATCTCCTCCGCCATTACGAAAAGCAGCGCGAGACTTTCGACCTCGTCATCCTCGATCCCCCCTCCTTCACGAAAAGCAAGGGCAACAAGGCCTCCGCCCTCCGGGGTTATCATGAACTCCACCTGCGCGCGCTCCGGCTGCTGACGCGCGGCGGAATTCTCGCCACTTTTTCCTGTTCGCATCACGTCACGACCGGGGACTGGGACGAATTATTGCAGAGGGCCTCGTCCGAAACCGGCGCGACGCTCCGCGTCCGCCGGCGCCTTGGCCAAAGTTCCGATCATCCCGTACTCGTCAACGTCCCCGAAACCGGGTATCTACGCGGATATGTTTTGGAAAAGGTCAACGGCAACGCGGCGTAAGCGAACGTTGTTTTCGCTTGTTGCGGTCATCGCGCTCTTCGCTTTTGCCTCGTCCGCCTCCGCCCAAACGAACGCGCCTGCCGCCCATCCCGCCTCTTCGCCGGCCAGGCCGCCTCTCCGCAAATTCAAGGCGCTCGATGCCGACAATCACAGCATTCTCCTCAACCGCCCCGGCCTGATCACCCTGGTGCTCGGGACGAACGAAGATTCCCAGGACGCCGCCCGCGCGGCGGGCGTCGCCATGTATCCCCTCCGGGGCCGCGACGACTTTCAATTGATCGTCATCGTCGATCTGCGCGATTCCATCGCCACCTGGGTCCCCTCCCTTGTCCTCGAAAAGATGCGCTCCAACCTCGATCAGGAGGCTGTCGAACTCAAGCCCTACTTCCTGAAAAACGGCAACAAAAGCGATCCCCGCAAATCGTCCTACGTCATCCCTGATTTCAAAGGCACCATCTGCCCGCAGTTGGGCTGGCCCGAAACGTCGGACGACCTGCGCGGCATTCTCTTCGGCGCCGATGGCCGCGAGATTCAGCGGTGGGACAAGATTGACGACATGGCCAAACTCCAGACCGATGTCCGCGCCTCGCTCCAGGCTTTCATCGACGCCGACAAGGCCAAAGCCGCCATCGCCGCCAAATCCCAGGGAAGCAAGTTGATCCAGCCCCCCGCCCCGCATCTCCCCCTGCCGCCGCTCACTCCGCCGCCCGCCAATTAGGTGGCCGGCGCAGCCGCTTGCGGCGGTCCGGCACGCGACGGTTCCGGACCGTTTTGGCAGCATGGATCAAGCCGTCATCAAATCCACCTCGATGGGCTTGTCCTTACGGAACCGGCTCACGCCCTGAATGGTGAACCCGGTGACGCGGCCCTCGGAATCGACCCGCTCCATCACGGCGTCATGAGTGGTTGCTTTCATGTAGCCTGCGGCGTCCAAAAAGCGCACTTTCAGAAAATCCGCTTCGGCGGCAAACCAGACTTTTATTTTTTCGGCCATAAATCTTTTCCGGTCAGGCTGCGGTCAGTTCGGCCCGCGCCAACGCGGCTTCGAATACGCTGAACAGGCGCTCCTTTTGACGGAGAACCGACTGCCCCGGGTTGATCTTTTTCTCCAGTGCCAGGCCAGACGGGAGATCGGTCAGACGCAATAGCCGCTCGCCGCCGGCGAGCTTGATCAGCTCAATTTGGATTTTATCGCGATTACCCATGCCTTTATTCTTCCCGAAAACCGTGGAATTGCAACATGCGGTTCAGATTTTCGGGGGAGACGAGGCCGAAACGCTCGTGCGCTTCGTAGCCCGCGCGCTCGAAGTCGCCCTCGTTGAAGTCCCATACGCCTGCGGGCGCATGCGCGCAAGCTAGCGTCATCGCTTCCAGAACCTCGTGATACAATGTTACCGACCGCTCCCTTTCGTCCAGTTCGGAGAGAACCGTAAGATAAAGTTCCCGTCCTACGATCCGTGTCTTTGCCAGGGCTCTTCGTCCCATGGCATCGACCAGCGGCTCCGAGGTAAGATCAAGACGAACGATGGTAAAACCGCCGCGCAGTCGCAAACTCTGGAATAAGCCGGGATCGGTCATCTGTGGCTACCTATTCCCGCGCATCGGCCTTCGCCTTCCCCAACGGCTGGAGGCCGGCGCGGATGGCGGCGACTTCGACGAGTTCGGCGAGGCGGTGGCGCAGGCGGAGTCCGTGCAGGAACCAGATCAGGGCCAGAAATGAGACCGCTCCGAGCAGGTAGAGGGAAATGATCGGGCGCATGGAGGTGCTGGGAAGCGTCAGCAGCGTGACGATCGTGAACGTGAGCAGGATGCCCCCGACGAGCGAGGAAAAGGTGCTCACGTTGAGAAAATTTCCCACGCGCGTCAGCCGCCGCCCGCGCGGATAAATTTCGCTCATCGAGCGCAGGCGCAGGTTCCACCAGCGGCTGGCGAAGACGTGCAGGTCCCAGTTCGTCCAGCCGGTGTCGAGTGAGAATTTCCAGCCCTCCTCGTCGAGCAGCTTTTCCGTCGCGTGGAGCAGATGAGTGCGTTCCAGGCCGGTCTCGCTCCAGAAGGCGAGGCTGCCGGAGGAGAGCGAACTTACCGCGAGATGCGGCGCGTCCTCCTTCGTCGCGATCACGGCCTGAGGCGTCCGTTTCCCGCGCAGCCAGGTGAAGTAACGCGCCCACGCGCGGCGCCACGGCTGCATGATGGCGAGATAGAGCAGCAGCAGCCGCGCGGGAACGCTGTCGAATTTCGTCTCGATCCGCGCCTGCGCCATGTAAGCCAGCCCGACGAGCAGCGTCAGCCCGAACATCACGAGCGGAATCAGCCGCAGCCACGCGAGCGGTATCGACAGGAAAAAGATGAACAGCGTCACCGCCAGCCACTCCAGGCTCCCCAGCAGCCCGGCGAACGGCGAGTAGCGCTTCGGATAAATGCACTGGAACAGCCCCGTCCCGAAAATTCCGTGGTAGATGACCGGCCGGGAGAAAAACGAATCCATCCGCACCTGCGAGTAGACGTTCCCGTGCCAGATCGCGGAGCCGGTCGGGCCGAAATACTGGAGGTGCTTGTAGCGCAGCATCGCCTCGGCCTCGCCGTAGCCGGTCTGCTGGCTGAAGTAGGTGCGCACCTCGAACCGGCGGTAATGCCACACCACCGCGGCCGGGCTGAAGCCGATCACATACCCGCGCTGCATCAGCCGCCAGCAGACGTCGACGTCGTCGCCGGCCTTGCGGTATTCGGGGTCGAAGCCGCCGATCTCGTCGAGCGCCCATTTATGATAAGCCATGTTGCAGCCCGGCACGTGCTCGGCCACCGTGTCGGTCAACAGCACGTGGCTCGGCGTGCCCGGCGCCGCGCCGACCGTCGCCTGGATCCAATCGGTCGCGGGCGGCGAGATATTCGGCCCGCCCACCGCCGCAAAATTGGCGGAGAGGAGCGTGTTGACCAGGAAGTAGAGCCAGTCGCGGTCGGCCATGCAGTCCGAATCGGTGAAGGCGACGACCTCGCCCTTCGCCGTGGCGATCCCCGCGTTGCGCGCCGCGCTGAGCCCCTTGTTGACCTGCACGATGTTCCGCACCTCGGGAAAATCGCGCATGATCTCCTGGGTGTTGTCCTTGGAGCCGTCGTCGATGAAAATCACCTCGTAATTCGGATAATGGAGATGCCGCAGCGAGTTCAGGCAATCGCGCAGCGTCCGCGCGCCGTTGTAGGAACAGACCACCACCGAGACCATCGGGAATTCGACGGCCGGGACGAAACGGCGGTAAAGGGGACGCTCCGGATTTTTCAGCAGCGGTTGCAACGCGGCGTAGCTCAGCTTCGGCTTGCGCTCCGCCGTGACGATGCCGAACGCCCAGTCGGTCACGTCGACGCCGTCGGTGAACCACTCGTCCGTCCACGAAAAGATGAAAGTCCCCGCCAGCCCGTTTTCAAAAACGGTCGTCACGTGCTCGGTCAGCAATTGCGCCTGCTCCTCTTCCGGATGGCGGATCGTGTCCATCCCGAATTCGCTCAGGATGAGCGGCTTGTCCCCCGCGAGATTTTGCAGGCGTCCCAGGTAGCCGACCAGGTCCTTGCGGCGGTGGAGATAAACGTTGTAGCTGTAGAAATCGACCTCGCTCGGCAGAAGGTATTCGGTTGGCGGAAAATTTGCATAGGCGGCCAGGGCGAGGGGATCGTTCTTCTTGACGATGCGCACCAGCGAGTTGAGGAACTCCTCCATCCGCCGCGCGCCGTACCAGCGCACCAGGTCGGGTGGAATTTCATTGTCGATGAAGAAGCCGAGCATGGCCGGATGGCCGGCATGGGCCAGGGCCGCCTTCGCGATGTTTTGCCGGATCGTCTCCACCGCCTCCCGGTCGTCGAGGAAGAGTACCCGCTTGTGCCACGGAATCGTCACCATCACGCGCAGCCGGTGCTTTTGCGCCAGGTCGAGGAACCAGCGCGGCGGCGTGTGATAAATCCGCAGCACGTTGACGCCCAGTTCGCGCATCAGGCCGAAATCGATCTCGACCCGCTCCGGCGCGGGCAGGTTCGGGCCGTCTTCCTTCGCGGGCCGGAACGGGCCGTAGGTGACGCCCTGAAGATAAAACTTCGTCTCGCCTTCAAAAAAAAACTTCGCCCGCACTTGCAGGCGGGGGAGATCGATCGCCGCGACGGGCGACGCGGAAGCGATGTCGTGCACGCTAAAGACTCTCTGAAAAGTCGACGCAGGTCACGCCGAAAGGAATCAAGGTAGCCGCCGCGATGGAGACCTCTGCAAAAATGCCTCTTTAAAATTCCGTCATCCTGAGCGAGGCGAACTCAGGACCTACTTTTTTCATTCGCGGCGGGCTGAGCCGAGTCGAAGGACCCAGGTCGCATTTTCGGAGGACGACAGGCATCAAGGTTGCGTTGCCGTCCAAGACAAGGCGGCGAAGCAGCCACTGGTAACGAGGGCTTTGTCCGCCTTTGGTCATCGGGGGATAAAAGTCGCCGGGTCCTTCGACTCGGACTCGCTGCTGCGCAGGGCAGTAACAGCTTCGCAGAGAAACTACTGCCGTGCGCAGCACCTCGTCCTCGCTCAGGATGACGGAGCTTTTTTTGCAAAGTGGCACTTTCGCAGAGATCTCCGATGGGACGTGTCCCGCCCAGCGGCGGTGCTTCGCTATTAAGACTCGATGAGAGCCTTCAGATTTTCCAGCATTTCAGTCGAAGAGACCGGTTTGTGCCACAAAATGATCGCCCCCTGCTCGTAAACCTCAAGACTGGTGCCGGGCGGCGAGCCGGTCAGCACAATCAAAGGCAGGCTCGGCCGGGCCTGGTGCATTTCCTTGAGCAAGGCATTCCCCGAAACGTGCGGCAGGTTGAGGTCGACCAGCACCGCCGACCACTGGTCGGGATTTTGATTGAAGGCCAGCAAGCCCGAAAGCCCGTCCGCGGCGTGGGTGACTTCATAGCCGTTCGCTTCGAGCACATGGGCGACCGAACTCGCGACCTCGGGATCGTCCTCGATATGGAGGATGTGACGTTTCGCGTGACTGTTTATAACCTGCGTTCTGAAATTTGAGCGATCCATTCGAGTTCTATTAGCCGATGCGGCCCAGGAACACAAGACGCGCTTCCAGGTCCCTCCGATTTTCTTCTTCCTCCCGACGCCCTCCCTATTTAAGCGACGACGCCGGCGGCATCATCGATAAAAAATGCCAGTCGTTGGTGATCAGGCAGTAAAGGGCCAGCAGCAAATTTGTCACCCCGTGGGCCAGCATGATGCCGCCCAGGCTTTTCGTCCGCACAAACCATCCGCCGTAGAGGACTCCCGCCACCAGCGCCAGCGGCCACTCTCCTCCATGCACTCCCGCGAAGCAGGCCGTTGTGATCCAAAAGGAGAGGGGTTGATACGTTCCCAGCGGCACGGAAGTGAAATCCTCCCTGATCAACCAGCGCATCAGGAAGCCCCGCCAAAACAATTCCTCCATCACCGGCACGCAGAAGGTTATCCCCGCGAGCCGAAAGCCGAAGAGCGCCCACGCCTCGCCCGCCGGATAAAGCTGGAAGGGATTGCGCCCAAGCGAAGAGACCTGATCGACGGGCATGCTCCATGAATTGAGTCCCACAGATGAAACGCCGCGATTCAACAGCTCCTCCAGAAAAACGTTCAACCTCGTCGTCCACGGATCGAGCCCGATCCACAGGACAACACCCACGACACCCACCCCCACGCTCAGCCACGGCGCGGCGGGAGTCAAAGGCGGGAGCCGCCGCCAATACCAGGCCAGGGCCGCCAGCACCAGGATCGTTTTGAACGGGTAGAGCGCATAATGTTGATTGGGAAAAAAGCTCTCCACGGTCAGGAAAACCATGAAAAGGAAAAACGGCGCCACAAAGGGCAGGACCTGGGATTTCGTCATGCTGCTGGATCAATAGCAAAGGAAAGCGGGAAGGCGATGCCAACTTTATGGGCAGCCGTCGGACCTGCGGTCGGCAGTTGTGGCGGCGGTCTGCGCCCGCCGTCAGTTACAAGTGGTAGCCGTCGACTTCCGGGCGACGGTGTCTTCCGGCCATCCTCCATGGATATCTCCTCGCGATTCGCCATCCCGACCGGTTTGAGGTAGTCTGGAACCTTCCGTCCATGACTTTGCTTCCCCATCCCCAGGCGCCCGCGACCAGGCGCGAACTCTATACCGTCTTTGCCGGCTTGATGTTGGCGCTCACGCTTGCCTCGCTCGATCAAAACATCGTCAGCACCGCGTTGCCGCGCATCGTCAGCGACCTGGGCGGCCTGGCCCATCTCTCCTGGGTCGTCACCGCCTTCATGGTCACCTCGACCATCAGCACGCCGCTCTACGGCAAGCTCAGCGACATGTATGGCCGCAAACCGATGTTTTTCACCGCGATCATCATCTTCCTCATCGGTTCGGTTG
Organism: Methylacidiphilales bacterium; assembly: GCA_035948935.1. GTDB lineage: Bacteria > Verrucomicrobiota > Verrucomicrobiia > Methylacidiphilales > UBA1321 > JABDGH01. The sequence continues at coordinate 267,602 of DASZIP010000022.1, read as the reverse complement.
TCTGCGGCCTTGCGCAAACGATGTTTCAGCTCATTCTTTTTCGCGCCATCCAGGGACTCGGCGCGGGAGGGCTCATCACGCTCGCGCAAACCACCGTCGGCGACCTCATCGTCCCGCGCGAGCGTGGAAAGTACCAGGGCCTCTTCGGCGCCGTCTTCGCCACGTGCAGCGTCGCCGGCCCGCTTCTCGGCGGCTTCATCACCGATTTTCTTTCCTGGCGCTGGATTTTTTACGTCAACCTCCCCGTCGGCGCCGCGGCGCTTTTTCTCATCGCCATCGGATTGCGCACGCACTGCAACGTCGTCAAACATCGCATCGATTACACCGGTGCCGTCCTCCTCACCTGCGGCACCGTCTGCCTGCTCCTGTTTCTCAGTTGGGGCGGGTCGGTTTATCCGTGGCTGTCGTCCGTCATCCTCGCCCTGGCCGCCTGCGCCTCCCTTTTTTTCGGACTCCTCATCCGGCAGGAACGGCGCGCGCACGAGCCGATCCTGCCGCCGCGTCTCTTCGCCAATCGCGTCTTCGTCGTCGCCGTCAGCGTCATCGGACTCAACGCCATGGCCCTTTTCGGCAGCCTCGTTTTTCTCCCGCTTTTTTTCCAGGTCGTTCTCGGCGCGTCGCCCTCCCGCGCCGGCTTGATGATGGCCCCCATGATGGGCGGCGTGATTGTCGCCTCGGTGACGGGCGGGCGGCTGGTCTCGGCTTTTGGCCGCTACAAGATTTTTCCCATCATCGGGCTGATCGTCGGCACGTGCAGTTTTCTCGCACTGGCGGCGGCCGCCTTTCGGGAATGGCCCCTGTCCGTGATTGAAACGGCCCTGGTCGGCCTCGGTTGCGGGCTGGGACTCGTCATGCCGAACCTCACCGTCGCCATCCAGAATTCGGTCGAGCGAGCCAACCTCGGCTCGGCGACCTCCGTCTCCGCGTTCGTCCGCTCGCTGGGCGGCGCGCTCGGCGTGGCTGTCGCCGGCGCGGTCGTTGCGATCCGGCTTCGCCAGCTTCTGCCCGCATCATGGACGCGGACGACAATTTCAGGAAATAGCATGCTCGAACTCGGCGTGCAGCAGATCGCCAAGCTTCCCCCCGCGCAGCACGCCCTTTTGCTCAATGCCTACCGTCATGCCGTCGCCACCACGTTCCTTACCGGCGCGGCCGCCGCCGCCATTGCCTTCACCATCGTCCTCTTTTTGCCCGAACGTCCGCTTCGCACCGGGCCCAGGACGGAGCCTCCGGCTTCCGAAGAAAATTCCGAGGCCGGAACCTATTAGAAATTGACGGATTGAGAAATCCTCAACTTGGCGCATGCTTTAGGGTGTGGACATCGCCCTTTGTCCCTTGATCCCACAATGAAACCCCTCCGCCGCGCGCCCACCCTCAACCTCCCGAACCAGCTCACCGTCCTGCGGCTTGGCATGTGCGGCCTGCTGATCATCTCCATGTCGTTCGAGTGGTCCTACGCGGCGACGACGGCGCTGTGCATCTTCGTCCTCGCCAGTCTTACCGACTGGGTGGATGGCGCCATCGCCCGCTCGCGCAACCTGGTCACCGACCTCGGCAAGCTCCTCGATCCCCTGGCCGACAAAATCCTGATCATCGGCGCCTTGATCGCGCTGGCGGTCGAGCGGCACCACTCCGCGCCGATGTGGATGGTCGTCATCATCATGGCCCGCGAATATCTGATCAGCGGCCTGCGCCAGATCGCCGCCGCCAAGCAAAAAATCCTCGCCGCCGAGCGCATCGGCAAGCACAAGACCATCTCGCAGATCGTCGCCATCCTCGTCTCGCTCGCCTGCCTCAGCCTCGGCGAATTCGGCCTCCAAAACACCCTTCCCGCCCGTCTTCTCGGCGCCGCGCAGATGCCCCTCTATTGGATCGCGCTCGTGATCACCGTCCTCTCCGGCGCGGTTTATTTCTGGAAAAACGCCGCCATTGTCAATGAATCCATGGAAACACCGCCCGCTCCCGAAATCAGCTCCGCCGTCGCCGAATCCCCCGCGCCCGAACCCGTTTCGCTTCCTGTCAAAACCGCCGCGCCCGCGTTCAAGGAGTGGGAGGCCATCGTCGAGGCCCTCGGTCAGGGCGCGCAAATCATCATCCTGCGCAAGGGAGGCATCGCCGAGGGCCGGGCCGGATTCCAGCCGAAGCACCCAAAATTCTGGCTCTTCCCGACCGGCTACCATCAGCAATGGGAAAAGACGAAGCCCGGGTTGGGCCGCTATCTCGCGCCCGAGTCCTCCCCGGCTGACAAGGGCGGGGAAATCACGCTCCAGTATTTCGCCGAGGTCACCGACGCCGTTTATCTCTCGTCGTGGGAGCAGGTCGCCCGCCTCGACGACGCCCATTTCTGGGGCGAGGAAATCGTCCGCGAACGCTTCGACTACAAGGAGAGGCCCGGCATGGAACCCGGACTTCACCTCCTCATCGTCCGCGTCTCGCGCATCAACCTCCCGCATAAACTCGCACCCTCGCCGGAGTACGAAGGCTGCAAGTCGTGGATCGAAGTCCCCGTCGATTGGACCCGCGACATCACGGCCTCCGTCGTCCGCACCGAGGAATTCGCCACGCGCCGCAGCCGCATTCTCGCCGCCGTCGCCACGGTTTCCGTTTCGTCCACAACCGCGAACCTGCCTAAAATCACCTCGAAACTGACTCCCCGCACCGCATGAGCGCGCTGGTTTTCCTCGCCCCCGGCTTCGAGGAAATCGAGGCCGTCACCGTCATCGACATCCTGCGCCGCGCCGAAATCGAGACCGTTGTCGCCGGACTCGCCACCAACCCGATCCCCGCGGCCCGCCACACGCGGCACCTGGCCGACATCCATCTCGCCGACGTCGATCCCGCCCGCGAATTTGAAATCGTCGTGCTGCCCGGCGGCGCGGAAGGCGCGAAGCGCCTCGCTGAAAGCCCCCTCGTCGGGGATTGGCTCGAGCGCCAGCGCCAACGCGGTCAATGGGTCGCCACCATCTGCGCCGGGCCCACCGCCCTCCTGGCCCACGGCTGGCTGCGGCCGGAGCAAAAGATCACCTGTCATCCCACCGTTAACGCGCAATTTCCCGGAGATCAAACGCTGGACGGCCGGCGCCTCGTCGTCGACGGCAAGCTCATCACCAGCCTCGCCGCTGGCAGCGCGATGGAATTCGCCTTCGAGATTGTCCGCCAGTTGCGCGGTTCCGACGCCGTCGCCAAGGTCAACCAGGGCGTCCATGCCGTGGTGTGATCTCGACATTCCATGTTAAGGAGGTAGGTTGAGGGCATGGCTGTTTACAAGGACATCCCGCTTGGGGAAATAATCTGGGTCGATTCGGAGCGCATGAGCGGCATTCCGTGCTTTGCCGGAACCCGCGTGCCCGTTCAGGCTCTGCTCGATCATATCGAAGGCGGATCGACTTTGGACGATTTTCTCGAGGGCTTTCCCACCGTCAAACGCGAACAGGCCGTCGCCTTTCTCGAACTCGCCAAGGATCAGCTTGTCCGATGCGTATCCTCTTAGACGAATGTGTTCATGCCGGGATCAAGAAAGCCTTTCCCGGCCATAGAGTGCAAACCGTTCCTGAAGCGGGTTGGAGTGGAATCAAGAACGGCAAATTATTGGCTCTCGTTGCAGGACATTTTGATGTCTTTCTGACCATTGATCAAAATATCCGGCACCAGCAAAACCTCGCCAATCTGCCGTTTGCGATCCTGTTCGTCTCGGTGCCCAATAACATGATTGATTCCTACAGGCCTCTTTTTGATCTGATGAGGGAGACTGTCCAGAATCTGCAACCGGGTGAAGTCAGGGTAATTCCCTAAAACGCTACCGTCCCCTTGCCAGCAGCCGCTCCGCTTCGTCGATCGCCGCCTGGCCTCCCTTTGCATCGCCCAACTCCTGCTTCACCGCGCCGAGGTTGTGCCACGCGCGCGCCAGTTCGGGGTCCAGTTCCACGGCCTGTTCGTAATGACGCCGGGCCTGGTCGAGTTCGCCAAGTTGTTGATGGGCCACGCCCGCGTCGAGCCAGATGACGGCCCGTTCCGGCGTGAACGTCAGCGCCTTTTCGTAGGCGCGGATCGCCTCCGCGTATTCGCCCCGCTCGTAGCGGTGGAAGGCCATTTCGTTCCACGCGAGCGACGGCAGTTCCGTTTCGCCCGGCGGAGTCGCGGCCATTTCGCAGACCTCCAGTGCGTCCTTCAGGCGATTGGTCCGCGCCAGCACCATGGCGAGATAGTGCCCCGCCAGCGGATAACCGGGATTGATCTCGAGCACTTTGCGGAAAGCTTTCTCGGCTTCCTCCATCCGGCCTCCCTGAAAATAAATGGTGCCGAGTTTGAAGGAGGGATCGGCGTAATCGGCCTTGTAATTCAGCGCCCGATGGCAGCACCGTTCCGCCTCCGTCAACTGGTCCAGCGCGCAAAGCGAGCCGGCCAGGTTGTCCCAAGCACGGGCGTAATCGGGTTTCAGCCCCACCGCCCGGTTCAGCGACTCGACCGAATGCTCGAATTCTCCCAGTTGAAATTGCAGCGCGCCCAGGTTGCACCAGATCTTCGACTGGTCCGGGTCGAGCTCGATCGCGCGCAGATAGCACTGGAGCGCCGGGTGAAGCATCCCTTCCTCGTGCTGGATCATCCCGCCGTTGAACCACGCCTGGAGATTGTCCGGGTTGTATTCGCGCGCCCGCTGGTAGGCCAGCATCGCCCGCTTGTTCTCGTGGTTGTTCTGGAAGGCGAGCCCCAGGTGCGACCAGACCTCGCTGATCTGTTCCTTGGGAAAGGTTTCCCCGTCGATCTCGATCAGTTTCGCCTCCGCCTCGTTCAGGTTCCCCGCCTCGATCCACTCGAAAATATCCTCCAGCCGGACCGGGGCCGGTTCGGCGGACGGCTTCGCGGGCGCCGGCTTGGCCGCAGGAGTGAAGCTTGCGAGGCCCTGGCCGATTTCCTCCATCAGGGCGGTGACCAGCCGGGTGCGCTCCGAGACGTCCTGCCTCGGCGCGTCCTCCACATTCACCGACGTCCGGATATTGATTCCCTGCGCCTCGAGCGTCGCCAGAAAAAGCGTCAGGTGGCTTTCGAGAAATTCGAGCCATTGCGACGGCGCGATCGACCGCGGCAGCCGCATCGGGCGCGGGGGGGTCTCGCAGACCGCCGCCGCCTGCGTCAGCAGCTGGGACATCTTTTCGTCGAGCTTCTTTTGTATCTCCGGCCAGTCCTCGTTGAGGGTCGAGGTGGTGCTCGACTTGATCCGGCCCCGGTCGACCGAAAGCCGTCCGCTCCGTTTGATCAGCGCGGCCGCGCTCGGACGATGATGCGACGGGCTTTTCACGCCCATCGTTTCCGGCGTGATCACCGCGCCCAGGTCGGCCGGCGCGGGTTGCGGTTGCGGGGCCGTTTCGCGGTTCCGCGCGTTCAGCCGCTTGAGGCCCTCTTCGATCTTCTGCTCGACCTGGCTGTCGTCCGGGTCGAGCGCCAGAGCCCGTTCGTAAAGCGCCCGTGCCGACTGGGGCAGGTCAAAATCCTCCTCCAGATAAAGCCCGAACCGGTAGAGTAAAGCCGGCGTCTGCGGCGCATGCGCCAGCTTGATGAAAGTTTCCTTTTGCCGCACGCTCAGCGGAATCGAGTGCACCGTCGTGGAGGGCAGCGGCTCCTTGCTGCCGGTCGCGCGCTGCTTGAGGCGGGCCTCCTCGTAGGCGTCCTTCGCCTTCTGCTTCTTTTGGTTCCAGACCTGCTCGATCGCGGCCAGAATCACCTGCAGCGTCTGGAGGGTCTCAATCGATTTCTGGTCGAAACAAAGAATCAGGAGCTGCCGCCAATGCCGCACTTCGGCCGGGTCGCGCTCGATTTTGCCGAGAATGTCCTCGGCTGCCTGCGTCGTAAAATTCATGGGGATGACGATGAAGCCGCCGTATGCCGGAATAAGGTGCGGACGGCCATGGTGGTTAAGGTCGGAAGCGGAAGATCATATCCATAAGTTATCGGCCTGCAAGGGCGGAATGTTCTCAAAAATATTCCCCTGACAGCCGTCGCACGCGGATTCATGTCGGCGTGATGGGGATGCGGTGAGGGTAGGGACGGCAGTCCCTTGCCGTCGTCGAATTGTGGGACGCGAAGGGACTCTCGTACCTTCCCGGCGGTTGTTGTCGCGCGGGCGGTGCCCTCGTTCCCAAACTCTATTTGGGAACGAGGGGTGCAGCGGCGGTCTGTGACCGTCGCTGTATTGGACTAAGGCCTGTTCACACTAAAAGTGGTTTGTCCCAGAGGGACATCCGAAAGTAGCCCGGCGATTTATCGCCGGGTATCGGTAAAAGGAATTGCCCGTCCCGTAGGGACGAATGAACGAGCACCCGCGCAAAATGCGTTCAAGCGTCCCGATGGGACGCCCGGCCCTCCCGCGATAGACCCGGCGATAAATCGCCGGGCTACTATCAAAAGTCCCTGCCGGGACTTGTTCGGGCCGCGGACCGGTTAGCGTTAGTGTTAACACGCCCTAGGTAATGATCGGCAGGGTGGGGAACTGTTTGCCGAGGATGGGGACGGAGTTGGTTTTGAGCCATTCCTGGAGGATGCTGGCGTAGACGCTGCGGAAGTCGGTGTTGTATTTGATGTCGCCGTCGGTGAGGTCGGCGGGTGCGAGGCTCGGTTCGGCGCCGAGGAGTCCGGCCTTCATTTGGGAGCCGACGAGGAACATGGGGGCGGCGGCGCCGTGGTCGGTGCCCTGGCTGCCGTTTTCGTGGACGCGGCGGCCGAATTCGCTGAAGGTCATGATCATGACGCGGTCGAATTCACCCATGGCGGCGAGGTCGTCGGTGAAGGCTTTGACGGCTTCGCTCAGTTCGCGGAGACGGGCGTCCTGACCGCCCCGCTGGCCGGTGTGGGTGTCGTAGCCGCCCTGGGAGACGTAGAAGACGCGGGTGGGCAGGCCGCCCCCGATGAGGCCCGCGACGAGCTGGAGGTTGCGGGCGAGCGCGCTGCCGGGATAATTCGATTTGCGCGCGGTTTTGGCGGCGATGGCGCGGATTTTGTCGGAGCTGACCTGGGCGTCCATGGAGGTGCGTTCGAGGAAGTCGAGGGCGCTCTGGCCGTTTTGGAGGGTGACGGTTCCGGAGACCATGCTGACGCTTGCACCCGAATTTTCGCCTCCGCCGAAGACGTTGTCGTCGGGGTTGGGGGTGTACATGCTGCGGTAGGCAAGGGTTTCGTCGTCGTTTTTGCCGGAGCCCATGAAGCGGTAGCTGTCGGGATTTTCGAGGGTGATGCCGGTGGGCGAGTGGGAGGAAAAGGCCTGCGGCATGCGCGGCCCGATGTTGATGGCGACGGTGGGATCGCAACCCTGGCAGGCGTTGTCGAAGTAGCGGCCGAGCCAGCCGTCGCTGAGGTACTTGTCCTCGTCGCTGGCGGTCTGCCAGATTTCGGTGGAGCGGAAGTGGCTGCGGTTGGGGTTGGGATAGCCGACGCCGTTGACGATGGAGAGATGGCCGGCGTCGAAGAGATCTTTGAAGCCGGTCATGGCGGGATTGAGGCCGAGGGTGTCGCTGAGGGTGAGGACTTGTTTGGAGGGGATGGCGATGGTGGGGCGGGCCTTGTAGTAGAAGTCGTTGGTGTAGGGGACGACGGCGTTGAGGCCGTCGTTGCCGCCGGCGAGCTGGATGAGGACGAGGATGGGGCCGTCCTTGCCCGTGGCGACCTGGGTGAGGGCGCCGTCGGCCTGGGCGTGGAGGGCGGAGAAGGTCTGCGCGACGAAGCTGGGGACGGTCCATGCGAGGGCCCCGCCGAGAAGGGTGGTGCGGAGAAATTCGCGGCGCGTGGTGAAGAGCGGGTTGTTCATGGGGGTGGGCGGGTGGGGGGTTAGGTGAGCTGGTATTCGGGGGTGCACATGATGAGGCGGATGGCTTTGCGGATGTCGGTTTCTTCGAGGGGGGATTTCGACTTGAGGAAATCGTTGAAGGAAGCCATGCGCTGGGGCGCGAGTTGGGCGTTGAGGAACCGGGCCTGGAGGGCGTTGAGGAAGCTGTAGGGATTACTGAGAGCAAACGTGCTGAAGAGGGCGCTGACGTCCGTCGGCGAAGTTTGGAGGAGGCCGTCCTCGGCCATGTTGTTCAAGACGCCTTTCATCTTGCCGAGGAGGCCGGGCAGGGGGACCCGGTCGCCCTCGACGAGGGCGGCGGCGAAATTGTAGCGGTCGAGGAGGTTGTTGGTGGTGATCCAGGCGATGCCGCCGTCCCAGCCCTTGACGTTGGGCGGATTGAAGAGTTCCTCGCCGAGCTGGCTGAGCATGACGAGGGTCATCGCCTGGGTGGGCAGCGGGGCCTGAAGCTGGCGGGTGGCGGCGATGAGCCATTGGACGGGGCTCTTGATCTGGGAGCGGATGACGTCGGGGGCGTAGAACTCCTTCGAGGTGAAGATGGCGCGCATCAGGTGGCGGATGTCCATGTCATGGCTGTGGAACTCGGCGGCGAGGGCGTCAACGATGGGCTGGGGGGGCTGGTCCTGGGCGAAGAAACGCCAGAGTTTTTTCGCGATGAACTGGGCGCATTCGGGTTTGGCGCAGATCATGTTGAGGACGTCTTCCCCGGTGAAGTTGCCGGTCTGGCCGAAGATGGTCTTGGGGCCGTCGTCGTGATTGTTGCGGTTGTATTCGTAATGGAGGTGGTCCCCGCCGATGCCCCAGCCGGTGTAGGCTTTGGCGGCCTGCTGGATGTCCTGCTCGGTGTAATGGCCCTCGCCGAGGGTGAAGAGTTCCATGACTTCGCGGGCGAAGTTTTCGTTGGGGTTGTTCCTGTTGCTGCGGGCGCCGTCGAGGTAGAGGAGCATGGCGGGGTCCTCGGAAGCGGCGATGAGCAACTGGTTGAAGTTGCCCACGGCGTTCTGGCGCAGGGTCTCGTTTTGGAGCCAGAGAAAATAGGGCGCCTCAACTTTCTCGAAGCTGGTGGCGAAGTGGCCGTGCCAGAAGAGGGTCATCTTTTCCTGGAAGGGCCGGGGACCGAGGGCCATGCGGCGGATCCACCAGTAACGGAGGTCGGCCATTTGAGTGAAGCGGTCCTGGTTCTCCTGCTGCTGAAGCAGGCGGCGCGTCTCCGGATCGGCCGCCTTGTTGATCGCCTCGCGGCGGGCGATGGCGTCGGGGTCGGGGTGCGCCCAGTCGGGGGCGGGGGTGTTGTCGGGGATTTTCCCGTAATCGATGAACCATGAAACGGCCTTGCCCAGGCCCATTTCGCGGAGATTTTCGATGTCAGAGGGGCTGCCGCCGAAGCCGGCGCGGTTCATCAGATGCGCCGCAGTCGTCGTATTCCAATGGGATCCAGGCAGCGGTTCCAACATATAGGGTTAAACCGTGTGGGACGGAGGGAGTTGCGGACAATCTCGCCGATATCGGAGCGGACTGCAAGCGGTCACTTCGATGCGGGCCTTTTGGGCGTGGGACGCAGGCTCGACGGGGGGACGCCGCGCGGCGCGTGTTTTCGCCGTTTCCAAATGGAGTTTGGTAACGGGAAAATCGTGCTATAGTATTGGCCGCAAAAGAACAGAGCGTACCAAATGAACGAAATAACGGGTTGCGGTTTCACTCAGAAGTTTTTCCGTTCGCTGCGTTCTTTGGCGGCTGGTGAATCGGCCGTTCTGAGCCTGGCGGTGATTTGTGTCCTCGTGCTTTCGGGGTGCAACCGGGCGGCTCCCGGCACGGCGGCGGACAAGTCGGACGCCCAGTCGGATGCAAAAGCGGATGTCGGGGCGGCGGCGTTTACTCCGCGGACGAGGCCGCTGGTTTCTTCCGAATCGGTGCCGTTGCTGGAGGAGATCAACCGGGAAAACGTCCGGGTGGTGGCCGCGGCGGCGCCGAGCATCGTCCGGGTGACCTCGATTGCGATGGTCGATCCGCACGAGCAGTTGTTCGGCAATCTTCCGTTCAAGATTCCAGGCATGCCGCAGGGCGTCCGCACGCTTGAGCCTTCGTACGGTTCGGGGGTGATCATCAGCGGGGACGGCTATATCGTGACGAATTATCACGTCGTGGCGGACGCCCAGAGCGTCGAGGTGCAGACGCGGGATCAGCGGACTTTTCCGGCGCGCGTGGTGGCCTCGGACCCTCCGTCGGACATCAGCGTGCTGAAGGTCTCCGCGACCGGCCTGCCGGCGCTGCCCTGGGGCGATTCGGACAAGGTGGAGGTGGGCGAACAGGTTTTCGCGATCGGCAATCCTTTCAACCTGGACGATTCGGTGAGCAAGGGGATTGTCAGCGCGAAGGGGCGCGACCTCCCCGACTCGACGAATTACCAGGACTACATCCAGACCGACGCGGCGATCAACGTCGGCAACTCGGGCGGCGCGCTGATCAACATCCACGGCGAACTGATCGGGATCAACGCGGCGATCGCCTCGTTTACGCGGGGCAACGAGGGCGTCGGCTTTTCCATTCCGAGCAATCTCGCGCGTTACACCGTCGAGGGGTTGCTCAAGAACGGGCATCTGGTGCGGGGATACCTGGGGGTGGAGTTGCCGGCGAAAATCGACGGCGGCGTGCCTGAGCAACTGGGCCTTGCGGCCGACCACGGGGCGTTGCTGGCGGGAATTTTGCCCAAATCTCCCGCCGATGCGGCGAAACTTCATCCCGTCGATTTTATCACCGAAGTCGACGGTCACAAAATCGGCAGCGTCGCCCAGCTTCGCCTGATCGTGGAGCAAGTACCGGTCGGGAAGGAAGTGGTGGTGAATTATATCCGGACCGGGGAACTGCGGTCGACGACGGTTAAAGTCGCGGAGCTTCCGAAGGAACCCGGGATTCCCGATCTGACGCCCCCGCCCGATCCGGCCGTGGAGCAAGTTCTGGCAACTCCCCAGGGCGCGCCGCCGCAGGAAAGCAATGATGTCCTGAGCGGGCTGGAGGTGGCGGACCTCAACGGCGAGACGCGCCGGAAATTTGGCGTCGACGACATGGTGACGTCAGGGGTGGTGGTGACGGGCGTGCAGGAAGGGTCGCCCGCCGACGTGAAGGGGCTTTTGCGGGGCGACGTGATTGAGATCGCCTGCGCCGAGCGCGGCACCCTCGAGCCGCTGGCGAGCGCCGGGGATTTCACCGGCTTGACGAAAAAGCTGAGGGTCGACCAGAGCGTCGTCCTGCTGGTGCATCATGGCAAAATGAGCGGGCAGGAAGACCGGTCGAGCATGTTCGTCTATCTCGCGCCGCAGGAGAAGTAATGCTTTCGAGGCAGCCAAAATGTAGCGGCGATCGGAGCCTGTCCTGAGCCTGCCGAAGGAACCGTCGCACCCATCTGCCTCCCCTCTGATAGCCCGGACAGCAAATTGTCCCGGCTACCAGAGTCAGATGCACGTTCAAACGCCGTTACGACTTCGGCAAAAGCGCGTTCACGGCGCTGTAATCGACGAAGTTCAGGAACTCATCGATATAGCCCGCCCGCGCTGTGTAAAAGTCGGCGTAGTAGGCGTGCTCGTAGACATCCAGCCCCAGCACCGGCGTCACGCCCCAGATCGGGTAGGTGTTCTGCGCGTCGCCGATATAGTTGAACAGTTTCCCCGTCTCGTGATCGATCCCGGTCCAGGCCCAGCCGCGCGCCGCGATCCCCGTCGCCTTCAGGTCCTTCTTGTAGTTCTCGAACGAACCGAAGTCGCGGTCCACCAGCGCCGCGAACTTCCCGCCGATTTTTCCGTCCCCGCCCAGGATGTTGAAGTAGAGTTCGTGGTTCTTCAGTCCGCCCAGCGCGAAGGTGAGATCGACCTTCAGGTCGCGAATCTTTGACGAAATCTGGTTGGCCACCGCCGGGTCGGCCGGATCGGGTGTGCCGAGCTTTTCAACCGCTTCGAGCAGCGCGTTCGATTTGTTCACGTAGCCCGTGTAGAGCTTCAGATGCTCCTCGTGGGTTTTGTCCGAGATTTTGCCGGTTTTGCCCTTCACCTTCGCGAGGAGGGCGGCCTGTTTGTTTTCGTATTTGTGTGCCATAAGTTTTTTTCGTTAAGGGTTCAACAAATAATCCTAAGGCCCGCGGCCCATCCGTCAAATGCTCAATCTCGACGTTTTTTTAAATCAGGCGCTTGCCAACGTCGCCGCCTTCGGCTGCAACCTCGGCTCGCTGCTCAAAATCTCATCCAGCGCGGGCCACTGCGTCTCGTCGATCTGGTTGAAGGTCCGCAGGTAAACCCCGACGATCCGCGAATCAAACTTCTGGAGCAGAAGGTCGACCCCCTTCCTTAGCGCCGCCGCCTCGGGCTGGGGAGGGAAGTTGTCCGCGCAGCCGTTCGCGCCGTGCTCGATCCCCAGCGCGTCGAGCCACGCGCACAGCATCGCCCGCTGCGACTCCACCAGCCACGACGAAAGCAGGTTAAAGCTCAGCACCTCCATCTCCGGCCGCGCCAGAATCTGAATCCACGTCGCGTGCCGCTGCGCCTTCGGCGTTTCCAGCAGCGTCGGCACCCGGATCCCCATCCGCGGCGCCATCACCTCCACCGCCGTCCTGTAAAGCTTCTTGTTCCCTTTCTGGACCGAAAGGAGAATCTCGTTCGCCAGTTGCGGAGGCAGCGTCGGCCAGATCGTGTGCGTTGGGGAGGGCATGGGGGAAACGAACTATTAGACCGAACCCACAAAATTAACGACTTAAAAAGAGAGGGGAAATTTAGACATGAGGAACATGAAGGCTGATGAAGGGCAATTTTGGATGGGACTCCTGCGAAGGGAGGTAACAAGAATAAAGAACCCCGCCGCAAGCAGCGGGGTATTAGGGATTCGCTTCCTGTCCCGCCACGGCGGGACCCGGACAACGAAGTAGTCCGGGCCACCCGAAAAGGCACCGTCGCCCGGGGGACCCATCCCTCGGCGACGGCTACCAACTGCACGCCGCAAGCGGCGGGGAATTTACCCGAAGAGATTAAAATGATTTTAAAGAAGGATTGTTTTCTTCTTCAGCCCATCCCAAAAACTTCCCGCCTTTTCCCCTCAAAAAATTCCGTTAATTTAGTTCTAATTCCATTAATTCCGTCAAAATTTTTCCCCTGCCTTCCCTCATGTCCTTCATGTTCCTCCTATCTAAATAAAATCCGGAAATGAAAGCCAGAAAACTAACACGCGAAGACTACGCCGACCCGACGCCCGCCCGCGTCGCCCGCTTCTTCCTCGGCAAATTTCTCTGTGTCCGCGCCGTCGACGGTTACGCCGAGGGGATGATCGTCGAGACCGAGGCCTACGGCGGCCCGAAAGACGCCGCCTGCCACGGCTTCGGCAACCGCCGCACCGCCCGGACCGAAATCCTCTTCGCCCCCGGCGGCGTCGCCTACGTCTATTTCTGCTACGGAATGCACCGCCTTTTCAATATCGTCACCGGCCCGCCCGATTCCCCCGAGGCCGTCCTCGTCCGCGCCGTTCGCATCACCGCCGGCCACGACCTCGTCCGCAAACGCCGCGCGGGCGTGCATGAGAAGGATTGGGCCAGCGGTCCGGGCCGCCTCTGCGCCGCGCTCGGCATCGAGATGCACCATAACCGCCACGACCTCCTCTCCGGCGACGCCATCTGGATCGAAGACCGCGGCGTCAAGCCGCCCCCGCGCCAGGTGAAACGCACCCCCCGCATCGGCGTCGATTACGCCGGCGTCTGGGCGCTCAAGCCCTGGCGGTTTGTCTGGAATCCTTGATGACGATACAAATCGGATGTAACTTCAACCCGCCCCACGGTGTCTCTCCTTGAGAGCAGAGGCGACTGTGCTTGGCATGGAGGCATGGTAATACTTGTCATCAGTTACTATTAAATAGCTTATGCTTCGTATAAGCCAACGAGCTGGTATGATTTCTGATTTTCTGGGAAAATAACGAAATGCCCGATACGCGCCTGATTTTGCATGTGAAGGGGACCCAGTCCGAAACGGCTGAACTCCCCAGGGACGTTGTGCGCGCCGCGGTCTCCCAGGGGCAGCTCACCCACTCTCAATTGATTTGGAGTCCGGGGCACAACGCCTGGAAGCAGATCAGGGAATTTCCCGATCTTTTGCCGGGCCGGAAACCGTTTCCGTCCCCGTCGCGCCCGACGGTGGCTGCCGTCCCCGAGGCCGGGACGCTCGACGCGATCATTCCCGAATCACCCACCGGTTCCGTCGCGCGCGTGGCGGCATCGGCTGGCGCGCCATCGCCGGTGGGGGTCGCGACGTCATCGAAAACGATACAAGTGCTTGCCGTCCGGCCCTCAACTCCCGCCCCGGCCAGTTACCACGGGAACTTTACGGTCAAAGAGGATGACGAGTTCCATCCGCTCAAGTGGATTTCCATCGGGTTGGGGATATTCCTTTTCGTGATTTTATCGGCCAATTATTTCCTGGTCCAGCGGCCGCTCCTTTCAAACGTAGCCCAGACCATCTACTCCAACGTCGACATCTTCGGCCATTACGCCGCCTTCATGCAGCCGACCGTCATCGTCATCCATGTTCCCGCCAGCACTGCGATCACGCCCGACAACATCTCCGATTTCATCGCGACTCTCGCTCACAGCACGCCGCAAAACCCCATTACCGGCAACTCCTTCGAACGCGTCGCCCTTACCTCCGGATGGGCCGCCCAGTACACCTTCTCCGGTGAAAGCTGGAAACAACTCGGCGACATGAAAAATGGAACCGCGGCCGTCCGTAAGGACTTCATCCTCGATCAAATAAAGGATGCCTCCGGACAATCCCTCCTCCTGCCATCCACCGCGACGGAGCAGGCCCAGCAAGCCAGACGCAACGAAGTCTGGAAAACTCTCACCGCCCAATTTGTCGCCAAGCCCTAGAGGCTGTCCGAAAAGTCGGCGCGGGTCACGCCGAATGGATTTTTTTCCTGGGGCAAGGAACCGAGTGAGGAGCATAGCGGCGGCTACGTGACGAGCGAGTGACACAGCCCCAGGAAAAAAAGACTTCGGCCCGAAGGGTGACGGCGAATTTGGGGTGCTGCGCACGGCAGTTGATGTGCCTATGAGCGTTACTGCCGTCCACAGGACCTCGTCGTTCGCGCCTCGATTCGGCCCAAATTCGACTCGTCACGTGACCCACGCCGACTTTTCGGACAGCCTCTAACGATTCTGCGCCATTGCCCTTTCCGCGGAATGTTCCTACCGTGCCTCCTTTATGAAGGTGCTGGTCTTTGCCCATACGCCGCCACCCCATCACGGGCAAAGTTACATGGTCCAACTCATGCTGGAAAATGTCGCCAAACCGGCCCCCGCGCCCGGCGAACTCGTCTTCTATCACGTCAACGCCCGCCTCTCCGGTGGAATGGACGACGTCGGCTCATGGCGCGCGGGTAAGCTCTTCGTCCTCTTCGGCCACATTCTCCAGGCCTGGCGGCTCCGATGGAAATACGCCCCTGCCGCTTTTTATTATGTGCCCGCCCCGGCCAAAAGAAGCGCCCTCTATCGCGACTGGCTCGTCCTTCTCCTTGCGGCGCCCCTCTTCAGGGTTCGCATCTTTCACTGGCACGCCATCGGCCTCGGACAATGGGTCGCCGAAGGGGCAAAACAGGGCCTGCTCCGCCGATGCGAAGCCTGGATCACCCGCCGGCTCTTCTCGGGAAAGGAACTCTCGCTCGTCCTCAACGAGCAGGGATGCCGCGACATCGAAATCTTCTCCCCCCGACGGATCGAACTCGTCTCCAACGGCATTCCCGATCCCTGTCCCGATTTCGACTCCGCCCTCCTCCCCGAGCGTCTTGCCCGTTGGAAAACGCGAACCGGGCCGGGAAAAACGCCTCTTTTTGAATTGCTCTACCTCGCCCATGCCACCCGCACCAAGGGACTTTTCGACGCCGTCGACGCCGTTGCCCTGGCCAATGCCCGGTTCGCCGCCGAAAAAAGCCCCGTCAGAATGCGCCTCACCGTCGCCGGAGCTTTCGTCGATCGCGACGAGGAAACCGCTTTTCAAGCCCGCATCCGGCAAGCCGATCTCGCGCTCGCGGCGGAACCCGGCGCCGCTTGCGCCGTCGTCTATGCCGGCTACGTCGGCCCGCGGGAAAAAGACCGTCTCCTGAGAAATTGCGACGCCCTCTGCTTCGCCAGTTACTTCCCCAATGAGGGCCAGCCCGTCTCCATCATCGAAGCTCTCGCCTATGGTATGCCCGTCCTCTTGTCCCGCTGGCGCGGCCTTCCCGAAATGGTCCCCTCCGCGCTGGCCCATCTCGCCGACTTCCGCGACCCCGCTTCACTCGCCCGGGCCATGGGGATCATCCTCGCCGAAACCCGTTTCCAGGAATACCGGAACTGCTATCTCGAACGTTATTCCCTTGCCGCCCATTGCCGCCATATCCGCCAGGCCTTCCTATCCGTCGATTCGGCCTGAATGGGGCCTTCCGCGATAGGTTGATTGAGGCACGATCAAAACGCATCTCATCTTTCCAGCGATCATTTCGCGGGAGGAATCTAATTCCCATCCTCTCCATGCGGCTCAGCCACGTTGAAAACCGTGATCAGCACCCGATTCGAGCCCGAACCGAGACAGGTGAGACGGGCTTTTATCTTGATCTCACTATCGAAAGGTTTCAGCACCAGTTCATGGATCCTGTCGGACTGCTCCTCAAAAAGTTCAATGTAGAAACGCACCGCCTTGCCCTCCTGGATATCGGACATGAAAAAATCGAAATACCGCTTGCCGGCAAGACTCGCCGCGTCCCGCTTGAACTCAGCGCAGATCGACTCGTTCGCATAAATGATCTGGCCCGTCGCGTCGGAAATCACCACGGGGACCGGCAACCTCTCGAGAATCTTCTGCACGTGATCGAGAATTCGCTGCGTGTTTGTCCGATAATAGGACAGATAGATCGCCAGTCCGCAAAGGACCAGAAAGAGCCCCATCCGCTGGAACAGCCAGAAAAGCGGATGAGGCCCCGTGGGCATCGTAAGCGCGATATGGTGGTGAAATTGAATCAGCGCAAAAGCCGTCAGAATGGAGTAGATCAAGCTCGCCGCCACCACCAGGGCCGGATTTTGACGCAGCGACAGCCCCATCAGGATGATCCCCAGCAAAAAGGGAGTGCTGACCGTGCTCGGATCAAGCGGCTCGATCACAAAAACCACCACCAGACCGGCGATCACCACCCCGGTTAATTTTGAGTAAAAGGAAACATGCATGAAGACCTTACCTTATTAAACGAGACGATTGCTACTTTTGCCGCTTTTATCTCTAGTTTACCAGAAAAATTAGGTCTGTTTCAAATGGGGCCATCGGAAGCCGATCCGGCGCGCCACCCGGTTCACCCTTTTTTCAGGACTCGACAGCGTATAAATATCGATCGATATCGACCGGGGCAAGTAAGCTCCGCCCAAAAGCTTCATGATCCGATGGCATGACACGAAATAAGCCCGCAGCAAAAAGCTCCTCGATGAAGTCTCCTCCTGCCAGAGCTTCGATTCGGAGAAGGCCAGGTTCGTTTGCCCCAGATTTTTGTCCGTAATCGTGAATATCGACAGGGGCTCGTTCAGGACCATCATCGGAATGCCCGCCTGCATCAATTCCGCGATCCAAACCGCATCCGCAATCGCCTTCCATCGGATGTTCAGATTGAAACCCCGCTCCAGCACCGAACGGCGCACGAAAGTCGCGCACGAGAGCACGTTCAAGTGCGACGTTCGGATATGTCCCAGGATCGGCGCAATCGTCCGCCGGTAGGCCAGGAGATCCCCCTTGTTGTCCACCAGAAGAGCGTCGCCGAACAGAACGTCGATGTCGGGATGCGTCTCAAAAAACCGCGCCACCTTCGCCAGGCTCCCCTTCAGGTACTGCTCGTCGCTGTTCAGCCAGCACACGATGTCCCCCGTCGCCCGCGCGAAACCGCGGTTGATTGCGTCGTACATCCCCGTGTCGCATTCCACGTACAACTGCGCCTTCGACCGCGTCCGCACCCACTCCTCCAGTTCGGGACCCGATTGCGCGTCCTGGACGATGTGCTCCACCGTCACCCCCCTCTGGTCCGCCACCGAGGCGATGCAAAGCTTGAGCCAGGGGAGTTGCTTGTAGCTCGGAGTGATCACCGAGATTTTCGACGGCCCCTCGTGGGTTTCGCGCGGCACTCCCATGTTGCTCGAACTCGAAGGCGCGAACGTCTTGCCCCGCCATGCCCGATACCGTTGCAGCGCCCTCAGCGGGAAAAAACCGTAGATGAACGGCGTGAATTGTTCCGAAAAGAATCGCGCCGCTTGATACTTGATCCGGTCTTGCAACACTTCAAGCCGCCCCGGCTCCCGCTCCCCCGTTTGCTCCCAATACCGCCTGCTTTCCAATTGGTCCCGAAACAGCGTTTTCCATCGCTGAAAATAACGGGCGATTTTTTGCCGGAGCGAATCCGCCAAAGCTCCGCTGCTCCGGTCGGAGCGGGACAAGTGCCCCGACTTCACCTTCGCATGATGTTCCCCCGGCGGGAACATGCTCGAGTCCGCGCGATCGAGTTCAAGCATTCCCGGATCAAACGGAACTTCGAGAAAAGCGCATATCGATTTCAGCCATGTCTCGGGGTTCTCCACCAGGCTTTCGTAACAAAGATCAAAAACCGGCGTGCCTTGCGCCCGCAGCGCCAGCGTGTCCGCCTGCATCTGCTCGAACCCGACGATCGCCCGAAGCGGGAACGAACGATCGCTGAAAAAATAGTGCTTCTTCCCGGCCGAGATGATGCTCGAAATCACGTTCCGGGGATCTCTCCAAATAATGACGAACCTCGCCTCCGGAAATTGCCGCGCAAGCGCCCGAAGGCAATTATAATAAGTCGGCGATTTCTCCCCGACATAGCGCCGCCCGCCGCCGTATTCGCGATACAGCGCCATCGCCGCTTCCTTCGCCGAGCGGATCTTTTTCCACGACGGCTGCGGCTCCAGCCGATGCCGCCGGCAGACCGAATTGAAGAAATCAAGCCGCTCCCACCAATGCTGGCCGCTGCGGGTCGACACGTTCACCAGCGATTGGCTCAGCAAATCGGCCTCGTAGACCAGTTTGATTTCCGGATGCAGATTCAGAAGCGTATAGAGCAGCGAAGTCCCCGAACGCGCAAAGCCCACGACGAACAGATGGCGTTGGGGTTGCTCGTTCATCGGGTTCTCTCGCTCGCTATCGTATCAGGGAAAGCCGGTCCCGCCATACCGTCGTCGGCTTGGTCACCTCGAATGAGGTCCGGCTCTTCGGGTTCGACAGCGTATAAATTGAATAGCTGAAAGGCTTCAGCGAATAGTGCCCCGCCAAAAGCTTCCGCACGCGGTGAAACGCCGCCCAGAACGGCGCCGACAGTTGCACCCAAGTCGGGGCTTCGGCCCTGTGCTTGAGCTTTTCCCGCACCGCGTTCGGGCGCATGTTCATATTGTCGCCCGTCTCTGTAAACGCGCTCGTCGTGAAGTCGAGCACGTCGAACCGGATCTTCTTCTCGAACAAGCCCACCACCCACACCTTGTCCCCCAAATCCCTGTACGACGTGTCGAAATAATGTCCCTCCTTCTCGAACACCCGGCGCCGTATAAAAGTCGCCGCCGTGAAAACACTCAGGTGGCAGATCCTCGCGTGATAATAAATGGGATAAAGCGCGGGCCGCGAACAGAAATAGGCCCCGTCCGTCTTCACCAGAACGCAATTCCCAAAAACCACGTCCACCTCCGGATGCTTCTTAAAAAAAGCCGCCACGCCCGCCAGCGCTCCCGGCAGGTACTGTTCGTCGCAATTGAGATAAGCGCAGATGTCCCCCGTCGAGCGCCTCAGCCCCCGGTTCACCGCGTCGTACATCCCCTTGTCCTGTTCCGAAATCAATTGCGCGCCCGGAAACTCCCCCGCCACCGCCGCCACGGTTTCCCCCGAACAGTTGTCCTGGACGATATGCTCCACCTCAAAATCCCCCTTCTGGTCCGCCACCGACGCGAGGCAAAGCCTGAGCCACTCCGGTTGCTTGAAACTCGGCGTCACGATGGAAAATTTCATAAAGGCAATCGCCCGGCCCGATAAAAATAAACGCCAACGGTAATTCTCCCTGCGACCGTTGTCACTTTCAAAACGGCCCGTTCCGGCTCCATCCTCCGAGGTGGCCGTCGCGCGCGCGCAAAGCGAATTCCCAGCGCCCGCCAATTCCTCTCATCCCCCGACCTTATGCAGATTCCTCAGCAGGTTCCGCCCCATCTGCGCGATGCGCCTCAGGTTGATGCTGTTCGTTCCCCCCTGCCGGTCCCGAAAATGAATCGGAACATACTTCCACCGCACCGATGGCTGCCTCTTCAGCGCCAGCGTCAGCGCCACATTCTGCATGTCGAAATCGTCCGGAATCCGCGGCATCGCTTCTTTCAAAACCGAAGTCCGGATCAGCCGGTACGGGACGTTCGCGTCCTTCAGGTCGATCCCGCAAAGAAGCGAAGTCGCGATCCGGCAACCCGCCGAAATCAGCGCCCGCGAAACCCCGTCGTCCCGCGTCGTGCGCACTCCAAAAACCGCGGCGGCCTCCTCGCGGCAGCTCCAGAACGACGCGAAGAACCGCGGATCACACTGTCCGTCCGAGTCGATCTGCAGCGTCCACTCCGCCCCGCTTTCCACCGCCAGGGCGTATCCCGTCCGGCACGCCTGCCCGTGCCCCGCGTTCCCCTTTTCAACCGGCCTCACCGAATCGCCATACCGCTTCGCCAAAGTTTGCAGCAGCGCGCCCGTCCCGTCCTTCGACCCGTCGTTGATCGCCAGCAGCGCGAATGAAATTCCCAGCCGTTCGAATTCCCCCGCCCACTCGCTCACCACGGCCTCGATGTTCGCCTCCTCGTTGTAAACCGGCATCACCACCGCGAGATCCACCGGCTTCATGAAGCCGCCTCTTCATTTGGAAAAAGAGGCGCCGCCGCCCCCTTTTCCCGGCTCTCCACGAACCGCGCGCTGAAATTCAACGCCTCGTCGATCACCGCGTCCATGTCGAGATAACGATACGTCCCCAGCCGCCCCGTAAACGAAACCCCCCGCAGCTTCTCCGCCGCCCGCCGGTACTCCATCAGCAGGCGCCGGTCCGCCGCCAGCCGTTTTGGATAATAGGCCGTGTCCTCCGGCCCCGTCTCCTTGCTGAACTCCCGGAACGCCACCGTCGCGTCATGCTTCTCCCAGGGCGTGAAATGCTTGTGCTCGTGAATCCGCGTATACGCCGGCTCAAGCTCCGTATAATTGATCACCGCGTTTCCCTGATAATCGCCCTCCGCGTCGATCCTCTCGAACGTGATCGTCCGGTACCCGAGCCGCCCCAGCCCGTATCCAAAATAAGCGTCGATCAGCCCCGTGTAAAACGTGTGATCGTACGCCTCCTTCATCTCGCGATCAAACGCCGTCCCGAGCCGCACCTCGATCCCCGGATGGTCCAAAATCTTCTCCACGATCGCCGTGTATCCCTCCACCGGAATCCCCTGCTGCGCGCTGTCGTAATAAACATCGTTGTAATTGAACCGGATCGGCAGCCGCTTCAAAATCGACGCCGGCAACTCCGACGGCTCGCACCCCCACTGCTTCCGCGTGTACCCGTAGAAGAAAACCTCGTAGAGTTCCCGCCCCACAAACTTCAGCGCCTGCTCCTCGAAGTTCCTCGGCTCCGCGATCCTCTTGTCCCCCAGCGACTCGAGGAAAACCCGCGCCTCCTGCGGATTCAACCTCTTCCCGAAAAACTGGTTGATCGTGTGCAGGTTGATCGGAAACGAAAAAATCCCGCGCGACGTCGACGCCTTCACCCGGTTCGAATAAGGCCGCAACACCCCGAACCGGTTCACGTAATCCCACACATGCGGCCGGTTCGTATTGAAAATATGAGGCCCGTACTTGTGAATCATTACGCCCGTCGCCGCGTCCCGCTCCGTGTGGCAGTTCCCCGCGACATGCGGCCGCGCATCCACCACCGTCACCCGGCAGTCCAGCCGCCCCGCCAGCTCGCGCGCCAGCACGGCCCCGGAAAATCCGGCGCCCACCACCAAATAATTTTCTCGGGTCCCGGTCTTCACGCGCGCGGTGTCATCTCAAAAATAAAACGGAAAGCCCATCTCCTTGAACGCTTCCTTGTCATCCTTCAAATACTTGTCCCCCAGCGCGTCGAAACCCTTCCGCGCCTTGAAATCGGCCAGAAACGCGTTCACCTGCTTCTCCAGCGCGTCGTTTCCCTTCCGGATCCCGATCGCCCACGACTCCTTCTGAAACGGCGTCAGCAACCCCCGCGTCGTGTCCGGATTCTTCTTCGCGAACTGGTAAATCGACATCTGGTCGTAAAGAAAAGCGTCCGCCTTCCCCTGCACCACCTCCAGCGCGCAGGCCGTGTCCTGCTCCAGCGGCAGCACCGTTGCGTTCTTCAAATGGTCCCGCGCGTAGTCCGCCGTCGTCGTCCCCATCTTCACCACCACGATCAACCCCGGCTTGTTCACATCCGCGATGCTCTGGATCCCACTCGTCTTCTTCGCCAGAATCGCCAGCCCCGTGTTCAAATAAGGATCCGAAAAATCGATCGACTTCCGCCGCTCGTCGGTCGCCGTCATCGACGAAATGATCAGGTCGATCCGCCCCGTCTTCAGCGCCGGGATCAGACCCTCGAACGGCATGTTCTCAATGTCGATCGGCCGGTGCAGATACGCGCACAGCGCCCGCGCCAGGTCCACCCCCACTCCCGTCGGATTCCCCGCCGCGTCCGTCATCTCGAACGGCGGATAATTCAGCTCCATCCCGATCACCAGCGGCTTCCCCGCATCGTCCGCCCGCGCTCCGCCCAGCCATCCGCAACCCGCCAGCAGCGCCACAAGCAGCCATCTCATCCTCCGCCAGTTGCATTTCATGTGCCAACTCTACCCGCGCTCCACCCCCGCCGCACTCCAAATGTTTCCTCGAGGGTCGATGCCAGGCGAGCCTGCCGTCCGGACCCTGACTTCCCTCGTTCCCAACTCCATTTACGAACAACGTGGAACCATCCCCACCCGCCCATAATCCCTTCCCAGCCGGCCCGATTCTCCATAACCTGCCGCCTCATGATCCGCATCGCTTACCGACTCACGACCGTTCTCTACGTCGGCGTTCTATGTCTCATCATCGGCAAACTCAGCCATCTCTCCTATACCGGCATCGCCGTTCTTACCCTTGTCATCTCCGGCTACCTTCTCCTCACCAATCCCGCGCCGGCGCAACCAACCGATCAACCCCTCGCGGCCACTCTTGAATCGATCCGCGCCAAATACAACCTGCCTTCTCTTGCCGGGGCCCTTTTCACCACAGACGGCATCGTCGAAATCGCCGCCGTCGGTGTCCGCAAGAACGGAACCGCCATCCCGGTCGCCACGGATGACCTCTGGCATCTCGGTTCCGACACCAAGGCGATGACCGCCACCCTTGCCGGAACCTTTGTCGTCGAAAAGAAACTCTCCTGGGACGACAAAGTTGTCTCCTTCTTTCCCGAGATCGCCGATCGCGTCCCCGAAACCATGCGCAACGTCACCCTCGGCCGGGTCCTCTCCCATCAGGCCGGCCTCATCGAAAATCTCGACTGGAACGCCTTGTTCACAAGCGGATCGTTAACCGAGCAACGACTAAAGGCTGCGGAAATGGCGTTGACTGCGCCAGCCTATGCCCCCGGCACATTTCATTACGCCAACACCGGCTACGTCGTCGTCGCGGCCATCCTCGAAAAAATCGCCGGCAAACCGTGGGAGGAATTGATCCGGGAGCGAATCTTCAACCCTCTCGGCATGACTTCCGCCGGGTTTGGCGGCACCGGAACCGTCGGGCAAATTGACCAACCCTGGCCCCATCTCGACAAGGGAATCCCCGCGCCATCCAACGGATCCACCATGGACAACCGCGAAATCATGGGCCCCGCCGGCACCGTCCATTGCACCATCACCGACTGGGCCAAATTCCTCACCGACCAATTGCGTGGCGGATCGGGAATGAAGGCCCTGCTCCCGGACGAGATTTACCGAGCCATACAAACGCCCGCACCCAATTCCGAATACGGATACGGCTGGATCATCGTCGATCGCCCCTGGGCCGGAGGCAAGGCGCTTTCTCATGCCGGATCGAACACCATGAACTATTGCGTCTGCTGGCTCGCCCCCGCGAAAAAATTCGGTGTCCTCGTCTGCACCAATCAGGGTGGTGACA
Source organism: Methylacidiphilales bacterium (assembly GCA_035948935.1). Taxonomy (GTDB): domain Bacteria; phylum Verrucomicrobiota; class Verrucomicrobiia; order Methylacidiphilales; family UBA1321; genus JABDGH01. The sequence continues at coordinate 243,560 of DASZIP010000022.1, read as the reverse complement.
AGGCCGCAAAAGCCTGCGATGACGCGGCCTCCGAAATGATCCTCCGCTATCAGGCAAGACCCAAAGCGCAGCCGTGACCCAAGCCGCCCCCTTTGACACCCCCGCCCATCGCGGGCTATTCTCCCCGCAATGAGCAAAATCGTCGGCATCGACCTCGGTACCACCAACTCCCTCGTCGGCGTCATGGACGCCGGTTTTCCCGTCCTCATCGCCGACGCCGAAGGCCGCCGTCTCACCCCCTCCGTCGTCCACTTTCCGGGCCCCGGCCTCGAACCCCTCGTCGGTATCGCCGCCAGGCGCGTCCGCGGCCTCAAACCGCGCGAAACCGTCTCCTCCATCAAGCGCTTCATGGGCCGTCGCGGCGGCGAAATCCCGCGCGAGGAAATGATCGTCGGCTATCCCGTCGCCGGGAAGGGCAACGAACCCGTCCGAGTCGAACTCCCCGGCCGCGCCTGGTCGCCTGAGGAAATCTCCGCCGAAATCCTTAAAAAACTCAAGGCCGACGTCGAGCGTTCCCTCGGCGAACCCGTCACCCGCGCCGTCATCACCGTCCCCGCCTACTTCAACGACGCCCAGCGCAACGCCACCAAGGAAGCCGGCCGCCTCGCCGGATTCGAAGTCGAGCGCATCGTCAACGAGCCCACCGCCGCCGCCCTCGCCTACGGTCTCGATCGCCTCAAGGAAAAATCGAAGATCGCCGTCTACGACCTCGGCGGCGGCACCTTCGACATTTCCATCCTCGAACTCAACCAGGGCGTCTTCCAGGTCCTCTCCACCAACGGCAACACCCGCCTCGGCGGCGACGACATCGACGCCGCCCTCACCGACGAACTCGCCCGCCGTCTTGCCGCCAAATTGCAGACCCACGTCGACGCTCCGCTCCTCGCCCGCCTCCACGACGAAGCCGAGGTCGCCAAAATCCACCTCTCCACCGAAACCGAAACCAAAGTCGAAATCCCCTTCGCCGTCGGCGAACGAAGTTTTTCCACCGTCGTCACCCGCGAACAGCTCGAAATCCTTGCCCGGCCCGTCGTCCAAAAAACCCGCCCCAACTGCCTCCGTTCCCTCAGCGACGCCAGACTCAAGCCCGCCGACCTCGACGACGTCATCCTCGTCGGCGGCCAGACCCGCATGCCCATGGTCCGCGCCCTCGTCCGCGAAATCTTCGGGCGCGAGCCCAACACCGCCGCCAACCCCGACGAAGCCGTCGCCATCGGCGCCACCCTCCAGGCCGGCATCCTTGAAGGCGGCGTCCAAAACATGGTCCTCCTCGACGTCACCCCGCTCTCCCTCGGCATCGAAACCTTTGGCGGCCTCATGAACGTCATCATCCCCCGCAACACCACCATCCCCACCAAGGCCGGCGAACTCTTCACCACCGCCGTCGACAATCAAAAATCGATGAAGATCCAGGTCCTCCAGGGCGAGCGCGAACTCGCCCGCGACAACTGGTCCCTCGGCCTCTTCGAACTCGAATTCGCCCCCGCTCCCAAGGGCGTCCCCCGCGTCGGCGTCCAGTTCGAAATCGACGCCAACGGCATCCTCAGCGTCCTCGCCCGCGACGTGAAAACCGGTCACCAGAAAATCGTCCAGCTCAAAAGCGCCGTCGACGTCCGCGACGAGGACGTCGAAAAAATGGTCTCCGAATCGGTCGAGCACGCCTTCGACGACCTCGCCCAGCGCCAATGGATCGAGACCAAGCGCAAAAGCGCCGACATGCTCGGCGCCACCCGCAAAGCCCTCGCCCGGGTCGGCCCGCTGATCGTCCCCGCCGAAGTGAAGGAAATCGAGGCCCTCATCCTCGCCGTTGAAAAGGCCCTCGAAACCGAAAACCTCGACCAACTCAAGGCCGCCAACGCCGCCCTCGACAAGGGCACCGTCGCCCTCGCCGATCTCCTCATGGACCTCGCCATGGAGGAACAGCTCCGCAAAAAAGGCATGCTCGGCGACGATCCCCCGTCTTCTCCGCCCCCCCGGTAACCGCCGCGCGACGGTACCATCCGTCCCATTTCCCTCAAATCCCGCAACTCCGCCGCCCCCGCTTCTCCAAATACCTCTGGTGATACTCCTCCGCCCGGTAAAACTTGGGCGCCTCCACAATCTCCGTCACAATCGGCCGCTTGAAACGCCCCGACGATTCCAGCCGCGCCTTAAACATCTCCGCTGTGCGTTTCTGCTCCGGTGTATAATAAAAAATCACCGACCGATATTGCGTCCCAACATCCGGCCCCTGCCGGTTCGGTGTCGTCGGATCATGATTCGACCAAAAAACCTCCAGCAACTTTAAATAGCTCGCCTCGGCCGGGTCGTACTCCACATGCACCACCTCCGCGTGACCCGTCCCGCCCGAACAGACATCCTCGTAGCCTGGATTCTTCAGCGTCCCGCCCTGATACCCCACCGCCGTCTCGCGAACCCCCGCCACCTCGCGAAACGCCGCTTCCACCCCCCAAAAACAACCCGCCCCGAACGACGCCTCCGCAAGTCCCGCCTTCTTTTCCTTCTTCCCGCCCTCCACAAATTTCAGCGCCGCCGAATTCAGGCAATAACGCAAACCCGTTGGATGCGGCCCGTCCTCAAACACATGCCCCAGATGCGCGTCGCAGCGGGCGCACACGATCTCCGTCCGCGTCATCCCGTGGCTTGAATCGGTCACCGTCTCCACATTCTCCTTCGCCACCGGCTCGAAAAAACTCGGCCAGCCCGTCCCCGAATCGAACTTCGCCCCTGACGCGAACAGCGGCAGGTCGCAGCAGACGCAATGATAGACCCCCTCCTTGTGGTTGTCGTAAAACACCCCGCAGAAAGCCCGCTCCGTCCCTTTCCCGCGCGTGATCCGGTACTGCTCCTCGGTCAGTTGCTTCCTCCATTCCTCGTCCGATTTGATGATCTTTTCCATGGCCATAAGTCGTCGGTATTGGCTGAAACTTACATGATAATTGCAAATGCGATAGAGCCCGATTTTTTTCAGCCTTCCCGGCCCGGACTCCCTCCCGGTAGCCATCCCCTCTTCTGTAGCGGCGGTCTATGACCGCCTACAGAGAACCGAATGTCCACACTGTCTAAATCGGCTGCTTGAGGGTCGAGCCGCTCCACCAGCGGGAGAGGCGACCGGCGGGAACGGCCGGAATGGCCAGGCCGGCATCGGCGTAGTGGGAGGTGTCGTTGAAGAGGGTGAGGCGGGCGCGGGTGAGGTCCCTGAAGTCGACGATGTTCAACGCGGCGGGGCTTTGGTCGAGATTGTCCCGGTAGCGGCGGGGGTCGAAGCCGAGGAGAGAACTGAGCAGGAGCCGGATGGTGGCCTTGTGGGAGACGACGAGGATATTTTGGCCGGGATGGGCGCGCACGAGGGCGATGAGCGTCGGGAGGGCGCGGGCGGTGACGGCGAGGCCGCTTTCGCCGCCGGTGGGGGCGAAGGTATAGGGGTCCTTGTCCCACTCGGCGGCTTCTTCGGGGAACTTGCTTTCGACTTCCTCGCGGGTCATCTGCTCCCAATGGCCGTGGGAAATTTCGCGCAGGCCCTCCCTCTGCCGGACTTCGAGGCGGTGGGGTTCGGCCAAAATTTGCGCCGTCTCGACGGTGCGGCCCATAGGGGAGGCATAGACGGCGGCGACCGGTTCCGCGCGCAAACGGGCGGCCAGGCGGCCCGCCTGGCGGCGTCCTTCATCGGAAAGGGGGACATCGGTGGCGCCGGCGAAGCGGTCTTCGGCGCTGAGGATGGTTGCGCCGTGGCGGATGAGAAAAACGCGGGTGGGGGCGTGAGACATGTCGGAGTAGAGTAGGTAATCGGGTTGACTCGAACAAGCTGAATGGGTTGGGAAAGCACCCGGCGCGGTGGATCATGGCGACTCGCTTTTACCGCCATTGCCGCCGATGGTTTATGTTGTAAATGAACCAGGCATCCTGTACACTACATAAGAGTGCCGGCAGCAAATCCACAACATATTGAAGACGAAGGCGCAAGCCCGCGAGTCATCTCACCTTTCGCACAGACAACCTCGACGGTCCAGGCGACGGGGAGGAAAGCACCGGGTTCGTGGGGATTGTGGCTTGTCTCCGGGTTGCTGGTTCTGCTGATCGTGGGCATCGTGGGCTATTTTACATACAAGTACCTGGCCGATCCGTATCGGACGCTGGAGCCGTTCCCGATGGATAAATACCTGGCCGACTACCGCTCGATGGAGGGCGCGAAATTCAAGGCGGACCTGAAAGTATCGAACGACTTGGGAATGCAGGCGGCAACGGGCCGGCTGATGGTTTTTACGATTCAAAGCGACAACCGGCCTCTCGTGGTGCTGATTCCGCCGAAGTTCAGCGGCCTTTTTTTCGAGAAGGGGCAAAACTACCAAGCCTTGCTCGAGGTTGAAGACGGAGGACTCGTTTATGCCGATACATGTGAAAAGGAATAGTTTTCTGGCAGTCGCATTCGTGCTGACGTCGCAGTTGGGCTTTGGGCAGGGCGCTCCTGGGCCCGCGGCTGCTCCTGCGGCAGCGCCCGCGGCGGCGGGCAACGGAAATGAAGTCGACACAAGCACGGGGGAGGTCCTGAAAACTTTCATGAATGTGAAGCCCGCCAATGGCACAGGCGGCAAGGCAGCCGAGGAATTATTGCGCGCTCTATCGAGCAAGATTGAAGCAATGGACGTTCTCAAAACGCCGGGACTCGAAAACCCGGAGATGAAGGCCCGTTTTGAGACCTACCTGAGCCTGAAGGAAGTTCCCCAGGCTCGGATCGACGAGTATTTCGGGAAGATGCAACAGGTTTCGAGCATGTTGAAGCAGGGCGATACGATCGGCGCGTGGAAGATGCTCTATGATCTGGGCGAGTATGAAGACCTCGATGCGGGGATCAGCCGGGAACTGGCGGCGCGGGTCGAGGCCTTCTGGAACACCGACCGGACGAAGAGCAAACTCGAATTCGCCAACAGCCAATTAAACAAGAACATCGAGACTTACGATCACAACGCCGATTTGATGGCCGAGGACCTCAAGAGCGAGGAGCAAGCGGATAATGCAAAGGTGGGCAAGGGCAGGCAGGGCAACAACAATAATAATAACAACAACACCAATTCAGCCACAACGAATTCGCCGCTGACGAGCCCGGACGCCGATCCGGACGTCGCCGAGGCAAGCGAGATGCCGACGATGGGGCAGGCGCTGGAGCAGAAGATGACGATGGGGGCGGAGTACCTGAAAATTCTGGAAGCGCGGGCGAAGGTGAAACTCAATGAGATGCGCGAAAACAAGATTAGCGACCAGGACCGGATGGATTTCGCCGATTACATCCGGACGCTCTACAACAACCATCGCTATTATCATGTGATCATTGCGGCCGATTTTTACCGGGCGCTTTTCAACGAGGGGGATTATCCGGAGGATCTCGGCAATCAGGTCGTGGCCGCGGCGGGCAGCAACGCACGCCAGGCTTCCGATTCGACGCACGTGATGATCAAGTCGTTTGGGGTGAATGCGAACGTCCCGGGCAGCATGCTCACCCAATTCGGAAACGCGATGGGAGGCGACACGACGGGGCAGTCGGCGGACTCCGGACAGCCGCTGAGCATCGCGGATGAAGTGACGTCGGCGCTCGAAATCAACGAACGGGTGAGCCAGGCGGTGGAGGTCTTCAAATATAAGGCGGGCAAAGGAGCGATCGCGTCGGCCTCGGGGGTGCTGCAGGACGCGTTCATCGGGAACGAATTCCATCCGGAGCTCAAGGGGCTGGCGCGTGACGACAAGGAAAAGGTGAGCGATTTTTTGACGAAGGTTGACGTGCTTAAAAACCAACTTGAAGTGCGCGCCTTCGAGCAGGTGGAGGCGCAAATCGCCGACATCAAGAAGGTGGCGAGCGACTTCGACGAGACCGAACCGATGGCGCTGGTGAACGACACCAAGCTCGCGAGCCGGCTGCAGTTGGGCAAGGCCCAGCTCCAGGCCCAGGCGGGCAACCTGCCCGATGCCATGGAGACATTCCAAACAGCGATGGAGCTATGGCCCGGAAATCCCGATCTGACCACTTCCTCCAATCTCTTTTTCAAATCGGAAGACAACCAGAATGAAGCCGCGGGCGATTTTGACCGGCTGCTCAAGGACCAAAACTATCGCGGGATTTTCGACCGGAAGCTCGAATTTGCCCTGGCCGTCAAGGGCGACGCCGCGCGCGAACAGCAACTCAAGGACGTTCTTGAAAAAGTTGAAAACGCCGAAATCGCCGAGGAAAAAGCGAACACGCTGATGATGAACGGGGACGTCGACGGGGCGTGGGAAACGATTGAACTGGCGGCGAAGGACTGGCCCGACGACTCGAAGCTGAACAAGCTTCTGGCCGACCTTTCCGGGCGCAGCGCCGATTTTGTCAGCGCGCTGAACAAGGCGCGCGAGGCGGAGTCGAAAAAGGAACTCGGTTACAGCCTGACCTGGTACGTGGCGGCCCAAAACGATTATCCGCCGAGCCAGATCGCCAACGAGGGGATCGACCGGATCAGCAAAATGATTCTCTCGCCGCAGCCCTCGTCGACCGGCGCGGCCGCGGAAGCGAACTAGGATCGGAAAAGCCGGGCAGCCATGCACACGACTGCCGGAACCGACGCCGCCATTTTTATCGAGAACGTCTCGGTGATGGTGGGCAAGGGGGACGATCACAAGGCGCTGCTGCGCAATATCTCGATCGCCGTTCCGGAGGGATCGTTCCTCACGATCATCGGCGCGTCGGGGTCGGGCAAGAGTGTTCTGATCCGCACCTTGGCGGGGATTCAGCCGGTGTCAGCGGGCCGGGTGCTGCTGGCGGGGTATCCGGTGGAGACGCTGCGGGAGCAACTGCCGCTGGCTGTCGGGTATCTGCCCAAATTCGGGGCGTTCCACGAGGATCTGACCGTGACGGAAATTCTCGATTTTGCGATGGCGTTGCGCCTGCCCTCCTCGGTGCCCAAGACGACCCGCGACCAGTGGCGCGAGCATGTGATCGATCTGGCGCGCATCCGCCCGATTCTCCATCAGAAGTACCGGACGCTTTCAGGGGGACAGATGCGGAGGATCTCGATGGCGGAGGAACTGATTGGCGATCCGGCTTTTCTGTTGCTCGACGAGATGACGACGGGTCTCGATCCCTATTCGGAGCATGAGATGATGGTCTGGCTGAAGGAGCTGGCGCACGGCCTGAAAAAGACGGTGGTGCTGGTGACGCACATGACGCGCAATCTGCGGTTGTGCGATTCGGTGATTTTTCTGCACGAAGGGCGGCTCTGTTTTCACGGGCCGTATGAGGAGCTTCTGCGGAGCCACGGGACGGGATCGGTCGAAGCGATTTTTGGAGGGTATGAACAGGCCTCGGTGACGGGGGACTTTGTGGGGTTCGATGCCGACCGGTCGTCGGAACTGCCGGCGGCGCCGGCGCCTTCCGCGCTGAATACGGCCCCGCCTCCCGGCAACGTGAGCCAGCTTTTTACCCTGATCCGGCGTCAGTACATCCTGCTTTGCCGCGACCGGGCGCAACTCTGGCTGCACCTGTCGCTGCTGATCACTTTTCCGCTCCTGGTGGCGATCTTTGCGACGAACGGCCTGCCCCACATCGAGGCGATACAGGCGGCGAAGCCCGCGACGAACCCGTTGATGAAGATGGTCACCGGGCTGGCTGATTTAAAGGAATCGTTCAGCACGGCGCTGCTGGTTTCGGGGCTGTCGATGTTCCAGGTGATTCTGCTGACGCTGATGGGGGCGAACAACGGGGCGAGGGAAATCGCGAAGGAGAGGGATGTTCTCGACAAGGAATTGCGCGCGGGGCTTTCGCCCTGGTCCTATGTCATGACGAAAAGCCTGCTGGTCGTGTGCCTGAGCGTGGCGCAGGCTTTTTGCATGGCCTGGTTCGTGAAGACGGTGTGCAGGTTTCCCGGCGAGTTTCCGAGCCAGTTCGCGATTCTCTTCGCCACAACGCTGGCGATGAGCATGGTGTGTCTGGCGATTTCGTCGGTTTCGAAATCGCCGGAGCGGGCTTCGCTGCTGGCGAATTTCCTGGTGGGTCTGCAGTTGCCGCTTTCGGGGGTGGTGTTGGCGCTGCCGCAGGCGGTGGGTTTTCTTTGTCGTCCCTTCATCATCGCTTACTGGGGTTGGAGCGGTTACCTGAAAACACTGTCGGCCGATCCTCTGTACGATATTGTTCGGGAATCGACCGACACCTACATCACGGAATTCAATCTCTGTCTTCTGGTTCTTTGCATTCATGTGCTGGCGGGCGGGACGGTGGCCTGGATTTTTGTGTCGCGGATGAAAAGGGCGGCCCAAGCTTAAAATTGGAAGCGACCATGCACACAACCTCCAAAATGGCCGCGGCGGTTCTGGTCGACAATGTGTCGGTCGTGGTGGGCAAGGGCGACGATCGGAAAGCGTTGCTGCGCAATATTTCGATCGCCGTTCCGGAGGGATCGTTCCTCTCGATCATCGGGGCTTCGGGTTGCGGAAAGAGCACGCTGATGCGGGCCATGGTGGGGATTCAGCCGTTATCGGCGGGGCGGGTCCTGCTGGCGGGCCATCCGGTGGAAACGCTGCGGCGGCAACTGCCGCTGGCGGTGGGCTATCTGCCCCAGTTCGGGGCGTTCCACGGCGAGCTGACGGTGGCGGAAATTCTTGATTTTGCCATCGCGCTGCGGCTGCCCTCCTCGGTGCCGAGGGCGACCCGCGACCAGTGGAGCGAGCACGTGATCGACCTGGCGCGGATCCGCCCCTTTCTTCATCAGAAATACCGGACGCTTTCGGGAGGGCAAATGCGGCGCATCGCCCTGGCCGAGGAATTGATCGGCGATCCGGCTTTTCTCTTTCTCGACGAGCTGACGAGCGGCCTTGACGCCCATTCGGAGCATGAGCTGATGGTTTGGTTGAAGGAGCTGGCCCACGGCTTGAACAAGACCGTCATTCTGGTTTCCCATGCGGTGGACAATCTGGGGCTGTGCGATTCGATTGTTTTTCTGCACGAGGGGCGGCTTTGCTTTCAAGGTTCCTACGAGGAGTTTTATCAGGCGCATGGGACCGATTCGATCGAGGCCATTTTCGGAGGTTATCAACAGGCGACGTCGAGGGGGGAGTTTGCCGGGTTCGATGCCGATCGCTCCAAGGAACTGCCCGCGGCGCCGGAGCCCTCCGCGCTGAATACGGCCCCGCCTCCCGGTAGCCTGATCCAGCTTTTTGTGCTGATCCGGCGTCAACTGATCCTGCTGGGGCGGGACCGGGCGCAACTCTGGCTGCACCTGGCGCTCCTCGTCATTTTCCCGGCGCTGGTGGCGATTTTTGCGACGAAGGGGCTGCCCGAAGTGGGGACTTTGGACCTGAGCATCCAGCCCAACATTCTCAAGACACTGGAGGAAACTCTCGCCTACCTGAGAGATTCCTTCTCGGCCGCCTCGCTGGTTTCGGGGCTGACGATGTTCCAGGTCATTCTTCTCGCGCTGACGGGGGCGAACAACGGCGCGCGGGAAATCGCCAAGGAACGGGACCTTCTCGGAAAGGAGCTGCGGGCGGGGTTGTCGCCGTGGGCCTACGTGACGACGAAAATCCTGCTCGTCTTGGGCCTGAGCGTGGCGCAGGCGTTTTGGATGACCTGGTTTGTGAAGACGGTTTGCGGATTCCCGGGCGATTTCTTCGCCCAGTTTGAAGTCCTTTTCGCGACCACCTTCGCGATGAGCGTCACCTGCCTGGCGATTTCCTCCGCCTCGAAGTCGCCGGAACGGGCCTCGCTGCTGGCGATTTACCTGGTCGGGTTGCAACTGCCGCTTTCCGGGGCCGTCCTGGCGCTGCCCGAAATCGTGAGCAACATTTGCCGTCCCTTCATTGCGGCTTACTGGGGCTGGAGCGGGTACCTGAAAACCCTGTCGGCGTCGCCGCTTTACGACATCGTGCGGCAATCGACGAACACGCCCGTGGCCGACTTCGGCCTGTGCCTCATCGTCCTTTCGCTGCACGCGATTGTGTGCGCGGTGGTCGCCTGGATTTTTGTCGCGCGAAGCGTGAACCGGCCGTGAGGACGGGCGATGGCGGGGGATTGGCGTTGACCTCTTACCGATGCGAAAGCTTAGCGGCGGCCTCGGCGAGCCATTGCGAATCGGGGAAGGAGTAGGGGCGGAAGGTTTCGAGGTAACCTTCGTGCTCGTTGTAGTAGATGGCGCGATGGAGTCCGAGCGTGCTGGCCCTGGGGGAATCGATGAGGCTGGCGGAATCGTTCGCGCTCATCTGGAAGATGACCCGCATTTCGAATTCGCTGAGGGCCTTGCGGTTCATGAAATGGTTGATGCTGTTGAGGGTGTCGACGGTGGTGATGATGTGGATGCCGTGGCTGCTGCCTTCGGTGATGAGTTTCTCGAACTGGGCGCCCGAATCGGGGCCGGTGCCGCCATCGCCGCCGGAAGAGAAGTTGAAGTCGTCCTCGTGCCGCAGTTTCTTGAATTTGTGCAATCCGTGAATGAAGAGGAAAACGGGCGGGGCTTCATGGACGTTGGCGTCGGTGCCGCTGCGGGCCTGGAGTTCGGCGGCAAGTTCGTTGATGGCGGCGGGGATGCCGTTGATATGGACGATGGTGACGGGGGTCGGGACGGCGCGGACGACGCGGTCGAGGAAATCGGCTTCCGGCGAACCGGGCGGCGCGCTTTGGAGGAGGATGAATTTTGCCGCGCCCTTTGGATACTGGGCTCCGAGGGCGAGAATGGACATGCCTAGCATGGTGAGGGAGGCTTCGTCGCGCTGCCCGACGATGAGGAGATGGTTGCCGCTCTGGCGCTGGAAGACGGCTTCGGTCGGCCCCTTGATCGAATTTGGCGCGCCGAGCCAGGCGCGCGCGGCGACCGGCGCGGCGGCGGGAGCGGTTTCGAGGGCGTCGATGAGAAGATCGTTATCGCGGATGTCGGCGGGCGCGTTGCCCTCGAAGATGATCGGTTTCGAGTAGTGCTGTTCGGGGTGTTGCTCGACGAGTTCGTGGACTTTGTCGAGCCACTGGTCGCGTTCGTCGTCGGGCAGCCAGACGACCTGAAAGGGGCTGTTGCCTTCCATCGCGCCGGCGAGGTCGTTGTAGATGCCTTCGCCGGGACGGGAGAGGAGGCGCGGGGCGGAGTTGTTCTCGTCCATGATGAGGTAGGAGTCGGCCTCGTTGCACTGGAGGGCGACGCGGATGACCATCTGGCCGAGGGTCGCGCGGGCGAGGGAGTAGGCGCCGCCGAGGGTCTGTGAACCAAGGAGGACGTGGATGCCGAAGGCGCGGCCCTGGCGGACGATGCGGTCGAAGAGGAGCGAGGCGGTTTGGGCGATGGTGTCGTCCTCGACGAAAAATTCCTGGAACTCGTCGATGATGAGAAGGGTGCGGGGCATCGACTCGCCGCCGCCGGCCCTTTTGTAGCCGGGCACGTCCTGCACGCCGAGTCTGCGGAAGAGATCGCCGCGCCTTCTCAGTTCGCCGTCGACGCGCTGCAAGACGCTGAGGGCGAATTCCCGGTCGCTCTCGATGGCCACAACTTTCGCGTGGGGGAGATGTCTCGTGGCGTAGCATTTGAACTCGACGCCCTTCTTGAAGTCGATGAGGTAGAATTCGATCTGCTCGGGGCTGCACGCGAGGGCGAGGTTGGTGATGATGACGTGGAAGAGGGTCGATTTGCCGGAGCCGGTTTTGCCCGCGAAGAGCGCATGCTGGCGCGTTCCCTTGCCGATGGCGAGGTACTGGAGCTTGGTGGCGCCGGTGCGCCCAATGGCGACGCGCAGTTCGTTCGTGGTGTCGCTCTTCCACATTTCCTCCGGCGTGGGCGCGACCTGGAGGAATGGGACCTCGACGCGGTTGGAGTCGATGCTCTGTTTTCCGATGGCGTGGACGAGGCTGAGTTCGAGATCGGCGTCGGGAGGCGGGTCGAAGGAGAGGGTCGCGCCGAGGGCGGCCTGCTCCTTGCCGAGCGACCATTCCTTTGTCGTGCGGCGGAGGCAGATGCTGTTTTTTCGGAATTCCTCGGGCACAAAACCGTCGATCGAGGTCAGGCGCGAGTCCCAGTGTATGAGCGTGAAAATCCCGCAGCGGGGGCCGCTGGCGGCGATGCTTTGGAGGCGCTTGGAGGCGACTTCGCTGAAATTGGCCGGGAAGTCGGCGACGACGAGGAAATGATATTTCTCGGCGACGCTTCCGGCCTCGAGATTGTACTCGGTGATGGTGGCGTACTCGTTGCGGAGGTACATCTGGATGACTTTTTCGATGTGCTCGCTGAGTTCGGCGAGCCGCTCCTCGATCTGGTCGCGCTGGGTCCAGATGCGGCGGTTGACGATGCTCTCCTGGTAATCGCCGAGATGCATGAGCCCGGCGAAATTCTGCCCGAGCCGGACCGGATCGATGATGGTGAAGCTGATTTTACCGGGGGGATTCGTCGAGAGAAGGCGCAGGATGATGTTGTTGAGGGTGCCGACGACGGCGGTTTCCCCCGAGTCGGGCGTCTCGAAAAGAAGCGATCCCTGATAGGGAAACGCGAGTGCCGCCGGGACGGAGACTTTCGACGGGCCGGGAAGGGCGAGGCGCGGATTTTTGGGAAGGAGGTCGGGCTGCCGGGCGAGGTCGAGGTCGAAACGGCCGAACTTCGCGGCGTCGGCGAAGTTCGCGGCCGGCTTCCAGTTTTGGATAAACGAGGCATCCCACGGAGGGGACATCGCGGCGCCCGCGGCGTTCATATCGTCGATGACCTGGTAAATGGGAGTGATCTCGCGGCGCCATTCGGCTTCGATTTCGTCCCAGTGGGTCTTTTCGTCCTCGGTCGCGGCGGCGATTCCCGCGTCCCGGGCCTGGACAAGCTGCTCGTGATAAACGGCCGCGTCGCGGTTGACGGCCTCGATGCCGACGGCCCGTTCCGCTTCGAGCCGCTGAAGTTTGGGCCGGAGGATGCGGTCGATTTTTTCGAGGATGCGGGCGCTTTGGACCTCGATTTTGGTCCGCGTGCGCCGTTCAAAATCGCCGGCGATTTCGTCGGCCCGGCCCCATTGCTGGACGATCTCGGCGTAACCGCGATCGTACTCCTCCTGGACGCGCTTGCGGCTTTCGTTGCGCCTGTTGACAAAGTCGGGACTCGTCACGTCGTTGGCAATGATGATCTCGCGGGCCGCGACAAGCTCGGCCACGATATTGAGGGCGATCCCGCGAGCCTTGCCCAGGCCGAGCAGGTGGGTGAGCCAGAAGACCAGAAAGAGAGCGGCGGAGGCGCCGCCGGCGATCATCCAGGCGTCGGGGGTGAGTCCGAGGTAGAAGGCGAAGCCCGCGCCCCCGGCGGCGATGACCAAAAAGAGGACGGATGGGTGGGCGTAACGGAAGAAGCGGGGCACGGCGAACCGCTCGAACTGGTCGAGTTGCGCGTCGGCCGTTTCGAGGTGGAGGCGGAGTTCTTCGATCTGCTCATTCGACGAGTCCCCCGCCGAGGCCACCGGGGCGCCGCGCACGCCCAACCGGTGCCGCAACGACCAGTAGCCGCCGAAAGCCGTGCGGGTGCGTTGTTGCAGGGTGCGCAGGACCTCGAGTTGCGAGGTGAAACCCGTATAGGCGGCGTCGGCCTCGGTCATGTCCTCGGTCAGCTTCCGTTGGCCCTGATAATTCTTCATCTGGAGATTGCCGATCCAACTTTCCTTCACTTCCTGGGCTTGCCGAGGAAGATCCCGAAGATGAGTCGAGCGGTACGTTTCGACCCGGGTTCGCCGGCTTTCGCAAGCAGACTGAAGCCGCTGCTGGTGCTCCCGGAAGTGTTCGTTGATCGCGGCAAGATGGGCCGCGTGGTTCGATTCCGCCGCGGAGATGGCTTCGCGGGTCTCCCGTTCCACGGCGTAGCGGCGGCTTTTGAGATCGCGGTCGAGCTGCTCCTCCCGCTGGGCGAACGTCGTCGCGGTCTGGCGGAGGTGGCCGAGCACTTCGAGGCTTCGGTTGACGCGTAAATCGATTCTATTACTCACAATCACTCCTGATTTTTTTCAAGGTCTGCTCGATTTCGGCCATCACCTTCGCGGTGCGGTCGACATGGCCGGGCAGCGGCTCGATATAGGTCTGCTCGAAATCCTGGCTTTTGACGTCGTGCCAGTCCGATTTTGTCCGTTGCCATTCAAGGAGCAGCTCGCGGGCGGCCTGGGTGAGATTGGATCCGGTGCCTGAGGAGCTCATGTTGCGGAAGATTCGGTTGAGGGCGCGGCTTGGCCCGGTTCGGCCGGTTCGCCCGAAGCGGGCTCGGCCCCGGCTTCGGAGCTGGAGGCGGACGCCGGCGCGCCGCTGGCGGTGTAGGCTTCGAGCACTTTTTCGACGTTGCGAAGGTGGCTGACCGCCTTGGCCAGGTCGTCGTTGATAAACTGCCGGAAGCTCTCGACTTTTTTTACGATGGGATCGGTGCTGCTGTCGTAACTCGAGTTCCATTTCCTGACGCGGCGGAGCTTGTCCTCGGCCTCGGTCAGCATCTGCCTGGCCCGGTTCACGGCGGCCCGACGGGTCACGACCGCCGATTCCTGGTTGCCGGCGAGTTCGGCGTTCCGCAATTCGTGCGTGGCCTGGTCGAGCGCCTTGGCGCGCCGCCGGATTTCGGCTTCCCAGCGGAGCGGTTGCTCGGATTGGAGCCAGTAGCGCATCCGGCGCACATCGTCGATCGCCGTGTCGACGCCCTGGCGCGCCTTGGTGATGAAGACGATGAGCTTCGCCCGAAACATTTCGATCGCGTCCGTTGAGGAGACTTTTGCTTGGATGGCCATGGGTTAGCGTTGGTCGAGGTATCGTTCGATGGCCCCCGCCTTGCGCAGCAGGTAGGGTGTGTGTTTCTCGGAAGTTTCCATGAATTTGCGCAGGACTTTCATCGTCCCGATGAACTCGTCGGCGAATTTTTCGTGATCCTGGTCCTGCCATGTCGTTCCCAACGCGTTGAATCGGGCTTGCAGCGATGTCGCCTTCATCTGGATATCCTCATTGAAGCGTTTCAGTTCCGATGCGAAACGCCGGACCTCCTCCGGATCCATGATTGCCTGGGCCATGTTTTTGCAAGATTAGGGGTTGATCGGACCAAATAGCGGGACTGTGCGCCCGGGTTTATCGCCATGGGCGGGAACAACGACTCTACACCTTTCGGCAAATAGACGGAAGCTTTTCCGCCACAATTCCGTCCAAACAGCCATCGGATGCCTCTTCATGAATCTCCCTTAATTTACCAGAAGTTATTTGCCTGACAAATCTTCCGTGGCTCTTCCAACGGCACGGAAGAGGGCGATGCCGTCCGGTGGCAATGTCCTGCGCGGCTTTTCAGAGGAGACTCAAACCCGGCTTGCTCTTGCTTAAGGTTAAAATCGACAGCTTTTACCTGCAATCCATCCGGCTCGTCCTGAAGCTGCTCATTTTATCGGAGCAAGCCCGGTCATTGACGGCTTCTTATTTCCTCACCTGCGCAATGACTTCGATTTCGACGCGCGCGTCGCGCGGCAGCCGCGCCACCTGGACGGTCGAGCGCGCCGGCGGCGTTCCGGTGAAGTGTTTCGCGTAGACTTCGTTCATCGCGGCGAATTCGTTCATGTCGGCCAGGAAGACGGTCGCCTTGACGATGTCGTCCAGGTCGAGTCCCTGCGTGGCCAGCAGCGCCTTGATGTTGGCGATAACCTGTTCGGTCTGCTCCTTGATGATGCCCTCGACGAATTTGCCCGTGTTGCCCACAAGGGGAATCTGGCCGGAGAGAAAAACGAAGGAACCGGTGTTGATGCCTTGCGAGTAAGGCCCGATGGCGGACGGCGCGTCGGGGGAACTGACGACGGTGCGGCTCATTTCACTTCCTTGTCACAAACTGATTTTTGCGTCATGTTCCAACGCATAGCGAAGCGCGCCGACGTGTCAATACGGAGAGAGGATCGCATTTTAACGCGATTTCTTTTGTGAATGAGTTGGCGACATGGATCGCCGCCACATTAGGCCGATGGCTTGGCCGGCTTGTTGCCGGGAATGGGTTTGCGGAATTTGGAGCGGAGGAGCTGACCCACCGTGTGCCAGAGCGGATCCGGAAGTTGTTCGAGGTCGGCGCCCCGTGTCGCGCGGCGGTCGAAGGTCCTGACGCGGCCTTCATAACGCACCCGGGATTTCAGCGGAATGGTTTGGCGGTTCATGGCGTTCGGAAATCGATCCAACACTATCAGTAAACTGAAAACAGGACCGTTGCAACTCCTGCGAAAGGCAGTCAATGCAACTCGCCGGGAGGGACCGAAGTGGGAAGCCTTTTACCCAGAATTTCAGCTTGGGAACGGACCCGTTTGGGATCGGAATCGAAGCGGTACCCGTGGCAGTTCGGGCACGTCGCGGCCTCGCGCACGACGATCGATTCGCAACCTTCGCAGACTTTATAGAGGCCGGGCTGGCTGACAATCTGCGCCGCCCGTTCGGCCCGGGCGGAGAGCGATTCGTTGTTCGACATGTGCAAGAAGCTATCCGAAAGAATGGAACTGCGCACAGCAGTATTTTTTCGCGACGCTTTTCCGCCCTCCGCAGGAGCGTTTTGTCGGGGAATGAGTTTGGAGGAACAATCTCATTGTCGCGAGGCTTCGAGCTGGGCTATCTGTGGGACGGACCATGGCTTCAAAAAACACCTTTTCGTGCCCGGTTTGCGGGGAGGATGTCCCGGCGAAAGCCAGGGCGTGTCCCCATTGCGGCGCGTGTGAAAAATCGGGTTGGAACGAAGAGGCAAGCAGTGCCGATGGACTCGATTTGCCGGAGGAGGACTTTGATTACGAGAAATTTACCAAGGAAGAGTTTGGAACGCCGCGCAAGTTGCGGGGAAAAGAGCTTCTCTGGAAGGTCGTGGCCGGGGTGATTCTTGTTTTGATGATTATTGCGTTCTTCGCCAATTTTCTTTTGCGGTAATGCGCTGGCTTTTGTTCGCGATGGAGCGGACGACCGGGCAGGCTCGCCCCTCGGATGTGTTCACACTATCGTCAGTTGTCCTCGGCAACCCCAACGGGGTTGCCATCATTCAGCCCAGGGTTGGTCCCGCCACGGCGGGGCCTACCCTGGGTAGGTTCCAAAACGACCAACCCTGAAAGGGTTGAAGCCAACCCGGCGGTGATGGACTGATTCAACCCTTTCAGGGTTGATCTCCTTCGCGGTTGACCCAGGGTAGGCGCGTGGGACGTCGTCCCCCGCATCAACCCTGGGCTGAATGATGGCCATCCTTTCAGGATGGCTTCTTCGAGTACGAGCGACCTATCCATAAAATAGGGTTAACAGGCCCTAGGTGTCCCTCCAGAAATCTCCTCTTCAATGCGTATGCGCATCGGGTTGGGGCCGGCCGGTGAGGAGACGGGAGAGAAAATCGCCGTCGGAGAAGGCGCTCTCGCGGCCAAACCGGACGATGACGAGGTCGAGGGACGGTATCATATAGAGGCGCTGTTTTTCCGAGCCGATGGCGGCAACGAGGTCCCTGGGGCCGCCGGGGTAGAGTTGGTCGCCGTCGATGGCGAGTTGCAGATCGGTGATGGGTTGGAGCCGAGGGACGGGTGGAGGGCGGTTAAGCCAAAAGCCGATTCCATAAGCGGGATTGGCTTTATGACCTGTAAATAGTAACGCAAGATATTGGTCATCAATAAGTTGATATTGTTTTCCATTTCTCACATCGTTGATGAATTCCCCGAACCTGGCCCATTCTTCCGCCGAAAGGGAGAGTCCGCTGTGGAGGAGCGGATTGCCCGCGTCGTCGTGTTTCCAATCGGCGATGTCGATGTCGAGGGGGTCGAATAATTTTTCCCGGAGCCAGCCTTCGACGCTTCGATCATGGGGCCGGAGCTTGCGCCGGAGGATTTCGCCGAAAGCCTGGTAGCCGACCGCGCCGTAGTGGAACCGGCTGCCGGGCGGGTCGATGAGATGGACGCCGAGGGCCGCGGCGAATTGATCGCGGGCGGGATAGATGAGGCCGCCATCGGGATCGAGGCCGCTGGTGTGGGAGAGAAGTTGCGCGATGGTGATCGCGCGGCGGCGGTCCCCGCGCCACTCGGTGAGCGTGTCGGAGGCTTTTTCGTCGAGGGTGAGGAGTCCTTCGCGCATGGCGATGAGGGCGGCGACGGCGACGAAGCTCTTGGTGCCGCTGTAGATTTTGTGGGGAGTGGAAGCCGAAAAGCCCGGAGCGTAGCTTTCGTCGATGAGCGCGCCGGCCTGTTCGATACGGAGGGCGAGGCCGCCGTGGGTTTCGGAATAGCGCGCGGCCAGGGCGAAGCGGGCGGGGGTGATTTCGTCGGCGGCGGGAAGGGTGGTCGCGGCGAGAATCGACGCGAAAACAATCAGATGGGTCATGGGCCGGGCCGCTGTTTCTTGATCAGGTTGATCCAGAGCCAGGCCCAGCCGGCGATGAGGATGAGGCCGCCGAGCGGAGTCAGCGGGCCGGCCCATTTTTGATTCGAATCGAGGGCGAGGATATAAAGGCTGCCGGAAAACAGGACGACGCCGACGAGCCAGCAAATCACCGTTCCGCGCCGGGCCGAGCGGCCCTGTCCGACGGCGAGCAGCGCGAGGGCGTGGAACCACTGGTAAGAGAGGGCGGTGCGCCAGAGATCAAGATGCCTGCTCTTGTCAAGAAAGTCGTGGACGGGGCCGTGGGCGGCGAGGGCGCCGAGGATGATGCCGAAGAGGCCGAACAAGGCACCGAGGCGCAGAGCGAGACGATCGGAGGTGGGGGCCATGCAAGAGCGTAGTTCAGTTGCTTCAAGAGCCTTAAGGGCCTGGGACCGAGACGCGAGGTCACTAAGTTAGCTGACGGAGCTTGTCACGCCAGTCTTTTTCTGATAAAAATAAAAAATGATCACGGATTCCCGGCTTGCCCGTCAGACGGCAGAACGCCTTATTGGTTCGCGCGCGCAACTCCTTAAATTCCAGTGTTTGCTGGGCTTCGACGGCTTCGTCGACGAAATCTTCCATGTCGTCGAGCAGCGGCAATCGCCGACGAAATACACGCCTTTCGCCAGCATCAAGGGTTTCGGGAGCAAGGTGACGGCGGCGGCGGGCAAGAGCGCGAATTTCGAGATTGTTCCCCAGACGAAAAAGCTGGGCGGCAACGGCCCCATCATGGCTTTCGCGTTGAGCACGCTCGGCGCGCCGGTCCATTACGTCGGGATGCTCGGCTATCCCGAATTGCATCCGGTTTTTTCGGAATTCGCCAAGCGCACGAAAGTTTATTCCATCGCCGATCCGGGCCTGACGCAGGCCTTCGAGTTTTCGGACGGCAAGCTGATGTTCGGCCAGCACGGGACGGTGCATGAGGTTTCGTGGGAGACGTTGAAGAAGCGCCTCGGCGACGTGACGTTCCAGAAGCTTTGGAACCAGGCCCACTTTGTCGGGATGATCAACTGGACGATGCTGCCGCATCTTTCGGCGATCTGGAAAAGGCTGTTGAGCGATTACATGCCGGCGAAGCCGACGACCCGCAAGCTGATGTTTTTCGACCTGGCCGATCCGGCCAAGCGGCTCGATGCGGATCTGCACGCCGCGCTGAAGATCATCGGCGAGTTCCAGCAGCACAACGACGTGATCCTCGGCCTGAACGAGAGCGAAAGCCAGCATGTGGCCAAGGTGCTTCGCTTGAAGAAGACGCCGAACAATCCGAAGGGCGCCGCTTCGCTGGCCGCGGCGATTCGCGAGAAGCTTGAAATCCACACGGTGGTGATTCATCCGATCCAGTACGCGGCGGGCGCGGACGCGCAGGGCGAGACTTTCGTCAACGGCCCCTTCACGGCCAAGCCGAAGATCAGCACGGGCGCCGGCGACCACTTCAACGCCGGGTTCGTGGTGGGCCGGTTGCTGGGCCTCGGCGTGGCGCACTCGCTCCAGTTGGCGGTCGCGGCGTCTGGCTTCTATGTCCGGCACGCCGTCAGCCCGAACCGCGAGCAGCTCGTCCGGTTTTTGCAGACGCTGTAATGGGTGGGGACGGCAGTCTCTGCCGTCCCATTTATCTTGAGACGCGAAGAGACTCGCGTCCCTACCCTTGCTGGATCAACTGGAGGAAGATGTCCTCGAGCGATCCGGCGGCCTGGCCGGAATGGGAGCGCAACTGGGCCATGGTCCCCTCGGCGATGAGGCGGCCGCCGCTCATGATGCCGATGCGTTCGGCGAGGCGCTCGGCGACTTCGAGGATGTGGGTGGTGAGGATGACCGATCCGCCGTGGCGGAGGAATTCGAGGAGGATGTCCTTGACCAGGCGGGCCGCGGAGGCGTCGAGGCCGGTGAGCGGCTCGTCGAGCAGGATGAGTTTCGGCGTGTGGATGAGGGCGCTGGCGAGGGCGATCTTTTGCTTCATGCCGCGCGAGTAGGATTCGATCCATTCGTGGCGGCGGTCCCAGAGGCCGAGGCGTTCGAGGAGTTCCTGGGCGCGTTGGCGGGCGACGGCGGGATCGACGTTCCAAAGCGCGGCGACGAATTCGAGGTGCTCCATCGGGTTGAGCTTGCCGTAGAGGACGGGGTCGTCGAGGACGTAGGCGAGGGGCTGTTTGGCGCGCTGGGGCTCGGCGACGGCGTCGATGCCGCAGACGCGGATTGCGCCGGCGTCGGGGCGGATGAGGCCGGAGATCATGCGGAGGGTGGTGGTTTTGCCGGCGCCGTTGACGCCGAGGAAGCCGTAGAGCATTCCGGCGGGGACTGAGAGGCTGAGCCGGTCGACCGCGGTCTTGGGGCCGAAGCGTTTGACGAGGCCGGTGATTTCGCAGGCGTGCTCCATGTGATGCAGGGAAGCATAACCAAATTACCAAATTTTCCAAATTAACGAAATTGGGGAGGAAAAAAGGCAGGGGAAATTTTTGACGGAATTAACGGAATTTTTTTGGGAGGGAAGGCGGGAGAATTTTAACAGGAAGACGCCAAGGGATAAAGGTTGCGAAGAGAGTCGGGTGCCTAATGTTGGAGAGGAAGATGTCCATGCATCCACGAAATCAGGAATAATAACGCTAAAATACAAAAAATAACATTGAGCGCGTTAATGGTAAGGCAGATGGACACTAAACCGCTTTTACTAGATTTTCGAGTGAGAAAGATTGCAATTGGACTGGTGATGAAACTTATAACTAGGACAGGGTCTATAGCCGGGCCGAGTATTGTAGATAGCCACTCATTACGAGAATGAGGGAAACAAGAAATCGTAAACAGCACCAGG
Organism: Methylacidiphilales bacterium; assembly: GCA_035948935.1. Taxonomy (GTDB): domain Bacteria; phylum Verrucomicrobiota; class Verrucomicrobiia; order Methylacidiphilales; family UBA1321; genus JABDGH01. The sequence goes on along the minus strand of DASZIP010000022.1, from coordinate 222,435 downwards.
CAAGAGCAGAAAGGGAAATAGAGACTTGGGGCTGTGAGCCATATGATAATCTTGTCGTAAGGGTTCTTTTTCATCGAAGTCCGGCTGAGCACTTAGTCTAATGCCGAACAAGCGCGATGGGCGCGGAAGCTGGGGCGTTCTTGTCTGCGAGGAGCGCGCCGTTGACGGCGCCGAACATTGATTGCGCCCAGAAGCCGGTGCCGATGAGGAGGACGATGAGGGCGATGAGGACGCCGTTGGTGGCGCGGTTGAGGCGGATGGGGGTTTCGTCGAGCGGTTCGGACCAGTACATGGCCTTGATGGGGCCGAGGTAATAGTAGAAGGCGGCGATGGCGGTGAAAATGACGAAGCCGAGGAGCAGATAGAGTCCCTGGTGCCACGCGACCAGGATGACGTAAAACTTGGCGATGAAGCCGCTGAGGGGTGGCACGCCGGCCATGGATACAAGCGCCAGCGTGAAGGTGGCGGCGAGGAGGGGGGAGCGTTGGGAGAGGCCCGCAAGGTGATGGATTTCGAGTCCGGGCAGACGGCGTTCGAGGACGGCGAGGACGATGAAGGCGGCGAAAGTGGCGAGGAGGTAGCTGATGAGGTAGACCTCAACGGTGATCTGTCCGTAGGCGTTTTCGGTGTAAAAAGGGATGATTTTTCCGGTGAGGGAGACGGAGGCGCCGATGACGGCGACGAGCATGAAGCCGGTATGGCCGATGCTGGAATAACCGAGCATGCGCTTGAGGTTGCGTTGCGGGATGGCGGCGAAATTGCCGAGGATGAGCGAGGCGATGGCGCAGACGGTGAGGAGCGGAATCCAGAGGACGACGGAGGCGGCGGGGAAATCGAAGACGCCGAGAACGATGCGCATGAGGATGATGAGTCCGCCCGCCTTGGAGCCGACGGAGAGGAACGCGGTGATGGAATTGGGCGCGCCTTCATAGACGTCGGGCGCCCAACTGTGGAAGGGGACCATGGCGATCTTGAAGCCGACGCCGGTGAGGACGAGGAGGAGTCCGAAGCTGACGCCGGGAGTCAGGGGGTTGCCGTAGAGATGGTAGAACTTCCAGATGATGTCGAAGCGCGTGGTGCCGGTGAGGCCGAAGATGTAGGCGACGCCCATGACGAGGAAGGCGGAGGAGAGGCCGCCGAGGATGAGGTATTTGACGCCGGCTTCGAGCGCGACGAGGCTGCGCCGCTGGTAGGCGACGAGGATGTAGAAGGAGATGGTGACGAGCTCGAGGGCGACGAACAGGAGCATGAAGTCGTTGGCCGAGGCGAGGAGCATGAGGCCGGCGGTGGTGAAGAGGGGAAGGATGACGAATTCGCCGCCGCCGTGAGCGAGCGGGGCCTGGGCTTCGTCGCCCATCCAGATGACAAGGGCGGCGACGATGAGGAAGAAGAGGTCGAAGAATCTGGCCGCGCCGTCCCACCTGCACATGCCGCCCCAGAAGAGGGTGGAAGAGGTGTCGAAGCCGAGGCCGAGGGTGATGAAAAGAGTGAGGGCGATCCCGGCGAGGGCGAGGGAGGCGACGACGCGGGGGGAGAGTTCGAGGAAAGCCTCCAAAAGAAGCAGCGCCATGGCCCAAAGGGAGATGATGACTTCAGGCGCGAGGTAGGAGATGCAGGAGGGGGGAAACATGGGGCAATGACTTATGAGTCGTATGGCGAAAAATCAGGTTTTGATGAAGGGAAGCAGGGTTACGCTGGGTTCAACGAGGTGGATCATGAGGAAGGGCATGAAGCCGATGACAAGGGAGGCGAAGATGAGCAGGACGTAGGGGCCGTGCTCGACGAGGGCGGAGGTGTCGGTCATGCCGGGGAAGGGGAGGGTGGCTTCGCCACCGGCGCCGAGCTCGGCGGTCTGGGGTTGGTAGCGGGCGGGCATGGGGCCGTAGAAGACGTTTTTAAGGGCGCGGAGCTGGAAGATGGCGGTCATGACGGTGCCGTAAATGGCGATCATGCCGAAGAAGATGAACGCTCCGGGTATGCCGAGCATGACGAGCGAGGAGGTGGGAACGGCGGAAAAAGAGCCGAAGAAGACCATGATTTCGCCGGCGAAGTTGGCGAGTCCGGGCACGCCCATGGAGGCCATCGAGGCGAAGCTGAAGAGGACGGCGAGGACGGGGGCGCGTTTGGCGAGGCCGCCGAGTTCGATGAAGCGGTTCTCGCCGGAGCGGTTGGTGATCTCGCCGCTGAGGCCGAAGAGGAGGGCGGCGGAGAGGCCGTGGCCGACCATGAGGATGACCGCGCCGGTGACGCCGATGGTGTTCCAGCATGCGACGCCGAGAAAGAGGTAGCCCATGTGCATGATGCTGGAAAAGCCGATCATGGTGGGGAGTTCCTTTTGGGCGATGGTGACGAATCCGGCGTAGAGGAAGTTTCCGGCGAGGAGCGCGAGGATGAGGGGCAGGCAGGTGTTGAAGCCGTCGTGGAGCATGGGGATGGCGATCCGGATCATGCCGTAAATGGCGAATTTTTTGAGGATGCCGGCGTGGAGCATCGCGGCGGCGGGCGGGGCGGAGGCGTAGCCGGGTGGCGCCCAGGAATGGAAGGGAAAGAGGCCGACGAGGATGCCGAAGCCGATGAGCATGAACAGGAAAATGATGTCCTGCGTCGAACCCGAAAGGGGATGGCCGGTGATGTAATTCTGGAGCGCGACGATGTCGAAGGTGCGCTCCGCGGGCGGCAGGGCCATGACGAGGGCGACGAACCCGGTCAGGAGGACGAGGCTGCCGGTCATGAGATAAATCGTGACCTGAAACGAGGCGTACTGGCGGTTCTGCGAACCCCAGATGCCGATGAGGAGGAAGGTGGCGATGAGGGCGAAGTCGTGGAAGATGAAGAAGAAAAAAAGGTCGAGCGAGGTGAACGCACCCATCGCGCCGAGGGACATGAGGAGGAGGTAGCAGTAGTATTCGGAGGATCGGCGGATATTGGCCGGGGAAATGGCGATGGCGGCGAGGGTGACGATGCCGGTGAGAAAGATGAGCGGCAGGCTGATGCCGTCGGCGCCGAGATGGAACCGGATGGAGGGGAGTCCTTGGATGGCGACCCAGGGATAATCCATGACGTAGGCATAGCCACCTTGCGCGGCGGGGTAGTTCCAGATGAGGCCGAGGGAGATAACGAGATTGATGCCTGCGGCGACTCCGGCGGTGGGGCGCGCCGGGAACCGGCCAATGATGATGGCAAGAATGGCGGCGAGCGGGAAAAGAAGGAGGGCGAGCAGGGGCGACATGGTTTAGTGCGCAAAGAGGGTGAAGTAGATGAGGAGAATGCCTCCGAGGCTGAAGAGGAAGGCGTAGCCCTGGAGGCTGCCGGTCTGGAAGAGGCGGAGGATTTCCCCCACGCCGAAGGTGACGTAGGCGGAGCCGCGAATGATGAGGCCGTCGAGAATCCAGCTGTCGATCCAGTTGAGGAAGCGGGCGGCCCTTTGCTGTCCGCCGACGAAGCTGCGGTCGTAGAATTCGTCGAAGTAGAATTTGTTGGCGAGGATTTCGATGTCGAGCGGGTCGGTGGCTTTGCCCCAATAGAGGTAGACGGCCGAGCCGATGCCGAGAAGGACGAGCGCGCCGGGGATGATCATTTCGAGGAAGATGCCGCTTTCCGCCGCCGGGGCGATGACGCCGTTCGGGATCATGGCGTGCATGACGTCGAGGAACCAGCCGTGGAAAAAGGATTGGATGCCGATGAAGCCGCCGATGGTGGAAAGGACGGCGAGGAGGACGAGGGGAATTGTCATCACCTTGGGGGATTCGTGCGGGTGCTCGGCGGCGTGGGTGCGGGGCGGCCCGAAGAAGGCGACGACGACGAGGCGTGTCATGTAGAAGGCGGTGAGGAAGGCGGTGATGACGCCGACCCAGTAAAAGATCGGGCTGCGGGCGTAGGCGGCGGAGAGGAGGTAGTCCTTGCTGAAAAATCCGGCGAAGGGGGGGACGCCGCTGAGGGCGAGCATGCCGATGGCGAACGTGACGAAGGTGAGCGGGATTTTATTGTAGAGGCCGCCCATTTTCCAGATGTCCTGCTCGTCATGGAGGGCGTGGATGACGGAGCCGGCGGCGAGGAAGAGGAGGGCCTTGAAGAAGGCGTGGGTGCAAAGGTGGAACATGGCGGCGTCGGGTCCGCCGCAACCGACGGCCATGACCATGTAGCCGAGCTGGGAGAGGGTCGAGTAGGCGAGGATGCGCTTGATGTCGTTTTGCTGGACGGCGATGAGCGCGGCAAAAATGGCGGTGAAGCAGCCGATGAAGGCGATCACGAACATGCCGGTGGCGGAGAGTTGAAGGAGCGGGTAGACGCGGCAAAGCATGTAGACGCCGGCGGCGACCATGGTGGCGGCGTGGATGAGGGCGGAGACGGGCGTCGGGCCTTCCATGGCGTCGGGCAGCCAGACGTGGAGCGGGAACATGGCCGATTTGCCGACGCAGCCGGAGAAAAGACCCAGGACCATGATGGTGAGGATGAGGGCGGAGGCGGGGACGACGCCATGGAGGTTGGGAATGGAGGGGAGGTGGTTCGTTTCAACTTCCCCGGGGGTGAGGATGCTGCCGACCCAGGGCAGGGAACTGGAACGGTAGCCTTCGGCGACGACTTCGGGCCGGACGGAGACGGTGCCCATGACGAGCCAGAGGGTGAGGATGCCGATCATGAAGCCGAAGTCGGCGAGGCGGTTGCAGACGAAGGCCTTGTTCGCGGCCAGGGCGGCGCTTTCCCTTTCATACCAGAATCCGATGAGGAGGTAGGAACTGAAGCCGACGCCCTCCCAAAAGATGAAGAGCATGATGAGGTTGTCGGAGACGACGATGCCGGTCATCGAGAACATGAAGATGGAGAGGCCGCCGAAGAAGCGGCCGCGGCTCGGGTCGCTGGCCATGTAGCCGATGGAATAGATGTGGATGAGGAGGCCGACGCCGGTGACGATGAGGAGCATGCCCTTGGCAAGGGGATCGAAAATCATGCCGATGTCGACGTTCCAGCCGGGGAAGGCGATCCACTCGAAGGGCTTGGGTTCCGGGATGGCGCCGCTGGCAACGGCGAGGGCGACGAGGAAGCAGACGGAAGCCGAGCCGACCGAGGCGAAGATGGCGTAGTCGGGCTTGCGATGAAGATTCAGGAGAATCGCGATGGTCGCGGCCAGTGGGGCGAGCAGGAGGAACCAGGCGTAGTATTGCTCCATATATGGCTAAAACTTGAGGGTGGTGAGGTCCTGGACCTGGGTGGTCCGCTTGAGTCGGTAAAGGGCGACGATGAGCGCAAGACCGACCGAGACCTCGGCGGCGGCGACGGTGATGACGAAGAAGACGAAGACCTGGCCGTCGATATGGTTGTTAAAGCGGCTGAAGGCGACGAAGGTGAGGTTGGCCGCCTGGAGCATCATTTCGAGCGACATGTAGATGATGAGGAGGTTGCGCCGCATGACGACGCCCATGAGGCCGATGACGAAGAGGACGGCGGCGACGGCGAGGTAATGATTGAGGGTGATCTCCATAAGGGAAAAGGGAGGGCTAGGTTTTGAGGGAGGTCTCTTTGGGTTCGACCGGGGGCGCTTCGCGGGTGATTTCTTCCCGGGGCTTGGGGCGGGGGCGTTCGTCCTGTTTGCAGAGGACGATCACGCCGATGGTGGCGACAAGGATGAGCAAGCTGGTGATTTCAAAGGGGGCGACGTAGGAGGTCCGGCCGTTGGAGGTGTTCGTGCGGAAGAGGAGGTATCCGATCCGGTGGGTGTCGTCGCGCTGGTCCACTTCGCTCTGGGTGATCGCATCTCCCGTCTCCATCTCGTTCCGGGCGGCGTGGATCTGGCCGGGCGTCCTCAACGAGCTTTGAGCGACGAATCCCTGCGGTGTGCCGGCGAGGGTCTTGGCGACGATGAGGAGAAAGCCGAGGGCGAGAACGAGGGAGCAGCCCATCCACATTTTCGGGCGGGGGATGTGCTCCATCGCGCTGAGGTCGAGGAGCATGATGATGAAGAGAAAGAGGACCATGACGGCGCCGGCGGTGACGAGGATTTGGACGGCGGCGAGGAAGAAGGCGCTGAGCATGACGAAAAGCCCCGCCATAAAAACAATGGCGAAGGTGAAGCAGAGGGCGCTGGCGACGGCGTTGCGGTTGAGGACGACGGCGAGGGCGCAGACGATCATCCCGCCCGAAAACAACCAGAAGAAGAGGGCGTTCATGGCGGAAAGTTAGAAGGCGGAAGTTAGAAGGCAGAAGTGGGAGACGCGGAGGCGCCGGGGGTGACCCAAGTTGAAAATTCGCGTGATAGTTCTCACATTCCTCCCCCTTCTAACTTCTTCCTTCTTACTTATTCTTGTCCCACTTGTGGATGGGCTTGGGCAGCGTGCCGCCCAGTTCGTAAAGCTTGGCCTTGTTGTGGACCATTTCGGCGCGGGTGAGGCCGGTGATCGCGTAGTCCTTGAGGAGAAAGATGGCCTCCTCGGGGCAGACCTCCTCGCAGAGGCCGCAATAAATGCAGCGGATCATGTCGATGTCGAATTCCTTGGGCGCCTTCTCGACTTTGGCGAAGGGGGAACTGAGCGGGATTTCGCCCGGCTTGATGCGGATGGCGCGGGGCGGGCAGACGAATTCGCAGAGCTGGCAACTGACGCATTTTTCGCGGCCCTCCTCGTCGCGGACGAGGGTGGGGGCGCCCCGGTAACCGTCGGGCATGGGCCATTTCTCCTCGGGATACTGCATGGTCTCTGTTCCGCGATTGAAGAGCACCCTCTTGAAATGGCCTGCAGTGATCATGAGACCCTTGAAAATTCCGGGCAGATAGAGGTTTTCAACCCACGATAATTTGGGACGTGAAACGATCATGGCGCGGTTATCGTAACTAAAGATATTCAGTAGACAACGAGATTGTTGAGGATTTTTGAGGGGGAAATTTGGACAGGAGGAACATGAAGGACATGAGGGGAAGGCGGGGAAATCTTTGCCGGAAGAGTTGGAATTTTCTTGGATGCCTTCTTTTTCATGTTCTTCATGTTGCTCCTGTCTAAAGCTGGTAGTCGCCTTGAAACCGATTGGAATCATCATTGTCACTTACCAGAGCGAGCGGCACGTCGGGCCGTTGCTTCGCAGCCTGGCCGCGACGGTCGAGCAGGAGCGGTGCGTGATTTCAATTTTCGACAACGGCTCGTCCGACGGGACGGTCGCGGAGATCGAGCGCGAAGCGAAGGCGCTCAATCTTGTCCCGCGCCTGGAGCGCAGCCCGGACAATCTCGGCTTTACGCGGGCCAACAACGAAGCCTATGCCCGGCTCCAGGCGGAAACCCCCTGCGAGACGATCATTCTGCTCAATCCCGACACGGTCGTCCATGCCGGATGGTGGGAAGCGCTTGCCGCCGCCCTTCAAGATACCACGGTGGGGACGGTGATGCCGCTTCTGCTTCTGCCGGATGGCACGGTGAACAGTCGCGGGAATGGGCTTCATTTCCTGGGCCTCGGTTTTGTCCAGGGTTACGGCGAGAAGGTTTCCCGGTTGCCGGAGAGCATTCCTTTGCCTCTTTTTTCCGGCAGCGGCGCGGCGCTGGCTTTTCGGGCGGCGACGCTTGAGGCGATGAACGCGCGGCTGGGAACGACCGGCATTTTCTGGGAGGAGCTTTTCCTCTACGCCGAGGACACCGACCTCGGCTGGCGGATGCGATTGGCGGGCTTGGAGAACCGGCTGGTCACGGCGAGCCGGGTGACGCACGACCACCGGTTCTGGCGCCAGCCCCTGGATGCGCCGGGGGACCGGTTGTTCTGGATCGAGCGGAATCGTTACCTGCTGCTGCTGGCGAATTTCAAGCCGGCCACGCTGATGCTGCTTTTGCCGTGGATCGTTACGTCGGAGGCGGCGCTGGGACTTGGTCTATGGAAGCTTTATCCGGACCGGCTGCGGTTGTGGCAGGCGGTTTGGAGGGAGGCCCGGTCGCCGGGCTTCCGGGCGCGGCGGAGGCGTTTGCAGGCGGCCCGTTCGTCGCGGGACCAGGAGATTCTGCGGGCGATGACTGGCTCGATCCGTCACGGCGCGCTGCCCTTCCGGACGGTGGACCGGTGGCTCGACGCGGGGCTGCGGTGGAGTCACCGGTTTCTCTGCTTTGTGGTGAGGTGGTAAACGGCGGCGAAATCTTTGCGCAGGAATTTACTTGCGCGGCAACCGTCTTATCTTACCATCCTGCCTTAAGGTAAGTTGACGTTCGGTGCTAGGTGAGTTTGACCTCAGTGGCAGCGTAGATCCGATCCCGGAGACATCAGCAAGCCATCCAAGAAGGAAATAATGAGCGTAAAACTCTATGTGGGCAATCTGCCCTTCAGCATGACGGAAAACGACCTGACCGATCTTTTTGCCCAGGCGGGCAATGTCGCGCGGGTGCAAATGATCAATGATCGCGTGACAGGCCGCCCCCGCGGCTTTGGTTTCGTGGAAATGGGCACGCCTGAAGAGGCGCAAGCGGCCATCGCGAAATTCCACGGCCAGGAAATCAACGGCCGCGCGTTGACGGTGAACGAAGCGCGTCCGATGGAACAACGCGAAGGCGGCGGCGGCGGTGGTGGTGGCGGTGGATACCGTGGCGGCGGCGGCGGTGGTCGCGGCGGAGACCGCGGGGATCGTCGCGGCGGAGATCGTGGCGATCGCGGTCGCGGCCGGTACTAACCGATAACATTTTACAAAAAGCGGCCCAAGCGATTGGGCCGCTTTTTTTGTCGGGGAGATGGGACTACCTCCTCCGCAACTGCTTGATGATCGCCGCCACCGGAAATATCCAGTGGAACTCGTCTCGCCGGTATTCCGTCGGAGGATAAGCCGGGTTGTAGCTCGAAAGCTTGACCAGGTTTTTGTCGAGCTGGACCTGCATGATCTTGCAGAACACCCCCTGGTTTTTGAGATTGGCCATCACGATTTCGCCGTTGGTCGGCGCGCTGCCGGGCAGCAGAATGGCGATGTCACCGTCGGAAAATTTCGGTTCCATCGAATCGCCCCGCAAGCGGACCCCGAACCCCCGCTCGTCGGAAACATCGCTCGGCACCACTTCGTCCCAGTCGCGCGGAATTTCGCCCGGCTCGACCGCCTGTCCGGCCTGGGTCCACGAAAGGACCGGCAGGTTCCGCAGGCCGTAAGCGGCGGCGACGTTGCCGTTGACCTTCACCGACGACGACTTCTCGATCAGGAAAAAGCGGGTCCGCAGCGCGTTGCCCGGCGACCGGCCCCGCTCGACCTGGGAAAGATAACTCCGGTCGATGTCCAATTGCCTGGCCGCCTTCGCCTGGGTCAAATTCTGGCTAACGCGCCAAAACCGGAGCCGCTCGGCAAAGCTCTCGTTGGGATGGGAGGAGGGAGGGATCATAGGGCGCGGAGAGTCATAAAGCGCACAAAACTGCACGAATAAACGCAATAAGTTGTAAAAAGTCAACCAAATAGTGGGCGTTTGACCCATTTTCGATTTCAAACCGGGAGAAAAATAAGCAGCCTTCGCGGCCGCCGCCCTCGTTCCCAAACTTCATTTGGGAACGCAATTGTCCGCGCGATTCCATTGCCTGTCACCCCAATAAATACCGCAGCCGCTTGCGGCAGGATCATTTTATTTTGAAGACAATCCCCATTCGCGGCATCTTACTTGTTATGAAGAAAATTGGACAACCCTTATGGGCCTTTCTGGCCATATCATCTCTCCTCGCCATTTCCACGACCCTTTCCCCGGCCGACCCGCCATCTCCCCCCTACCATCTCACGACGGTGAGCTGGGTCATCGCCACCCGCAACAATCTCGACAAGGACGACCATTTCGTGACCCTCATCGGACACGTCACCGGTCGCGATGGAGACGACTACCTCTTCACCGACGGCACCGGGATGGTGCGGCTCGATCCCGGAGATTTTGTCCTTCCGATCGGCGCCAGGATCGTCATCGGCGGCCGGATCGACCAGGCCTATCTCGGCATCGGCCATCTCGAAGTCGACGTCCGCCGCTGGCACTATGCCAGGCATCCGTAGAGGCAGGTCAGTTCTGATTCAAGTTGTCACCCGTTTGGATAACTTTCAAATTTTCCTCTCTTACTCGGGCAAAATCCATCTTTTCAAACTTTCTGTCATAAGTAAGAAAACCACACAATTCATGCTCAACGTCGGTGATTTCGGTATAAACAGCCGCCCCTAATCCGTGCTTTTCAATCAGTTGGCGCAGCGATTCCTGTACACGGATGTAGGAGTCAGTCAAGGCTTCGACCGAGGGTTGCGTATAGGGGTTGCCATGAGCAGTCGGCCACACATGACCTGGTACAAGCGTGTGAAGGCCTCCATACTCTCCCAAAACGGCCGCCCTTATCGCGTTGGGACTCGCGGGATTTCCCGGGCCGGTGTAAATATGGCGGTCGTCGAAATCTCCGTAGCCCGGGGGGGGATCACCGCTCTCAACAGTGACGAGCTTGCCGTTGCTGCCATCGACGGGATAGCCGCTGTTGCCATCGACGAAACGCGTCGGATCGTATTGTTTGGTCCAACTTGTGATACGATCCACATCATAGGCCCCCCAGCCCTCATTAAACGGCACCCAGGTAACAATCGCGGGTGAATTGCGATGTTGATCGATGATCTCCTTCCACTCCTTCTCGAATTGGGGACGAAGCTGCTCGTCCGGAAAAACGATTGTGGGCAGGTCTTGCCAGACCATCAACCCCAGTTTATCCGCCCAATAATACCAGCGTTGAGGCTCAATTTTTTCATGTTTGCGTACGAAATTAAAACCCAGTTTTTTTGTCGTCTCCAAATCAAACTTCAGTGCCGCGTCGGTGGGCGCGGTGTAGATGCCATCGGGCCAATTGCCTTGGTCCAACGGTCCAAGCTGGAAAACAAATTTCCCGTTAAGCAGGGGATGAAGCTGCCCGTTCACGATACCGAGACTTACGGAGCGCATGCCAAAATAACTGCCGACCGCGTCCACGACGTACCCCCGTTCATCCTTAAGTTGAATTTTCAGGCCGTATAGAAAGGGATCGTTTGGCGACCACAAATGAGCTCGAGGAAGCGGGATCTCGAATTCTGTATTCGCGTGCTGTCCAACGACGTTTATGTTCATGTCGCCGCCAATGACGGTTGCACCAATCCCACCCTCACCCGAGGAAGTGTGCGCCAAAATCCTGACGGATGACCGGTCTAAATCGGGCGTAATTACCAGATCGGTAATATACGTTTCGCGTACGGGTTCAAGCCAGACCGTCTGCCAGATGCCGGAACTAAAGGTGAAATCGCCGTGGGAAACGCAATTCTTGCCGCAAGACCGTTTGCCATCGTTGGGATCCCAAGCGCCGACGACCAGCACATTGGGGCCGCTCGTGATGAAATTCGTGATATCGAAGTCGAACGCCTCGTAGCTGCCGAGGTGCGTTCCAACCTGGCGATTGTTCACATAAACCGCGGCCTGCGCCGCCACCGCTCCAAAATGGAGCAGGATATGTTTTCCTCGCCACACTTGCGGAATACTGAAAGTGCGACGATACCATAAATTCACCTCTTGTTTGCGCATGATTCCCGAAAGATAGGACTCCGCCGGAAAGGGCACTTTAATGTGTTCCAAGGTCTCGGGAAAATCAGGGGGCGTATCGGGAGGATTTTCCGTGCCGACACAATTGGCACCGCCCATATAATCCCATGTCCCGTTCAGGTTGAGCCAGTCGGGCCGGGTCATCTGCGGCCTCGGATATTCAGGAAGCGGAACCACAGCCTCTTCCGCTTCTTCCGTCCACGGAGTCGGCAGCAGAGCCACAGGCCGGCCGTTTTTGCGATCATCCCCCAGGGATACATTTGCGTTTACCGAAACGGCGCACCAGGTCGACATGACCAGGGCAAGTGATAAGGGGTGAATGAGAAACTTCATTTTTGAATGAACGCAATAGCGGGGGACAGGCGCATTGGGAAACAAAATGGTCGGGGATCTGTAGAATTGCCGATAAGTTTTCCATTCCAGAAGGAGATTGAGCCTCCCAATATGGTCCAGAGCGAGTAGGAGATTGGTGAGGCATTCATGGTAGCAGTGGTTACCAGTTAACCTTGAGCTGTGCGCAGGCGGCGCTGAACGGGTCGGCGCGATCCTCCAAAGATTGGGAGAGCAGGGCGGCGGATCGGGATACGAGGCCTGAAAAAACGGTTTTTCCGGCCGCCACGACCGTCACGGGCTGATCTAAATTTATCAGCGCGTCGGAGAGGCGCAGGATCACGTTGTGCACATTGGGGCTTTCCAGCGAGATGATTTGTCCTTGCACGCCGGCGCGAATGAGTTGCCCCTTTTGGGCGATTCCGGGCGGCAGCTCCAACCAGTAGAAGCGGTTATGGGTCACCTCATTTTGAAGCCATACCACTTTTTTGGGCCAGGGATTGCGCGTTGACGCCGCCATCCAGGGTAGAACTTCAGCATCGCGCCGGTTCATCCAGTGGGGAAGGCCGGGGTAAATCGTGGTTTTGTGAGGGTAGCCGCCCGGATCGGCAGCGGCCAAAGCGTCGAGCTGAGCGCCCCAGGCGGCGGCGACCTGGTTGCGGTTGTAGGCACTATCGGCACCGCCGACAAAAATAAAGAAGGGCAGGTTGCGCAGCGATTCCGGGCGGGCGTCATTGGGATGACCCGCCATCATGGAGGCCGCAGCCCAGCGATCCGCCATGCGGGGGCCGATCTGATAGACGCCGTCGCCACCCGCCGAATAGCCGAGCAGGTAGACTTTGTTCGGGTCGACCCCTCGGGTGCTTACCATGCCGGCAATCAGCCGGTCGAGCATCGGGTCGATATGACTTTGGTGCCAGAGGTTCCAGGTATTGGTCGGCGCGCGCGGCGCAACAACTATGCCCTCGGGCGGTTCGTAGAGGCCGATTTGATTGTGCCACTGCTCATCATTTAGCTCGGGCGGGGCGCCGCCGCCGCCGTGCAAAGAGATCCATAAGCTGCGCCCCGTGGAAGGCACCGCGCCAAAAGTCCGTTCAAGCCAGGGCATTTTCTTGTCGCCCCAATGAATTTCCTTTGCGGCCATTTCGTCCTGTTCGTCGCGGGCGACCGTCGCCCTGCGTTCGGCCCAGAGCAAGTCGAGTATTTTTGCGGCCTCACTCGCGGAGAGGGAGAGGTCGGGTTCAGGGCCTCGCTTCGCAACCGGTTGGGCGAGCCACGCCTTCATGATGGGAACCACTCGATCCGAAGGGGCACCCTCCCGCCAATGAAGCTTGAGGATGCGGTCATCGTCGCCGGAGAGCGCAACCGGCCATTCACGCCATTCAGCCCCCTGGCGCACCCGCAGGAAGCTGCCGCTGCCGGGAGAAGCGGCCGCCAGTTCGGCCATGTTGTTCAGATCGGCAGCATCGGTCTTCGTCGTTGCGGAAGCCAGGATCATACCCGAGGCCGATATCCATTCGACAGGAGCTTCGAGGCGCTTGCCATCCGGTTTGTCGAAAAGCTGCACATGGAGCAAGGCCTTGCCAACATTCCCGACCGGTTGCTTGTATTGGCTCGTGACAACGATGGCGGGAATAGAGGTATTGGCTGGATTCCACACGAGGGGGAAATGCGAGCCGGTTTGTTTCCAGGATGCGGCATAAATGGTCTGCACGTTGCGAGCGTGGGCGATTTCATCGGCAAACCATGTGTGATCCAGTCCTTCGGACGAATATTCAGACGCGCCCGTGAAATGCCAGCCGCCATCCCAGATTTCAACCCAGGTGTGATTGCCCGGCTTATCCGTCCACTGCGACAGGCCGGCAATTCGCGCCGGAATGCCGACGGACCGGCAGGCATCCACCAATAAAATGGAGAGGCCCGTGCAGGAGGCCTTGCCCGAAGCGATGGATTGCGCGGGGCTTTGATTCGCGCTTTCACGATCGGTGCTGTAATGAACATTGAGTTTTTTGAAAAGGTCCCGGTTGAGCGCCTGGACGGCTTCGCTGGCGGTATGAGAGTCCTTGACCAGAGGGGTCGCAACGTCGAGCAATTGCCGCCGCCATGGATCGCGTTTTTCGTCCAAGGAAGCGTAGGGCAGCACATCGTTCAGAAAAATGTCCTCCGGCACGGCTTTCGCCCACAGGAAGCGCGCACGGGCTTCCAAGGCCAGGGCCAAATTGTCGGTCAAAAATGTTTTGGAAAGTGTCGCCTCGTCGCCCGCCGGGGCATTGGCCATCAGGAATTCCGCCGCATGGCGACCCTCTTCGCCGTATTGTTTGTCCGCCGCCGCAATGAAAGCCGCCGATATATCCGAACCTTGGGCTGTTCCCAGGACGGAGAGCGCCAAGGCCGCCCAAAGCGGTGGATGATTTTTCAACATGAAAATACAGATCGTTGGCAACATGGTGCGGAGTGAGGGGATCGAACCCACGACCTTGTCCGTGTAAAGGACCTGCTCTACCGCTAAGCTAACTCCGCAGAGGATTGATTATAGCCGTTTTGGGATTCAAAGCCAGCTTGAGAACGGACAATCGGGCGGATATTTCGGCAACAAAGGAATCAGGGGCGGGTCATTCGCGACTCAAGTTTGACATTTCGCGTTTGTTTCGGGAGAGTCGGCGGGTGACAACTTATCGCATACTGGCCGCTGACGGCGTTTCACCCAAAGGCATCGCTCTCCTCGCCGAGAGCCCCCATTTCCAAGTCGAGACGAGCGGGGGTCTCAAGGAGGACGAGCTGATCGCGCGGATCGGCGACCTTGACGCGCTGATCGTGCGGAGCCAGACGAAAGTGACGGCGAAGGCACTCGCGGCGGCGAAGCGGCTGAAGGTGATCGGACGGGCCGGGGTCGGCGTCGACAACGTGAACGTCGAGGCGGCAACGGAGCGCGGCATCGTGGTGATGAACACGCCGGGCGGCAACACGATCTCGACGGCGGAGCATACCTTTTCGCTGCTGCTTTCGCTGGCGCGGAAGATTCCGCAGGCCCACGCGTCGATGGTGGCGGGCAAGTGGGACCGGAAATCGTTCGAGGGGACGGAGCTTTGCGGAAAGACGCTTGGCATTATCGGCATGGGGCGGATCGGGGGCGAGGTGGCGCGGCGGGCGATCGCCTTCGGCATGAACGTGATCGCGTTCGATCCCTACCTGGTGCAGAGCCGGGCGCGGAGCCTTCAGGTGGAACTCGCGGACGATCTTGCCGCGCTGCTGACGCGGGCCGATTTCATCACGGTCCACATGCCGCTGACCGCGGAAACGAAGAACATTCTCAATGCGGCGACATTGGCGCAATGCAAGCCCGGCGTGCGGATTGTGAATTGCGCGCGGGGCGGGCTGGTCGAGGAGGCCGCGCTGCTGGCGGCGCTGCAAAGCGGGCAGGTCGGCGGGGCGGCGCTCGACGTTTATGAGAAGGAACCGCCGGCGGACGATCTTCCGTTCCGCCCGCTGCCGAACGTGGTGCTGACGCCGCATCTCGGCGCGTCGACGTCGGAAGCGCAGGAAAGCGTGGGCGTCGAAATCGCGCAGGCCGTTTCGGAATTTCTGCTGAACGGGATCATCAACAATGCGGTGAACGTGCCGAACGTCGACCTGCGGACGCTGTCGCTGATCCGGCCTTACCTGGGCCTGGGCGAAAAGCTCGGGCGGCTCCTGGCGCAGATCGCGCCACACCGGTTCGAGACGCTGACGATCGGCTACACCGGGAAGGTGAGCGAAACGGAGACGGTGCCGATCACGCGGTCGGTGCTGAAGGGGCTGCTTTTCCAGTGCGCGGAAGTCGCGGTGAACGAGGTGAACGCGCCGAAGGCGGCGCAGAATCTCGGGCTGAAGGTGATGGAAACGAAGAGCTCGGAAGGGGGCGAATTCACCGACCTGATCACGGTCGAAGCGACGAAGGGCGACCTGCGCTACGAAGTCGGAGCGACGCTCTACGGGGTGCATCCGCGGATCGTGCGGCTCAACGGGCACAATCTCGAGGCGAGTCCCGAGGGCATTCTGCTCATCGTCGAAAACCAGGACCGTCCCGGCATGGTCGGCTGGATCGGGACCCTGCTGGCAAAACAGCAGATCAACATTGCGAGCATGTCGCTGAGCCGCGGCGAAACCGGAGGCAAGGCGCTGAGCGTGCTCAACCTCGACAGCACCCCGAGCGCGGAACTCATCAAGGAGATCGAGGCCGATCCGGGCATTCTTTCCGTCCAGGTTGCGAAGCTTTAATGTAGCGGCGGTCTATGACCGTCGCATTTTTTGATTGTTTCCACGATCCTTCCGTTTTACAATCAGACCGGTCTATAGACCAGTTAGATTGAAAATTATGATTGCACCCAAAGTTAAAACCGTTGGTGCCTACGAGGCCAAAACGCATCTGGCGTCCCTCCTAAAAGAGGTTGCTACGGGAAGCGAAATTGTCATCACCAAGCGGGAACGTCCGATTGCAAAGTTGGTGCCTATGGAGGCATCTTGGCCGGACAAGGAGTTCTTCAATCGTTTGCGGGCTTTTCGTGAATGCCATGTATTGCCCAAGGGAGAAACAACCCGCGATTTAGTCCAAGCTGGCCGACGCATTTGAAAACTCTAGTCGTGGATGGTTCTACAATGCTTGGCGTTGTGCTGAAAGATGAGCATTCTGCTTTTACGACGAGAGTGATTGAAGCTCTCGAAAAACATCCTTTTCTTTATGTGCCGAGTCATTGGTGGCTCGAAGTTGCGAACGGACTTCTGATGGCAGAGCGTAGAAAACGCTTTTCGCGAGCGGAGATTTCGGAAGCCTTTCATTTCATTAGGGCCTTTCCGATAGAGGTGGACGAACAGACTGCTTCTCGATGCGAGGGTGAGACCACGGCGCTCGCCAGGCAGTACACACTCACGATTTATGATGCCGCTTATCTCGAACTCGCCATCCGTCAGGGCTCGATGCTGGCGACGATGGATAAGGCTCTAGCTCGCGCGGCCAGCGCAGCGGGCCTGGAACTCCTGACCTGAAACGTGGTGAGCTTTCCTCTATCCATCGCCCTCACCGGCGGCATCACCTGCGGTAAATCGACGCTGGCCGAAGGCCTCCGCGCGCGGGGCTGGCATGTGATCGATACGGACCGGATCGCGCACCAAGTGATGCGGCCTGGGGAGGAGGCCTACAAAAATGTGATTGACGCTTTCGGCCCTTCCATTCTACAACCAGACCAGTCGATTGACCGAAAGGTCTTGGGTAGACTCGTTTTTGCCGACCCGCTGCTGCGGGCAAAACTGAACGAAATCACCCACCCCGCCATCCGATCCGTCTGGCAACACGAACGCGAGGAGCGGGCTCGAACCCATCCCACACATTCCTTGGCCGTCATGATTCCGCTGCTTTTCGAGTGCGAACTCGAACAGATGTTTTCCGCCGTTTGGTGCGTCGGCGCGTCCCGCGCTACGCAGATGAACCGGCTGAAGGCGCGCGGTCTTTCGGAGACGGAAGCCGCCCAGCGCCTGGCGAGCCAGATGCCCGTCGCGGAAAAAATGGGCCGTTCGTCGATCGCCTTTTGGGGCGAGGGGACGCCGGCCGCGCTGCTTTTTCAACTCGATCAGGTTGTTGATCTCTCACCATGAGGATGCGTCGTTCTCAAAATAACCGGCCTTTTCGCCGGGGTCACCATAACAAGCCGCGCGGGATGGAAGGCCTGCCCGCCGACGAGCCCGATCTGCCCGTGCCCGGCGCGAAGCCGGCGGAGATTTCCGGGAGACCGGGGATGGTCACCGGTTCGCCGAACGCGGTCCAGGGTGCGCCGGGCGAGAGTCGAGCGGGGGTTGCTCCAGTCGAAGCATCGCCGCCGCTTCCGCCGGGGCCTCATCTCGAAGTGGAGCAGCTCCAGGCGAGGGCGACCCGCGATCTCAAAATTTACGCGAAGAAGGAATACGAAATCGAGAACGCCGCCGCGCTGAAGAAGCACGATTTGATTTGTGAAATCCTGAAGCGGAACGCCACGAAGAACGGCACGGCAAACGGCGGCGGGGTGCTCGACTTGTCACCGGAAGGCTACGGCTTTTTGCGCTCGCCGCGCTTCAACTACATGACCTGCCCGGAGGATCTTTACGTATCGCCGTCGCAGGTGCGCCGGTTCGGGCTGCGCAAGGGGGACGCGCTGTACGGTCCGATCCGCGCGCCAAAGGAGAAGGAGCGTTATTTCGCGCTGGCGCGCGTCGACAAGATCGAGGGGAAGGAGGCCGAGGAGGGGCGCGTGCGTCCGGTCTTCGACATGCTCACGCCGACGTTCCCGAACCGGCGGATTTTTCTCGAGGGCAAAAAGGGCGACGTCTCGATGCGCGCGATGGACCTGATCTGCCCGCTCGGCTTCGGCCAGCGCGGCCTCATAGTCGCGCCGCCCCGAACCGGCAAGACGATCCTGCTTCAAAAAGTCGCCAACGCGATCATGGAGAACAATCCGGGCGCGTACCTGATCATGTTGCTGATCGACGAGCGGCCCGAGGAAGTGACCGACATGCTGCGGACGGTGAAGGGCGAGGTGGTGGCGTCGACTTTCGACGAGACCTGCGAGCGCCACGTCGCGCTGGCCGAGACGGTGACCGAACGGGCGAAGCGGCTGGTGGAAAACAAGGTCGACGTGGTCATACTGCTCGACAGCATCACGCGGCTGGCGCGCGCCTACAACACGATGCAGCCGAGCAGCGGGAAGATCATGAGCGGCGGCGTCGAGTCGAACGCGCTGCAAAAACCGAAGCGCTTTTTCGGCGCGGCGCGGAATATCCAGGAGGGCGGGAGCCTGACGATCATCGCGACGGCGCTGATCGAAACGGGCAGCCGGATGGACGACGTGATCTTCGAGGAGTTCAAGGGCACCGGCAACATGGAGGTGAACCTCGACCGGAATCTCTCCGACCAGCGGATTTTCCCGGCGTTCAACATTTCGCGCTCCGGCACGCGCAAGGAGGAGCTCCTTTATCACAAGGACGAACTGCCGCGGATCCACGCGCTGCGGAAAATTCTCTCGGAGGAATCGCCCGTTGAGGCGATGAACCTGCTCCTCGAAAAAATCAGGAAAACGGAGAACAATATCGAGTTTCTGATGGGGATGAATGTGAAGAAGTAGGGTTGCAGTTGTAGCGGACCGTCGCTACATAAAACCCCTCAAATCTCCTTCGGCTTGGAACGGATGCCGGTGTTCTGCGCGTGAGTCAGCGCGATCGCCAGCGCGTCGGCGGCGTCGGGCGGTGGATTTTCCGTGAGGCCCAGCAGCGCGCGCATCATGAAGCCGACCTGCGCCTTTTGCGCTCCACCCCGGCCCGTGGCGGCGGCCTTGACGCGGCGCGGCGCGTATTCGTAAATCGGCAGCCCGGCCTCGGCCATGGCGAGCAACGCGGCCCCGCGCGCGGAACCAAGGGTGATGGCGGTCTGATAATTCTGGAGATAGATGATGCCCTCGACGGCGGCGGCATCGGGTTTGTACTGCTGGAGAAGATCGGTGATCTTTTGATGGATCGCGACGAGGCAGCGCGATGGCACGAGCGTGTCGGGATTTTTGATCACGCCATAGGCGAGCGCGCGGATCGTGCGGCCCTCGACTTCGATGATGCCATAGCCGGTGCTGCGCAGGGAGGGGTCGAGACCGAAGATGACGGGCATGGGAAAAGGTAGAGCGCAGAACGTAGAACGTAGAAGGAAAAAGGTGGTCCCGGGTAGCCGCCGTACGCCGGGCGGCGGCGCCTTGCTCGGGTGGCCCGGACAACTTGTTGTCCGGGTTTCGTCTCGAAACTTCGAGACGAAACAGGAAGCGAAGCGATATGAAGCAGGCATTTTTACGCTGGCCCCTTCGTTTCCCTTTTGTCATTTGCGGCCGAAAACGGCCAAAAAGGAAACTCGTAAGGGACAAGGTTCTCCTCTGACTTCGAACAGGGCCAATGAGTCCGATGAGTTCCGCAAAGAAAATACTGCCCTCCGCAGGAGGATAGGTAATAGTGTTCCGATGGCTGGAAGAAAAAAAGCGGCGGGGATCCTCGGTATCGAGGGCGGGGGGACGAAGACGACCTGGGCATTGCTGACGCGACAGGGAAAAATTCTCGCCCAGGGCGCGGCGGGACCGGGCAATACGCTTTTGCTGACCGATGCGGGGCTGGAAAGATTGCTCCGCGCGATCCGCCGCGCTGCGGGTACGGGCGTCGAGGCGATCGGCGGTGCATTCGCCGGCTGCCAGCTTGCCGCGGAGAAAGTCCGCGTCGGAAAAATCGTCCGCCGCATCTGGCCGAAGGCGAGGGTGGTTCGGGTGATGGAGGACACGCGGTCGGTACTGGCGGCGGCGTTTGGCGACGGGCCGGGGATTGTGGTCATCGCGGGGACGGGATCGAACGTCGCGGGGCAGAAATCGGCGCGTGATCCCATCGAAAAAGCGGGTGGCTGGGGCCATCTCTTTTCCGACGGAGGCAGCGCCTATGACATTGCGCGGCTCGGTCTCCAGTGTGTCTACACCACCTATGATGCGACGAAAAAGGTCGATGTGCTTGGCAGGGAATTTCTCGCTGCGGCTGGCAAAGATTCGTTGGAGGAATTGGTGCCGTTTCTATTGAGGGACACAGGCAAGACGACCGTCGCGGGCTGGGCGCGCTGCGTTTTCAGCGCCGCGAAGAAAGGGGACCGCATTGCGTCCCTGGTGCTTGATCAAGGCGCTTCGGAACTGGCGGATCGCGTTCAATATGTGACGCGGCGGCTGAATTTATTGCACGCACGAGTCGCGCTGACCGGCGGCTTGTTCAAGAATCAACCCGACTACGTGCGCCGCTTTAAAGCGGCGTTGCGGCGTGTCCGACCCGGCGCGACTTTGTTTTTGCTCGAAGAACCGGGCGTCTTTGGCGCAGCGCGGCTGGCGGGACTCGAAAAATTGCCGGATGATGTCGATTCGAAAGGTAGCCGTCGCGCGCCGCGCGACGGACCGGCGCAGGGCCTGCGCCGGCTATCCGATCCCGCCCGGATAGCGGCTTTTGCGTTGGCGTCGACCGAACAGCGGAATCCCCGGTCGCGCGGATTGGACAACCGTTCGATTCCGGGCCTGGTCGATCTTTTCATCAGGGAGGAACGCCATGTGCAAAAGGCGCTCGCCGCGCAGCGCAACGAAATCGCCCGGGCCGCTGCGCTGGTCGCGAAGAGGCTTTCCGCCGGCGGACGCCTCTTTTATGTCGGGGCGGGGACGAGCGGGCGGCTCGGCGTGGTCGATGCGAGCGAGATGCCGCCGACCTTCAACGCTCCGCCGGAGCAGGTGCAGGCGATCATCGCGGGCGGCGCGGCGGCGGTTTTCAAGAGCCAGGAGGGGGCCGAGGACGCGCGCGACACCGGCGCGGCGGAACTTTTCTCGCGCGGGCTGACAAAGCGCGATGTGGTGTGCGGCATCGCGGCAAGCGGCCAGACGCCGTTTGTGCTTGGGGCGCTCGATTACGCACGCGGCGTGGGCGCGGGGACGATCCTGCTCACCTGCAATCCGAAGCGGTCGATCCGCGTGCCGGTCGGGGTCGAGATCGATCTTCCCACGGGGCCTGAAATCGTGACCGGCTCGACCCGGTTGAAGGCGGGCACGGCGACGAAGCTCGTCTTGAATATGCTTAGCACGATCGCGATGGTGCGGTTGGGTCGCGTGCGGGACAATCTCATGATCAACGTCCAGGCGACCAACGACAAGCTCCGCGCCCGCGCTGTGCGGCTGGTCCGGGCCCTGACCCGAAGCGATGACGCGGGGGCGCAAACGGCTTTGGAAAAAAGCGGCTGGCGGGTGGCCGATGCGGTCAAAGCCCTTAAGCAGCGGCACCGATGAGGGCGTGGAGGCGATTGCGGAAGAGGTTGACTTGCAACGGTAATGAACGGATTCTTCAAGTTCGGGGTCAAAGAAGGAATGAGTTCAGAGGGATCGACGATTGGAAGAGGAATTCGACGCCTCCTTTTAGTCTGAATGGCGGCGCGCGGTAGGGCCTCGGTTCTGGGGGTTCTGTTTCCGGGCATTATTGCCTAGGTTACTTGTAATCTAATAGATGCTTGACTTTTTATCATAAAACAAATTAAATCTAACCACATGCGTTGGCGTGTACATTTGACGGTTATTCTGGCTTCGATTTTGACAGTCCCATTGTCTCTCGCCCACGCGGAGCAGACCCTCCAGCAGAGGTATCTCGATATTTGGGTGAAGCTGCACGATGCGGAGAACCTTGAAAAACAGGGTGATTTCCGGGGCGCCCTGGACGATTACAAGGATTGCTATGCCAAATTCCAGAGCATCCACGAGGAGGACCCGAATTGGGAGGCGGCGCTCGTCGCCAAACGGATGGACGATTGCAAAGCGAAGATCATCGAGTTGGAGCCGGAGGCGGAGGCGCAACCCCCTCCGGCTTCGAATCCGACCGGCCCGACGACGCTTCCTCCCGTCGTCCCGCCGAGCGCTCCGAGTTCGGATGAGGTGGCCGCGCTGAGACTTCAGTTGCAGGCGGTCCAGGACGATTTACGGATCACGAAGGACAAGCTGAGGGAATCGCAGGCCCAACTCGAAACCTATCAGACCCAGCTTCAGACTGTTAATGCCCAGCTTGCGGCGGTGAAGAGCCAGCAGTCGGTCGATGATCGGATGGGCAAGCTTCTGAGCGATAACAAGGCGCTGACCGAGAAGCTGGCCGACGCGGAACAGGAAATCGACGCGTTCAAGACCGATCCGAAATCGAAGCTCGCGATGGCGCAGGCCCAACTGAAAAATCTTCAGGACCAATACAACGCCTCGCAGGAAGCCAACAAGGCGCTCCAGGATACGACCACGACCTTGAAGCAGCAACTCGACCAGGCGAACGCCGATCTGGTCGCCGCGAACCAAAAGCTGGCCGCCGCCGGCACCGGCAGTCCCGAGTATGAGACGCTCAAGCGCGAGAACGAGATCATGCGCGACATCCTGACGCGGGAACTTCAGGAACAGGCGCATCGCGACATGGCCAAGCGCCTGGCCCAGGAGGAATTCGACAATCTGAAGCTCAAATCGAAGGTCCTGCAGGAGCAGCTCGATATTCTCGGTTCGCCGATGACGCCTCCGACCAACGATCAGGAACGTGCGCTGCTGGCCAGTTTGAAGGTGCCGGGACCCGACGTCACGCAACCCGCGGGCGGCGGTAGCTTTGTCGCGACTCTTCCCGGCTCGGGGAATTCGGCGTCAACCGGGCCGACGACGACCAATCCGCCCGCCATGCCGGGGTCGTCCGTTCCCGACACGAACGGGGCGTCGGTCACCCCGCCCGTGACCAACAGCGTGGCTGCGGCGACGGATGGCACCACGAATCCGCCGCCCGTTGTCGTCGTCATGAATGATCAGACAACGACCGGTGATGGCGTGTCCGATCCTTCCACGACGAATACGGTGGCATCGGCGACTCCGCCGAGTGCGCCGGCGCAGACCAATGTCGTCGATCCGAACGTTCCCCTTCCGCCCACGGCGCCTTCGACGACCGCGAGCGCGCCGACGCCTCCAACCTCACCGACCGCGCCGCCTGCGCCCCCGACCACGTCCCATGTTTCGCCGGGCACGACGACTTATACGGAGACCACGATCGACAACGGCGCCAACGCGCCGAAGCAGGACGATCCCGACCAATATTCGACCAAGGCGCGTCTTCCCGACGACATGCGCGAGACGGCCCAGGACGCGGCGGACCTTTTCAAGGATCAGAAATACGACGAGTCGGCGGCGAAGTACCAAACCATTATCGATAAATACCCGGAATCGCTCTATGCGTGGAGCAACCTGGGCGTGGTCCGTTTCCAGCAGGGGAAATATGACGACGCGCTCAAGGCGCTTCAGCAGGCCGTCAAGCTCTCGCCGACCGACGCTTTTTCCTACTCGAACCTGGGCATCGTCTACTACCAGTTGCAGCAGTACGAAAATGCCATCGACGCGCTGAACTCGGCGCAGGCGCTCGATCCCAACGATGCGAAGACCCACAATTACCTCGGTTGCGCCGAATCGCAAAAGGGGTGGGAGGAGGCTTCGGAGAAGGAATTCCGCAAGGCGATCGAGATCGATCCCAATTTCGGCGACGCCCACTTTAACCTCGCACTGGTCTATGCCACCTCGAAACCGCCGTCGCTCGAACTGGCCCGTCGCGAATATAACCGCGCGTTGGAACTCGGCATCGCCAAGGACGCCCGCCTGGAAAAGCTGCTGCAGGGATCGCAGTGATCCGTCCACGTGCCGCGAAACTGCGGCCGGCGGTGGGATCGGTATTTACTGCCTTCCGCAGGAATGGTAGATGGTTCCTATGAATCGCGTTGGCATTGGCTATGACGTCCACCCCCTCGTCGAGGGCCGCAAACTTTTTCTGGGGGGCGTCGAATTGACGCACGACAAGGGCCTCGAAGGGCACTCGGATGCCGACGTGCTCATCCACGCGCTGGCCGACGCGGTGCTCGGCGCGCTCGGCGCGGGAGACATCGGCCATCACTTTCCCAACACCGATGAACGGTGGCGGGGCGTGAGCAGCCTCGTCTTTCTCGAACAAATCCGGGGCCTTCTCGCGGAGCGCGGAGCGGTGCTGGAAAACGTCGACGCCTCGGTCATTGCCGAAGCGCCCAGGATCGCGCCGTACCTGGAAAAAATGAAGGCGATGATCGCCCCGGCGCTGGGCATTGCCACGGCGCAAGTCAACCTCAAGGCGACGACGAATGAGAAACTCGGCTTCGCCGGCCGCGGCGAGGGGATCGCGGCGATGGCCGTGGCGTGCGTGATGCTGCCGGATTAATCGAACTTGAGGCCGAGCCGTTTTTTGACCGCTTCCCAGGGGATGCTCGGTTTTTCCGAGTTCCTTTTCTTCACCCGCTCAATGGCACGGTGATCTTCCTCATCCTCTGATTTTGCGGGAAGTCGTCCATGTTTGCGTTTTGCCATTTCTCTGGTTGCGTTTCATCCGTCGTTACCCATGATGTTTCATTCCACAAGCTGATCCCGCCATGTCCCGCCCGACTTTCCAGCTTTACAATTCGATGACGCGCGCGGTCGAGCCGCTCCAGCCGCTCGGCCCGCCCCGCGTCAGCCTCTACGTCTGCGGGCCGACGATCTATAACTACGGGCACATCGGCAATTTCCGGACCTACGTCGCGGTCGATCTCCTGCGCCGTGCGCTGAGGCATTTCGGCTACGCGGTCGATCACGTCATGCAGTTCACCGACGTTGACGACAAGACAATCCGCGGCGCTCGCGAGAAGAACCTGCCGTTGAAGGAATTCACCGCGATCTACCGGCGGGCCTTCCTCGAAGATGCGAAGGTGCTGAACATCGAAATCCCCGATCGGACGCCGAACGCGACGGACCATGTCCCGGCGATGATCGCGCTGATCCAAAAGCTGATCGACGGGAAATCGGCCTATGTTTCCGACGACGGCTCGGTCTATTTCCGCATCGCCTCGTTTCCGAAGTACGGCTGCCTGTGCCATCTCGATCTGGCAGGCTTGATGACGGGCGCGCGGGTCAACCAGGACGAATACGAGAAGGAGGGCGTCGGCGATTTCGTCCTATGGAAAAAATGGACACCGGCCGACGGCGACGTCGGTTGGGATTCGCCGTGGGGCAGGGGACGGCCCGGCTGGCACATCGAATGTTCGGCGCTGAGCATGGAGCATCTGGGCGAGCAGATCGACATCCACGGCGGCGGCACGGACCTGCGCTTTCCGCACCACGAAAACGAGATTGCGCAGAGCGAAGCCGCGACGGGGAAGAGGTTTGTCGGGCACTGGTTCCACGTCGAGCATCTGCTGGTCGACGGCCAGAAGATGTCGAAGTCGCTTGGGAATATGTACACGGTGCGGGATGTGCTGGCGCGTGGCTATACGGGGCGTGAGCTGCGGTATGCGCTTCTTTCGGGCGCGAATTACGCGAAGAACCTGAACTTCACCTGGCAGGGGATGGACGACGCGAAGACGGCCCTTTCGCGGATCGATGAGTGGAGGAAGCGGATTCGGGATCGCGCCGTCAGTGAACCTGAGAGTGCTGCGAAGGTGCCTATGACTTTAGAAGTGAATATTAACGAGCAGTTGATGGAGGAAGTGTTTGCTGCGTTCGCCAACGATCTTAATGTTAATGAAGCTCTTGGAAAGTTGTTCCTTCTAATTCGTCTTTCGAACGGCTCCTTGGATTCTGGAAGAGTTTTGCAATCGGACGCGTTGAAATATGAGACTTTTTGGAAACGACTCGACTCCATCCTCGGCCTTGGCGACGCGGTGGTCTCCATCCCCGCCGAAGTGCAGGCGCTCCTTGATCAACGCGCTGCCGTGCGACAGGCAAAGAATTTTGCCAGGAGCGACGAGCTGCGCAAAGCCATCGAAGCGCTTGGCTGGAAAGTCAAGGACACCGCCAAGGGGCAGGAGTTGTCGCCGGGGTGATTATTGGCCGCCCGCAAGGAGCTTCGAAAGGAGCGGCTCCATCGCGTCGGCCCAGATTTGGTAGCCGGAGGCGTCGGGATGAAGGCGATCCGGGCCCAGGCCCTTCCAGTTCGTCTCCGTCCGGCCATCGGGGGTGGTCGTCGTCACCGGAGCCATCAACGGAACGAGGTTAAGATAGTAGGTGGTGCTGTTGTCGGCGTAGCTTCTGATGATCGAATCAACTTGCATCATTTTGCCCTGCGCCCGCTCGTTCGGCATGATGCTGACGAGGATGATTTTGACGCCCGGAAAGGCTTCCTGGGTGTTGGCCAGGACCGCTTTGATGCCATCGGCGATTTCATGCGGATTGTTCGCGAGGTTGTTCGTGCCAATCAGAACGACGGCGACTTTGGGCTTCAAGTCCCGGACGTCCATGTTCTCGAGCCGCCAGAGGACGTTCTGGGTCGTGTCGCCGCCAATGCCGAAATCGAGCGCGTGACGCGGCGCGTAATCTTTTTCCCAGAGATCCCTGCCCGGGCCGAGCCAGCCCGCCGTGATGGAATCGCCGATGAAGATAATGTCGCATGGCTTGTTGACGAACCTGGCCAACTCCGCTTCGCATCCGGTCAGCAGGCTCGGATCATTGAGGTAGCGCGCGTTGTCGGGTGTCGTGGCCGATGGCGGTTCGGCGGGTTTGGCGGGCGGATTGGTTTGGGCGGTCGCGGCGCAGCCAAACCACATCACGCAGACGGCGATGATAAACGGTTTCATGCTCCCTAGGTTTGCCCCGATCCGAAAACTTGTAAAGCGCCCAATCGACCTTTGGTTATTGCTCATCCCGGCGAACAGGGCATACTGAGCGATTGTCCATGCCGCCTCGCCCCGTTTCCCATTCCCCCGCGCGTTCCGGTCCTGAAAGCCAGACGCTCACCCGTCTTTTCCAGGCGCGCAGCGAGTGGGACCGCCTGGCCCAGCTCAGCACGCTGCTGAAAGAGACGCAGATCGATCTGCCCGATTTTTTCGATTCCAATATCGGGGCGACCATCTGCCGCGAGCCGGACAGCGAGAAGCTCGCGTGGCGCCTGGCCCGGGAGATTTCGCGCCGCAACAACGGCAAGATTCCCTCGTCGCTCCAGCCCTATCTGGACCGTCCCGATTTCGAGCAACAGGAACGGGCGGAGGAGGCCGATTCCTTCCGCAGGGAACTGCTCGAATGGCTTTCGTCCGGGCGGGAGGACACGCCCGCGCATCCGCGCCGCGAGCTGCGGATCGTCTGGAAAATCGAGTCGGGTTTCGATCCGCTGGAGGCCCGCATCCAGATCGATCTGCGGGTCAATTCGCCGAAGCTCAAGGAAGGCTCGCGCAATTTCTTCCAGGTGCGGGGCCTTTGCAACGAGGCGGCCAACCGTCCCGAACTCTTCAACGCCGACGACCAGGTGCTGCTCCGCTGGCTCAGCGATTTTTTGCCCCTGCTTTTGACCGACAAGAACCGCGTCAGCAGCCCTTTTCTCAACGACAACCGCAGTTTGCTCACCTGGCTCACGCAATGGGGGGCGAGCGGACGCTGCCATTGGGAGGAGGGCGCGCCGGTCGAGTTCAGCCCCCTGAGCGCGCGGATCGTCCCGCAGCTCCATCCCGCCTCGGAAGCGGAAAACGGACGCGGCGGTTCCAACGCGTCCCGGCTCGATCTTAACTTTGAAGTGGTGACGGCGGCGGGCCTGCGCGAGCCGCTGGAAAACGCGCGCCTTTTCCTCGCGCCCAAATCGGACCATCCCCGGCCCGAACTGGAGCTTGTCTGCGTGAAGCATTGCTTCTACCGGCTCACGGAACGCCCGCCCCGTTCGCTCATGGCGCTGGCGCTCAAGCGCGGTGTGGGCGCGGTGGATGTCGCCGCTGCGGGCCATCTTCTCCCGCCTCTTCTGCGCCGGTATCCGCATCTTCAGCAGCAGGTCAAGGTGCATTTGCGCCAGGTCCCCTCGCAGATCAAATTTTACTTTCATCTCGACGAGGACGACGCCCTGCAGATTCGTCTGAAGGCCGATGCCCGCGAGGGCGGCCTCCATTGGGAATGGGCCGATGACGGCTGGACGAAAACGCAGTCGGCCCATGCGGACACGACCGGGGACGGCCAGGACGATTACGTCCACATCGCGCCGCCGGAAATCATCGTTCGCGAGAACGGAACGGCGCGCGAACGCGGTTCGTTCGGCGGACGCCCCGGGAATGATGTCGAAATCTGGGACGACGTTCCCGCCGACGCCGATACCACGACGGCGCTGGCGTGGCTGCGCGGCTTTGAGGCGGAGCGGGGCGAGCTTTGCGGACGTCCCGACAATTCGGGCTGGTGGGTCATCCTGCAAGCCGCCCGCATTTCCGCGCTGCTGGCGCATTGGAAGGAGCGTTCGCCGGACTGGCAATACTTCGCCAACCGCCGTTTCCAGCATCTCATCAGCGGCAAGCGCCGCCGTTTCCCGAAGCTCAAAATCCAATCGACCGGCATCGACTGGTTCAGCGTCCATGCCGCGTGGGAGGACGAGACCCTGGCGATGACCGAGGCCGATTGGGCGCGGCTCCATCAAAACGATGATCCCTACATCAAGCTTTCCAACGGCGCCTGGATGGAACGGGAGGAAGTCGCCGCCATGGCCGAAGCGGTGACCGCCCTTGCGGAAATAGGCGTGCAGGTCGGGGCGGGCGAGCAGCAGCTTGGCGCGTGGCAGATGTCGGGCGCGCAGCAGACGGCGTGGAAAAAACTCGAAACTCTCGTCGATGGCGAAGGCGACACGATCATCCGCCAGTTGCGCCAGGCGGTGGCCGAGTTCAAGGGCCTGCCCGAAATCGAGCCGCCGAAGGGCCTCGTCGCCGAGCTGCGACCCTACCAGAAAACGGGCCTTCACTTTCTCGCCTACGCCTCGCGATTCAAGCTCGGGGCGCTTTTGGCCGACGACATGGGCCTTGGCAAAACCGTGCAGGCTCTCGCGTGGCTGCAGCATCTCCGCGAAACGGAAGGCCCGGCGCCGAGCCTCGTCATCTGCCCGGCCAGCGTCGTCTTCAACTGGAACCGCGAGGCGGCGCAATTCACGCCCGGCCAGAAGGTCCTGCTGCTCACCGCGGGGGAACATCGCCACAGCCTGCGCCAGGAAATTCCCGGGCACGACCTGGTCGTCACCAACTACGCGTTGCTGCGGCGCGATCTTGCCGCGCTGCAAAAATTTTCCTTCCGCGCGATTATTCTGGACGAGGCACAGAACATCAAGAATCCCGATTCGATGGTCGCGCGCGCGGCCAAGGCGCTGAAGGCGGAGCACAAGCTCGCGCTCACCGGCACGCCGCTGGAAAACCGGCTGCTCGATCTCTGGAGCATCATGGAATTCGTCCACGCCGGCTACCTGCCCGATCGCGGAAAATTTCTCGAGCAGTACGACCGCGGCGCGTCCCAGCCGGCGCGCGCGCTTCTTTCGAGCCGGATGCGCCCCGTCATGCTGCGCCGCCTGAAGAAGCAGGTCGCGCAGGACCTGCCCGACCGGATCGAGGAGCGGCTCGACTGCGAGCTTACCGACGGCCAGCGCAAATTCTACCTCGCCGAATTGCAGCGGAGCCGCCAGGCGCTTTCGACACTCGACATGCAGGCCGGGCAATCGCGGATGCACGTCCTCGCGGCGCTCACGCGGCTGCGCCAGATTTGCTGCCATCCCTCGCTGGCCGGGGGCAAAAAGGGCCTCGGTTCGGGCAAGACGTCCGCGCTGTTCGAGGTGCTCGAGCCACTTTACGCCGGCGGCCACAAGGTCCTCGTTTTCTCGCAGTTCGTCGAAATGCTCAAGATTCTCAAGGCCGAGCTGGAGGAGAGGAGACGGCCCTACTTCATGCTCACCGGGCAGACCACGCAGCGCGGCGAAGTCGTCCAGGCCTTCCACGATTGCAAGGAACCGGCCGTGTTTTTGCTTTCTCTCAAGGCCGCCGGGACGGGGCTCAACCTCACCTCCGCGAGCTACGTCGTCCTCTACGATCCGTGGTGGAATCCGGCGGTGGAGGCGCAGGCCATCGACCGCACGCACCGGATCGGCCAGGACCGGACGGTCATCGCCTACCGGCTCGTCACGCGGGGCACCGTGGAGGAAAAAATCTGGCGGCTTCAGCAGAGCAAGGCGCAGCTCGCGCAGGACGTCCTCGGCGAGGAAGGCTTCACCGGCAGCCTCTCCAAAACCGATTTCGATTATCTGCTGGAAGATACTTCGGAAGAGTTGGAGCCGACGGGAGAAGCGTAGAACTGAGAGCTGAGAGCTGAGAACGCAGAACCGCAGATTTCTGCCTTTCGTTCTCTGTTCCAAGTTCTACGCTCTAAGTTCCAAGTTCGCACCCATGTCCCTACTCCCTCATTTCATCTCCCTCGAAGGCGGAGAATCCGTCGGCAAATCGACGCAGATCGAGCGCCTCGCGGAACGGCTGAGCAAGCTCGGCCGGAAGGTCCTCGTCACCCGCGAGCCGGGCGGCACGCCTCTCGGCGAATCGATCCGCCATCTGCTCAAGCACGCGCCCGAGGGGAGGGGAATGACCCCGCAGGCCGAGTTACTCCTTTTTCTCGCCAGCCGCGCCGAACTCGTGCGCAAAGTCATCATGCCCGCGCTCGACCAGGACGTGTGGGTGCTCTGCGACCGCTTCCTCGACTCGACCACCGTCTACCAGGGCGCGGGCCGCAAACTGCCTGGGGAAGTTGTCGAGCGCCTCAACGCCTTTGCCGTCGGCACGCATCTGCCCGGACTCACCCTCGTCCTCGACCTGGAACCCGAAGCCGCGCGCCGCCGCCAGCAGCGCCGCGTCCGTCCCGCCGGGGAGGGGACGTTTGACCGGATGGAAGCCGAGCCGGTCGATTTCTTCGAGCGCGTGCGGCAGGGTTACCTCGCACTCGCCAGGGAGTATCCGCAGCGGGTCAAAATCGTTTCCGCCGAGGGCACCATCGAGGAGACCGCCGATCTCGTGTGGAAGGAAGTTTCAGCCGCTTTCAAATTATGATGTAGCGGCGGTCTATGACCGTCGCCGATTTGCCTTTTCCTCGTTGCCAAACTCTATTTGGGAATGAGGGAAAGTTAGGAGAATATTTTACTTCTTCCTTCTCACTTCTTCCTTCTAACTTTCTTCGATGCCCTTCCGCGCTGAAGAACTCCGTCAACGATTCGCCGCCAGCATCGAGCAGGGGCGGATGGGCCATTCTTATTTGCTGACGGGCGACCGTGCCGAGTCGTTGGAAAATCTCGCGCTCGGCCTCGCGGGGCAGGTCCTCGGCGGCGCGCCGCAGGAACATCCCGATTTCCACCCGGTCCGCCCCGAATCGAAATCGCGCCACATCACCGTCGAGCAAGTCCGCGAACTCGAGCGCGAACTTTACCTGCGCCCCTTCATGGCGCCGCTCAAGGTCGCGATCATTTTCGACGCCGAGCGGATGTGCCTCGGTGGTGCGAGCGCGGCCAACGCTTTTCTCAAGACGCTCGAGGAACCGCCCGCGCACACGCTCATCCTCCTCACTTCGGGCCGGCCCGCGATGTTGCTGCCCACGATCATCTCGCGCTGCCTGCGGCTCGATCTCGGCTTCGAGGACATCGATGCGGGCGCGGTCCACGAACCCGAGTGGATTTCCTCGTGGTACGCGCGCCGGCCCAACGCGGTGCTGCGCGCCTACGGTCGCGCCCAGGTGCTGCACGAGCATTGGGCCGGAATCCGCGAGGCGGCGGAGGCGCATCTCAAGGAGAGTTCCGGCGAGGTGGAGGAGGATGTCGCCAAGGCGCTGGTCGAGGCCGAATTCCAACTTGGGCGCCAGGAATCGATCGCGCAACTGCAACGCTGGTACTGGCGGCGCTCGGAGTCGGTTGCAGGGACGACCGAACTGGAACGGCTTCGCGCGGTGAAGGCGCTGGAGGAACTTCAGGCCGGCCTCGCGCAAAATTGCGAGCCGAACCTCGCGGTCGAGTTCGCATGCCTGCGCATCGAGGGGTTGGTGTAGAACTCAGTAAGGAATCCGTATATCAGGCTCGCGACGCGGAAAATCGCGATGATTGCGCGTGACGAACAGCAGGCCATGCACGCGCGCCGTCGCGAGGATGATGGCGTCGGGGAGTTTCAGGCGTGTCCGCTGGCGGATGAGGATTGCTTCCCGGCTCACGGGTTCATCGACTTCGAGCAACTCAAAGTCATCCAGTACGAATCTTCTTCGAGCCTCGACATCGGCCGTTCTCGCGCCGGTGAGAAATTCGATCCAGACGATTCGTGAAATCGATATCTTTTCGTATCGTGCAAGTTCCTGAATAGCCGCCTCGACTCCGTAGACGCACTCGACAAGAATGCTGGTATCGAAAAGCGCTTTCACCCGCGATGATCCCATTCCGCACGAAGTTTGCGGACATATTCGACCGAGTCGAAACCTTTGGGCATTTTTTCGCTGCCAAAAGAAGGATGCTTGCGCCAGTAATTAAGATCGCGCTTCTTGTTTTTCTTTTCCGGCAAATAAGTCGCCACGGCTTCCCGTACCACGGCGGCGCGCGACATGCCCTTGGCTTTCGCATAGCTGTCCAGAGCTTTAATTTGCTCTTTCGGAATATCGACGATGGTACGCACGGTGATATCGTGGCATGATATCGCTTTCAGTCAAGAATTCGCGACGGTCATAGACCGCCGCTACACCAACTCACCTTGGCCTCAGCACGGTATCGCCCGGCGGCGCGTTTATGTCGGTCTCGGGATAATCGCGGGTGAAGTGGAGGCCGCGGCTTTCGTGGCGGCTCAGCGCGCTGTCGACGATGAGCGACGCCACGAGGACGAGGTTGCGCAACTCGACCAGGTCGCAGGTCATCTTGTAATTCCAGTAATAGTCGCGCACCTCCTCGCCCAGGCTGTGCAGGCGGCTCGCCGCGCGCCGCAGCCGCTTGGTCGTGCGGACGATCCCGACGTAATCCCACATCAACTGCCGGATTTCGCGCCAGTTGTGGTAGATGACGACCAGTTCGTCGGGGTCCTGCGCGGAGCCGCTTTCCCACGGCGGGATGTCCTTCTGCGGCGGCGGCATTTTTTCCGCCTTCACCGCCCCGGCCGCGCGATGCGCCACGACGAGCGCCTCGAGCAGCGAATTGCTCGCCAGGCGGTTCGCACCGTGAAGACCCGTGCACGCGACTTCGCCCACGGCCCACAGTCCCGGCAGTTCGGTCCGGCCCTCGGGCGTCGTCACCACGCCGCCGCATTGGTAATGCGCGCCGGGCACGACCGGGATCGGCTCGACGGCCATGTCGATCCCGAATTCGAGGCACTTCGTGTAAATGGCCGGGAAGCGGTTTTGCAAAAACTCGCGGCTCTGGTGCGTGATGTCGAGATAGACGCATTCCGCGCCGGTTCGTTTGATTTCCGCGTCGATCGCGCGCGCGACGATGTCCCGGGGCGCGAGCGACGCGAGCGGATGCACGCCCTCCATGAACGCCTTGCCCGCGCCGTTGCGCAGCACGCCGCCCTCGCCGCGCACCGCCTCGCTGATCAGAAACGATTTCGCCTTGGGATGAAACAGGCAGGTCGGGTGAAACTGGACGAACTCCATGTTCGCGACGGGCACGCCCGCGCGGTAGGCCATGGCCACGCCGTCGCCGGTCGCGATGTCGGGATTGGTGGTGTAGAGATAGACCTTGCCGCAGCCGCCGGTGGCGAGGAGCACATGCTGCGCGGCGACGGTCTCCACGCGGCCGCTCTTGTTGTCGAGCACGTAAACGCCGACGCAGCGGTTGTCGGTACTGAAGCCGAGCTTGCGCCGCGTGATCAGGTCGATCGCGGCGTGGTTCTCGAACATCTCGACATTGGGATGCAGCGCCAGCGCCGTCAGCAGGGCGGTTTCGATTTCCCGGCCCGTCACGTCCCTGGCGTGAAGGATCCGCCGCTTCGAGTGGCCGCCCTCCCTGCCGAGATCGAGCTCGTGCCCATTGCCGTTTTCGCGTTCGGTGAACGACATGCCGAGTTCGATCAGTTCCCTGATCCGCGCCGGGCCCTCCTCGACGATGCCGCGCACCACGTCTTCGCGGCACAGACCCGCGCCCGCCTCCAGCGTGTCCCGCACGTGAAGGTCAAACGTGTCTTCGGTCGACGTCACGCAGGCGATGCCGCCCTGCGCGTAATTGGTGTTCGACTCCGCGCGGTTCTTCTTCGTGATCACCGCGACGGAGCCTTTCTCGGCCACGTTGAGCGCAAACGTCAGCCCGGCAATGCCCGAGCCGAGGATGACGTAATCGTAACGGGGGTTGGGAATCACAAGAGAAGTTGCTCTGAATCGGCCTATTTCGCCATTCCAAACATCCGGCTTCTCTACAGAATACTGCCGTCCGCAGGACCGCCAATCCAAAAAAATGGGGCGCGGCGTTGTCGAACGCCCCGGCGTGGTTTATCGTAATAGGTGCGATCCTATTCCACCCATACGCTGCAAGTGGGGGGTGACGTGGTCCTGTCCCATTCGGGCCGCGAGTATCTCGCCCTCGTCGACGTCGAGACGTACTCCTCCTTTGTCGCCAGGGACGTCGATCACCTCGATATGATGGCGCATCTTTTCGGTCAGATGAAGGCGCTCACCGCCGTGGCCTGGGGCGCGCCGGGCAGGGAACTCAATGTCCGGTTTGTGGTGACGCAGGACGACCGCACCGCCGACCACATCGCTCTTTCCGGTTGCCGCACGACGGCCTCGGGCTGGGTGCGGACCAGCGGCCGGTTATGCTTCACCAGCCACGACCGGCTCTTCGATTGCGCGCATCACCGGACGCACGACGTGCTCCGCGAGGAACGCCTGCCGAAAAACTCGCGGCCTCACGTCCTGGCCGTCCCGCCGGGAATTTATTCGGTCCAGATTTTTTACCACGTTCCCTTTCCCTACGGAGGCGGGAGTGAGTTCATGTCGTCGACCAAACCCAAGGTTCACTTCACAGTCATTTTGCGTCACTATGCCTTTCCCGCGCCGCGCATCGCGCCGACCCGCCTGCCCGGACTCATCCCCTGGGCGGCGTGAGATTTCTCAAGGGTAGGGACGGCAGTCCCTTGCCGTCCGATTTATATTCGGGTCGCAAAGAGACTTATGTCCCCGCCCATTCCGCTTGTCTCGGAATCAGTTCAGCCGCATATTAAGCCATGCCTGACGAGCCGCGCAAAATCTTCGATCTCATGGACACCGAGACCGAGCCGACCGACGAACAACTCGCCGAGTTGATGCATTACGTCGGCGAAGCCGTGCGGGCCGAAACCGCTGAAATTAACGAAATGGCCCGGCGTGAAATTGCCAAGGTAGCGGAATCTCCCGCTCGTTACGGTTCAAAGTCGTGAGCAACGTCCCTTTGACGAGTGACAAACCCGAATTGGTGATTATCGCCGGGCCTAACGGCTCAGGCAAAACGACGACGACCAAAGAATTGCTCTGCCATTTTTGGACAGAACATTGTCTTTACATCAACCCGGATAATATTGCGCAGAACGAGTTCGGAAATTGGGATTCACCTCAAGCGAGCTTAAAGGCGGCACAAAAGGCTGAAGCGCTTCGGGAGGAAGGTCTGGCTCAACGCCGAAGCCTGGTTTTTGAAACCGTTTTTTCCGCCCCGGATAAAATCGAATTTGTCAGGAAGGCAAAACATCTTGATTATTTTATCCGCCTCTTTTTTATCTGTACCGACAGTCCCCTCATCAACGTCAATCGCATTTCGCGCCGTCGTTTGAAGGGTGGTCATGATGTCCCTCCGGCCAAAATTCTTAGCCGCTACTCCAAATCCATCGCCAATTGTACCGTCGCCGTCAAGCTGGTTGATCGCGCGTACATTTATGACAATTCGGTGGATAATGCCGATCCCGTGCTTCTTTTCCGCACGGAAAATGGTGCGTTGAAAAAGGTCTATCGCACGCCCGTCAACGACTGGGCCAAGCCGATTTTCGCGCAGGTCAATAAATAGTCGTCGCGTTACGTCTCAAGCCTGGCTCTGGACGATGACGGCGGTGCCGTAGCAGAGGACTTCGGTGATGCCGGGCATCATTTCGGTGGCGTCGTAGCGGACGCCGATGACGCCGTTGGCGCCGAGGGCGGCGGCGTGCTCGGCCATCTGGTTGTAGGCGTCGAGCCGGGCGCGTTCGCAAAGATCAGTGTAAATCGTGATGTTGCCGCCGAACACCGATTGAATCGAGGCGCCAAAATTACCCACCACGGAGCGCGAGCGGACAACGATCCCGCGAACGAGTCCGAGGGTGCTGGCTATTTTGTAGCCGGGCAGATCGAAGGCCGTGGTGATGAAGCGGTGGTCCATGGGCTGAGTCCCCGAAGCGTGCACGAAAAATCGGCGCAGGTCACGCGGACTTTTTCAGGCGATCTTCAACCGCCGTGGCGGCGGCGTTTGACCTTGATTTGCGCGAGCGAGCGGGCGAGCGCGGCCTGGGTCGCCTCGAGTTCCTCGCCTTGGAGCGTGCTCGATTTGAGGAGTTCCTCGGCCCGTTTCACCGCGATTTCCGCCGCCTTTTCGTCGATCTCTTTTTCGTGGACCGCGCCGTCGGTGAGGACGCCGACACTCGTGCCGGTGATTTCAGCGAAGCCCTCGCCGATGGCGAGCACGTCGGTCTTTCCCTGTTGAACGATGATGAGTTCGCCCGCGTTCAACTCGGTGACGAGCGCCTCGTGCTGCGGCAGGATGCCCATGTCGCCTTCCACTCCGGGCAACTGGACGCTGTCGACGTCGCCTTCGAATATTTTGGCTTCGGGCGTGATGATCTCGAGCTTGAGCGTGGCCATGGCGGGTGGAAATCAGGAGCGGATCGCGGCGATGTTGCCCTTCATGTAGAAGTCGCCCTCGTCGACGTCGTCGTGTTTGCCGTCGAGGATTTCCTTGAAGCCCTGGACGGTGTCGTTGATCGAGACGTAGACGCCGGGCGTGCCGGTGAAGACTTCCGCCACGGTGAAGGGCTGGCTGAGAAAGCGTTGGATTTTGCGCGCGCGCGCCACGAGGATTTTGTCGTCGGCCGAAAGCTCGTCGAGGCCGAGGATGCTGATGATGTCCTGCAAATCCTTGTAGCGCTGGAGCACTTTCTGGACGCCGCGCGCGACCTGGTAGTGCTCCTCGCCGACGATTTCGGGCGTGAGCGCCTTCGAGGTCGAGGCGAGGGGATCGACGGCCGGATAGATGCCGAGTTCCGCAATCGAGCGCTCGAGCACGATGGTCGAGTCGAGGTGCGCGAAGGTGTTCGCCGGCGCCGGATCGGTCAGATCGTCCGCCGGAACGTAGACCGCCTGGAACGAGGTGATCGAGCCGTTTTTGGTCGAGGTGATCCGTTCCTGGAGCTGGCCCATTTCGGCGGAGAGCGTGGGCTGGTAGCCGACGGCGCTCGGGGTGCGTCCGAGCAGGGCGGAGACCTCCGAACCGGCCTGGGAAAAGCGGAAGATGTTGTCGATGAAGAGCAGGACGTCCTGGTTCTTTTCATCGCGAAAATACTCAGCCATGGCGAGGGCGCTCAGGGCGACGCGCATGCGGGCGCCGGGCGGCTCATTCATCTGGCCGTAGACGAGCGCCACCTTCGACTTGGAAAGGTCCTTCTGGTCGATGACCCCCGATTCGGACATTTCGTGGTAGAGATCGTTCCCCTCGCGGGTCCTCTCGCCGACCCCGGCAAAAACGGAATAACCGCCGTGGCCCTTGGCGATGTTGTTGATGAGTTCCATGATGACGACGGTCTTGCCGACGCCCGCGCCGCCGAACGCGCCGACCTTGCCACCCTTGGTGAAGGGGCAGATCAGGTCGATGACCTTGATGCCCGTTTCGAGGACTTCCGCCCGCGTATCCTGATCGAGAAGCGTCGGCGCCGGGCGATGGATGGGATAGCGCTTGGAAAATGTGACAGGACCTTTCTCGTCGGTCGGATTACCCAGGACGTTGAAGATCCGGCCGAGCACGCCTTCGCCCACCGGGACGGAGATCGCGGCGCCTGTGTCGTGGACTTCGTTGCCGCGCTTGAGGCCTTCCGCGAGGGACATGGCCACGGCGCGGACCCAGCCTTCGCCGAGGTGCTGTTGGACTTCGAGGGTGAGCTGGGCCGGCTTGCCGCCCACGGTGTAATCGACCGTCAGGGCGTTGAAGAGCGCGGGCAGGTGGCCGTCGGCGAATTCGACATCGACGACCGGCCCGATGACTTGAACGATTTTACCGACATTGGCCGTGGGAGTGGCAGTTGCAACCATAGTGATTTTTTGAGGATTGTTGGATCGGAAAAGGGAGCGAAGTATAGGGTGGGAAAGGCGCGGACTGCCAGTAAAACCGACATGCGTCTTATTGGGCGGGGGGCGGAAGGTCGGGCGGAGGCGCCAGACTCGGTTCAGGGGCGTTCGAAGGCGGAGGTTGATCGCCCGAATTCATGATCGGGCCGGAGGGCGTATCCGCGCTCGGTTCGGAGGGTTGCGAAGAAGGGGTCGGAGCAGACGGTGCGGGTGCTTGTGGAGGCGGCTGCGTTGGGGGTGGGGGTTGGTTGGCCACGGCGGGTTGCGAAGACTCGTTGGCCGGAGGAGCAAGGTGGACTTTCGTCATGTCGACAATGCCCAGAATATGGCCGGGAGGACCGGGTTGAATCAGCAACCGCAGGTTGTAAGGGCCGTGGGAGCCAATCGGCCGGGCGCGGAAGATGAAGGGCGGGCTCGGAGGGCGGTCATCGTCGCCCGGATATTTGGCCTTGCCGGTATCTTTAACGTCAAACCGCGATTCAACGTATTCAAGCAAGCCGGGCTGCATGCGCAGGATGGGCTTGGCGTCGTCGTCAAAATCGGGGGTGGCATCGGCCCATGCCGCCAGGGGTGCCGCGAAAAGCGCCAGAACGAGCGCCGGGGAGAAATAAATCACGCGATGTTTCATAGAAGATTAGACGCACCGGGGTGAAGAATAGCTTCAAACTAATTGACCATCGCGGCTGCCGACGAGATTTCAAGGATCTCGTTGGTGATGGCGGCCTGACGCGCCTTATTATACACCAGGGTTAAATCCTGGACGAGTTGCTTGGCGTTGTCGGTGGCGTTCTTCATGGCCACCATCCGGGCGCTGTGCTCCGAGGCGCGCGATTCGAGAATTTTCTCGTAGACCGAAAGGTGAACGTAATAGGGAAGGAGCTTGTGCAACAATTCGGCGGCGTCGGGCTCGAAGTTGTAGGAGACGGCCGGACTCGCGCCGCCGGCGGTCTTTTTTTCCATCAGTTCGGCGTGTTTCGCTTCGCCGAGGGCCTTGGCGACGGCGAGCGTTTCGGCGCCGATCGGGACGAGGGGAAACCGGGTCGGAATTTGCGAAAGCGTATTAACGAAGCGGTTGTAATAGATTTCGACCGCGTCGAACTGGTTTTCCTCGAACTTCTGGAGCAGAAACCGGCTGATCGTCTTGCTTTCGGCGAAGGTGGGGCTGTCTTTCAATTCAAAATCAGCGAGGAGATTTTTTTTCAGCCGGGCGAGGACCTGGCGGCCCTTGCGTCCGACGCTGATGTAGACCTTGCCGGGGTTGTCGGCCCGCAGGACGTCGCGCAGGAGGTTGGTGTTGAGCGGTCCGCAAAGCCCTTTTTCCGAGGTGAGGACGAGGACGGCGGTCTTTCCGCTTTTATTGCCTTTTTGGAGGAGGGGATGGCTGACTTCGTTCGGGCCGACGCCCGCGTAGATGTTCGCGGCCATGTCGTCGAGGCGGCTGGCGTAAGGGCGCAGGACGACGGCGGCCTGCTGGGCGCGGCGCATTTTGGTGGCGGCCACCATTTGCATCGCCTTGGTGATCTGGGCGGTGTTTTTGACCGACTTGATGCGGCGGCGTATGTCGCGGAGATTGGCCATGGGGTGAAAAAGGAAGAAGTGTGAAGGATGAAGTTAGAAGGAGGGGAGGGGAAGTCGGATACTTCTGCCTTCTTCCTTCACATTTCTTCCTTTTCTAGGCGTAGGTTTCGGCAAATTGGGTCACGCAGGCTTTCAACTGGGAGGTGATGCTTTCATCGAAAGCTTTCTTTTCACGGAGCTCGGCAAGGATTTTCTCCTGCCGTGTCGTGAGGAAATCGGAAAGCTTGGTCTGGAAGTCCTTGACCTTTTCGATGGGAATTTTGTCGAAGAAATCGTTCTGCACCGCCCAGAGAATGACGGCCTGGAGTTCGACGGGCACGGGGTGGTAATTCTTCTGGTTGAAGACTTCGACGACGCGCGCGCCGCGGCCGAGCTTGGCCTGGGTCTTGGCGTCGAGATCGGAGCCGAACTGGGCGAAGGCGGCGAGTTCGCGGTACTGGGCGAGGTCACCCTTGATCTTGCCGGCGACCTGTTTCATGGCCTTGATCTGCGCGGCGCTGCCGACGCGCGAGACGGAGAGCCCGACCGAAATCGCGGGGCGGATGCCCTGGTAGAAGAGGTCGGTTTCGAGGTAAATCTGGCCGTCGGTGATCGAGATGACGTTGGTGGGGATGTAGGCGGAGACGTCGCCGGCCTGCGTTTCGATGATCGGCAGCGCGGTAAGCGAGCCGTTGCCGTATTTCTCGCCGAGGCGCGCGGCGCGTTCCAGCAGGCGCGAGTGGAGATAAAAGACGTCGCCGGGATAGGCTTCGCGGCCCGAGGGGCGCTTGAGGATGAGGGATATCTGGCGATAGGCGACGGCGTGCTTGGAGAGATCGTCGTAGATGATCATGGCGTCCATGCCGTTATCCATGAACCATTCGCCCATGGCGCATCCGGCGAACGGCGCGAGGTACTGGCTGGTCGCCGAATCGGAGGCGGTGGCGGAGACGACGATGGTGTAGGGGAGGGACCCGGTGGCGTTGAGCGTGTCGACGACGCGCGCGACGTTGGCATTTTTCTGGCCGACGGCGACATAAATGCTGTAAAGGGGCCGGAAGCCGGGCTTGCCCTCGTTTTCACGGTTGATGCGGGCCTGGTTGATGATGGCGTCGATGGCGATGGTCGTTTTGCCCGTGGCGCGGTCGCCGATGATGAGCTCGCGCTGGCCGCGGCCGATCGGGATCATCGCGTCGATGGCGGTGATGCCGGTCTGGATCGGTTGCGAGACCGA
Source organism: Methylacidiphilales bacterium (assembly GCA_035948935.1). Taxonomy (GTDB): domain Bacteria; phylum Verrucomicrobiota; class Verrucomicrobiia; order Methylacidiphilales; family UBA1321; genus JABDGH01. Next base: position 181,150 of record DASZIP010000022.1, on the reverse strand, counting down.
TTTGCGGGCGATGATGCCGGGCGCGAGTTTCTCGACCGGATAAAAAGTGTCGGTCTTGACGTCGCCCTTGCCGTCGAGGGGTTTTCCCAAGGCGTCGACGACGCGGCCGAGCAGCGCTTTGCCGACGGGCACCTGGAGGAGTTTGCCGGTGGTGTGGACAATGTCGCCTTCCTTGATCTTGGAGAAATCGCCGATGATGATGGCGCCGACTTCGGTCTCCTCGAGATTGAGCGCGATGCCCGTGACGCCGCCGGGGAAGTCGAGCATTTCGTTGAGAGCCGCGTCCGACAGGCCTTCGATTTTGGCGACGCCGTCGGAGATTTCGCGGACGGTGCCGATGTTGGTTTGAGCGACGTCGGTTTTAAGGGAGGCGATTTGGGCTTTGATTTCTTCGAGGAGAGTGCTCATGGGTGTGACGTGGCTGGAGGTTGGGGAACGGGAATGGTCTTGTAAAAGGGTTAGGTCAAGGCGACTTCAAGGCGGGCCAGGCGGCCCCAAATGGAGCCGTCCCAGATGCTGTTGCCGCGCTGGATGCGGATTCCGCCGAGGAGGGCGGGGTTGGTCTCGTAAAAATTCCATGAGGCCGGGCCAAAACGGCTCTCCATCTTGGCGAAGATGGCGGCGCCGCGGTCGGGCAGGAGGGAGGCGCTTTCGACCCGGACGGAACGTTCGTCGATCGACATTTTGACGAGCTGTTGCAGGCGGGCGAGGATGGCCAGATAGTTGTGCGGCTTTTCGGTGACGAGGAGTTGGACCAGTTCGCGGACATTCTGCTCATTGAGCGAACCGTCGGGGCGCACGCAGGCCCGGAAATACTTCTTGGCGCTTTGACGCGATTTGCGGTCGATTTTCATCGGGGCTAATTATTGTTGGCTCCGAGCTGGCGCAGCGTCTCGGTATTCAGGCGGGCCTGGTCGTCCGCGGTCAGGACTTTGCCGGTGACCTTTTCGGTCGTCTGGACGACAAGTCCGCCGATATGCTGTTTGAGCTCCACCATCAGGCGGTTGCGCTCCAGGACCGCGGCTTCACGGGCGTTTTTGATGATCTCCTCCGCCTGCCGGCTGGCTTCCTTCGCGCGTTGCTCAGTGACGACCGCCGCGCTCTTTTCGGCTTCGGCGATGATATGATTGGCCTGCTCGTTGGCTTTCTGGATGATGCTGAGCCGCATCGTCTCGGCATCGGCCAGTTCCTTCTTGATCTTCTCGGCGTTGGCCATCGCTTCCTCGATGGTCTTCTGGCGTTGCTCCAGGATCCTGCGCACCGGTTTCCAGCCGAATTGCCAGAGGACAATGAACAGAATGGTGATGACGATGCACTGCGCAATGAACTGCTGGAGCGTAAAGCCCGTTTGGAGGCCGACACGTTCAAAGTTATCTTTGATGTCGTTCAGGTCGGCGAATGGCAGGTTGGGAAGGAACATGGAGTGTAGGCCGCCGCCGATGATGATCACAGGCGGCGATCCGGGGGTTATTTGCCGGCTAAAACGAATGCGACGAGAATGAAGGTTCCTTCGGAAATACCGACGAAGATGAGGGCGGCTCCGAGAATGATGCCCATCGCTCCGGGGTTGCGTCCCACGGCCTGGGAAGCGCCTGCTCCGACCGCACCGATGCCGATGGCGGCGCCGCCGGCGGCAAGGCCGACTTCAATCGCTGACATGCTTCCCGATAAGTTTGCTACATCTGCCAAGATATTCATATGTTTTTTCGAGTTGTTGAGGTTGATTTTCGGCGCGCCGCAAGGCGGTCGGCGCCAAAAGGTTTAGTGGGCGTTCTTCGTCTCCGTGGAATGATCTCCCGCATTGGTGATGAGGCCGGTGAACGCGGCGGTCAAAGCAAAAAAGACGAAGGTCTGCACGAAAGCGACAAGGAGCTCATAGAAATAACAGGGGATGAGAATGATGAAGGCAAAATTGGGAGCCAGTTTGTACATGGAGTCGAGGAGATACTCACCACCATAGATGTTTCCGAAAAGGCGGAAGGTGAAGGCAATGGGGCGGATAATGAGAATGGAAAAGACTTCGATCCAGCCGACCAAAAAGAAAACTACAATGAAAAGCAAGTTGACGATCTGATTGGAAAATTTGGCTTTCGATCCGAAAATGTGGAAGAGCGATCCGCTGCCGCCGGCTTGGCGGAGGCACCAGTAGAAATACATGAAAAAGAAAATCGCGGCGTAGGCGGCGGTAGCGTTGACATTGGCATTGGCTCCACGCAGAAACGGTTTCGTAACTTCAAAATTCCAAATGTTGGTTCCGTGGCCCCAGCCGACGGTGCCGAAGCCGGGAAGCAGAGCGAGAGTATTTTCAGCCAGGATAAAGACAAAAAGGCTGCCGAAGTACCAGAATCCCCTTTTCATGGTCTCCCGTCCGGCAAGGCTCTCGATGAAATTGCTCAACAACTCAACGAGCCATTCGACGAAATTCTGTATCCCGGTGGGGACGAGCTTCGGCGCGCGCATGGCCACCTGAATGACAACAATAACAACAACGGTGGCGAGAGCTTCGGCGATCATCGAATTATTGATCTCGAAGCCGTCAATTGAAAAAAGGTCGACCGGTTTCGGCGTCATGACGTCCGGCGACGCATCGGCAAATAGAGGTGGAACAAGACTCATTTTACGTCAAAAAGTGGGAGGGACATCATTGCGGGAAAGCGGTTTTAGGCAAGAACAACATTACGGAATTTTTCACGGGACTGAGGTAAAAAATCTAATAATAGATGCGGAGAGCAGCGATTGAAGCAAATGCGATTTTAAATGTCTAGTCCGTAGCTTGCTAAATAGTCCGAGCTTTCAGGGATCAAAGTGCTGGTTTGCCCCGGTAAAATATCGGGCTAGGCTGATTCGATGAACGTCCTCATCATCGACGACGACCCCGGCATCCGCGAGACGCTGGGGATGGCCCTCGAAACGCTCGGCCATTCGGTCGCGAGGGTGGCCAACCGGGCGGCGGCGGAAAAAAAGCTCAAAGGGGAGTCCTTCGAGGCCGCCTTCCTCGACATCCGCCTTGGGGCCGAAAACGGACTCGACTTGCTGCCCGACCTCCTGCGGCTTTCGCCCCGGTTGGCGATCATCATGATCACGGCCTATGCCTCGATTGAAACGGCGGTGACGGCGATCCAGCGCGGCGCTTTCGATTACCTGCCCAAGCCGTTCAAGCCGGCGCAGATCGCGCAGCTCCTCGAGCGCGTGGCGAAGGCGCAGCGGCTCGACGTCCGCATCTCGGAACTCGAGGCGCGGCTTGCCAATCCGGGGATGGACGTCGAGCTCGAATCGACCTCCGATCCGGCCACCCGGCGGCTGCTCGACCTGGTTAAAAAGGGCGCAACCAGCAACGCGACGGTCCTGATCCACGGCGAGAGCGGGACGGGCAAGAGCGTCCTGGCGAGACAAATTCACAAGTGGAGTCCGCGCGCCAAGGAGCCCTTCGTCACCGTCAGTTGCCCCAGCCTTTCCAGGGAGCTGCTCGAGAGCGAGCTGTTCGGCCACATCAAGGGGAGCTTCACCGGGGCCATCGCCACGACGTGGGGCAAGGTCGCCACGGCCGATCGCGGGACGCTCTTTCTCGATGAGATCGGCGAGTTGCCGCTCGAGGTCCAGCCCAAGCTGCTGCGGCTGTTGCAGGAGCGGACCTACGAGCGGGTGGGAGAATCGAAAATCCACATGGCCGACGTGCGCGTCATCGCGGCGACGAATCGCGACCTGAAGCAGGCGGTCGCGGCGGGCGCTTTTCGGGAGGACCTTCTCTACCGCCTCGACGTCTTTTCCCTCCGGATGCCGGCCCTCCACGAAAGGCCGAACGATATTCTCGCCATCGCCGAAAGCCAGCTTCGGCAGTTGTCGCGCCAGGCCGGAAAGAACATCTCGGGCTTCTCGGAAGCCGCCCGCCGCATGTTGCAGCGGCATCTCTGGCCGGGAAACATCCGGGAACTGCGCAACGTGATCGAGCGGGCCGTCATTCTCTGCGCGGGCGACGTGCTCGACGTCGCCGATTTTCCGGCGAGCCTCACCGATGGGGAAAATTTCGGGGCGACGCCTTTTCTCGGCGGCGATTACTCGATGGAAGAGATCGAGGCGGAACACATCCGCCAGGTCCTTGCGCGGAAGACCAGCATCCAGGATGCCGCGCAGATTTTGAAGATGGATCGTTCGACCCTCCTTCGTAAGCGCAAAAGCCTCAATTTGTAGGCTTGAGATTGACTTCGCTACTCAGGCATGAAAAAGAAAAAGGACGGGCATCTTTTCGGTAACGGCAGTCTTGAGTCCCTCCCTGTTGCTGCCATTCTGAGCGCACGGTGAAAACTCCGATCCTCTACCTCGACACCTCGGTCATTGGAGGCTATTTCGATGATAAGTTTAAGGAGGCCACCCGCGAATTATGGCGGCAGATGGAGGCGGGCAAATACCGGTTCGTGACATCTCCCTTGGTGGGACAGGAAGCCGCAGGAGCACCGGAGGAGGTCAGGCGTCTCCTGACTTCGACCTTTACCCAGGACGATCTTTTGCTACTCTCGCTGGAAGCGGAAGAACTGGCCGCCGCTTACATGGCGCAAAAAGTCGTTCCGGCCAAATATGAAGACGATGCCCTCCATGTGGCCATCGCCGTTGTCGGAGGCATCCAAGTCATCGTGAGTTGGAACTTCAAACACTTGGTCAACTTCCAGCGCGAGGCTGGATTTAACGGAGTCAACCTGTTGCAAGGTTATCCATCCGTGCGTATACTGAGTCCATTGGAACTCATTTATGATGACGAAGAAAAAGATATTTGATGCCGTGGCTGAATCGCGCAAATGGCGCGAAAAGACCAGTGCGTTGTTGGCGACCATGACGCGGTCCGAGCGCATCGAGTTTCTTAATCGACGGATTGCCGACTTCCCTAAAACCCGCTCCAAAGCTCAGATCGGGAACCGTTAAGTAAATTCAGGGTGGGGTAAGCTCCACGATTCAGAGCGCGATCATCGAAGGGGGCGCAGCCTCGGCCTCCTGCTCCGGCGGCGCGATCTTCAAGAAAATCTGGGTAAAGTAGATCGTGCCCGCCTTGTCCTGCCAGACGCCGAGGCCCGAGTAGTTGTAATCGCCGCGGATATTCTCGAGATGATGCGGACTGTGGAGCCATCGCGTCACCGCGATCCGCGCCACCTGGTCGAGGTTGGTCGTCATGAACACGTTTTCACCCGCGCCGCGAAGGCCCGTCATGACGGCTTTCAAACGGCCGACCCGGTCCGCGAAGCCCTCATGACCGAAATCGACCTCGCCCGTCGCCATGTCTTTGCTGTGGACGCGGGCCGCTTTGGCGATTGCGTCGTTCCAGGCCAGCGGCGGCAGCCCGTTGGTTTGCCGGTAGTGATTGATCAGGGAAAACGTTTCCAGTTCCACCCCGCTGCGATAATCGGCGCCGGTTGCGGCCGGGGCGGAACCGTTCGCCTGCTGGGCCTCGACGCCGGAGAAAGCGGCGAGGGCCAGAAAAGCAAGGATCAGCGGAAATCGCGTTACCAGCCTGGTTGCGGACATAAATGGAAGCTCCGATTGAAGCGCATCCGCCGCGAAAAGTCACGGCGACTCTTGAAACTCATTCCTGCACGACGGCATTTTTCGGCGAAGCTTTGCTGCCCTCCGCAGGAGGGCCCTCTGCAGGAGCGCTTTCCACGGGAGTCTGTTTCGTCGGAATCGGCCCGGTTTTCGGCCCCGGATGGCCCGATATTTCGCCCATCGCGCCCGAAAGGTCCGCCGCCGCGTTGCTGAGCAGATCGACCTTGTGAAACGCCACGCGCGCTTCATCTTCGCGGCCCAGCTTCTCCAGCGTCACGCCCAGATCGTACCAGGCGCGAATGTTGTCCGGGACCCAGTTCACCTCGCGGCGCAAGGCGTTCATGGCCGCTTGATGATCGCCCTTTTGCGCGCAGACGATGCCGAGATTGTGCCATGCTCCGGGGAATGATTCCTTTAGATCGACGGCCTGCTGGTAGGCGTCGCGCGCGGTGTCGAGATCGCCGAGCTTGTGAAAACTCACGCCCAGGTTGAACCATGCCTGCGGTTCTTCCGGCACGATGATCGTCGCCTCGCCGTAAGCGGTCGCGGCCCGCGAATAATTTCCCGCCGAGTACCACGCCAGGCCGATTTCATTCCACGCCATCCAAAGGAGATCGCATTTGGGATCGGTCCTGACCGCCCGTTGCGCGGCCGCTTCCGCCTCCTCCACCTGTTCGAGCCGGGCATGAATGATCGCCTGGAACGAATCGCAATAAGCCGAGATGGCAGGAAGAACCGCGGCGCGCTTGAACTCGGCGGCGGCGAGGGGAAAATTGTTTCGGCTGAAATAGATCACGCCCATCTTGAAAAAGGATTCCGGGTATTCGGGCCGGAGTTCAACCGCCCGTTTGCACGCGATGAGCGCCTCGTCGAGCTTGTCCTGCGCGCCCAGCGCGGCGGCCAGGTTGTCCCAGGCGCGGGCGTATTCGGGGCTGGCCATCGTCGCAAAGCGCAGGGCCGACTCCGCCTGCGGATATTGGTCCGTCTGAAAATAGAGCACGCCGAGATTGCACCAGACCTTGGGATGTTTCGGGTCGAGCTTGTTGGCCTTCAGGTACGTCGCGAGGGCCAGATCATACTTCTTGTTGAGCTGATACCCGAGCGCGGCGTTGAACTGCGAGGCGAGTTCCTCCGGGTCATACTTGAGCGCTTCGACAAAGGCCTCCTCAACCAGCGGAAATTCACCGGTGTCGAAACAAGCCTGTCCCAGGTCGGTCCATGCCTGCCACATTTCCGCTTTGGCCGCGGGCGTGGCATTCGCTTTTCTGAGCAGCGCGGCGCCCCGGTTGAACTGCCCCTGCTTGATTGCGATCTTCGCTTCATCGAGACATTCCTGCGTCGTCCCGGGCAGCGATTCGACGGCTTCGGGCTTCGCGATCGCCACCCGGACGGTGACGGCCGCGGGGTTGGGGCGCGAGGGCATGAGCATCTTCCCGGTTTTGCGGATGATCTCCGTCGCGACCGGCTTGCTATGCTGCGCCGCGCTGACCCCCGAATGGCCCACCTCCGCCCCCATGCGCTGCGACATCTGCCTTTGCACCGCCACCGCCGCCGCCTCGCTCAGCGGACGCAATTCCTTCTCCGGTCCGCCGAGGCGTATCGAGCGCTCGAAATGCTGCAGCGCCACGCTCGGCTGGCCGAGTTCACGCAGATAAATCAACCCCACTTCCTTCAGGAGGGTCGGGCTGTTATAGGCCCGGGCGAGCCGCGAAAACATCGACAGGGCCAGCGGCGAAATTCGCAGCGGCGCCTTGTCCTGCTCTTTGGCGAGCGCATTGACTTCCGCGATCTTCTTCAAGCCGTCGATGATGACCTCGAGGCTTTTCGTGCTGAGCGGATCGTTTTGCCCCCGCACTTTTTCCAGCAGCCCTTCCCATGAGGCCGGGCTTAGCGGGTCCGACTCGATAAGCTTCAGGTTCTGAGTGGAACGCCCGGAGTGGAGGGATGGCTCGGTCATGGAAGGCGCGATGGGATGAACGGTTTATTCGACGCTTGCCCCGACTATATGGGGATAAGCGGAGCGAGGCAAGTCCGGCGGACGGCGGCTCCTGCGGAGGGCGGTATGTGAATAGCCCCGCCGGAGACCTCTGCGAAAGTGCCACTTTGCAGAAAAAGCTCCGTCATCCTGAGCGAGGACGAGGTGCTGCGCACGGCAGTAGTTTCTCTGCGAAGCTGTTATACCACTTTGGGATGAAATCTGGTCTTTATCTTTCGGTCATCCCGAGCTTGTCGAGGGATCAGTTCAGCCCCTCTGAAAAAGGCAAACGGAACTGATCCTTCGACAAGCTCAGGATGACGGAACTGTTTTTACCAAATTACTTTTCAAAGTGGTCTTACTGCCCTGCGCAGCAGCGAGCCCGAGTCGAAGGAGCCGGTGACTTTTATCTCCCGATGATCAAAGGCGGACAAGGCTTTCGTCGCCAGCGGCTGCCTCGCCACCTTCCCTTGGATGGGGGCACAACTTGGATGCCTGTGGCCTCCGAAATTGCGACCCGGGTCCTTCGACTCAGCTCAGCCAGCCACGACTGGAAAAAGCAGGTCTTCGGTTCGCCTCGCTCAGGATGACGGATTGAGGAAAGAGAGATTTTTGCAGAGGCCCCGTTGGGGCTTGAAACGGATACAGCATCCGGCCTGGAGGAAGCGAGTCGTCTCTTTATCATTTGACCCACCGCGCCCGGTAAGTCGCCCGCCCCTCGGCATCGAAGGTCCGCTGAAAATCGGTCTTCGGATCGGCGGCCCAGTCCCATTCCGCTGCGGGCTTCAACACGCCCGCCTCGCGCAGCGCCTCTTGCGCCGTCTCAAAATAATGGGCGTGGTCGGTCGTGAAGCGAAGTTCGCCTCCGGGTTTGAGCGCCGCCGCCAGATCGCGCACGAACTCCGGTTGGATGAGCCGCCGCGGCCAGTGACGCCGCTTCGGCCACGGATCGGGAAAGAGGATATGCGCGACCGAGATGCTCTCCGGAGGCAGCAGGTGGCGCACCGTGTAACCAAATTCGAGCCGCAGGACGCGAAGATTCTCCAGCCCGGCCCGCGCCGCGCGCTTCTCGATTTTGCGCGCGCGTCCGAGAAGCCGTTCCACCGCGAGGAGATTGATCTCCGGATGCTGCCGCGCATAGTCCAGGGCGAAGCCTCCGTCGCCCGCGCCGAGATCGAGCTCGACGGGATGGTCGTTGCCGAAAAGCTGACGCCAGTCGAGACGCTCGCAGATGTCGGTAAGAACGACCGATGGCGAAGAGACGTCCATCTTTTGCGGCCAATGATCTCTCACTCCACCGGCAATTCGGTCAGCCAATGGAGAATCCCCTTCTGCGCGTGGAGCCGGTTTTCCGCCTGGTCGAAAATGTCCCGCTCGCGTTCCTCGAAGATTGTTTCCGTGATCTCCTGCTCGCGATAGGCGGGCAGGCAGTGCTGCACGAGCGCATGTTTCTTAGCCACGGCAAGCAGTTCGTGATTGATCTGGTATCCCTGAAACGCCGCCTGCCGCTCGGCTTTCTCCCCTTCGAGCCCCATCGAGACCCAGACATCGGTGTAGAGCACGTCGGCGTCGCGGGCCGCTTCCTTCACGTCGTGCGTCTGCGTGACGAAGCGGTTCGTGACCGCGCTCAGGTAGCCGTCGGGTCCGGCCAGCGTCAGATGAAATTTCAGCGTCTCCGCCGCGTAGACCCACGACCGCGCGACGTTGCAGGCGCAGTCGCCGATGAAGGTGATCTTCCGGCCCGCGATGGGGCCGAGTTTCTCCTCGATGGTCTGGATGTCGGCCAGGATCTGGCACGGATGCTCGTCGTCGGTCAGCGCGTTGATCGTGGGGATTTTCGCGTAACGCGCGAATTCCTCGACGTCGCTTTGCGCGTAGGTGCGGATCACCGCGCCGTGGACCATCCGGCCCATCACCCGCGCGGTGTCCCGGATCGGTTCGCCGCGACCGAGCTGCATGTCGTTCGCGTTGAGGAAAAGCGCGTTGCCGCCGAGCTCGCGGATCGCCACCTCGAACGAGACCCGCGTGCGCGTCGACGACTTGTTAAAAATCAGCGCCCAGGTCTCCCCGGCCAGCGGCCGCCACGAGATCGATTTGCGTTCGGCCTTGTAGCGCGCCGCCAGGGCGAGAATCTCGCGGATGCTTTTTTCCGGAAAGGCCTTGAGGCCGAGAAAATGACGAAGGGGCGCGCTCATGCTTATGGTTTCCCCGTGGCGATTTCCGTGCCGATACCGGCGTCGGTGAAAAGTTCCAGCAACAGCGAGTGGGCTTTCTTGCCGTCGAGGAAATGGACTTTTGCCACGCCGCCCGCCAGCGCCTCCAGCGCCGAATCGACCTTCGGAATCATGCCGCTGGCGATGACCCCTTCCTCCTTCAATTGCTGAATTTGGCCCGGCGTCAGCGTCGAGATAAGCGACGTTTCATCCTTGGGATCGCGCCGCACGCCGTTCACGTCCGAGAGATAAATGATCTTGTGCGCCTTGAGCGCCTGCGCGATTTTCGCCGCGGCGATGTCCGCGTTGATGTTGTAAACCTGGCCGTCCCGTCCCCGGCCCAGCGGCGAAATGACCGGGACGATTTCAGCATCGACGAGTTTCTGTACCCGCCTGACATCGGCCGATACGATCTCCCCCACAAATCCCAAATCCATCTTGGCGCCCGTCGCGTCCGCCCGCGGCGGGGCCTTCTCCGCCAGCAAAACATCCTTGCCGGAAAGGACCTCCGCCTTCCCGCCCAATTCCCGGATCTTGTCCGCCAGCGACGGGCCGATCACCTCCGTCAGCACGCGGTCGATGATCTTGATCGAGGCCTCGTCGGTGATTCGAATCCCGTCGACAAAACGGGCCGTCAGTTTTTCCTGCCGCATCGCCGCGGTGATCGCCTTGCCCCCGCCGTGAACCACGACGGGGTTGATCCCCACCGCCTCCAGGAAAACGACGTCGCGCATCACGCTCTCGACCAGCTCCGGACTTTCCATCGCCGCGCCGCCATACTTCACCACGACGGTGCGCCCGCGAAATTGTTGAAAATAGGGCAGCCCTTCGAGCAGCGCGTCGGCTTTGCTGTGTCGCATTATTCGCCTTTGTTGATCCGGACGTACTCCTCCGTCAGGTCGGTCGTCAGGATGCTGTACTCGCCCATCCCGGAGTGGAGATGGATCGTGATCGTGAATTTGGGCCTCCGCACCAGCTTGCGCAGCTTGGCCTGCGGTGTCTTGCTAGGCTGGCCGTTGGCCACCGCGAGCAGTCCGTCGTAAAAAATCTCCACCATCTCCTCGCGCACGCGCGCGCCGCTGTAGCCGAGCGCCGCCATGATCCGGCCCCAGTTCGGATCGCCCCCGGTCCACGAGGTCTTGATCAATTCCGATTTGGCCACCGCCAGCGCCGCCAGTTTGGCCTCCTGGTCGTTGGCCGCGCCCTTGACGGCGACGTCGACCACGCGGGTGATTCCCTCGCCGTCCTCGACGATCATCCGCGCCAGTTTCCGCATGACATGCGCGAGCGTCTTTTTGAACAGCCCGAATTGCGGATGGTAACTCTTGAGGAGGTTCGTTCCCGACAACCCGTTGGCCATGACGATCACCGTGTCGTTCGTCGAGGTGTCGCCATCCACCGAAATCCGGTTGAAGGAGTGCTCGACCGCTTCCGCGACGCAGTTCTCCAGCGCCCCCCGGTCGATGCTCGCGTCGGTGGTCACGACGCAAAGCATCGTCGCCATTTTCGGGTGAATCATCCCCGCGCCCTTGGCCATGCCGCCGATCGTCACCTTGCGCCCGTCGACTTTGAAGCGCATCGCAAATTCCTTCCGGCGCGTGTCCGTGGTCATGATCGCCTTGGCCGCTTCCGCGCCGTTTTTGGCGTCGAGTTTCGCCGCGGCTTTCTCGATCCCCCTGCGCACCTGCGCCATCGGCAGCCGGTTGCCGATCCGCCCCGTCGAGCAGACCAGCCATTCGCGCGGCTTCGTTCCCGACTCCTTCGCCGCATGCTCGACCATCGTCTTGGCGTCGGCGATGCCTCCCACCCCCGTGCACGCGTTCGCGCAGCCCGAGTTGATCACCACCCCGCGCATTTTTCCGTTCCGCAGGTGCCTCATCGAAACCTTTACCGGCGCGGCCTTCACCGTGTTCGTCGTGAACATCGCCGCCGCTTCCGCGGGAACATCCGAGACGATGAGGGCCATGTCCTTCTCTCCGCGCGGCTTGATTCCGCAGGCCACCCCCGCCGCCTGGAATCCCTCAGCCGAGGTGACACCACCTCCCTTGATCGTCTTTGCTTCCATATTTTTCGTGGTCTTCATGCCAGACCAAGCTTCTCATCCAAACCAGAGGCCAGGTTCGCAGCTTGAATCGCCTGTGAAGCATTGCCTTTGCCAAGATTGTCCAGGGAAGAAAAGAGCAAAAGCCGGTTCGTCCGCTCGTCAACCCGCGCCGCGATCTGGATGCGGTTCGAGTTCGCCACATGCCGCGCCTCGGGCAATTGGCCCGGCGGAAGAACTTCCACAAACGGCTCCCGGCCATACGCTTCCTCCAGAATCTCGTATAACACAGCGTCCGTTGCCGGCCGGGCCGACCGCGCGGTGATCGTCGAGAGCATACCCCGATGCATAGGCACCAGATGAGGCGTGAAAGTTACAGTGATTTTTTCACCGGCGGCCAGCGAAAGCTCCTGCTCGATTTCGCCCAGGTGCCGGTGCTTCGGAACGCCGTACGCGTACATGTTGTCGGTAATCTCGCCGAAAAGGAGCCGGAGTTCCAGCTTCCGCCCCGCGCCGGAAACGCCGCTCAGCGAAGTCACGACAATCGAATCGGTCTCGATCCAGCCCGCGCGCAAAAACGGCGCGAGAGGCAAAATAATGCTGGTCGGAAAACAGCCGGGCGCCGCGATGAGCCGGGCCGATTTGAGCCGTTCGCGGTGGATCTCCGGAATCCCGTAAACCGCCTCGGCCAGCAACGCCGGCGCGGGGTGATCGTGGCCGTAAAATTCGTTGTAGGCCGCGGGGTCGGTCGTCCGGAAATCGGCGCTCAGGTCGACCACCCGCTTGCCCGCCTCCCGCAACGCGACGACGTAAGGCGCGGCGGCGCCATGGGGCAGCGCCAGAAAAAAGAGATCGGCCTGCTCCGCCAGCGCGAAGTCGGGCGCGGCGTCGACAAAAACCAGCCCGCCCAGTTCGCGTGGGAGGCCATGGACAAATTGGGAAAGCGGCCGGCCGGCGTTCTGCCGGGAGGTGACCAGACAGAGATGAAACACGGGATGCCGGGCGAGGTAATGCAGAAGCTCCTGCCCGGAATAACCGGAAGCGCCAACGACCGCCGTACGTACGGATTGCAACTGGGGCCTTTCTCCTTGCGGTTCCATGAGCGAACCGAGAGGATTTTTAGCGTTTGGAGAATTGGAAGCGCTTGCGTGCGCCCGGTTGTCCCGGCTTTTTACGTTCCTTCTTGCGGGGATCGCGACGAAGCAAACCGGGCTTCTTCAACGTCGTCCGCAGGGCCGGGTCAACCTGAATCAAAGCGCGCGCCAAAGCCAGGCTCAGCGCGCCGGCCTGGCCGACCAGTCCGCCGCCGTGCGCCTTCACCTTGACGTCGAATTTCTTCGCCGAATCGGCCGTGTGCAGCGGTTGCAGCGCCAGCGTCTTCATCGCCGGGGTCGTAAAGTAATCTTCAAAATCGCGTCCGTTGACTTCCAGCTTGCCCACTCCGGGAACGAGTTGAATCCGCGCCACCGCGGTTTTGCGGCGGCCGGTGGCGACGATGACATTTTTGGCGGGGGTGACCATGACGTGAATCCTTATTTGACCTTGGTGATCGCAAGAGGCGCGGGGGCCTGCGCTTCGTGCGGGTGCTTGGAGCCTTTGTAGACATGCAGCTTGCGCAGGATGGAACGGCCGAGCCGGTTGTGAGGGATCATCCCCTTCACCGCGCCCTCGATGATCAACTCAGGATGGCGTCCCCGCCGCGACTTCGCCGTCTCGGTATGATGGCCGCCGATGAAGCCCGAGTAACTCATGTACTCCTTCTGCGTCTCCTTCTTTCCGGTAAAGACCGCTTTCTCGGCGTTGATCACAATGACGTAATCGCCGGTATCGACGTGGCTGGTAAAAATGGCCTTGTGCTTCCCGCGAAGGAGTACGGCGGCTTTTTCAGCCACCCGACCGACAACCTGGTTGTCCGCGTCGATGATGTACCACTTGCGTTCCACTTGCTCGGCTTTGGCGCTAAAAGTTTTCATCGGGAGCCGAAAATTAAGCCACGACGCGCAAGCTGTGTCAAAGATTTTCGCGGTTATTTTCAACCCGGCGGCGGTGATGGATCGCTGCTACAAAAGCGCCTTCGCCCTCGCCACATCCTGCGCGATCTGCGCCTTGAGGGCGTCGGCGGTGGGGAAAGCCGTCTCGTCGCGGAGCCAGGCCATGTCCGAAACCCAGAGCTTTTCGCCGTAGAGATCGGCATGGAAATCGAGGATGTGCACTTCGAGCGAATCGATGCCGTTGGAGGTGAACGTGGGCCGCCTGCCGAGGTTCATCACCGCGTGATACTTCGTCAGGTTTCCCGCGACGCGGGCGCGGACGGCATAGACGCCGCGCGGCGGCAAAAGCTGGTCGACGTCCGCGAGATTCGCCGTCGGAAAGCCGAGCGTCCGTCCCCGCTCCTCGCCGTGGATGACCTTGCCCGTGACCGCGTAGGAACGCCCGAGCAGCCGCGCCGCCTCGTCGAAACGCCTCTGGAGAATCGCCTCCCGAATCCGCGTGCTGCTGACCGCCGCACCGTCGATTTGCACCGGCGCGATGGCCTTCACGGTGAAGCCGTGCCTCTGCGCCAGCTCGGCCAGCCGCGCCGCGTTCCCCTCGCGGTTGCGCCCGAACGACCAGCTTTCGCCGATGGCCACGTGCTTCAGATCGGGGAAAACGCGCGCGATCTCATCGACGAACGCGGCGGGGGAAAGTTCGCGCAGCGCCGCGTCAAACTTCACCGCGATCACCGCGACCGTCCCCTGCGCGCGCATGTAGGCGACCTTTTGTTCGAGGGTGGTCAGGCGCGGCGGCACGCGGTCCGGCGCGATGACGGCCAGCGGATGCGGCTCGAACGTCAGCGCGGCGACCTTCCCCTCCAGGCTGCGCACGACGGCCTGGTGCCCGAGATGAACGCCGTCGAAGACGCCGATGGCGAGGCCGGTCACGCCGGGATGCGGGGCGAGTTGGGGGAGGGGAACGGGGCCGATGAGCATTTAATGTAGCGGCGGTCTAGGACCGTCGCTGAATTATTTTGGATAAAAGGTTCATGCTCTGAATCGCTTCCTGTCGTCCCGCTTGGGCGGGACGCCCCGGACAACAAGTAGTCCGGGCCACCCCAAAGCTTATCTCCTCCGCAGGCGCGAAACCTCCGGAAGGGTCAGCAGCGAGGGGAGCAGCGCCCGTGCGTCGGTTGTCTTCTGCAGCGCGTCCCAGCTCAGCGCGCGTTCGAGGGAAAAGTTGCCCGATTTGAGGCGGCTCAACTGCACCAGGTGCGCGCCGCAGCCGAGGTCCTGCCCGATGTCGTGGCAATAGGTCCGGACGTAAAAACCCTTGCTGCACTGGATGCGGAATTTGATCAGCGGCAGCGTCACCTCGTCGATGGCGTACGAATGGATGTGGACCAGCCGCGGTTCGCGCTCGACCGTCTTTCCGGCGCGCGCGAGTTTGTAAAGCGGCACGCCGCCCTGCTTGAGCGCCGAGACCATCGGCGGGACCTGGTAAAAATCGCCGGTATATTTTTTGAAGGCCGCTTCGAGTTGCTCGCGGGTGAAGTCGGGCACCGGTTTTTCCTCCAGCGTTTTGCCGTCGGCGTCCTGCGAATCGGTGACCACGCCGAGCTTCATCGTCGCGGCGTATTCCTTGTCCTCGGCCATGAGCAAATCCTGGATTTTGGTCGCCTTGCCGATGACGAGCATGAGCAGGCCGGTGGCCAGCGGGTCGAGCGTTCCGCAGTGGCCGACCTTTTTGAAATGAAAGCGGTTGCGGACGT
The DNA here is from genome assembly GCA_035948935.1 of Methylacidiphilales bacterium. GTDB lineage: Bacteria > Verrucomicrobiota > Verrucomicrobiia > Methylacidiphilales > UBA1321 > JABDGH01. The sequence goes on along the minus strand of DASZIP010000022.1, from coordinate 165,647 downwards.
AATCGACCACGTCGTGCGAGGTGCATCCGCTTGGCTTGTCGATGAGGAGAACTCCGTCTGCTTCCATAATTTATTTTTATTTTATTCCGGCAATTGTTGCGCGATCAACTCCAGCAATTTCTTTTCCAACGCGGCGGGATCGAGCTTCGTCCTGAGGCCGGCCGCGAGCCGATGCCCGCCGCCGCCGAATTCCTGGCAAATCCGCTGGACGTCGACCTTGCCGCGCGAGCGGATGCTGGCGCGGGTCAGGCCGCCGGGCAGCGCTTCGAGCAGGAAGGCGACCTCGACCGTTTTCACGGCCTGCAAATATTCGATCAGCCCTTCGGTCTCATCCGGGTGCGCGCCGCTGCGGGCGAAGGTCTCCGGAGTCAGGACGAACCAGGCGACGCGCTGCCGGTTCGCGAAGTGGATCGCGCTGAAGACCTCGCGCATGAGCAGCAGCCGCTCGGGGCGGAAACTCTGGTAGCAGGCTTCCGCCAGATCGGTCGGATCGGCGCCCGCCGCGACCAGCCGCGCCGCGACCTCGAAGGTGTGCGCCGTCGTCTGCCGGTAGCGGAAGTTCCCCGTATCGGTCATCAGTCCGACGTAAAGATTCGCCGCCGCCTCGGGCGTGAGCGGCCATTTCAACGCGGTGAGGATTTCATAGAGGACCTGCGCCGTCGCGGGCGAGTCGGGATCGACCAGGTTCAGTTTCGCGTAACCGGGATTGCTGACGTGGTGATCGATGTTCACGTCGGGTGCGCGCCGCCATTGGTCGAAAACGGCGCCGAGCCGCCTGGCGTCCGCGCAATCGACGGCGATGATCAGCCGCTCCGGCTCCGGTGCGCCGGGGAGGGGCGCCGTCAGGTCCTTGCTTCCCGGCAGAAACTCAAACAGAGGCGACAATCCGTCGGCGTTGACGACCCGGACATCCCTGCCGATCGCCCGGAGGCTCAGCGCGAGGCCGAGGGTCGAACCGTAGGCGTCGCCGTCCGGGCGCACGTGGGAAATCACCAGGAAGCGCTCGTGCCGGTCGCAAAGTTTCTGGAGGGACGCGAGTAGATCGGGATGAAGCATAATCGGAAAACGTCAACGAATAGAAGAGATGGGGACGAGAGTCTATCTCTTAAATGTTTCCTCGCTCCCGAGCGCCATTTGGGAACCAGGGAGCATTCGTATGCACAATCTATGGGGAAAGCATCCTAATGCGTCCCGTGGTGGAGGTAGAAGAACCAATACCAGGCCGCGCCGCCGAGAAGCGCGAGGATGACGAGAACCATGATGAGAATCACCCGTCCCTTCTTTTTCTCAACCTCCGGTTTTGCGAGGTCCGTATAGCTGATGGCCGATTCTCCCTTCACGTAAACGCTGTCGTCCTTGATTTCCTTTCCCGCGGCGTCCTTGCGGGGCCGGATCGGCGCCGAGGGGAGCTTCAAGGTCTGGTAGTAAATGGTTCCGGTCGACGCCTGGGTCTTCAATTGCCCCGATTCCAGCCGCGGCGAGGGTTTCTCCGGCGCGAGCAACTTTGGCCGCTTCACGCCCGGCTCAAACTTGATCTCCACGGTGCCCATCCGGATCAGATCGCCCGGACGCAGGATCACCTCGCTGATGATCTCCCCGTTGACATAGGTGCCGTTGGAAGAATTCAGGTCGCGCAAAACGATGTCCGGGCCGCTCAGGACAAAAATGGCGTGCCGGTTGGAGACCGACGGATAGGGCAGGGGAATCTCGTTGCCCTGCGCGCGGCCCACATGGGTGTATTCCTGTTGCAACTCGTAAACGAGCGGCTGCAGATCGGGCCGCATCACCGTCAGCTTCGGCTGGCTATCCTGGATCCGGACGGTCAGCGGTTCGGCCGTCGTGATCGTCGCCGTCGACGATTTCGGCCCCGTCATGCCGACATCGGCGCGGCGCGCACCCTCGAACAAAAGCTGTTCCCATGTCAAAGTCACCGTCTTCTTGTGAGGCAGAATATCTTCATCCAGCGAGAACCCGCCTCCGGGCCACGTGAGCATCGTGTAGATCGCCTCTTCCCCCTGCACGGTGCCGCACAGCGCGTGGAGCACCCGGCCATGCTGGATGTAAATGTACCCGTGCGATTCGCCCGAGCGGAACGTGATCTGCCCGCTGCGCCTGCTCAGGCAGCACATTTGCAGCACTTCGGGCAATCCCATCTGGGACTGGGCGCTGAAACCCGAAGCGCCGGACGAGTCGGGAGTATTCGGTGCCGGATTGCTGTTTTGCTGGCTCATCGCGTCGATATTTGCTGTTGCAAGTGAAAGATAATAGTGCACCATCGAACGAGCTTGACAAGCTTTACAAGCTTGCCACACAAATACCCTCGTATATGGCATTGTTTTCGTTCGGCAAAAAAGATAAAAACCCCCCCGAAGTAGCTGCCCCTGTGGCAAAAACGCAGCCGACACCGCCCAAGATTCAAACGCCGCCCGCAGGAGCTTCCGTCCCCACCGTCAAACCTCCGCAGCCGACCGGTTTGATGCCCGTCACCGCCATGCCCGCCGGGACCGCAACCACGCAGCCGTTGTCCGTGCCGCGCACAGGAATGACCGGCCTCAAACCGACCCGCCCCGTTCCGCCCTCTTCGCGCTCGACACAGCGAATCGTCCTTCCGACCCCGCCCGGCTCGCGGCCCAACAGCACCAAGGCCCTCGCCATGGGAACGTCCGGCGGCCGGATCAATCTCCCCATCGGCATGATCCTGCGTTGCCTGCCTCCGGAAGTCCTGGCCGAAGAGGTTTCCAAATTTGAAGCCAACGGCACCGCGGCCACCGAAGTCGGCCTGCCGATGAATATGATCCTGGGCCAGCTCCCCTCCGGCAAAGTTGAAATCGCGCTCCAGGATTTGATCGCTCATTTCCCCGCGGGCTACCTGCAACCGACCGAATCGATCGCCGGTTATCTGCCCAATCTCATCAACCTCCCGCTGATGGACGTCGTCATGCGCATCCCGCCCGATCTCCTCGCCCTTCGTCCGGACCAAAAGGACGTCGATGCCGCCGTCATCAACATGGCCGATCCCTTTACCGAGGAAATTTTACGCGAGCAGGCGGAAACCGCGCGCCAGCAATCGGAACCCCACATCATCGAAGAAAGCCAGGCGCCGCAGGAAGAATTCGTCCCCCGCGATCAGGCTCCGGTGGCAACGCCCGCCGTTCCGCCCCGGCGCCCCGCGGCCAACCCCGTGATCCCCACCCGCGCGCCTGCCGCCACGACCCTCGCCGCCCCTCCGATGCCGGCGGTCGCCAAACTCCCCACGCCCACACCCACGCCGTCGCCGATGAGCAGCCTGCGTGGAAGCGCATCCCCGACGCCTTTGGCTTCCCCTCCGCCTCCACGAAACCTTTCCCCCTCGGGCCAACTCCCGGCTCCAACCCGGCTGACGACGTCGCTGCCGCCACGGCCCCAAGCCGACCCCGCGCCTTCGCCGCAGTCTTCCGCCCCTGTCCCGCCCGTGCCTCGTCACACCGGGTCGATACCCGCACCGCCTCCGCCCCGTCATACCACCTCGTTGCCGGTGCCCCGGCGTACGGGGACTCTTCCGGTGACAGGCCAGGCCGCCGCCGCTCCCGTGGAAAAACCGGCCGCGCCAACCCGCCTCCCCGATGCGAACAGCGATGATCTCCAGCGTTTGGCCGCTCTGGCCATGGCGCAACTCGGCGACAGCAACGAATCGCCGGCCGAAGTTCCGCCCAAACCGGAGCCTGTCCCCGCCCCGCAATCCAAGGCCGAAGAACCTGTCGCCGCGATCGAATCCCCGCCTGCGCCCGTTCCCATTCCCGCGAGCGCGACGCCTCCGGTTCCCACCCCCGAACCTCCGGCGTTTCCCGTGGCCGTTTCGCAACCGCCTCCTCAACCAGTCCCGCAACCTGCCCCTGAACCCGAAGCTCCGGTACAGCCCGCTTCCGTCGCCTTCAACCTCAACACCTGCACCGCCGAGGACCTCGTTCAAAATATCCCCGACTGCTCCGAAGAACTTGCCCACGCCATCGTCCTGCATCGGACAAAGATCGGTTCCTTCAAAAGGATCGAAGAGTTGCTCGACGTTCCCGGCATCACCAAGGCCGCCTACACCAATCTGACGGGGGAAACTCCGCCCGACAACCGGACGATGCTCTCCCTCAACGAACTGCTCGGTTTCCCCGCCGGGCAGCACGTTTCGCTCAAGGACGTCACCGACCGGATCTCCTGCTGGCCCGACGTCACCGGCTGCGTCCTGAGTCAAAGCAGCGGACTCTCCCTCGTCGGCACGGTTCCCGAAAGCGTCAGCAAGGCGGCCATCGTCGCTTTTGCCCCCCGCATGTTCGAGTCGATCAACAAAGCCTTTTCCGAAGTCTCCGGCGAGGAAACCGACGCCTTGCTCATCCCCTCCTCCGGAACCAGCTTCCACCTCTTCCGCAACCGGGACCTCTATCTGATCATCATGTCCCGGCTGCCCCAAATGCCCGAACGTCATGTGAAAGTGGCCCGGTTCGTCCTGGCCGCGTTAAGCACCCGAAAAGACTAGGGACCCGGAAGTCGACGTATGGCTTTTATCAATTATTCGAGTCGCGAAATCCAGTTGAAGATCGTCTATTACGGCGCCGCGCTTTGCGGCAAGACGACCAACCTGGTCACCCTTCACAAGCAGATCACCCACGCGCAAAAGGGCGAACTCGTCTCGCTCGCCACCGACGCCGACCGCACCCTCTTCTTCGATTTTTTATCGCTCAACACCAAGACCCTGCCCGGCTTCACCACCCGCTTTCAGCTCTACACCGTTCCCGGACAGGCCATCTACAACACCACCCGCCAATTGGTACTCAAAGGCGTCGACGGGATCGTCTTCGTCGTCGATTCCCATTGGGAACGAATGGCCGACAACGTCGAGTCCTTCGCCAATCTCCAGGAAAATCTGATCGAAAACCACCTGAGCCTGATTCAAATCCCCTACGTCCTCCAGTACAATAAACGCGACATTCCCAACGCCGCTCCCGTCAACTACCTCGAATTTACCTTCAATAACCGCGCCAACCGGGCCCTCGCCTTCGAGTCGGTCGCCTCGACCGGCTCCGGCGTTCTCGAAACGCTCAACGCCGCCGCCCGCCTCCTTCTCGCCAAATATTCCAAGACCCCCAACGCCAACGTCACCGGCATGTCCCAGCCCAACCTCTCCGTCGCGGTGCCCCCCTCCGAGGAAAATCCCCAAGTCCCGGCCAGCAATGCCGCCGCCTGAACCCAAAAGCGCTTATGACTGGAATTGGAATGCTCACCGCCGAGGATCAACTTGCCATCGAACAACGTCTCGCCGACTTCCTGGCTAAGTCCGAAGCGCAATGGTCCGCTCTCGTCGACAAGGGAGGCAATCTCTTCGCCCAGTCGGGCGATACCGGCACCCTCGACCTCAGCATCCTTTCCGCCCTCGCCGCCGGCTCCTTTGCCGCCACGCATGAACTGGCCAAGCGCCTCGGCGAATCGGAATTCAGCGCCCTTTATCACGAAGGACTCGGCCAGCACATTCTCATGAGCGCCCTCCATCACGAGTGCCTTCTCGTTACCATATTCGGCGAACGAACCAATATCGGCCTCGTCCGATTTTACGCCCAGCAAGTCACCCTTTCGTTGAATGAGCTTTTGCAGCAGGCCCGCGAGAAGGAAGCGGCTGCCGCGCCTCTTCTGCTGGAGGGCGATTTCCTCAACGAAAAGGCAGCAATTACCTAGTGTCTTGGAATTGTTAGGCAAAAAAGGCCTACCATCTTCTTTAAAACAGTTTTGGACGCTTCCAACAGGCTCGTTTGTTGGCTATTTCTTGATAATCGGCAGATGTTTACATTTTTTATCTATTTTGTAATATATTCGATTTCAGCAGCTTATGTGAGGTTTTACTGTTTTTCAAATAAATCTCTTGAACCCGATTTTTCTATTGGCACGCGAAATGATCTTGTATAGCCTGATGGTCATCGAACCATTGATTTCCAGTGCGCGATAGGCGCGATTCTTGAAACTTTTGAATATTTTTTATTGAGAGGAGGTGAAAAAACAATGATCAACAAAGTAATTACTCGCGCCAAAAGCGCGCTGCGCCGGATGAAGAGCAAGAAGGGCCAAACTCTCGTGGAGTACGCCTTGATTCTCGCTTTCATTTCCGTGGTCGCCATCTCCGTCCTGATCGCCCTGGGCAACCAAGTCAAGGGCGTCTTCACGACGATCACCAGTCAGCTCGCAATCGCGGGAAGCAGCCATTAGTCCTCACCCTGGCTCAGAGGTTTGAGCAGTTCCACTCTCTCAAATCCCTTGCCGATATGCCTATCGGCTTGCTCTTATCGTTCCCAATCTCTTTCGTTGTCGAAGCCGTCCCCTTCATGTACTTTTTAAAGCGACCCCTCCGCATGAGAACCCTCACTAAAATTTTTCCAGCGTCGATTCGAAGACTCTGCTCCGGCAGAAAAGGGCAGACCCTCGTCGAATACGCCTTGATCCTCGCCGTTCTCACCATCGTCCTGATTCTCTGCTTTGAGCTTCTGAGCGCCCGCATCGTTGTCATTTTCAGCGCGATCACCAATCTTCTCGACACCGCCCAAAGCAGCCATTAGCTCCGACGATCCCGCGGCCGTTTCATCAGGACGCGGGCCATCCACTTTTTTTAAAATTCTTTTTGACATTCCGGCGCTGATGTCGCAACCTCTAGCAAGATCGAGGCCACTCCTGAATTTGAGGCGTAAGTTTTTAAATTCGGGCGTGGACTTTTTGCCTTTATCGCAGGGACAGGTCAAGCAGGATAGGGGCCGGTTGGCTTCACGGCCACTTGCTCGTTAATGTGTCAAGTGCCCATGTAGCTCAGTCGGTAGAGCACATCCTTGGTAAGGATGAGGTCACCGGTTCAAACCCGGTCATGGGCTTGCCGGTTGATGGTTGGTAAGGCGGAAAGAGAACTCGATGGAAGCAGGAGCAGAACGAATTTAACCACACAGGCCGACCGGGCCGGGCGCAAGCCGGGCGGGGGCGGACGAACACAAGCAACTCAGGAGTTACAATGGCTAAGGAAGCATTCAAACGCGACAAACCGCACGTCAACATCGGCACCATCGGACACGTCGATCACGGTAAGACCACTCTTACGGCGGCCATCACCAGTATTCTGGCCAAAAAAGGCCTCGCAACCGCCAAGGGCTACGCGGAAATCGACAACTCTCCGGAGGAAAAAGAGCGTGGCATCACGATCAACACGACGCATATCGAGTACCAGACCGAGAAGCGCCACTACGCCCACGTCGACTGTCCCGGCCACGCCGATTACATCAAGAACATGATCACCGGCGCGGCGCAGATGGACGGCGCGATTCTCGTCGTCAGCGCGGCCGACGGCCCGATGCCGCAGACCCGCGAGCACATTCTCCTCGCCCGCCAGGTCGGCGTGCCGGCGCTCGTCGTCTTCCTCAACAAGGTCGACATGGTCGATGACAAGGAGCTCCTTGATCTCGTCGAGCTCGAAGTCCGCGAACTCCTCACCCAGTACGAATTTCCCGGCGACAAGATCCCGATCGTCAAGGGCTCGGCGCTGAAGGCGCTCGAGGGCGACGCGACGTACGAGAAGGAAATTCTGAATCTTATGAACGCGGTGGACGAATACATCCCGGTTCCGGAACGTCCGAAGGACCAGCCGTTCCTCATGCCGGTCGAAGACGTGTTCAACATTGAAGGCCGCGGCACCGTCGCCACCGGCCGCGTCGAACGCGGCATCCTCAAGAAGATGGAGGAAGTCGAAATCGTGGGCCTCAGGCCGACGACCAAGACGACCGTGACCGACATCGAAATGTTCAAGAAGCTCCTCGACACGGCCGAAGCGGGCGAAAACGTCGGCGTCCTGCTGCGCGGCACCAAGAAGGAAGAGGTCGAGCGCGGCCAGGTCATCGCCAAGCCGGGCACCATCAAGCCCCACACCAAGTTCAAGGGCCAGGTCTACGTCCTGAGCAAGGAGGAGGGCGGACGCCACACGCCGTTCTTCAACGGCTATCGTCCCCAGTTCTTTTTCCGCACGACCGACGTGACCGGAAACGTCAAGCTCAAGGAGGGCGTCGAAATGGTCATGCCGGGAGACAACGTCGAAATCGAAGTCGAATTGATCCAGCCCATCGCCATGGAAAAGCAGATTCGTTTCGCCATCCGCGAGGGCGGCAAGACGGTCGGCGCGGGCCGCGTCACGGAAATTATCGCATAATCAACAGGAAGAATCGCGCCAAACCGTCGGGTCTCGGAGGGCTAAAGCGGCCTCTGCGGGTCCGGCGGTTTCGGCGTCAAAATAACACAAAACTTAAATTTTCATCCAGCCAGTTAGGGCAGTAGCTCAATTGGTAGAGTAGCGGTCTCCAAAACCGTCGGTTGGGGGTTCGAGTCCCTCCTGCCCTGGATCAATTCAACGCACAGCAACCCATGAACTTCTGGACCATTTCAATCGGCGTAGTGGCGGCCGCCGTGACGGCGATCATGATGGGCTATACGCTCGTCGGCTACGTCATGCTGGCGCTGCTGGCCGCGTCCATCCTCCTTTTTTATCGCCTCCCCATCCTCAAGTTCACCGGCGAGGTGAAGGTCGAGCTCGACAAGTGCAGCTGGCCCTGGGACCCGAACCAGACCGGTTTTAAAAAGTACAAGGAGCTCATCGAGTCGACCGTGGTCGTCATCATCTCCGTCGTGCTGCTCGGCGGGTTTGTCACCACCTGCGACTGGCTCCTCAACCACCTGGCCGGGTTCCTCACCGGGGCCCGAATTGTGAGATAATTTATGTCCGAAGTCACCGAAATCACCTCCGAAACCGAAGCGACACCGGCTCCCCAATTGCCGCCGCAGTGGTACGCCTTGCACGTTCTTTCCGGCCAGGAAAAGAAGGTGAAGGAAAGCCTCGAACGGCGCGCCAAGACGGAGGAGATGGGCGACCTGATCCGCGAAGTCGTGATCCCGACCGAACGCGTTTCCGAGGTGAAGCGGGGCAAGAAGATCGAGTCGGAGCGGAAGCTCCATCCCGGCTACGTCTACGTCAACATGTACCTGCGCGACGAGGAAAAGAAGCTCGTCGAGCGGACCTGGTATTTCGTCCGCGAAACCAACGGCGTGATCGGCTTTGCCGACGGCGACAATCCCCAGCCGATCCGCCCCAGCGAGGTCGAGACGATGCTCGGCCAGATGCGCGAGCGCGAGGAGAAGGTGCTGCCGAAAGTCGCGTTCTCCATCGGCGACAAGGTCAAGGTGGGAGACGGGCCGTTCCAGAACCAGGAGGGGATCATCGAGGCCGTCGATATGGAACGGGGCAAGCTCAAGGTCTCGGTGAACATGTTTGGACGCTCCACGTCGCTCGAACTCGAATACTGGCAGGTGGATAAAACTTAACTGAATTTTGACGGAATTAACGGAATTGACGGAATAATGACGATGAACGCGCTTTCACAACAACAGCGGGAAATGGACGATATGGAAATCGACAACATATTTCGCACCAACTGGTCGACGGTATTCCTCGGAGCGATCGTTGGCGGCACTCCTCTTGTTTATGGTGCTTCCCATTTGAACGGCCCCGTATTGTGGGCCGTGAGTGGGCTGTCAATTATTCTGGGCGTCTCTTTTGCGGAGAACGCTCGTAAACTTGATAAGTTAAAGAGGTATCTAAAAGAAAAATCGTCTCTTAATTCCGTTTGAATCTGTATTTCACCCGAAGGTACTTCCTCCCAATCCCCATTCCGTAAATTCCGTTAATTCCGTCAAAAATTCTTAAATATTATGGCAAAAGAAGTCACAGGCATCATCCGGTTGCAGATTCCCGCGGGCGCGGCGAATCCGGCGCCTCCCGTCGGGCCGGCGCTCGGCCAGCAGGGGGTCAATATCATGGCCTTCTGCAAGGAATTCAACGCGGCGACCCAAAAGGACGCGGGGAATATCCTTCCGGTCGTCATCACCGTCTATAAGGACAAGACCTTTTCGTTCATCACCAAGTCGCCCCCGGCGGCGGTGCTGCTCAAGAAGGCGGCCAACATCGCCAGCGGATCGAAGGAACCGAACCGGACGAAGGTCGGCAAGGTGACGCGGAAACAGGTGATGGACATCGTGAAGATCAAGCGCAAGGACCTGAACGCAAAGAGCGACGAGGCGGCTTTCCGCGTGATCGCCGGAACGGCGCGGCAGGCGGGCATTGAAATTATCGACTAAACAAAAAGAATTTAGACAGGAGTTACATGAAAAACATGAAGTTGGGGAAAACCAAAATCCTCATGTCCTTCATGTTCCTCCCGTCTCAAAAAAGAAAATAAACCCAGTGGGAGAATCTCCGGATTCGCGAGCACCACAGAAAATAAATAAAATGGCAATCAAACGCAGCAAACGATACGAAGCCGCCGCCAAGCTGGTGGACAAAACCAAGGCCTACACATGGGCCGAGGCTGTGAAGCTTCTCAAGCAGGTCTCCCCGACCAAGGGCGACCAGACGATCGATCTCGCCTTCAAGCTCGGAGTCGATCCGAAGCAGAGCGAGCAGATGGTGCGCGGCACCGTCGCGCTACCCGCCGGTTCGGGCAAGAACGTCCGCGTCCTGGTCTTCGCCAAGGGCGCCGCCGCCGAGGCCGCCAAGGCCGCCGGGGCCGAGTTCGTCGGCTTTGAGGACCTGATCAAGAAAGTCACCGAAGGCTGGCAGGATTTCGACGTCGCCGTCGCGACGCCCGAAGCCATGGCGGAAGTCCGCAAGCTGGGCCGCGTGCTCGGACCGCGCGGGCTGATGCCGAATCCGAAGACCGGCACCGTGACCGACGACACCGCGAAGGCGGTTAAGGAATGCAAGGCGGGCCGCGTCGAATTCAAGCTCGACAAGGCGGCGAACCTGCATGTGCCATGCGGCAAGTTTTCCTTCAAGCCGGAGGACATCGAGGCCAACGGCCGCGCCGTCATCGAAGCGGTCGTGCGGGCTCGTCCCGCCACGGCGAAGGGCCGGTTCATCGAAACGTGCACGCTTTCGTCCACGTTTTCGCCCGGCATCCGGATCGACCTCGCGCCCTTTTTGAGCGCTTAACTTAACTGAAACTGAATTAGACACGAGTAACATGAGATACATGAAATAAGAAATCGCTTCTGAGAATCTTCATGTCCTTCATGTTCCTCCTGTCAAAAAAAACTTTAAAAAAATGAGACCCGAAAAAAACCTGATCATCGATGAGATCAAGACGCGCGTCGACCGCGCGCCCTACGTTCTCCTCACCGACTACACCGGCATGCACGTCGAGGAGTTCAACGACCTGCGCAACCGCCTCAGCGGCGCCAACGCCGAGTTCCGCGTCGTGAAGAACAACCTGCTGCGCCGCGCGCTCCAGGGATCGAACCTTCCCGACCTGGAGACCTACCTGCACGGGCAATCGGCGGTCGTGCTGGGCGACGCCGACGTCAGCGCCGCGGCGAAAGTCCTGAAAGCCTTCGCCGGCGAGTTCAAGAAGCCGAAGCTCAAGATCGGCATTCTCGACAAGGCGGTCGTCAACGTGGAGCAGATCATGGCGCTGGCCGACCTGCCGTCGAAGGGCGTCCTCCAGGCGAAGCTGCTCGGACTGCTTCTGGCTCCCGCTTCGACCGTGGTGCGGCTGATCAACACGCCCGCGTCGCAAGTCGCGCAGATTCTGAAAACCTACAGCGAAAAAGGAGAAAAACTGGCGGCGTAACTCAATTTGATCCGGCGGAAACGCCGGATTGCAATAGGGCAAAATGACAGCCCATCTAGCTCCGAAGCCCTTTGGAGTTAATTGCCGGGCGGGTGCCTGGCGCTAGGTGGACTCAGTAAAGAAAGTAAACATATTATGGCAAACTTAGACACACTGGTAAACGACATCAGCGGGCTGACCCTGCTGGAAACCTCCGAACTCGTGAAGCTTCTCGAAACGAAGCTCGGCGTCAGCGCGGCCGCTCCGGTCGCGGCGGCGGCGGCGGCTCCGGCGGCGGGCGGCGGCGCGGCGGCTCCGGCGGCGGAAGCGAAGACCTCGTTCGACGTCATCCTCAAGGAAGTCGGCGCGAACAAGATCGGCGTCATCAAGGAAGTCCGCGCGGCGGTCCCCGGCCTCGGCCTGGCGGAAGCCAAGGCGCTGGTCGAAGGCGCTCCCAAGACGGTCCGCGAAGGCGCGACGAAGGAAGAGGCCGAAGAGATCAAGAAGAAGCTCGAAGCGGCCGGCGCGAAGGCGGAAATCAAGTAGGCGCGCGGTTGTGGTTTCGAAGGTGCGCCCGTCGCGGTCCGGCGGCGGGCGTCCACCTCAAAAAGGCGGTGACGGTTCCGGGCCAACACGATTCGGTTCAGCAAGGAAAGGCAGACACACATGGCATCGACAAACGACGAGCAGATCAAGTTTCACGGGACGGACGACTCCATCGAGCAGGCTCGTTCCACCGGGCAGCGCATCAACTTCGGACGCCTGGCCGAGGCCATCGAGACGCCGAACCTGATCGAGGTCCAGCTCAACTCCTACAAGGATTTCCTCCAAAAGGACGTTCCCCTGGCCAAGCGGAAGAACGAAGGGCTCCAGGCTGTTTTCTCCGAGGTTTTCCCGATCGAAAGTTACGACGAGAAGATCAAACTCGAGTTCGGCGATTACGAGATCGGCGAGCCGAAACTCACCCCGCTCGAATGCCAGCGCGAGAGCCAGACCTACGCCGCGCCGCTCTACGTCACGTTCCGCCTCCGCGAGGACAAGAACGTCAAGGAAGAGCGCGTCTACATGGGCGAATTGCCGCTCATGGCGCCGCAGGGCACATTCATCATCAACGGCGCCGAGCGCGTCGTGGTCAGCCAGCTTCACCGCTCCCCCGGCATCTGTTTTGAGTCGAGCCTCCACGCCAACGGCAAGGTGCTCTACTCGTACCGGATCATTCCCGACCGCGGTTCGTGGCTCGAGGTCATGTACGACACGAGCGACTTGCTCTACGTCCATCTCGACCGGAGGAAGAGGCGGAGGAAGTTCCTCGCGACGACGTTCCTGCGCGCCCTCGGCTACTCGACCGACGAGGAAATCATCAAGCTTTTCTACACGATCTCCGACCTCAAGCTGAAGCCCGATCTCGACGACGAGGCGATCGGCACCAAGGTGCTCATCGCCGAAATCCGCGACACGGCCAACGCCGATGTCGTGGTTGCGCGCGCCTTCGAGCCGCTGACCCAGGCGGTCATCCGCCAGTTGCTCGATCTCCAGATCAAGAACGTCAAGGTCATCGACATCAAGGACGACGACACCATCATCAAGTGCCTCAAAAAAGACCCGACGCACGACACCGAGGAGGCGCTGAAGGACATCTACCGCCGCCTCCGTCCCGGCGATCCGCCCACCGTCACGAACGCCAAGGCCCTGCTCAAGCGCCTCTTCTTCGATCCGAAGCGCTACGACATCGGGCGCGTCGGCCGCTACAAGATCAACCAGAAGCTCTCGATCAACGTCGATCTCGACACGCGGATCATCACCAACGAGGACATCGTCGCCGCCACGCAGTACGTCATCAGCCTGCGCCGGGGCGAGGGGAGCACCGACGACATCGATCACCTCGGTAGCCGCCGCGTCCGCACCGTCGGCGAGCTTCTCGCCAACCAGTGCCGCACCGGCCTCTCCCGCACCGAGCGGCTGGTGAAGGAGCGGATGACCCTCTTCGACGTGAACACCGAAGGCATGACGCCCCAGAAGCTGATCAACCCGAAGGCACTCTCGGCCGTGATCCGCGATTTCTTCGGGCGGAGCCAGCTCTCGCAGTTCATGGACCAGACCAACCCGCTCGCCGAGCTGACGCACAAGCGGCGGCTCTCCGCGCTCGGGCCGGGGGGACTCTCCCGCGACCGCGCCGGGTTCGAGGTCCGTGACGTCCATCCGTCCCACTACGGACGCATCTGTCCGATCGAGACGCCGGAAGGCCCGAACATCGGGCTGATCTCGTCGATGTCGTGCTTTTCGCGCATCAACGAATTCGGCTTCATCGAAACCCCCTACCGCAAGGTCTCGAACGGCAAGGTCACCGACCAGGTCGATTACCTCACCGCCGACCAGGAGGAGAATTTCGTCGTGGCCCAGGCCAGCGCGCCGATCGACGGCCATGGCAGGTTCACCGAGCCGAAGGTCTCCGTCCGTTACAAGGGCGACTTCCTTGAAGTCGAGCCCGACCGGGTCAACTACATGGATGTCTCTCTCAAGCAGCTCGTCTCGGTGGCGGCCAGCCTGATTCCGTTCCTCGAGCACGACGACGCCAATCGCGCGCTCATGGGCTCGAACATGCAGCGCCAGGGCGTGCCGCTGATCAAGACCGAAGCGCCGCTCGTCGGCACCGGGATGGAGGGGAAGGTCGCCCGCGATTCCCGCGCCGTCATCGTCTCGGAAGGGAGCGGCAAGGTCGCGTCGGTCACCGGCAACTTCATCGTCGTCACCCCCGACGGCGAGATGCCCGAAGGCAAGAAAAAGCTCAAGCACGATCCCGAAGAGGGCGTCTACGTCTACGAGCTTCGCAAGTACATGCGCTCGAACGCCGGCACCTGCATGAACCAAAAGCCGCTCGTCAAGAAGGGCCAGCGGGTCAGCAAGGGCCAGGTCATCTGCGACGGCCCCTGCACCGATCACGGCGAACTCGCCCTCGGCCGGAACGTGCTCGTCGCGTTCATGCCGTGGAACGGCTACAACTTCGAGGACGCCATCCTGATTTCCGAGAAGATCGTGAAGGAGGACATCTACACCTCGATCCACATCGAGGAATTCGAGATCAGCGCCCGCGACACGAAGCTCGGGCCTGAGGAAATCACGCGCGACATCCCGAACGTCGGCGACGAAGCGCTGCGCAACCTCGGCCCCGACGGCGTGGTGCGCATCGGCGCGGAGGTCAAGCCGGGCGACATCCTCGTCGGCAAGATCACGCCGAAAAGCGAAACCGAACTCGCCCCCGAGGAGCGCCTCCTGCGCGCCATCTTCGGCGAAAAGGCGGCCGACGTGAAGGACTCGTCCCTCACCGTCCCCTCCGGCACCTACGGCATCGTGATGGACATCAAGGTCACCTCGGGCAACGCCAAGGCCGCGCGCCAGAAACTGACGCCGACCGAAGCCAAGCGGCAGTCGAAGGCGATCTCGGACAAGTTCACCGAGCGCGAAGTCGCGCTGACCGAGGAACTGACCCAGGCGCTGTCGAACATCCTCCTCAACGAAAAAATCCCGCTCGACGTGGTCAACGCGGAGACCGGCGAAATCATCATCCCGGCCAATCGCAAGATCACCAAGACGCTCCTGCGCAAGCTCGCCTCGGTTTACGATCATATCGAAATCGATCCGAGCCCGATCCGGATCAAAATCCGCGAGATCATCAGCTCGTTCGAAAGCAAATTCGAGCAGTTGAAGAACGAGCGCGAAGTTGAAATGGACCGCGTCGAGAGCGGCGACGACGTCGACCCCGGCATCGTCAAGCAGGTCAAGGTCTTCGTCGCAAGCAAGCGCAAGCTTTCGGTCGGCGATAAAATGGCCGGACGCCACGGCAACAAGGGCGTCGTCGCGAAGATCGTGCCGGAAGAGGACATGCCCTTTCTACCCGACGGAACGCCGGTGGAAATCGTCCTCAACCCGCTCGGCGTGCCTTCGCGCATGAACGTCGGCCAGGTGCTCGAGACCCATCTCGGCATCGCCGCCAAGGCGCTCGGGTTCAAGGTCGCCACGCCCGTCTTCGACGGCATCAAGGAAACCCAGATTCGCGGCTACTTGAAGCAGGCGAAGCTCGACGAGGACGGCAAGAGCTACCTCTACGACGGCCGCACCGGCGAACGGTTCGACCAGCGCGTCGTCGTGGGGCAGATCTATATGCTCAAGCTCGGCCACCTGGTCGCGGACAAAATCCACGCCCGCGCGGTCGGACCCTACTCGCTCGTCACCCAGCAGCCGCTGGGCGGCAAGGCGCAGTACGGCGGACAGCGCTTCGGCGAAATGGAGGTCTGGGCCATGGAAGCCTACGGCGCGGCCTACACGCTCCAGGAACTGCTCACCGTCAAGTCGGACGACGTGCCCGGACGCACCCGCATCTACGAGTCGATCGTCAAAGGCGACAACTCGCTCGAAGCAGGCACGCCCGAGTCGTTCAACGTTCTCATCAAGGAAATGCAAAGCCTCGGCCTCGACGTCAAGGTCGGCGCCCGGACGGCGCAGCATCCCGAAGTGGAACCCGAAAACGCCCGGGGCAAGGGCGTCGCCGAACGCGCCGCAGCCTAACCCTTTAAGAGTAATCCCGCACACCCCATCCCGCATCTATGAGTACACAAAAAGAGTCAGCCCGCGAAATGCTCGGCCTCGGCACCACGGTCGGTTTCGACCAGGTCGGCATCACCGTCGCGTCCCCCGACACCATCCGTTCCTGGAGCAAAGGCGAAGTCAAAAATCCCGAAACGATCAACTATCGCACCTTCAAGCCCGAAAAGGGCGGGCTCTTCTGCGAACGCATTTTCGGCCCGACCAAGGACTGGGAATGCGCGTGCGGGAAGTACAAACGGATCAAGTACAAGGGCGTCATCTGCGACCGTTGCGGCGTCGAAGTCACCCTAGCCCGCGTCCGCCGCGAGCGCATGGGCCACATCGAGCTCGCCGTGCCGGTGTCGCACATCTGGTTCTTCAAGTGCATGCCGAGCCGCCTCGGCCTCATCATGGACATGACCGCCCGCCAGCTCGAGCGCGTGATCTATTATGAGGATTACCTCGTGGTCGATCCGGGCAAGGCGCCGCTGCTGCCCCGCCAGCTTTTGAGCGAGACCGAATATCGCGAAGCGCAGGAACAGTATGGCGACACCTTTACCGCCAAGATGGGCGCCGAGGCGATCCGCCTCGTCCTTTGCGGCATCGATCTCAACACCACCGCGAAGGAACTGACCGAAGCGCTCGGCAACACCAAGAGCAAGCAGACGCGCAAGAAAGTCGCCAAGCGGCTCAAGCTCGTCCAGGGCTTCATCTCGTCGAAGACCCGTCCCGAGTGGATGATCCTCGAAGTCCTGCCGGTGATCCCGCCCGACCTGCGTCCGCTCGTGCCGCTTGAAGGCGGGCGCTTCGCCACGTCCGACCTGAACGATCTTTATCGCCGGGTGATCAACCGCAACAACCGCCTGCGGAACCTGCTCCAGTTGAAGACGCCCGACGTCATCATCCGCAACGAAAAGCGGATGCTCCAGGAAGCCGTCGACGCCCTCTTCGACAACGGCCGCCACGGCCGCGCCGTCACCGGCGCCGGCAACCGTCCGCTCAAGTCGCTTTCCGACATGCTCAAGGGCAAGAGCGGGCGCTTCCGCATGAACCTTCTCGGCAAGCGCGTCGATTACTCGGGCCGCTCCGTCATCGTCATCGGGCCGGAACTCAAGCTCAACCAGTGCGGCCTGCCCAAGAAAATGGCGCTCGTCCTGTTCGAGCCGTTCATCATCCGCCGCCTGAAGGAACTCGGCCACGTCCACACCGTCCGCTCGGCCAAAAAGATGATCGAGCGCCAGGAATCGGTCGTGTGGGACATCCTCGAGGAAGTCACCAAGGGCCATCCCGTGCTCCTCAACCGCGCCCCCACGCTGCACCGCCTTTCGATCCAGGCTTTCGAGCCGGTGCTGATCGAAGGCGAAGCCATTCGCGTTCACCCGCTCGTCTGTACCGCCTACAACGCCGACTTCGACGGCGATCAGATGGCTGTCCACGTGCCGCTCTCGGCCGAAGCGCAGCTCGAGGCGCGCCTGCTGATGATGGCGCCGCAGAACATCTTCTCGCCCTCCAGCGGCAAGCCGATCACCACCCTCAACCAGGACATCACCCTCGGCTGCTACTATCTCACCCAGCCCGCGCGCAAGGAGAAGATCGAAAAAAACGAAAAGTCGGACGACAAGAAGCGGCTCATCATCTTCGCCGACACGGACGAAGTCCTCTTCGCCCACCAGGAAAAGATCATCACCACGCACCAGGCGATCCTGCTGCACAATCCGAATTACGGCAAAAAGACCGTGTTCGGCGACGCCGACAAGAAGTTGGTCGAAACGACCGCCGGCCGCGTCCTGTTCAACACGATCTGGCCGCCCGAAATCGGTTTCTACAATAAGACCGCGAAGAAGAACAACCTCGGCGAAATCATCCTGCGCTGCTACCAGGTCGCGGGCCATCAGCCGACCGTCGACGCGCTCGACCGGATGAAGGAACTCAGCTTCGCCGAAGCGACGAAGTCGGGCGTTTCCATCGGCATCGACGACATGATCATCCCCGCGGACAAATCGAAGGTCATCGCCAACGCCTACACCTCGATCTCGGTCGTGGAAAGGCAGTACCGTTCCGGCGCCATCACCGACGGCGAGCGTTACAACAAGATCGTCGACGTCTGGACCCAGGCGAACGACGAAATCTCCAACATGATGATGCGCACCCTCGAGCACAATCACGGCCGCTCCGAGTTCAACCCCGTGTTCGTCATGGCCGATTCAGGCGCGCGCGGCAACAAGAACCAGGTGCGCCAGCTCGCCGGGATGCGCGGCCTCATGGCCAAGCCCTCGGGTGAAATCATCGAGCGCCCGATCGTCTCCAACTTCCGCGAAGGGCTCACCGTCCTTGAATACTTCATCTCGACGCACGG
Source organism: Methylacidiphilales bacterium (assembly GCA_035948935.1). Taxonomy (GTDB): domain Bacteria; phylum Verrucomicrobiota; class Verrucomicrobiia; order Methylacidiphilales; family UBA1321; genus JABDGH01. The sequence continues at coordinate 147,068 of DASZIP010000022.1, read as the reverse complement.
CGCCCGCAAGGGCCTGGCCGACACCGCGCTGAAGACCGCCGATTCGGGTTACATGACCCGCAAGCTCCACGACGTCGCGCAGGACGTCATCATCAACGAGGAGGATTGCGGCACCGTCAATGGCATCTGGGTCAAGTCGATCATGGAAGGCGAGGACGAAATCGTGAAGCTCACCGAACGCATCGTCGGCCGCGTTTCGTGCGAGGACATCAAGGACCCGGTCACCCGCAAAATGATCGTCGAGGCCGGCGACGTCATCGACGAGTACAAGGCGGCGACCATCGACCGCATCGGCACGGAACGGGTGAAGATCCGTTCGGTGCTCACCTGCGAAACGCGCCGCGGCGTCTGCTCGAAGTGCTACGGCATCTCGCTCGCGGCCAATTGCCTCGCCAAGCTCGGCGAGGCGGTTGGCGTCATCGCCGCGCAGTCGATCGGCGAACCCGGCACGCAGTTGACCATGCGCACGTTCCACGTCGGCGGCACGGCCTCCCAGGTCTTCAAGCAGCCGCAGATCAAGGCCAAGAACGACGGCACCGTCCAGTACACCGACCTGCGCACTGTCAAGGCGCTCGACAACAACCACATCGTGCTCAACAAAAACGGCTCCATCGGCGTCCATGCCGACGACGGCCGCGAACTCGAACGGTACACCATCGTCATCGGCTCGGTCATCTCCGTCCCCGACGGCGGCAAGGTCAAGAAGGGCGAAACCTTCGTCCAGTGGGACCCGTATAACGTTTCGATCCTGACCGAAAAGGCCGGCAAGGTCGAATTCCGCGACATCATCGAGGGCGTCACCATGAAGCGCGAAATGGACGAAGCGACCAAGCAGGTCGGCACCGTCATCATCGAGCACAAAGAGGATCTCCATCCGCAGATCGTCATCATCGACTCAGACAAGGAAGTCCTCGCCTCCTACAGCATCCCGGCCGGAGCGCATATCGAAGTCAAGCCCGACGCCAAGGTCCAGGCCGGACAGCGTCTCGCCAAAACGCCCCGCAAGGTCGCCAAGACGAAGGACATCACCGGTGGTCTGCCCCGCGTCGCCGAACTCTTCGAGGCGCGCCGTCCGAAGGACGCGGCCGAAATCGCCAAGATCGACGGCGTCGTCGAAGTCGCCGGCAACGTTCGCGGCAAAAAGAAGCTCATCATCCGCGATCCCTCCACCGGCACCGAAGAGGAGCACCTCATCCCGCTCTCCAAGCACCTCATCGTCTACAAGGGCGACATCGTGAAGAAGGGCCAGCAGCTCACCGAAGGCCCGGTCGTCCCGCACGAAGTGCTCGAGGTCTGCGGACCGCAGGACCTGCAGGAATATCTTGTCAACGAAGTCCAGGAGGTCTACCGCCTCCAGGGCGTCGAAATCAACGACAAGCACATCGAGATCATCGTCCGCCAGATGCTCCGCAAGGTGAAGATCACCGAGCCGGGCGACACCAGCTTCCTCTGGGGCGAGCAGATCGACCGCCTCCTGTTCGAGGAGGAAAACCGCCAGGTCGAAGCCAAGGGCGGCAAGCCCGCCGAGGCGACCCCCGTCCTGCTCGGCATCACCAAGGCCTCGCTCGAAACCGAAAGCTTCATCTCGGCGGCCAGCTTCCAGGACACCACCCGCGTCCTCACCGACGCGGCCACCCTCGGCAAGGTCGACAAGCTCCGCGGCTTCAAGGAAAACGTCATCATGGGCCACCTGATCCCCGCCGGCACCGGCTTCAACGCGCACCGCTCGTTGAAGCTTGTCGAGCTCGGCGAACAGATCGGCGAGCCGCTCATTTCACCGGAGAAAGACGATTCCCTCGATCTTCTCCCGAAACTCCGCGCCCCCGAAGCCGAAGTCGTCACGAACTGAAAATAGTGCAGTGTGCAGCACCCGGGACCGGCCTCAAAACCGGTTCCGGGAATCGGCCTCGCCGATCTCGATTGACTCTGCTCGCCCGTTGATCTCTAATAGCCTAAATGGCGATTGTTGAAAACGGCGCTCATCCGGGGAATTCATCCGCATATCTCATCGTGGACGACGAGATCGTTTACGAAATTGCCCCGAATTCGGTCCTGAACATCGGCCGCCTCGACACCAACGACATCGTCCTCGACGACTACAAGGTCAGTCGCGAACACGCCGTCCTCAAATTTTCCAAATCGAACATCACGTTGGTCGACCTCGCCAGCACCCACGGCAGCTACGTCAACGGCGTGCGGATCGACCGCAGCGTCATCCATTTCGACGATACGATCCGCATCGTTGGCCATCAACTCACCCTCAGCCGCAAGACGCCCAAGGGCAAACTCAGCGATACCGGTTCGATTATGGCGCCGAGAATGACCCGCTCCCTCGACCGCCGGATCAAGCTTTTCGGCGGCCTCAACGAGTTTTCGCTCCTCACCCTCGTCCAGTTGCTTCACCAGGAAAAGCAGTCGGGCCTTCTCCTTCTGGAACTCGGCCAGATGCCGGGCCCGAGGATTTATTTCCAGGACGGCGAGATCATCCATGTTTCGCAGGGTGAAAATCTGGCCGAAATGCTCGTCCGTAAAAATCACGATCAGGGCCTCTTCTTTTATTTTCACCACGAGACCAATTTCCCCAAACGCACCATTACCCAGCCGACGCCCAGTTACCTCATGACCCTCTGTCATTCCCACGACGAAAAAAAATTGCTCGACCTGAACAAGACGGGCGCCGTGCCGACGGCAAAAACCCTGACGAAAACCACGCGCATCTCCGTGCCGTTGGCGGTCCACTGATCCTCTCTTGGAACGCATGGGCAATCGGGCTGCAGGGATTTGAACCCTGGACCTCGCCGACCCGAACGGCGCGCTCTACCAAGCTGAGCCACAGCCCGAATAAGCACCGACAAAATCGGTGAAAGGAAAGCTTGCCAGTTTCGCGTCCGGTGGCAAGCCCAACAAAGCGGCTCTTCTTCCGCGCCGCAACGCGGCCTTGCCCTATCTGGAAGATACGCCCTAATCTTCACCATGGGACGTCAATGGTTGCTCGCTAAACGGGAGGTCGCTTCGCTGAGAAAGTCGCAGGCGACTGGAAAATATCTCAAGGAAATCATGGTCGCCGCCAAGCACGGCGGGGCCGACCCCTCCGCCAACGCGCGGCTCTTCGCCGCGTGCGAAAAGGCCCGCAAGGAGAGCGTCTCCCGCGACGCCATCACGCGCGCGATCAACAAGGGCGCGGGTATCGGCGGTGAAAAGATGACCTTCGAGCATCTCGCCTTCGAGGGCTACGCCCCGCACAAGGTCCCGGTCATCGTCGAGGTCCTCACCGACAATCACAACCGCACCGCCCCCGAAATCCGTGTCCTGTTCAAGAAGGGCCAGTTGGGCGTTGCGGGCAGCAATAAATTTCTCTTCGACCATGTCGGCCTCGTCGAGGCGCATCATCCCGATCCAAAGGCCGACATCGAGGCCGCCGCGATCGAGGCCGGGGCGAACGAAGTCGAGCCGCTGGGCCACGGCCAGAACGACGACATCCCTGAGGGCGTCTGCGGCGCCCGGTTCATCACGGACCGCGCGGCGCTTCACGCCGTGTCGCAGTGGCTCTCGCAAAACGGCTGGACCGTCATCACCAGCGAGATGGGCTACATCCCGAAGAACTTTCCCGAGCTGACGCCGGAGCAGCGCGCGGAAGTGGGCGAATTTCTGCAGCATCTCGACGACCACGACGACGTCCACCGCGTCTGGGCGGCACTGAGGTAGCCGCCGCACGCCGGGCGGCGGTGCCTTCCTGTAGCGGTGGTCTACGATCGCCGAGGATGAACCCAGGCGGGTCAATCGTGTGTTCGGCGGTCATAGAGACCGCCGCTGCATCTAAAACAAATCGGTCAGCGCGCCCAGGACATCGCCTTCGCGCCACTTCGCCCACGCGCGATTGCGTTGCGCCTGGGAGAATTGCGGATCGATCTGGATCGCCTGGTCGAAATCGGCCAGCGCGCCTTCGAGATCGCCCCCCGCTTGCAGCGCCAGCCCCCGGTTGTTGTAGGCGTGCTCGTCGTTCGCGTCGATTTGCAGCGCCCGGTCGTAATCGGCCAAAGCCCCCGCGATGTCGTGCTGGTGATATTTGGCCACGCCGCGATTGTTATAGGCCTGGGCAAAATTACCGTCGATCTGAATGGCCCGGCCGGCGTACGCAATCGCCCCCGTCCAATCCCCCTCCGTGCTGCACAGGGAGGAAAGATTGCTGCAAGTCTCGGCGTTTTTCGGGTTGAGCCGCAGCGCCTCGAGATAATCGGCCGCCGCTCCCGCCAGATCGTTCCGGGACTGCTTCACCATGCCGCGATCATTATAGGCGCCGTCGCATTTGGCGTCGATGAGCAGCGCCTGGTTGTAGTCGCTCAGCGCCGCGTCCGGGGCGCCCAGGATTCGTTCGACGTTCCCCCGGTTGTTGCAGGCGTCCGCGTTCCTCGAATCGATCTCAAGCGCCTGGTTGTAGTCGGCCAGCGCCGCGCTTGCATCCCCCTTGTGGTACCAGGCCAGCCCCCGCTCGTTGTACGCCGCCGAATTTTTGGGATCGAGATCGATGGCCTGGTTGTAATCGGCAATCGCTCCATCCCAATCCTCCTGTTCGAGCTTCACCTCCGCCCGGCTGACATAGGCGTCCGTATATTTCGGGTCGATCCGGATCGCCTGGTCGTCGTCGGCAACGGCCCCGTCGGTATCGCCCTGGTCGTCCCGCGCGATGGAGCGGTTATAATAGGCCTGGTCGTCCTGCGGATTCAACACGATCGCCCGGTTATAATCGGTGATGGCCCGGTCGACCTCGCCCTTTTCCCGTTCGGCCACTCCGCGGTCGTTGTAGGGCTGCGACAACGTGGGATCGAGTTTGATCGCCCGGTTGTAGTCGTCGATGGCGGCATCCAGATCGCCCTTGCGATACTGCGCCCAGCCCCGGTTATTGTAGGCGTAGGGATCGCTCGGATCGAGCTTCAGCGCTTCGTTCTCGTCCGCAATCGCCCCGTCGTGGTCGTTGTTGTCGTCCTTGGCCAGGGCCCGATTCACGTAGGCGTCCTCGTACTTCGGATCGAGCTGGATCGCCTGGTCGTAATCGGCGATGGCTTCGTTGAGGCTCCCTCGATCGTAGAAGGCCAGCCCGCGATTGTAGTAGGCCATGGCCAGCTTGGGATCAAGCCGGATCGCCTGGTTGAAATCGGCAATGGCCCCGTCGAGATCGCCCTTGGCGTATTTCTCCGAGCCGGAGTTATTATAGGCTACCGCATTCTTGCCGGTCTTTGGCGGTTGCACGGACGTTGAATACGCGCCGGCGGTCGATGCGGAGAGCCCAAAGGCAAAAACCAGTGCCAGTGCTGAAGTAGCAGCTCGGCGAAAAAGCATACCCCGACTTGTAGCGTCTTTTATGCCAAAGACAAGCTCATGATAGGGACGGCAGTCCCTTGCCGTCCCATTCATTTTGGGACGCGAAGGGACTCGCGTCCCTACCGGCCTCACGAGTGGATCGCCTGGGCGAGGGGACGCGCGAAAGCCTCCAGCTTCTGCGGCAGGTCCTTCTCCCGGCCCCACTCGGCGATCCGGTTCACCAGCGCGCTCCCCACCACCGCGCCGTCCGCCTGATGCGCCACGAGCCGCGCCTGCTCCGGCGTCGAAATCCCGAACCCGACGCACACCGGCAGCGACGTGTGCTTGCGCAAAAGATCGATCCTGTTCCCGATGCTCCCGGCCACATGCTCCTGCATCCCGGTGACCCCTTCGCGCGACACGTAATAGACGAAGCCGGTCGCCTTCTCGACGATCTTCGCGATCCGCTCCGCCGGGCTGGTCGGCGCCACCAGGCAGATCCGCCGCAGGCTGCCGTCGCCGAGCCGCGCCCCCACGCCCCCGCCCTCCGATTCCTCCGGCGGCAGGTCGAGCACCAGCAGCCCGTCCGCCCCGGCCTGGTGGGCGTTCAGGCAGAAGCGTTCGATGCCGTAGGCGTAGACGAGGTTGAAGTAGGTGTAGAGGACGATCGGAATTTGCGATTGCCCCCGCACCGTCTGGAGAATTTCAAACACCCGCGCCGTCGTCGTCCCGGCCTCGAGCGCCCGCTGTGCCGAAAGTTGGTTGACGACCCCGTCGGCGAGGGGATCCGAAAATGGAATCCCCAGCTCGACGATGTCCGCTCCGGCCCGCTCCAAGGCCCAGACCAGGTCGGGCGTCGTCGACGGCGCGGGATCGCCCGCCGTGATATACGCGACAAAAGCCTTTTGCCCGCGCGCCTTCAGTTCGCGGAACTTGCGGTCAATCCGATTCTTGGAGACGGTGTTCATGGTTCAATCACGACGCGGTAATCCACACGCGCTCTCCGATAATGCGCAGACCCTCGAAGACGAGTAAAGGCCGGAGCGTGTGCGCAACATCGAGCGATCCGGCGAGTTCCTCCGCATGGCCCCCGGTAAGAATAACATGGGGCTTCCCGCCGCCCGATACCGCCGCGCCAAGCTGACCGATGATCTCCTTCGCCCCGCCCTCGAAATTGAGGATGACCCCGGCGCGAATCGCCTCCCGGGTCGACTTCGCCGGCACGCTACGGGGCCGGCGCAACGCCGTGCCGGGCAATTGCGCGGTCGCGCCGAGGAGCGCGGCCAGTTGCGTCCGCAAGCCGGGTGCGATCGCCCCGCCGCAGAGCCGCCCCTTTGCGTCGAGCACCGTGAACGCCGTTGCCGTCCCGCAGGCGACGATGATCGCCGGAAACCGGCCCGACGCCCGCACGGCCACCGCGGCGGCAAGCCGGTCCGCGCCGATTTCCGCGGGATTCGGATAGTCGAAATAAAGGCCAAGCTCAGGCAAAGACGCGCCCGCTTCGACGAGCCGTCCCGAAAAGACGCGGCGGAACGCCGGGAGCAGCTTCGGCACAACGGAAGCGAGAACGGTTCGATGGTCCCGGTATCTTTTCGCCAGCGCGCGGATACGCGCGCCCGTCGCATCCCTGGTCGCGATGTCGCCGCCGACGCGAATCGGACCGCCCGGGCGTGCGACGGCCCATTTCAGCCGCGTATTGCCGACGTCGACGAAAAGAAACTCGGGAGCGGGCTTTTTCATGCGTTTCACGCGGGGCTCACCCGCACTTCCTCCACCCGGCCCGGCTCGCAGACGATCTCGATGGTCATCGGCGCGCAGCAGACCTCGCAGTCCTCGATGGTCGAGTAATCGCCCTGCGATGTGTCGGCCGTCGAGGTGACGATCTCCCCGCAATGCGGGCACTGGATTTGAATCTCGACGAGCACGGCCGATTCTAGAATTTTAGACAGGATTAACAAGATTTACAGGATTATGGGGAAGGATTTTGACACTCCTGCGGAGGGCGGCAGGAACCTGAAGGACATGAAAAATGAGGCTTGGAACCGGGGATTTTTTCATGCGCCTCATATATCTCATGTCTAAAATTCCCCCGCCTTCCTTTCCTGTATTTCATGTCTTCCCGTCAAAATCCAGTTGCATATCCAAAAGCTTTGTAGTACAAAGTAACAAATGACCGATGCCGATTCCGCCAGCCGCCACCTCCGCGTCATCCGTTCCCTCATGGAACGGGCCACCATCTACCGCTCGATTTCCGCCCCCACGGCCCTCGTCGGCGGCCTCCTCAGCCTCGGCGGTTTCATCACCGCCTATTATGCGAAACATCATCGCGATCACCCGCTCTCGCCCTCCGAATTTCTCATCGTCTGGCTTGTCATCCTCGGCCTCACCGGCTTCACCAACCTCGTTTTTCTTTCCCGCGGCGCCGCCCTGCGCGGCGAACCCTTTTTCTCCTCCGGCATGAAGTGCGCCTTCCTCAGCCTCGCCCCCGCCTTTTTTTCCGCCGCCGTGCTCACGCCCCTCATGTCCCATCACCCCATTCACCTCGCCCTGGTCTGGATCACCCTTTACGGCATGGGCCTGCTCGCCACGCAACATTTCGCGCCCCGGTCCATCGTCATCCTGGGCCTCACCTTCTTCCTCACTGGCTGCGGCCTTCTCGTCGCCTGGAAGCACCTCTTCATGCCGGACCCCCACATCGAACCCTCCGCCCTCGTCGTCTCCGGCATCATGGCGGCCACGTTCGGCGGATTTCACCTCGCTTACGCCGCCGCCGTCTGGGCTATCGGCGAAGACCGCCGGGAGCCGGTTCCATCAACCACCGGAACCGAGAATGTTTGATTTCGACCGGCTCGACAAACTGATCCATGAAAAGGGAAGGCTTGCCATCATGACCCTCCTCGCCGCGCGCCCCAACTGGCCCTTTCAGGATCTCAAGGCCGAGCTCGGCATGAGCGACGGCAACCTCGTCACCCACCTCCGCGCTCTCCACCAGGCCGGCTACGTCGCCTACCGGAAGGAGATTTTGACCCGCCCCCAGACCCGTTACGAATTGACCGCCCGCGGCCGGAAGACCTTTCAGAATTATCTGCGCACCCTTGAGGAAATGGTCCGCAGCGCCAAGGCCCGGTAAGAACCTCTCTTTTTTTAACGATATACTTTGTACAACAAAGCAACCAAAAACCTCCCATGCACATCCACCAGGGAATCTTGTCGGACCTGCTTCCGCAGGTGCAAATCGTCGTCATGATCGGCAGCCGCGCCAGCGATCATCTTCGGGAATTGGCGCGCATCGCCGAGTTCAAGGGCCGCGCCGCCTACCGCATCGAGACCGCCTCCGAACTCCAGCCCCGCTGGTTCTCCGGCGTCCAGGAAGTCGGCATCGTCGTCGGCGCCACTGATCTCGAACCCGTCGTCCGCGCCGTCCGCGACCGCCTCAATCAATTTGCCGCCGCCCAGGACATGGGGATGCTGGATGGACTCGCGCAATAACGCGAAATAATTGACGCGCATCCGCTCCCCGTCTGCGCTACATTCCCCGCCTTATGGGAGACATTCTTCTCGGCGCCGTCATCGGCTCGGTTCTGGCCGGCATCGGCGCCTGGCTCGTCCTCCGCGCCCGCGCGGCCACGCTCGAGGAACGCCTCGCCGCACGCGACGCGAAAATCGCCGAACTCGAGTCCCGCCTCGCCGAACTCTCCGCCTCCCTTTCTTTGGCGCAAATCGAATCCACGCAGGCGCGCCGGGAACTCATCCAAAGCGAAACCCGCCTCGTCGAGGAACGCAAGGCCGCGCTCGAAAAACTCGCCCTCCTCAACGAGGCGCAGGCCAAATTGTCCGACGCCTTCAAGGCCCTTTCCGCCGAGGCGCTCCAAAGCAACAACGCCGCCTTTCTCAATCTCGCCAACGCCACTCTCGAAAAATTCCAGGAGGGCGCCCGCAGCGACCTCGAAAAGCGCCGCACCGCCATCGACGAACTCGTCAAGCCGGTCCGCGAAACCCTCCAGAAATTCGACGTCAAAATCGGCGAGATCGAAAAGTCGCGCATCGAGGCCTACGGCGGATTAAAGCAGGAAGTCATCACCCTCAAGGAATTGCAGATCAGCCTCCGCGACGAAACCTCGAACCTCGTCCGCGCCCTCGGTTCGCCACGGGTGAGGGGACGCTGGGGCGAGCTCCAGTTGCGCCGCGTCGTCGAAATCGCCGGGATGCTCGAGCATTGCGACTTCGTCGAACAGGTCCACGTCGCCACCGACGACGGCGCGCTCCGGCCCGACGTCGTCGTCCGCCTGCCCGGCGGCAAATGCCTCGTCATCGACGCCAAGACGCCCATGGAAGCCTACCTCCAGGCTCTCCAAGCGCCCACCGAACCCGAACGCCGCGCCAAGCTCGCCGAGCACGCCCGCAACGTCCGCGAGCATATGAAGCTCCTCGGAACCAAGGCCTACTGGAAACAGTTCCAGCCCGCGCCCGACTTCGTCGTCCTCTTCATCCCCGGCGAAAGCTTCTTCAGCGCCGCCCTCGAACTCGAACCCGAATTGATCGACCGGCAGATCGACGAAAACCACGTCATCCCCGCCAGCCCAACCACCCTCATCGCCCTCCTCCGCGCAGCCGCCTACGGCTGGCGCCAGGAAGCCCTCGCCGAAAACGCCCAGAAAATCAGCGACCTTGGACGCGAGCTTTACGAACGCCTGTCCACCATGACCGAGCATCTCGGCCGCATCGGCTCCTCCCTCAAGGGCGCCGTCGAAAACTACAACAAGACCGTCGCCTCCTTCGAGGGCCGCGTCCTCGTCAGCGCACGCAAATTCCGCGAACTCAAAGTCAGCACCGCCGCCGCCGAAATCGAAGCCGCCGACCCCGTCGACGTCATCCCCCGCGCCCTCTCCGACAAGCCCGCCGAGCCTAAAGCGTAGAGGCGGTGCCTTCCCTCGTTTTCTTCCTCGCGCCCGCATTTGCAGCGCAGCCGCTTTTCCGATAGCCTAAGCACGTATGGATCATCCGGAGAAAAAACTCGTCGAGGAATTGCTCGAATCGTACGCCCATTGCGGCGCCATCAAGCACCTCAACGGCGCCAACCTCCCCTCCAAAATGGCGGTCGCGGCCCTCATGCAGGACCTGCTCCACATCATCTTCCCCGGCTTCATCGCCGAGCGCCAGGTCTCCATGGGCGACCTTCCCCGCGAAACCGAACTCCACCTCGCCGGCCTCCAAAATAAACTCGAGCGCGAAATCGCCAAGAGCCTCGACATGCATCCCGTCCCGGGCCGCGACGCCGCGGGCCTCACCCTCGATTTCCTCCGCAAGCTCCCCGAAGTCCGCCGCCTCATCCAGACCGACGTCGAGGCCGCCTACCAGGGCGATCCCGCCGCCGCCAACCGCGAGGAAGTCGTCCTCGCCTATCCCGGCGTCGAGGCCGTCGCCGTCTTTCGCATGGCCCACGTCCTCCACCAGCTCGGCGTCGCCTTCCTCCCCCGCATGATGACCGAATGGGCCCACAGCCGCACCGGCATCGACCTCCATCCCGGCGCCGAAATCGGCTCCCATTTCTTCATCGACCACGGCACCGGCGTCGTCATCGGCGGCACAGCGAAAATCGGCGACCGCGTCCGCCTCTATCAGGGCGTCGGCCTCGTCGCCCGCAGCCTCGCCAAGCACGTCGAGCGCGACGAACAGGGCCACGCCCTCGGCGGCAAGCGCCATCCCACCGTCGGCGACGACGTCACCATCTACGCCAACTCCACCATCGTCGGCGGTGACACCGTCATCGGCGACCGCTGCATCGTCGGCGGCAACGTCTGGCTCAACCGCTCCATTCCGCCCGATTCCGTCGCCCTTTACGAGGCCCAGCAACTCAGCATCCATCCCCGCCAGCGCGACGGAGGCGACTGGATCATCTAGCCGGGAGAAAACGTCATGCCCCGCTTTTACCTCGATGACAACGCCACCACGAGCCTCGACCCCCGCGTCCGCGCCGTCATGGAGCCGCTCCTGGCCGTCTCGCCCGGCAATCCCTCCAGCCTCCATGCCGAAGGCCGCCGCGCCCGCGGCGAAATCGACGCCGCCCGCGATTCCATCGCCGCCTGGCTGAAGGCCAAACCCTCCGAAATCATCTTCACCGGCGGCGGCACCGAAAGCTGCAACCTCGCCGTCCAGGGACTCGCCTGCGCCAACAGCGGGGAGGGGAGGCACCTCATCACCGCCAAAACCGAACATCACGCCGTCCTCCGCGCCTTCGAGGCCCTCGAACAATGGAAAGGCTTCGACGTCACCTGGCTCGACGTGAGCCCCGGCGGCCTCGTCGACCCCGACGACCTCGCCCGCGCCATCCGGCCCGACACGATCCTTGTCTCGATCATGAGCGCCAACAACGAGACCGGCGTCCGCCAGCCCATGCGTGAACTCGGTGAAATCTGCGCCAAAAGAAAAGTTCTCTTCCACACCGACGCCATCCAAAGCGCCGGCAAGGAAGAGATCGATCTCGCCGCGTGGCAGGTTTCCGCGCTCAGCCTCGCCGCCCATAAATTCCACGGCCCCCTCGGCGCCGGGGTCCTCTGGCTCAAAAGCGGCGTCCCCATCGCCCGCCTCATGGAAGGCGGTTCCCACGAAAACGAGCGCCGTCCCGGCACCGAAAACGCCCCCGCCATCGCCGGCTTCGCAGAAGCGGCGCGGCTTTACGGAATGCCCGATCCAAAAGAAGCGGGACGCCAGTTCGCTTGGACCGAACGCCTCTGGCGCGAACTCGATTCCCTCGGTGGCGTCCGCCGCAACGGCGATCCCAGCCTCCGCCTACCCAACACCCTCAACCTCAGCTTCCTTGGCCTCCATGGCGAGGATGTGCTCATTGGACTCGACCTGGCCGGCCTCGCCGTCTCGAGCGGCTCCGCCTGTCTCGTCGGTTCCGTCCAGCCGTCCCACGTCCTCGCCGCGATGCGCGTTCCCGCCGAATGGGCGTCCGCCACCGTCCGCTTCTCCATCGGCTCCCACATCCGCGACGAGGACTGCGCCGAAATCGCCCGCCGCGTCCGGCAGGTCGTCACGCATCAGCGCGCCCTCCGCGGCTGGACCGCCGATCAGGCCACCCAACACGAGGTCTTCGCATGAACAACAAACACACGGCCCACGCTCCGAAAAAACTGCGCGTCGGCATCGTCGGCGCGGGCGGCATCGTCCGGCAACGCCATCTGCCCGGCCTCCTCGCGCTCCCGAACGTCCAGATCGTCGCCGTCTGCAACGCGCGGATCGAAACGGCCCGCCGCGTCGCCAAGGAATTCCACGTCCCCGAAGTCATGGACGACTGGGCCGAGATGCTCGACCGGCCCGACCTCGACATCATCTGGGTCGGCACGCCGCCCGTCCTCCACGCGCCCATCACCATCTCGGCGCTCGAAGCCGGCAAGCACGTCTTCTGTCAGGCCCGCATGGCAATGAACCTCGGGGAGGGGAGGGAAATGCTCGCCGCCGCGCAGGCCCGCCCGCAGCTCGTCACGATGCTCTGCCCGCCTCCGCACGGCATGAAGGGCGGGAAGTTTTTCCAGAAGCTGCTGCGCGACGGTTACGCGGGCGAGCTCTGGCACTTCCGGCTCGTCGCCGACAACGACCAGTTCGCCGACCCGCTCGCCCCCGCCCACTGGCGGCAGCGCACCGAGTTGAGCGGCCACAACGTCCTCACCGTCGGCATCTACGCCGAGGTGCTGCAACGCTGGCTTGGTTTGCCGCGCCGCCTCCACGCGCAAATGAAAGTCTCCGTCCCGAAACGCGAGGGCTACGTCGTCCACGTCCCCGACGTCGTCCAGGTTTTCGGCCAGTGGCCCAACGGCCTCGCCGGCGTCCTCGAATGGAGCGGCGTCGCTCAGTTTCCTCCCGACGAAACGCTCACCATTTACGGCCGCGACGGCACGCTCGTCTACAACTTCACCAAGGACGAAATTCACGGCGCGCGCCGGGGCGAAACCAAATTACGCCTCCTCGAAATCCCCCCCGAACTCGAAACCGCCTGGACGGTCGAAAAGGATTTCATCGACGCCGTCGTCCACGGCGGCCATCCCGAGCCGAGCTTCGAGACCGGCGTGCAGTACCTCGAATTCACCGAAGCCGTCAACCTCAGCGCCCGCGGCGGCCACGCCGTCGAGTTGCCGTTGCCGTAAACCGAAAGAGTGGATATATTTTGCCGATGACCGTCGCGCAAGTAAATGCTCTGCCCATTCACAGCGACCCCGATATTCTCGGAGGCACCCCCGTGTTTAAAGGAACTCGAGTTCCGGTGCGCACGGTTTTTGACTATCTCGCAGACGGTTGCAGCTTAGACGAGTTTCTGGATAATTTCCCATCGGTTTCCCGGGAGAATGCGATTCTGGTGCTTGAGGCGGGTGGAATGAGCTTGCTTGAACAGGCGCTGCCGAGGTGAAAGTCCTGATCGACGAGTGCCTGCCTCGTTATTTGAAGGAAGTGTTGATCGGGCACGTCTCTCAAACAGTACGGCAAGCCTTAACGACCATAGGGTCGGGCGATTACGTCCAAATAAAAAATAATCGCCTCCGCGCCTTAATGTGCTATATAAGTGAACATGCAGATCACCGCGCTGTCGCTTCGACTTACGCAACTTCTTCCGGGCCGGACGGGCCTGGCGGGAGCGATCTGACGCAATACTTTCGCTTTAACCTCCAGAAAACCCCGACGGCCCGCCGAAATAAGCGGCTCCCCGGGGTTTCTTATTTTCGGCGTTTCGTCACTGACAGAAACACCCACTATCCACCATAATTAAAACCAGTCATCCTGAGCTTGTCGAAGGATCTCTTGCTATTCGTCCATAACGCGCATGGCTGAAAAAATAGTTGGAGATCCCTCGACAGGCTCGGGATGACATAAAATATATGACCACCCCGAATCCGAAATACAGGCCGTTCCCCGCCGTGAAAATGACCCATCGCGCGTGGCCCGACCGCACCACCGACCGCGCCCCCGCCTGGTGCAGCGTCGATCTCCGCGACGGCAACCAGGCCCTCGCCGTCCCCATGAGCGTCGAGGAAAAACTCGAATACTTCGCGTTGCTGGTGAAGCTCGGATTCAAGGAAATCGAGATCGGCTTTCCCTCCGCCTCCCAGATCGAATTCGATTTCACGCGCCGCCTCATCGAGGAAAACCGCATCCCCGGCGATGTCTGGGTCCAGGTCCTCGTCCAGTCCAAGGAAGAGCTGATCGAGCGCACCTTCGAGTCGATCCGCGGCTGCCCTCGCGCCATCGTGCATCTCTACAACTCGACCTCGCCCGCCCAGCGCCGGATCACCTTCGGCATCGACAAACAGGGCGTCGTCGACATCGCCGTGCGCGGCACGAACCAGATCAAGTCGAGAATCAAAACCGTCCCCGGCACAAAAATCCGCTTCGAGTATTCGCCGGAAAGTTTCTCGGCTACGGAGGTCGATTTCGCCCTCGAAGTCTGCGAGGCCGTCGGCGAAGCGTGGGGCTACACCGAAGACGACCCGATCATCTTCAACCTCCCCGCCACGGTCGAGATGTCGACCCCAAACCATTACGCCGACCAGATCGAGTGGTTCATCACCCACCAGAAACATCCGAAGCGCGCCATCATCAGCCTCCACACGCACAACGACCGCGGCACCGGTATCGCCGCGACCGAACTCGGCCTGCTCGCCGGCGCGACCCGCGTCGAGGGCACTCTCTTCGGCAACGGCGAGCGGACCGGCAACGTCGACATCGTCACGCTCGCGTTGAATATGTTCACGCAGGGCGTCGATCCGAAGCTCGACTTCAGCAGGATACGCGACGTGCGCGACCTCTACGAGCGCTGCACGAAGCTCGACGTGCCGCTGCGCTGGCCCTACGGCGGCGACCTCGTATTCACCGCCTTTTCCGGGTCGCACCAGGACGCGATCAACAAGGGACTCAAGGACCGCTCCGCGCATCCCGATGGGCCGTGGGAGGTCCCCTACCTGTCGATCGACCCGCACGACATCGGGCGCAATTACCGCGCCATCATCCGCATCAACAGCCAGTCCGGCAAGGGCGGCGTCGCCTACGTCATGGAGCAGGAATTCGGCTACGTCCTGCCGAAGGCGATGCACCGCGACTTCGGCCGGATCATTAACCGCGTCGCCGACGAGCGCGGCGAAGAATTGCCGCCCGAGGACATCCTGAAGCTCTTCAAGGAAGAGTATCTCGACCGCGACACGCCGCTCAAACTGGTCTCCGCCAAAGCCGTCGAACACAACTCGACCGTCTTCTCCGAGGCGGAGGTCCACGTCAACGGACGGCCGATCAAAATCACCGGGGTTGGAAACGGCCCCGTTGACGCCTTTGTCAAAGGCCTGATCGGCGCCCACTCGGCGGCGGTCGAACCCTTCGAAATCGTCTCCTACTCCGAGCACTCGCTCGGTATCGGCGCCGACGCGAAGGCAGTCGCCTACTTCGAGATCAAGTCGGGCGCGGGCGTGACGACCTTCGGCGCCGCGACCGACACCAACATCGAGATCGCCTCCCTCAAGGCCATCCTCAGCGCGTTGAACCGGGCAAGCCGATAGCCGCCTCATTATCCTTAAAAAACTTCGAGAAGGCGCTTGCCATGCGCCCGCCTTTTGATAATGTCCCACTCTTGCGCTTTATGGCGTGGAGGCATTTCTGTCGCCGCGTTCGGAGCGTAAACCACCTTTTTAAGAGCTTAAAAAATAAATCATGAGAGTTCGCGCTTCCGTCAAACGCCGTACCTCGGACTGCCAGGTCGTCCGCCGGAAGGGCCGTGTCTACATCATCAACAAGAAAAATCCACGCCTCAAACAGCGCCAGGGCTGATCGCCCTTTTCCTTTACCCTTTACCATTCCCACCCCATGCCCCGCCTTCTCGGTATCGACATTCCCGGCGACAAACGGATTGAAGCCGCACTCCCCTACATCTACGGCATCGGCCCCACCCGGGCGAAGCTCATCCTCGAACAGGCCGAAATCAGCCCCGACGTCCGCGCCAAGAGCCTGAGCGATCAGCAGCTCAACCGGATCATCCAGATCATCACCGAGAACAAGTACATCATCGAAGGGGACCTCCGACGCGAGTTGCAGCAGAATCTCAAGCGCCTCCAGGCCATCAACTGCTACCGCGGCATCCGCCATCGCCGCGGCCTTCCCGTTCGCGGCCAGCGCACCAGCACCAACGCCCGCACCCGCAAGGGCCCGCGCAAAACCGTCGGCGTCCAGCGCAACAAGGACGCAAAGGCCGGCAAAGTCTAACCTTTTATCATCCCATGCCCGACGAAACTCCCAACATTCCCGCCGCCCCTCCCTCCGCCGAACCGGCCCAGAAACCCGCGACCGAAAAGAAAGCCCCGGCTGAAAAAGCCGCCTCTTCCAGCCCCAGGGCCGAGAAGAAACCGGCGGGCGAAAAGAAATCCGCCGGTGACAAAAAGGGCGCCGCCGCCGTCGCCGAAAAAGCCCCGGTCGAGACCATTTCGACCAGCCTCTCCCTCGATCCGAACGACATGGAGAAGCCCAAGATCGTCAAGGCCAAGGGCAGCAAGAACGTCTTCATCGGCATCGCCCACATCTCGGCCACCTTCAACAACACCATCGTCTCGATCACCGACATGACGGGCAACGTCATCGGCTGGTCCTCGGCCGGCAAGTGCGGTTTTCGCGGCTCGAAAAAGTCGACCGCCTACGTCGCCCAGGTCGTCGCGCAGGACGCCTCGCGCCAGGCGATGGGCCACGGCCTCAAGGAAGTTTCCGTCCGCGTCAAGGGCCCCGGCACCGGCCGCGAATCGGCCATCCGCGCGCTCCAGGCCATCGGCCTCGAAGTCACCTCCATCACCGACGTCACTCCCACGCCCCACAACGGCTGCCGTCCCCGCAAACAGCGCCGCGTCTAACAAGGTAAAAGTACAAAGGTAAAAGGAAAAGGTACTCATCCATGATTGTTTCATCTTACGCCGTTTTCGACTGCCTTAGTCCTTTTACCCTTTAACTTTTACCTTTACCCTTATCCTTTATGGCTCGTTACACCGGACCCCGCACCAAGAAAAGCCGCCGCTACGGCGTTCCCCTTTTCGGCCCCCACAAGGCGCTCGAACGCCGCAATTATCCCCCCGGCATGCACGGCGACAAGGGCCGCCGCAAGCAGTCCGAATACGCCACCGCCCTCGGCGAGAAGCAGAAGCTCCGCCTCATGTACGGCCTGCTCGAACGCCAGTTCCGCCGCTATTTCGAGACCGCCCTGCGCCGTCGCGGCGTCACCGGCGAAACCCTCCTTCAGCTTTTGGAAACGCGCCTCGACAACATCGTCTTCCGGCTCGGCCTCGCCAATTCGCGCCGCGCCGCCCGGCAGATGGTCAATCACGGCCACGTCAACGTCAACGGACGCCGCGTGAGCATCGCCAGCTACAACACCAAGATCGGCGACGTCGTCGAAGTCCGCAACAACGCCGTCTCCCGGCAGCTCGGCACGCGCGGTCTCGCCGCGACCCAGATCACCGCCGTGCCCGACTGGCTCGCGCTCGACAAGGACAATTTCAAGGGTGAAGTCAAACGGATCCCGACCCGCGAGGAGATCGCTCCGATCGTCAACGAACAGTTGATCATCGAGCTCTACTCGCGATAAACCATTTTCCGCGGTCCCGCCGTTGCGGGCCGCCTGACTCTTCCCGGCCGGCGGTTCGGGAGGGGGCAGCGACACAACAACACCGCCATTTGGCTGTTGGTCCGGGCTCGCGATGGCAATTGGCATATCGCGCGGCTTCGGGAAACCCAGCCGGAAAGAAATAAAATGCCTATCCGCCTCGGTCGTTTCGAAATGCCCAATCGTCTGACGAAAGACGAAGCCGCTTCCAAGGGCAACTACGCGAAGTTCGTCGCCGAACCCTTTGAAGCCGGTTACGGCCACACCCTCGGCAACTCCCTGCGCCGCGTCCTGCTTTCCTCGCTCGAAGGCGCCGCCATCGCCAGCATCAAGCTCGAAGGCGCCGTCCACGAATTCGGAACGCTGCCCAACGTGACCGAAGACGTCACCGACATCGTGCTGAACCTGAAGAAAATTCTTTTCAAGCTCCCGAACCGCGATCCCCGCGTCCTCTTCCTCAACATCACCAAGGAAGGGAGCGTCACGGCGGGCGATATCAAGCTCGACGCCGGCGTCGAGGTGCTCAACCCCGAGCAGGTCATCGCCACCCTCGACAAAAAGCAGCGCTTCGAGGCTGAACTCGAGGTCAAGGTCGGTCGCGGCTATGTCAGCGCCGAATACAACAAGCACCCCGAACAGTCCATCGGCGTCATCGCCATCGACTCGCTTTTCTCACCCGTCCGCAAGGTCAAATACGCGGTCGAAAACACCCGCGTCGGCCAGCGCACCGATTACGACAAGCTCATCCTCGAAATCTGGACCGACGGACGCCTCACCCCCGACGAGGCGCTCCTCCAGGCCTCGGCCATCCTCCGCCATCACCTCGACCTCTTCGTCGACTTCGACAAGGAGACCATCGAGTTCGAGGAAAGCCAGCCCCAGGTCAGCCAGGAAAACAGCAAGCTCAAGAAGCTCCTCAACATGAGCGTCAACGAGATCGAGCTGTCGGTCCGCGCCGCCAACTGCCTCAACAACGCCAACATCACCACCGTCGGCCAGCTCGCCATGAAGACCGAGGCCGAGATGCTCAAGTACCGCAACTTCGGGAAGAAATCGCTCAACGAAATCAAGGACAAGCTCCAGAACCTCGGCCTCAGCCTCGGCATGAAGCTCGAACCCGGACTCGTCGAACTCCCCGCCTCCGACGGCAAAGCCGAGTAACCGCCATGCGCCACCAGAAAAACACCCGCAAACTCGGACGCACCTCGCAGCATCGCGACGCCATGCTCGCCAATATCGTCGCCAGCCTCATCCTGCACAAGCGCGTCAAAACCACCCTCGCCAAGGCCAAGGCCGCCCGCCCCCTCGCCGAAAAGCTCGTCACCCTCGGCAAGGGCGGTACGCTCCATGACCGTCGGCTTGCCGTCGCGAAAATCGGCCAGAAGGAGGTCGTCGGCAAACTCTTCAAGGAAATCGCGCCCGGTTTCAAGGACCGCAAGGGCGGTTACACCCGGATCGTGAAGCTCGGTCCGCGCCAGTCCGATTCCGCCTCCGTGGCTTTCTTGGAGTGGGTGGACTATGTTTTGGAGGCCGAGCCGGCTCCCGCCAAGGAGAAGGCCGAGAAGCCGAAGACGGAGAAACCGGCCAAGTCTGAGAAGCCGAAGTCCGAGGAGTAGGGCATGGTAGGGACGCGAGTCCCTTCGCGTCCCACTCATTCAATGGAGGGCAGGGGACTGCCGTCCGTATCTACCCAATTAAGCGGATGCCTCTTCCTCGGCTGCGTGGCGTGCGCCCATGAACTTGCCGGAGATGAAGTAGGAGCCGACGACGAGCACCAGCGCGAGCCCCTGCGCGACCACCGTCTCCACATTCGGATAGAGCGAAAACCAGGTGCCGGCCCAATCGGGCATGAATTTGTCCAGCGAGTGAAGGGGCGTCGTCGACAGCCAGCCGGCCTGCTGCATCTCGTAGGCTTCCTCGCCGACCATGACCAGGAGGACGACCCCGAGCAGGACGCCGGTGATGATGAGCATCTTGCGGTAGGGCATCCGGTGGTGCATCCAGAACGTGACGACCGCCACCGTGAGCGTCAGGGCCAGGCCGAGCAGCGAGCCGTAGAGGACCGTCCATCCGCCGAGCTTGAGGTAGTAGCTTTGGAGAAAGAGGACGACTTCGAAGCCTTCGCGATAGACCGAGGTGAGGCCGAGGAGCACGAGGCCCCAGAAGACGAAGCCGGGCGACCTGCCGTGCTCCGCCGATTCGATGATCTTCTTTTTCTGGCGGTTGTGGACGCTGATCCAGCCGCCCCAGTAAACCTTGTGGAAGAACCAGTTCATCACGACGAGGAGGACGACGACGGCGAGCAATCCCGTGGCGGCCTGGAGGGCGAGATAGGACATGTCGACGCTGATGTCGTTCACAATTCCCCGCACGAGGAACCAGGTCGCAAGCGTGGCGAGGAATCCCGCGCTGGCGCCGAGAAAAATCGGGCCGGCCATGCCGTCCTGTTTGCGGCTCAGGCCGGCGGTGATGGCGGCGAGGACGAGGATGCTTTCGAGTCCTTCGCGGAAGACGAGGACGCTGGTGTCGAGGATGGCCGAGAGGTGGCTGGTATTCGGGAGCGTCGGGTCGGGATTGCCGCTCGACGTGACGCCCTGCCAGATCAAAATGCCAACGACCGGCAGCATCGCGAGCGCGGCGACGACATAAACCAGGCGGCGCCAGTGGATCGACAGGGCGGAAAAGGATGGGTTGTGCATGGTCGACGAGCTTTGCATCCATCCAACAATGCGATAAAACCCCGGCGGACGCTAGCGACCGGTTGCTATTTACTGGCGGTTGGTTGTGCATTTGGAGGGTCAGCCTCCGGCCTGACCCATTTCAGGGACAAGCCAGAGGTTGTCCCTCCATCGACGGTCGCAGACCGCCGCTACGTGATTAAATATGCTTTGAATCGGCCTCGTCCTTCACCGCGTAGCCCGAGTCCTGGCGCTTGAAGTTCACCTCGTTTTTCTTCACGTAGGCGTTGAAGACATCGTCGGCCGACATGCCGAGGACTTGGGCCATCGAAATCAGGAAGTGGAACAGATCGACCACCTCGACCTTCGCGTTCTGCGCGTCGAACTTCTGGTATTTCGCCCACCATTTCCAGGGCACGCTGTCAGTCAGCTCGGCCATCTCCTGGGACATGGCACGCGCGTAGTTGAGCAGCCACTTCGTCTGCTCCTCCTCGCTCATGCCGCTGGTGCGCACACCGATGCGCTCGTTCAGCGATTGCTGCATCCGGAACAATTCCTCGAACTTATCCTTGGGCGATTCACTCATCCCGCGATTATTCCTTTTTGGACAGGATTAACAAGATTAACAGGATTTTAAAGGCAGGCTGATTTTAGACATGAGACACATGAAGGAAAAGTTTCTCCATTCAAGATCCTTTTCATGTCCTTCATGTTCCTCCTGTCTAAAAAACGCCCTCCGCAGTAGCGGGGGAGATTCGACAAGCGCCAAAGCCGTGGCATGCTAAACCTTCTATGGAACAAGTCGTCATCATCGGCACCGGATGCGCCGGGCTTACCGCCGCGATCTACACCGCGCGCGCCAATCTCTCGCCGCTGGTCCTCACCGGCCACCAGCCGGGCGGGCTGCTTACCACGACGAGCATCGTCGAGAATTTTCCCGGCTTTCCCGAAGGCGTCGACGGCTTCGAATTGATGCAAAAGCTGCAAAAGCAGGCCGAGCGGTTCGGCGCGCGGGTCAAGTTCGGCACTCTCGAAAGCGTCGATTTTTCCGCCCGGCCGCTCAGGCTGATCGTCGACGGCGACGTCCTCGAAACGCGCACGGTGATCGTCGCGACCGGCTCCAGCCCGCGCGGTCTCGGGCTCGAATCGGAGCACGCGCTGGAAAAACGTGGCGTGACCTATTGCGCCACCTGCGACGGCGCGCTTCCGCAGTTCCGCAACCAGGCGCTCGTGGTGGTCGGGGGAGGGGACTCGGCGGTCGAGGAGGCGACCTACCTGACCCGCTTCGCCTCGAAGGTCTATCTCGTGCACCGGCGCGACTCGCTCCGCGCGAGCGTGATCATGCAGGAACGCGCGCTGCATCATCCCAAGATCGAGATGGTCTGGAACAACGTCGTGACCGAGGTGCTCGACGTGGCGCAAAAGAAGGTCACGGGTGTCAAGTTGAAGAACATCGTGACGGGCGAAACGGGCGCGCTTGCCTGCGCGGGTGTTTTTGTGGCCATCGGCCACACGCCGAACACCCAGGTCTTTGGCGGTGCGTTGGAAACCGACCAGAAGGGCTACCTGAAGCTCCACGGCGGCACGCGCACCAGCGTCCCCGGCGTGTTTGCGGCGGGCGATGTCGCCGATTCCGTCTACCGTCAGGCCGTCACGGCGGCGGGTACCGGTTGCGCCGCAGCCATCGAGGTCGAGCGATTTTTGGAGGAGACCGAAATTCCGGGGTAATTTAGGGCGAATCCGGCACTGATATGATTTCGCACAATATATGTTATATGGAATCAAAGGGTGCGGCCCAGCCCAAAATTACGGCCCAGCCGCAAAGTAACAACCTGTTGTCATTTTCGAGCAATTCCTGTTATGTAACAAGAGGATGAAGAAGGAACGCGATACGCTCCGCCGAATCGAAGCCCTGCCCGAGCCCCGGCACCTGTTCATCCTCCCGGATTGGATCGACTCCGCCACCTTGGATCGATTGATTCAACAAGGCTACCTGACCTGCCAGCACCATCAGCGCGATGCCAATGGAGCCATCCACCTGGCAATGGGCCTGCAAGTGACGCCCAAAGGAGGCCGATTGATTCAGCCTCAGATCAATTGGAGGCAACTTGCGCTGCGGGGATCGCTGGCCGGAGCCAGCTTTGTGGTCATGAGCGTGTTGATTTTGTATTGGGGTTGATCACCAGCGGATATTTGAATCAAGCTCCATAAAAAACCTGTTTTTACATATGTAATAAGTAACATATATTACTTATAATAAGGATGTTATTTTTATATAATTAATTTTAAAAATAAAATCTCGGTGATGATCGAAGGCGGACAAAGCCATCATTGCCAGCGACTGCTTCGCCGCGTTGCCTTGGATGGGAGCACGACCTTGACTTCCGTTCGCCTCCCCCTTCGACTTCGCTCTGGGCGCGGCTTGCCGCCGCGGCTGGGGAAGGATGATGGAGCTTTTCCATTTGGCTCGAAATGCGGGCCGGGTCTGCCATGCTTTCGCGGTGAATCTTTTTCGCCCGTGGCCCATCGTCGTATTTGTCGCCGTGAGCGTGGGCTGCCTCGTCCTGGGCTGCTGGCTGAGGGCGATCTATTCGCCTGAATGGATGCTGCCGGACACGACGCAGCAGCCTCCGGCCATGCGGCCCTGGGCCGTCGAGGCCGATTGCTATTCCCAACTGGCCCGCGTGCAGCGCATTCTTCACGGGCAGGGGCTGATTCAAAATCATTTTACCGTGGAGAACTGGCCGGAGGGGCTCGCCCCGAGCACCACCGCGCCCTTTGATTATGTCATTCTCCTCCTCTACGCGCCGCTGGCGCTTT
Organism: Methylacidiphilales bacterium; assembly: GCA_035948935.1. Taxonomy (GTDB): domain Bacteria; phylum Verrucomicrobiota; class Verrucomicrobiia; order Methylacidiphilales; family UBA1321; genus JABDGH01. The sequence goes on along the minus strand of DASZIP010000022.1, from coordinate 123,650 downwards.
TCACGCGGCATCCGCTCGATTGGGCGGGGGCGCTCGTCTCCCCTGCCCTTTGGGTGGGGCTGGTCTTTTTCTGGATGCTGTTTCGCTCGCGCGAATTCAACCTCTTCGGACGCGCGTTGTTGCTGCTCGGTTCGGCCGCCCTGCCCGCCTTTATTTGGGCCACGGCTTGCGGACGGCCCCGGCACCAATCGCTGATCCTTGCCCTCATGGCGATGGGTTTGACGGCGGAATACGAGCGCTGGCAGATCGAGCTGACCCCGAAACGGGCGTGGAATATCTTCGCGGGCATCGTCTGGGGCCTGGCGTGCTGGACGTCGCTGTTCGAGCCGTCGGTTGTCGTCGTCGTGCTGGTTCTTTTCAACCTGATCGTCCGCCGCCGGGAAAACGCGGCGTTCCTGATCAGCTTCGGCATCGTCATCGCGGCGATGCTGCTCCTGGAGGGCGGCCATATCTTTTCCAACATCTTCAACATCTACAGCCTCACGCCGGAAAACCTTCAGTATTCGCTCAACTGGCTTCGCACGATCGCCGAAGTGCGTCCGGTCAGTTACGCCGCCTTCATTCAGCAGATGACGTGTCTTTCCTTTATCCTGCTCGTGCCCTTCCTTTCCTGGCGGCTCTTGCGGCGGGAGGGCGACAAGCGGGCCGATCTGCTGCTCATTCTGCTGACCGTTTTGCTGGCCATCCTTATGTTTGTCCAGCAGCGCTGGATCTATTACGCCAATTTGGCCGAGCTTTTTTTGATCGTGCGCTACTGCCAGATCGCGCCGTTGCGCTGGACGCGGCTGCTGGTCCTGGCAATTTTTCTTTTTGGACTCCTCTATGACAATGCCCTGGAGATTCGAGGCCGCGCGGGCCTTCCGGCCAATCAACCCTCGCTCGAATTGGCCGAGATCTCGCGAGCGATCGACGCGCCGGGCGCAATCATGGCGCCCTGGTGGCTCTCGCCGGGCCTCCTCTACTTTTCGGGACAGCCCATCGTCAGCGGAAGCTCCCACTGCGGCATTTCGGGAATCGTCGCCAGCGCGAAATTCTTTTCGTCCGGCTCGTGGATCAAGGCCGAGCGCATTCTGAAGGAGCGCAAGGTGCGCTGGATCGTGGCGTGGGACGATCCGGTCTACGTCTATCCGCTGCTCGACAGCTCGCGCGGCATTTTAGGTTTGCCCGCTTATACCGACGACGACAGAAGCGAGGCGGAAGCGACCGTGGCGCAAGTCCTGATTGAGGACAGCGATGTGCCGAGCTGGCTGCGCCTGCGCGGTGTCACGCCCCAGCTCAAGCTCTACGAATATGTGCCGGACGGGGGTTGATCACTCGACCGGAATCCACTCGCCCGTCCGGGTGAGGTAAAGGCTTCCCCTCACCTCGGCGGAAAGCATCTCCCGCAGGGCCCGCGTGTAGGCGTCGATTTGCCCGCGATAAATCTCGACGAGGCCGCTGCTACCCGCTGGCCCGGGCCGGTTCGTTTTCCAGTCGATCACGCGCCATGCCGATTCGCTCCCGGTGTAGACCGCCAGATCGATCACGCCCTCGAGACACGTCTTCTCCCCGTTTTCCCGCCAGAGAAAAGGTATCTCGACCTGGATCAGCCGTCCCGGTTCGGCGAGCCATAGCGCCAGCTCGGAGCGGCGGAACAGCTCCCATTCGCGCGCCGCCCGTTCCGGCTGCGGCGAGCGCGGCTGCGCCTCGATGAATTTCCGCTGCCAGGCCGCCGCCGGTTTTTGCCACGGAATCGTCTGTACGAATTCGTGCCACCATGTGCCGTAAAGAATACCGGGGCCGTCCGCCGCGTCCGTGGGAGAATCGTCCTCCCGCTCGATTTTCTTTTCGGGTTCGGCTTCCTCGCGCGCGTGAATCGCCAGCGCGTGGGGAGTGATCCGGCGCGGAAATATCCCGGCCTGCTCGACGGCCCGCCGGACGTCTTCCCGCGACAAATCGGGCAAGGGGGCAGGGCGAAGATCGGGAGCGGGTTCAACCGATGCGGACTCATCCCGTGGCGATTTCTCCGGCAAGGAAGTCGATTCGGAAAGCGCCTTCCACGCGCCTCCATTCTCCCCGCCAAAAAAGCCGAATAATTCGCCCGCGGACCATCCGGCCCGGCGCGTCTGTCCCGCGAAAAGAGTCTCGTCGTCGACCAGCGCCAGCGTTCGCCTGGCGCGCGTGGACATGACGTAGAGGAGGCGCTGGAGTTGCTGCCGCTCGCGCGCCGTCACAAAATCGCGGACCTGGCTCGCAAAGTCGGCCTTGTCCCGGCAGACGATTTCCCGGCCCGCCTCGCCGGAAACCACGCGCGGATAGGGCTGCGATTTCGATTCAATCGTCCGAAAAACGTAGGGCACGACGACCGCCTCCCATTCGAGGCCCTTGGCTTTGTGGGAGGTCAGCAGTTGAATCGCGTCCCGGATTTCCTCCTCGGCGGGACTGCTCTGCGCGAGTCCAAGACGAAGTTCCTCCGCGAGTTCGGCCAGGGTGACGCTCTCCGCGCCGCGTCCGGCGATAAGCGCGAGAAAGTCGTCCAGCTCGCGATCGGCGTTTTCAAGTTGCATTTCCGGGATGGAATTCAGCCGCTCGCGCAAATGTGTTTTTTCGACGAGTTGTCGCACGGCCTGATGCAACGGCATCGCGTCGGCACCCGCGCAGGCCTCGCGCAGATTTTCCAGGGCGATTGCGACGGGACCCTCGTCCCGCGATGGCGGGACGGGCCGGTCGAGACGAAGCTTGTCGCCGTCGCCGCCCGCATGGAGGGCCATGTCGTTGTCCGAAACACCGAGGATTTCGCGCAGGACGCCCGCGATTTCGAAGCTGTCCTCCGGATGCGCCGCGATCCAGACCAGGGCGGTCAGCCACGCGGCGGGCGTGCGGTCGCGCTGCTCTTCGTTCGACGAGTGGAGCTGCGCCGGCAGGCCGAGCGCGACGAGTTCCCGCTCGATTTCGAGCAGCCAGTTTTTCCTCGGACAAAGCACGGCCACCCGCGACCAGCCGCTTGCGCCGAGTCCGGAGGGGCCCAGCTCTTGAATTTTCCTCGCGACGAACCGGGCTTCGTGGCGGGTGCGGGCATCGGCGGGGATTTTCTTCCCCGCCGCCTGCTCCGGTTCGTCGGGGCAGACCCAGCGGGCCACCCGGCCCGGCCCCGCGTCATCGCGCGCGACGAGCGTTTCAAAAGCGCACTGGCCATCGGCGCCGTTCAGTACGGACGGAAAAATCCGGTTCACGAAATCGATGATCGCCCCGTCGCAACGGAAAGTGACCTGTAACCGACTGCTCGTCCCGTGCGGTTCGGAGGAAATCTCGTCGTGAACCCGCCGGTACATCGCGAGGTCGGAGCGGGGCGCGTAGATCGCCTGCTGAAAATCGCCCACGATGCAGAAGGTCTGCCCGTCGGCCTGCGGAAAGTCGCCGCCAAGTCCCGCGACGCGCCGGAGGACCTCGAACTGGCGCGGATCGGTGTCCTGCGCCTCGTCGAGCAGGACGCTCAGCCGTTCCGAGGCGAGTTCGCGCCGCACCGCCGGATACTCCTTCAGCGCGCGCAAGGCGAGCCGGATCTGATCGTCGTAGGTCATCACCGCCTCGGCCAGGCGGAACGCCTCGTAGGCGTTGGCCACGCGGCGGCCGAAAGCGAGCGCCGAGTCGCGCAGCCAGTTGTGAAGCGGGGCGAACGTCCCGCTCCAGATTTGGGCGAAGGCCGCCGCTTTATCGGACTCGGGACACTTCGGCAGAGGCCGAAAGCACTCTCCCCCAGCCCAGGCTTCGCCCCAGCGCTTCGCGGCCTCCTGCGCCCTGGCGATGCTCTTCCTGGTGGAGGCGTGCAGGGAATTGTCCATGTAGTCCAGCAAGGGTTTCCAGTCCAACGTCGGCGGCAGGCGTGTTTCGATTTCCGGGCCGGGGGAGATTTCCTTGCCGAGGGCGTAGAGTTTTTCGGGCGGGTAAAAGGGAAAGAGTTCCCGGAGGTTTGCGTCGAGCGCAATGTCCCGTTTGAGACCGCGGATGAGGAAGCGGTTCCACAATTCGGCGTCGTTTTGGAGCAGGGCAACGGGCGAGGGCAGGCCGAGATAATGGCCGAATCGTTCGAGCAGGCGGACGCAATAGCTGTGGATCGTTCCGAAGAAAGTCTGCTGAAAGGCGCGCTGGACGCGGGCGGGGACCTTCGCGGCCCGGATCGCCGCGCGGGCTTTCTGCTGCATCTGCTGCGCGGCGCGCACCGAATAGGTGACGACGATCAGGCGCGGGAGGCGGTCGAGGGCTTCGGCTTCGGGCAGGCGGGCGAGATGGACGATGCGATCGACAATGGAGGTGGTTTTGCCGACGCCCGCCGGCGCGATGACGGAGATGTTTTTTTTCTGCTCAAGGACGAAGCGGTCGCGTCCGGCCTGATCGATCAACGCGCTCATTCATCCTCCCTTCCCGACGCGGTTCCGTGGACGAGGGCCCATTTTGCCTCGAGGATATCGGCGGGTACAAACCGAGTCGCCATCGGATAGGAAGGCGAGTAGCCGTAGGGGTTGGCGGCATCGGGGCGCATTCCGAAGAGGCCGTCGCGGTGAAATTTATCGAGAGAACGGAAGAGCGGGGCGATTTCGAGCGCGTCGTCGAGATGGACCTGCGGTTTCAGGGGCGCGTCGACGGTATGCAGGGAAATGGTCATTGAAGCCGCGCCGAGCGCGCGGACGGCGAGCGCGTAGAGGATGGCCTGCAGGCCGGTCCCCTCCCCGATTTTTTTTGCGGTCAGGCTTTGGGCCGCGCCGGTTTTGAAATCGACGACCCAGCAGGCGCAGCCGGAAAAATCATCAGCATTGAGATCGGACGCGGCGCTTCCCGGCCCGACGAGGAGAAGATCGATCCTGCCCTGGAGTTTGAAATCGGCATGGGCGGTCCCCGGAAGCGCGAGGATCAGATTTTCGGGCAGGCGGAATTCGGAGAGGAATTGTTTGTCCCGCAAATGAGGGGCGAGCGTTTCGCCGAGGCCGAGGGCGAGGGCGCGGGCCTGGGCCCAGACCTGGTCCCACCAGGGATACAGTTCGACATTGGCGGCGCGGGCGCGGTTTTGGACACCGGCGGCCTCGCGGTCGGCGGCGGCGACGAGGAGGGGCAGAAAATCTCCAGGTGAATTTTGCTCGCGGCATTCGCGGAGCGACGCGGCGAGCCAGCGATGGGTCCAGGTGCCGACCGCTCTCGGCCAGGCGAGCGTTCCCTCCGGCCAGGGCGGCGCGCCGATGATTTCGTCGAGCCACACGGTCGCGGGATGGTTCCAGGCGTCCTGCCATCTTTTGCACGAGAGTTGGATCGGCCGGGGCGGAGGCTGCGCGAAGGCGAATTCGCAGGGACCGAAGGGTTGCGAGGCATCGCGTCGCGCGGCGTAGGCGGTTTGGGTCGCGGCGATGGAGGGAGACGGGACGGGTGGTTGCGATTCAAAAAGGGATTTGTGGCGCCGACACCAGGCCGCGGTCTCGTTGGCCAGATTCCGAAATGTCTTCTCGTCGAGGATGCGACCCATTTTGGCCTGCCAGGCGTGGTTGAAAAAATCGGAGGGCAACAGGCTGCGGCCGGCTTCGGTGGTCATCGCGGTGAGGCAGGCGGCGGCGCCGGTGGCTTCGAGGGCGGCGCATAAATCGCGCAGGGCGATGTCCCGCCGTTCGAGCGGCAGGAGGCAATGGCCGTGGCTTGCGCCGACGGTTTCGTGTCCCATCCCCTGCCCGCCCTGGCCCTCGCCGCGGCGGTTGAGTTCGCGGGCCTGGCGGTTGAGCGCCTCGAGTTCGTGCCGCGAGCCGAATGCGCCCGCTTCAAAAATACGCGGCCAGACGCCTTCGTTGAGGCCGGTGAGGATGAGATGGGTCCAGGTCTGGCCGGTCATCTGCGCGTAGATAAGGAGATGGACCTTCCCGTAAAAGTGGTTGCCGTCGACGCCGCGCGTCCTGATTTTCGAGTCGGTCGATTCCTTGAGCCATTCGAGGAACGCGCGGCGGGAGAGGATCGCCCCGCTTTTGAGCAGCCACGGAGGAGGATCGATTTGCAGGCGCGCGAGATGCTCCTGCCAGCCGGGGAGGTCGAGGGCGCGGCGCGTCAGGTCGAGAAATCCGGCGAACGGCGCCTCTTCGGGAAGCGCGATGCGGTAGCGGAGGAAATCGGCGACGGCGGCGGAATCACACCCTTTTGAATCATCCCCGATCCGGCTCGCGAGAAAAGGGAGGTCGTCGACGAGCGATTCGCCGAGAGCGCCTTCGATGGTCTCGGCGACGGCGCGCGCGGAGAGCGATTGATCGAGGCCGGACGAAACGCCCTGCGCCTCGCAGGCACGGAGCCACGCGATGAGCCGTTGCGCGCCCGGCTCGTCCTGGAGGGCGAGCCAGGTCCGCCAGCACCGTTTCTCGAAGAGGCCCGGCTCGATCGATCCGGCGCCGTCGTCGAGCGGGACACCGAGACGGCGCAATTCTTGGGCGACGCCGAGGGCGAGGGCGTTGGCTTCCGGGAAGACGATTCCCAACCGCGCGCACGAGTCGCGCTTAAGATAGTCGAGGGCCTGCAAGACGACGGCACGGACGTGGGAGGCGAGATCGGGCGTGACGCAAAAGGAGAGGTCGGCTTCAAGTGAAATCCCGGGTTCGCCTTTTTCGTAGGAGGCGGCGAGCGGAACGAAGGGCGCGGGGGGGTCATCCGGGGAAATGGGACCCGGAGGAAAAAGCGCTTCGGTTTTGGCGACTTCTTCCCAGGAGCTGATCCAGAGCTGGTCGATTTCCTCGGCGAAAAAGCGCGGCTTGGAAAGGGCGACGACGGCCTGTTCGGCGGAAAAGACGGCGGCCTTGAGGAGATCCCAGAGCGGCCAGTGGGCGGCATTGAAACCGATCACGAGCAGGCTGGCGATGAACGGCCCGTTGTGCGCCGCCTGGCTCAGCAGATGGCGATGAAGACCGGCCTGGGTGGCGACCCGGAATTTTTTCAACGCGAGCTGCATCGCGCGCGCGATGTCGCGACCGTAGGCGGCGCCTTCGCGCGCGGGGTCCCATCCGGCGCCGAGGAGGAGATCGTACGCGCGGAGAAACGGGTCGGGCTCGCGGATGACGCTGGTCAGGGTCGGGTTGTCGCCGGCGGTTTCGCGGGCCAGTCTTTCGGCGCAGGCGCGGGCGACGAGGCGGAGTTCGGCGCGGGTGGCGGTTCCGATTTCGGGGGACGTTTCGGCGAGGAGGAATTTGCGGGCGTCGCTGGGCGTCCAGAAACGGAGGCCGAGGAGAGAGACGTCGCGCGAGGTCCCCTCCCCGATGAGGCGAGCGCGGAGATGGAAGCTTTCGGCGCGGGTGGGTGTGAGGATGACCGTCGGTTTTGGATTTTTCCACGCAGCGGCGGCCTGTTCGCGGAGCCACGGCTGGGCCAGGACGCGCCACTGTTCCTCGACGGAGGCGGTGAAGTAGAGGCTCGTCGAGGGCATGATTCTTTCTAGGGAATGGCCATGCTTGTCACAAGCAGGGAGGATTGGAGCTTCGCACGGAGGTTGGTAATGGGAGATGGGACGCATGGGATTGATGGGACCGTCGCGGGCTCGCGACGGCTACCTTAAGAAGCCACGCTCTCACGAGCGCGGGCTACCTTGGTGCGGTGGCTACCGCCTACATTATTCGTGCGGGGGTCGCGGAGCGCCGCTACAGTCGGGGATGGCTTTTTCCTCGATGCGCGAATTTGCGGAGAAACTGGAGGCGTGCGGCGAGCTGGCGCGGATCAGCGAGCCGGTCCGGACGGAGCTTGAAATCACTGCGCTGGCGGATCGCGAGATGAAATCGCCGGGCGGCGGGAAGGCGCTGCTGATCGAGAAGCCGGTGTTGGCCTCGGGAAAAATCTCGGCGTTTCCGGTGCTGATCAATGCGTTCGGCTCGGAGAAACGGATGGCGTTGGCGCTGGAGGTGAATCACGTCGATGAAGTCGCCGGGCAGATTGCGTTTCTGTTGAAGGCGAAGCCGCCGAAGTCGCTCGGCGAAACGTGGGCGCTGTTGCGGGCCGGTTTCGACGCGATGCACGCACGTCCGTCGCGCGCGAAGAGCGGGCCGTGCAAGGAGGTGATCGTGCGGTTCGACCGGGAATCGAACTCCGACTTCGACCTCAACTCGCTGCCGATCCTGAAATGCTGGCCGCAGGACGGCGGGCTGTTCGTCACGCTGCCGACGGTCTACACGCAGGACCCGGACACGGGCGACCGGAACATCGGGATGTACCGGATGCAGATTTTCGACGGGCGCACGACGGGGATGCACTGGCAACTGCACAAGGTGGCGGCGCGCCACGGCAAACGGTACTACGAAACGGGCCGGCGGATGCCCGTGGCGGTTTGTCTCGGAGGCGATCCGGTGATGCCGTTCTGCGCGATGGCGCCGATGCCGGACGGGCTCGACGAGATTTTGCTGGCCGGTTTTTTACGGAAGAAATCGGTGCCGCTGGTGAAGTGCGAGACGGTCGACCTGGAAGTTCCCGCGCATTCCGACTTTGTGATCGAGGGGTACATCGACCCGACGGAACCGCTCCGCGCGGAGGGGCCGTTCGGCGACCACACCGGTTTTTACACGCCGGTGGACGATTATCCGGCGTTCCACGTGACGTGCGTCACGCACCGGCGGGACGCGATTTATCCGGCGACGATCGTGGGGAAGCCGCCGATGGAGGATCTCTACATGGGACAGGCAAGCGTGCGGCTTTTCCTGCCGGTCTTCAAAATGAACTTTCCGGAAATCACCGACATGGCGCTGCCGGCGGAGGGGGTGTTCCACAATCTCGTTTTCGTGAGCATCCGTAAGCAGTACCCGTATCAGGCCTACAAGATCATGCACGGGCTGTGGGGGATGGGGCAGATGATGTTCACGAAGATCATCGTGGTGGTCGATGCGCACGTGAATGTGCACGACACGAGCGACGTGCTTTTTCATCTTTGCGCGAACATCGATCCGGGGCGGGACAGCATCGTGACGAAGGGGCCGTGCGACAGCCTCGACCACGCGCCGACGGTGGCGAACATCGGGTCGCACATCGGGTTCGACGCGACGCGGAAACTTCCGGGCGAAGGCTACACGCGGGGCTGGCCGGAGGAGGTGGCGCTGCCGAGGGAAATTCTCGAGGGGATCGCGGAGCGGTTTCCGCGAAAGTGGTAGGGACGCAAGTCCCTTCGCGTCCCACTCATTCAACGGACGGCAGGGGATTGGCCTCCCGGCCTTTTCCAGTCAGGGTCCCGGAATATCTTTTGCGCTTACGCGCAGGAATTGCCGTCCCCACCCAAATAAAATAAAAACAAAAAGGGAGAGATTCTTGCGAATCCCTCCCTTTCGTAAAACTTCGTCGAAGAGTTACTTCTTCTTCTTGACGGCTTTCTTTTTCTTAGCCGGGGCTTTCTTCTTAGTTGCCATGGAGAATCACCCCCTCTTCAGATCGCACTTGTTGCGCGAAATCGTGCAAATAAATATTTATCACTCGCCTAGAATTAAGTTTTTCGAGTGAAGGCGTCAAATGTAATTTGAAAAAATCGTGAAATTTTTTTGCGCGTGTTTTTGCGTTGCGCGGCGTTTTACGCGAAAAAAGCGGCGGATTTTTCATTTGAGGCGCGAAAAAATTTCGCGCGCGATCTTGGCGACGGGCCACAAACGCCCGAGCCCTTCGTAACCGCACGCGAGCAGGCCGGCTTCGGGGCCGATGAACGCGACGCCCCGTTTTCGGAGGAGAATCACGTTGTCCTGTGTCGCGGGATGATGCCACATCTTGCCGTTCATCGCGGGCGCGACGATGACGGGCGCGGGGGTGGCGAGGAGGAGCGAGGTGAGCAGATCGGGCGCGAGTCCGTGCGCGAGTTGCGCGAGAAGATGCGCGGTGGCGGGCGCGACGACGACGAGGTCGGCGCGGTCGGCGAGGGAGATGTGCGCGGGCTGTCCGTCGCGCATGGCGTCGTTTTCGCGGGTGTAGACCTCGCGGCGGGTGAGGGCGGCAAAGGTGAGCGGGGTGATGAAGCGCAGCGCTTCGTCGGTGAGAACGACGTCGACTTCGACGCCTTCCTTCGTGAGCGCGCTCGCGAGTTCCGCCGCGCGATAGGCCGCGATGGAACCGGTGACGCCGAGGACGACCTGGCGGGGCTTGCTCTTGCTCATGACGATGAATGTAGCGGCGGTCGATGATCGCCGCACGAATATAATGCGGCAGCGAGTGCGAGCGCGGGAGGCGGGACGTCACCGCTTTCAAGCGGTATTTACATTAACCGCCGGGTCGGGCATGGTGATGGGCTTTCGCGCCCTCGGGGCCGACCCGTGGCGCTTTACCTATGACTTATTTCGTTTCGCTCAAGATCACGGCCATTATCGTGGGGCTGCTTTGCCTCGCGGGGCATCTGCCGGGGGCGCTGGCGCCGGGAAAGTTCGCGCCGCTACTGAAAGCGATGCCGCGCAATTATCCGCTCGGCGTGGTGCTGACGCTTTCCGCGGCGCTCTGGTTCGCGACGCTGACGGGGGTGATGGATTTGGGGGAGATTTCGGGGATGCGCACGGAGTTGATGGCGGTGTGGGTTGCGGCGGGGGTGCTGCTGGTGATTTTTGTGCCGGGCTTTCTTGCGGCGCGTGGGCTGGGCTGTCTGTTGCTGCTGGGGGCGGCGGTGATTTTCGATGCGGCGTTTCTCGTCGAAACCCCGTGGCGTTTCGTGATGACGCTGCTGGCCTATTATTGGGTGATTGCGGGGATGGCGCTGGTTTACAGTCCGCATCTCTGGCGCGACGCGATCAACTATGCGACGCGGACGCCGCAGCGTTTGCGGTTGTTTTCATGGCCGGGGGTCGTGTTCGGCGCGGTGTTGATCGCGCTCGGAATTTTTGTTTATCCGTAGAGGCAGGCTCTATTAGTGGAACGCGAAGGGACCGGCGTCCCCACCTGGATCAATTCGGCACGAGGACGACGCGGAATCCGGTGAATCGGTCGGTGTATTGGGGGATGCCGGTCTGGCGCGTGTCGGCGTCGGGGAAGTCTGTCGGCGAACTGAGCCAGCAACCGCCTCGCAGGCTGTGGTTGCCTTTATCATCCGTGTCGAGGCACCATTCCCACACATTGCCGAGGGTGTCGTAGAGGCCGTATTTGTTCGGGGCGGAATAGCCGGCGTCCTGGGTCGAGGTCAGGGTGGTGACACGCGACGTCGCGGCCTGGTTGATGTCGGCGTCGGCGTTGAAGGTTTCCCACTGCGATTCCTTCGGCAGCGCGTAGTGATAGCCCTGCGGAAGCTTGCCCGCTTTGGCCTCGTACTGGTTGAGCTTGTTGATGAAGGCCATGGCGGAATCCCACGAGACGGTTTCCACCGGGCGGCCCGGGCTGTGAAAGAAGCTCGGATTATATCCGGTCACGGTTTCAAAATCGCTTTGCCGGACCTGATATTTTCCGGCCCAAAAGCCGCCGTCGGGAATCCAGACCATCGGCATCCCGCAGGCGGCGATGAGGTCTCTGTCCTGGTGCAGGGTGATTTGTTTGGTCGCGTTGCCGAAGTCGGGGACGTGGATATCGACGCGCTGGAGGGTGTAAGGCGGAAGATCGACGGTGAGATGGAGGTCGCCGGGTCGCAACTGGGTGAGCGAAAGAGGCGTCTGTCCGAGAACGGTGCGGCCATTTCGGACGGTGGCGCCGGAAGGCGTCGTGCCGATGGAGACTTTGCCGTAGGGAAACTTGATTTCCTTCTCGGTGGTCTTGCCGTCATTGATGGTGACGGGAAAAGGCGACAACGTCCAGTCGCCCAGCGAAACGGTGACGAGATAATCTCCGATGGGCAATTGATCGAGCTTGTCGGGCACCTGGCCCTCGTGGCTGTAATTGGCGGGACCGGTGAGCTTGTAGGCCACGCCGCTTTGCGGGCTGGCGAGGGAAAGACTGCCCGTTTCTTGAACGAGCGTGATGGTGCCGAGATCGGTCGGCTTGTCGGTGGTGACGGTGACGTCCTGATTGTAATCCTCATAGCCGTCGGCGCGAATCACGATGTGGATTGTACCGGGATTGATGTTGGTGAAATTGGCCGGGGAGGTTTGGTGAAAATCACCGATGGTGACAGTGGCGCCGGTGGGATTGGTGTTGACGGTGAGGACGCAGTGCTGCGAGAGCAGGAGCTGCGCCGCGGCTTTTTTGGCTCTTTCATCGGCCGCCCGTTGGTCGTCGAGTTGCTTCTCCAGGTCCTTCTGGGCCTGTATGGCGGCATCGCGGCTGCGTATGGCCGGGAGGTAGGCGAGGTAGTACCCGGTGGCGATAGAGATCAGCAGGCAGCAGAATCCGCTCATGATCGCAATCGGAAGACGCTGGCTCTTGGCCACGGGTTTGATCAGGCCTTTGCCGAAGGGCTTCTTGCCGCTCGGGGGCGCATTGGGGTCGGTCGGCGGCGCGGCGGGGTCGGGAGCTCGAATGGGACCCGTTCGCTTCGCTTTGCCTCCGCCTCCGCCTGGAATGAATTTGCCTGCTCGACTCATATAACGCGTGGAAATCAATTAAGCGAGGGAGACGGCCTGCTACTAGCTAAAAATGCAGTTGAAGGGAAATTTGCCTCGTTCCCAAGCTCCTGCGGAGGGCGGTAAACTTGAAAGCGAGGGCATCGCCGAGCGGCGGGACTTGCCGTTTCATTTATTTGGGCCGCAAAGGGACTCGCGTCCCTACCTGGGTTCCAGAACGGTGGGAGAAGCCGAAGGTGCGTCGACGTGATTTCCATGATCGGGTTTCGTGATGGACGAGTCGGCCCAACCTCCGCCGAGGGCCTTGATGAGGAGTATGGTGGAGGCGATCCGGTCGCCCTTGATCTGCACGGTAAGCTGCTCGGCGGAGAGTGCGAGGCCCTGGGCCTGGATGACATCAAAATAGGAGACGAGGCCGGTGTTGTAACGGGCGTTGGTGAGGTCGAGGGCGTTTTTGTAGGCGACGAAGGCGCGATTTTCGGCCTCCGACTCCTGGGCCAGGTAACGCAACGCGCTGAGACTGTCCTCCACGTCCTGGAAGGCGACCAGGACCTGCTGGCGATAATCGGCGACGTTTTCCTCGTAGGCCGCGCGCTGCTGCTTGACGTCGGCGCTGATCTGGCCTCCTTCAAAGATCGGGAACTGGATGTTGGGGCCGTAGGACCAGATGCGGCTTTCCCAATTGAAAAGCATGCTGAGATCGCCGCTGTCGAAGCCGGTCTGGCCCGTCAGGTTGACCTGGGGAAAGTAAGCGGCGATGGCGACGCCGATCTGGGCGTTTTGGGCCGCGACCCGGCGCTCGGCGGCGGCGACATCGGGCCGGCGCTCGAGCAAGTCCGAGGGCAGGCCGGCGGGAATGACCGGGAGCCTGGTGTTGAGGGGATGAAAGGGAAGCGAAAACACCTCGGGGGGCACTCCGAGCAAAACGGCGACGGCGTGTTCGAGTTGCGCGCGACTTTGCCGGAGCGTGGCGAGTTGCGCCTGGGCAGCCGCGAGGGTGGCCCTGGCCTGCTCGACATCGAGTTGCGTGCTGATGCCGCCCTGGAAGCGGCTGTTGGTGAGATTCAGATTTTCCTGGTAGGACTGGATGGTGCGCCGCTGGACGTCGATTTGCGAATCGGCGGTCCGCACCCCGAAATAGGTGGTGGCGACGTCGGCTTTCAGGGTAAGCAGGACGTTTTCGTAATCGGCGAGGCTGGCCTGGGCCTGGTCTCCCGACGCTTCAAAGCCGCGGCGGACTTTGCCCCAGAGATCGACTTCGTAACTCAGATCAAACGGAACGACCGTGGCCGAGTTGAAAGTGTACGACGCCCCATGGCCGCCCGTCTGGGCGTCGAGCTGGCCGTTGTTCGGCGAGGTGCGCTGGCGCGAGCCCGTGCCCGTAAAATCGAGGGTGGGGAAAAAATTGGCCTCGGCCTGCCGGGCCACGGCGCGCGCTTCGCTGACCTTGGCCATCGCGACGCGGAGGGTCTGGCTGGAAGCCTCGGCCTGGGCCTCGAGCGCGTTCAACTTCGGATCGTGGAAAACGGTGTACCAATCGCCCTTGGAAATATCGTCGCGCGGCTCGGCCTTTTTCCACGGGCCCGATTCCTTGTAGGCGGAGGCTTGCGGAACGGAGGGCTGGACGTAGTCGGGGCCGACGGAACAGGCGGTGAGCAGGGCGATGGCGGCGATCAGGGCGAGAGCGTGACTCCTCGAAACGTGCTTGGGCATGGAATCCCAACTCTAGAACCACTAGGAAAATAGTCAACTAAGAGGCTTCAGGCGCAAACCGCCTTGAGTCCGAGAACGGCCGCCGCCGCCGACTGATGGCTATCGTAAGTATAAATCTGGGCGAAGTTGTGGTGGAGGGCCGTAACTACCTGGATGCAATCGGATGATCGAAGAAAGACGGTGCGGGGAAGCGTGGTATAAATTTTTGCCGCCGCATGAATGATGGATTGATCGAACGGCAGCCAAGTCCAAAACCCGCTGAGCTCATCATTGGAGAATTGACGAACGGCACTTAGAAATTGGCTCTGATTCCATTGGCCTTCGCGCAAGCGTCTATGAAAAACTCCCATGAGTTCGATGCGCGTCAATTCGGACAGACAAATCTCGTCCTCAGCATTAAAAAGAAGCTGCACGGAACTGGATTCACGTTCGGGAACGTAAATCTTTACCGCCGCCGAGGTGTCACAAAAGATCATCGGTCGCCGCGCACCGCGTCCAAGTCATCCAGCGAATTGCCGACTTGCGGTTGCGCCATGAGTGCCAGGTACTCGGGCAAAAGCACCCGCTTGCGCCGCTTGCGCTTGAGCAGGGAGGGACTCGCCAGCACCGCGACCGGTTTGCCATGGTCCGTCACGACGACTGGCGACCTTGAAGCTCCGGCGCGGCGCACACACTCGCCCGTCGTCTGGTGAAGTTCCTTAATGGTGATGCTCAACATGGTGTCACAGTGTCACTTTTAAGCCGGCCGGTCAAGTGAGAAAACGATTACACCATCCCCAGCTTCTGCCTGCCTTCCTGGGAAATCCGATCGGCGCTCCACGGCGGGTCCCAGACGACGTCGACCTGCGCGTCGGTGACGCCGGGGATGGAGAGAATCTTGCGCTGGGCGTCGGACGCGATCGACGGTCCCATGCCGCAACCGGGCGCGGTCAGGGTCATTTTGACTTCGACGAGGTTGCCGCCGTCTTCCTGCGGTTTGATTTCGAGGCTGTAGATCAGGCCGAGGTCGACGATGTTCACCGGAATTTCGGGGTCGTAGCAGGTCTTGAGCTGCGCCCAGATGTCATCCTCGTTGAGCGGTCCCTCCGATTTGCCGGTGCCGTTTTTTGTCTCCGGTTCGACGTGGACTTTATTGAGCGCGTCGGCGTCCGAGGCGAGCACCCGGAAAAGTCCCGCCGAGTGCTCGACGACCACGGTATAGGTGCCGCCGAGGGCCTGGGTGATGATGACCGGGGTGCCTTTGAGGAGCTTTTTGGTCAGGCCGCTCGGAATTTGGATGGCTTCGATGTCGCGCGTAAGGTGGGTAACGGGGGAATCTGTGCTCATGAAGGGAAAGTCGGACGTTCCGGCGGCTTTGTCAACCCATCCCGACATTGGCACGAACCTCGCTTCTGACATTGAATGCCTAAAGGCTGTCCGAAAATTCTTTCGGCGTGACCCACGCCTATTTTTCGGACAGCCTCCAAGAAGATGATGTTAACTGCCTCCGCTTAACCCGAAGAAACTTACCGTCGAGTCCCTCCGCTTACGTTCATGGCCCTGCTTGATAAATACAAACCAGGCGATTTCTTTGACGAGATGTTTTCCGCGGAGGGCCAGGTGCGCCCTCATTATGCGGCGCTCTTTGAACGCTTTCAAAATCTCGACCAGGAGGAATTCGAGCAGCGCCGGACGGCGGTGGACGCGGCGTTTCTGCGCCAGGGGATCACTTTCACGGTCTACAGCGACGAGCAGGGCACCGAGCGGATTTTTCCGTTCGACCTGATGCCGCGGATCATTCCCAACTCGGAATGGAGCAGGATCGAAACGGGGCTGATCCAGCGGATGAAGGCGCTGAATCTGTTTCTGAAAGACATCTACTCCGACCAGCGCATCCTGAAGGAAAAAGTGATTCCCAAGGAAGACGTGCTCACGGCGAAGCATTACCGGCCCGAGATGGTGGGCGTTCCGGTGCCGAAGGACATTTACATCCACATCTGCGGCAGCGATATGGTGCGCGACCGCGAGGGCACCTACTTCGTGCTTGAGGACAATGGCCGCTGCCCCTCGGGCGTTTCGTACCTGCTCGAAAACCGCAGCGCCATGAAGCGCGCTTTTCCCAATCTTTTCAGCAGCGTCGGCGTCCGGCCCGTCGCCCACTACACGCAGGACCTGCTCACCGTCCTCCAGTACATCGCGCCGCAGAACGGACGGATCCCGACCGTGGTGCTCCTGACTCCGGGCATTTACAACAGCGCCTATTTCGAGCATTCGTTCCTCGCCCGGCAGATGGGCATCCAGATCGTCGAGGGGCAGGACCTCGTCGTGCAGGACAAGAAAGTCTTCATGCGCACGACGAAGGGGCTGGAGCAGGTCGATACCATCTACCGCCGGCTGGACGACGATTTCCTCGACCCGAAAGTCTTCCGGAAGGATTCGGTGCTCGGCGTGCCCGGCCTCGTCGAAGCCTACCGCGCGGGCAACGTCAGCCTCGCCAACGCGATCGGCACCGGCGTGGCTGACGACAAGGTCGTCTATAAATATGTGCCCGACATGATCAAGTTCTACCTTTCGGAGGAACCGATCCTGGCCAATGTGCCGACCTATCTCGCCTCGAACCCGAAGGAATGCGAGTACATTGTCAGCCATCTCGAAAAGCTTGTGGTAAAATCGGCGAACGAATCGGGCGGCTACGGGATGCTCGTCGGCCCCGCCTCGACCGCGGCCCAGCGCGCCGATTTCAAGAAGCTGATCCTGGAAAATCCGCGCAACTTCATCGCCCAGCCGACGCTCAGCCTGTCGCGCCATCCGAGCTATTGCGACGGCCGGTTCGAAGGCCGACACATCGACCTGCGCCCCTACATTCTCTGCGGCGAAAAAATTTCGATCGTCCCCGGCGGCCTGACGCGCGTCGCGCTGCGCAAAGGCTCGCTCGTCGTCAATTCCTCGCAGGGCGGCGGCAGCAAAGACACCTGGGTGCTTTATGGCGACAGTTGATCCCCTTCCAACTTCTTCCTTCTAACCTCCACCTTCCTCCCCATGCTCTCACGCGTCGCCGATTCCCTCTACTGGATGAGCCGCTATGCCGAGCGGGCCGAGAACATCGCCCGCATCCTCGACGTCAACCTGCAGCTCCTGCTCGATCTGCCGAAGCTCGCTCCCGAGGAGCAAAAGACGCTCTGGGAACCCGTCCTGCGCAGCACCGGCGACCACGAGGATTTCTTCAAGCACCACAAGATCACCAACAGCGAGAACGTGATCGATTTCCTCACCCTCCATCCGAAGAACCCGAACTCGATCGTCAACTGCATCACCACCGCGCGCGAAAACGCCCGGCATGTGCGCGAGCAGATTTCGCTCGAAATGTGGGAGGAGATCAACCGCACCTACCTCTGGATGAAGAGCCAGACGCTGAAGAAAATCGTGCGCCAGGGCCCGTACGACTTTTTCTCCGCCGTCAAAAACGCGTCGCATCTTTTCCAGGGCATCACCGACGGCACGATGACGCACGGCGAGGACTGGGACTTCATCCAGGTCGGCAAATACCTCGAGCGGGCCGACATGACGACGCGCATCCTCGACGCCAACGACGAAATCTTCATCAACCAGCCCGCCACGACGCAGACCAGCGGCACGCTCCACTGGAGCGCCATCCTTCGCTCGTGCAGTTCGCACGACGCCTACCGCAAATTTTACGTCGCGCAGGTCGAGCCGGACAAGGTCGTCGAATTCCTGATCCTGAGCGAATTTTTTCCGCGCTCGATCCGCTTCTGCGCCCAGACGCTCGACGAGGCGCTGCGGCGCATCTCGGGCTGCAAGGACGAGCACTTCACCAATCACGCCGAGAAGCTGAGCGGGCGGCTCGTGGCGGAACTCAATTACAGCGCGCTCGAGGACATCAAGACGGTCGGGATGCACCAGTACATGGACGAATTGCAGATCAAACTCAACACCATCGGCGAGGCGATCTTCCAGACCTACCTCTTCTCGCCGCCGCTCCCCTCCCCCGAACCGGAGCCGGAGTTGAAGCCCGAGCCTCCACCAAAACCGACGCCGAAGCAGTCGCAAACTCAAAAGCTCCCCAAGGCCCCCGCCGCCGCGTGAGGCCTCGCGGTAGCCGTCGGACCTGCGGTCGGCAGTTGTTGCGGCGGTCTGCGCCCGCCGTTGGTTCCCATGGTAGACGTCGTACCAAGGCAGCCCCCTCAGGCCCTTGCGCGGGTATCTTCTAGAGGTCGACGGCTACCCAAATCTTGTTAATCTTGTTAATCCTGTCAAAAATCGGCGACGGTTCCTTCGGCTTGGCTCAGGACAGGCTCCGACCGCCGCTACATTTAAATTTATGAGCAACACCTACAAAATCGCCGTTCTCGCCGGCGACGGTATCGGCCCCGAGGTCATGGCCGTCGGCCTCGACGTGCTGAACGCAGTCGCGAAGCGTTTCGGTTTCACGTTCAACGCGAAGGAATACGCGGTCGGCGGCGCCGCCATCGACCAGTTCGGCGACGCGCTTCCGCCGCACACGCTGGAGGGTTGCCGCGAGGCGCAGGCCATTTTTTTCGGTTCGATCGGAGGCCCGAAATGGGAAAGCCTGCCCGCCAACAAACAGCCCGAACGCGCCGCGCTTCTGCCGCTGCGAAAACACTTCGGCCTCTACGCCAACCTGCGTCCCGCGAAATGTTACCCCGGCCTGCTTCACGCCTCGCCGATCAAGTCGGAATGGATCCCCGACGGCTTCGACGTGCTTGTCGTGCGCGAACTCACCGGCGGACTCTATTTCGGCCAGCCCAAGCACACCGTCGCCATCGAGGGGGGCGAGCGGGCCGTCGACACCATGGTCTACGAGACGAAGGAGATCGAGCGGATCACGCACGTTGCATTCAAGGCCGCGCGGCTGCGGCGCAGGCGCGTCACGCTGATCGACAAGGCGAACGTGCTCGAGACCAGCCTGCTCTGGCGCAAGACGGTCAAGGCGCTCGCCCCGAACTATCCCGACGTCGCGCTCGAATTCATGTACGTCGACAACGCGGCGATGCAGCTCGTCCGCAAGCCGCAACAGTTCGACGTCATGCTCTGCGAAAATCTTTTCGGCGACATCATCAGCGACGAAGCGGCCGCGACGGTCGGCTCGCTGGGACTCCTCCCGAGCGCGTCGCTGGCCGACGGCTCGTTCGGTCTCTACGAACCGAGCGGCGGCTCCGCGCCCGACATCGCGGGCAAGGGCATCGCCAATCCGATCGCGCAGATTCTTTCCGCCGCGCTCATGCTCCGGTATTCCTTCAACGAGAACGAAGCCGCCGCCGTCATCGAGAAGGCCGTCGAAACCGCGCTTGCCTCGGGCCTTCGCACCGCCGATCTGGCCCGTCCCGGAGAAAAATCGGTCTCCACAGTCGAGATGGGCCGGGCGATCAAGGAACGGCTTGCTTAAATGCGTTTCAACCTGCGAAACATCTGGCTGGGCAGGCTTCTTATCGGAGCGGTTTGGTGCGGGCTGATTCCCCTCGTCGCGCGCGCCGACGATCCGTCGCCTGCTCTTCAATCCGTCGCGTTTCGCGGCCAGAGTTTTCTCGTCCGGTCGGTCGATCCGCATAAGGACGACCTGCGCCTCTTCTGGAAAGACGACGACGGTAATCTACTGCACGATTTCGTCGCCCTCGAAAAATTCGCCGCCTCGAAAGGCGGGCGCCTCCTCTTCGCCGCGAACGCGGGGATGTTCGAGCCCGACTTCAGGCCGGTCGGCCTGCTGGTTCAGGAGGGCGCCGAAATATCGCCGCTCAACCTGAACGAAGGCACGGGCAATTTCTACATGAAACCGAACGGCGTCTTTGTCCTCAACGAAAAGCACGACGCGCTTGTCGTCGAGTCGAGCGCCTACACGGCGCTGCTGACGCCGGTCGCCTGGGCGACGCAATCGGGTCCGCTTCTCGTTCATGGCGGCGACATTAATGCCGACTTCAATGTCGATTCGAAAAGCAGGAAGATCAGAAGCGGAGTGGGAGTGACCAAGGATGGAACGATTATCTTCGCTCTTTCCCGGGCGCCAGTCACCTTTTACGACTTCGCCGCCCTCTTTCTGACGAAGATGCAGTGCCCCAACGCCCTTTACCTGGACGGTGACATATCGGCCTTCCACGTCCCCGGCATGAAAGACGCCGTTCCGCGCGCCTTCGGCCCGATGTTCGGGTTGGTCGAGAAGGCAAAAAATCCGTGAAGTCGCGTGACAGGCAAAGTCTCCGGTCGTAAAGTTTCCGTTTCACACGACCATGCTGACTCAGGAATGGAACATTCAGTCGCGCGCCTTGCAGTGCGCCGTTTCGGGCCGGCCTTTTGAGAAGGACGAGCGGGTCTTTTCCGCGCTCTACTGGCGGGACGGCCACTACGCTCGGGTCGATCTCTGCGCGGAAGCATGGAAGGCGCGCAACGAGAACATCGAGCCGCTCTCGGCCTGGCAGACCGACTTCGTTCCGCCCCCGCCGCCGGACCCGGAGCCGCTGAAGAAGGACGACGCTGAAAGCCTGCTGCGGCGGCTCATCGCCGAAAACGCGCCCGGCACGCGCAATGCCCGCTACATTCTCGCGCTCATGCTCGAGCGGAAAAAGGTCGTGCGCCAGATCGAGCGCCAGCGCGAGGAGGGCGTGTCGGTCCTGGTTTACGAGCATCTTCCCAGCGGCGAAGTGTGGCTCATCGAAGACCCGGGACTCAAGCTGGGCGAATTGAGCGCCGTCCAGGACGAAGTGGCGCAGCTTCTCGGTGCTGCGCACGGTGGTATTTCTGCGCAGGGCGGTATCGGGTAGGGACGGCAGTCCGCCCTCCGCAGGAGTGCCGTCCCATTCATTTTGGGACGCGAAGGGACTCGCGTGCCTACCTTTTAGAATTCACTGCTGAGGCGGCGCGGGCAGCGGCAGATAGCCCAAATCGTGCAGGCTTTGCGCGTAATAGTTGAATTTCTCGGGCGGATAGACATGGGAGGCGCGGATGAGCCAGTAGCGCGCTCCATTGTCGCCCTCGATATTCTTGTGAACGAGTTGCCAGGCGGCATTGCTGAATTCGTAGGAGGCATTATCCATCGCGCTCGTGAAGGCATCGAGTTCCCTCTTCGCGTCCGTTTCACGGCCTCCCAACAGGTCGCACAGAAAGACCTTGTAAGCGGCGAGATCGCCCATCTGAGGGTCCTTCTCGAGCGCGACAAAACCGGGCCGCGCCAGGTCATATTGTTTTTGGATGAACTTAAGTTCGAGCAAATTGAATTTGATCAGGGGGTCGTTCGGAACGAGCCGCCCGGCGGCCTGAAAATCGCTCTCGGATTGGGTAAACTGCTTTTTTTGATAATAGATCGAGGCGCGAAGAACGTACGCAGCCGTATCGCTGGGATTCAGCTTGATGGCCTGGGAGAGATCATTCAGGGCGGCATCGACGTTGTTGGCTTTCATTTGCGCGACCGCCTCGGCGATCAATTTGTCGGCGGCATTCGTCGGGGTGGTCAGGCCGGAACTGGCGGCAGGCGCCGGCGTGGAACCCGCCTCATTGATCGCGGGTTGCTGGCCGCGTCCGGGAGGTGAAAGGAGAAGAGTTGACGCGCAAATGGCGAAGGATAAATAGCGGAAGCGTGCGGACATGGGGCCTCACCCTATCAAATGCCGGGCCAATGACAAGAAGAGGACTTCAGCGAAGTTACAGCCCGCCGAGCCTGCGCAGTTCGGCGGCCTCCTTTTCGCCCACAGGCGCGACCGAGAGGCGCGATTGCCGGACAAGCAGGAGGTCCTTCAACGTCCGATGCGCCTTGATCTCCTCCAGCGAAACGGCGCGGGGGAAGGCCTTTCCGGCCTTGAGATCGACGCAGACCCAGTCGGCCTTTTCGCCCGGCCCGGCGGTCGGGTCGGGATAGGCCGTCCTGAGCACCGTGGCCATGCCGACCACCGCCTTTTCAGTGACGCTGTGGTAGACGAAGACCTCGTCACCCTTCGCCATCGCGCGGAGGTTGATCCGCGCGGCGTAGTTGCGGATGCCGGTCCACGCGGTCGTCCCGTCCTTCCGGAGCTGCGCGAAGGAATAGGCCTCCGGCTCGGTTTTAACCAGCCAGTGTTTCACGCGCGGAAGTTGGTGTAGTTGAGCGCGACGGGAAAATCCTTCCCGCGCAGCACGGCGATGACCGCCTGCAAGTCGTCGCGGTTCTTGCCGGTGACGCGGATTTGCCGGTCCTGAATTTGCGCGGTGACTTTCAGCTTCGTGTCGCGGATCGCCTGGACGACGATTTTGGCCACGTCGGTCTCGAGTCCCTGCTTGAGCTTCAACTCCTGGCGCGCGTGGCCGAGCGGGGAAATATCGGCGTCCTTGCGCTCGATATTTTTCAGGCTGACGTTGCGGCGGGCGAGTTTGCCGAGGACGATTTCCTCCAGCGCGGTGAGCTTGAACTGGTTGATGGCGCTGAGCTTGATGGCCTCCTTTTCCAGGACGATCTCGGCCTTCGCCTCGCGGAAATCGAAACGATTGGCCAGTTCCTTCTGCGCCTGATCGACGGCGTTCTTCACTTCCATCAGGTCGACTTCGGAGACAACGTCGAAGGAGGGCATGAAATTGATCCTTGATCGAAGCGGGATGACGATGGCGGCCCGGATTCCCGAGGAGGGTTATTGCGGGACGGGACGCGGGTAAGACTTCGAGTCGAGCCGGTAAACGATCCGCGCCTTGGTGAAGTCGTGCTGCGACATCTCCATCTTCACGCGGTCGCCGGGCGTCAGGCGGATGAAACGCTTGCGCATCTTGCCGGAGATATGGGCCAGGACGACGTGCTTGCTGTTGTCGAGCTCGACGCGAAACATCGTGCCGGGCAGGATGGTCATCACCTTGCCTTCGACTTCAATTACGTCCGTTGCGTTGTCCAGTGCCATATGGGTGGGACAATATACACGGAAGGCTCTCAGCAGCAATGTTTTTGTTCCGTGTCATGACGGGACCTAACTTTTGACGAGATGACTGATTTCCACGATTAACAGAATTCTTGAGTGGTAGTTCGGGGAACGAAGAAAGCGTCCCGCCCTGGCAGGACAGTTGCCAAGGCCCTAAGCCACTTCAACCATCGCCGGGGCCGGTTCCTCGGCCTTGGGCTTGTGGATGGCCGTCATCGCTTCGGGCTTGAGCATCCGCTTGGGCGGCGCCTGGAGGTCCCAGACAATTCCCAGCTTTTCCAACCCGAGAAGAATGTAGTAGGTGATGTCGAGTTCGTACCAGAAGAAGCCCTGGCGGGCCGAGAGCGGATAATGGTGGTGATTGTTGTGCCAGCCTTCACCCATGGTGAGAATGGCGAGCCAAAGGCTGTTCTTGCTCTCCTCGCCGGTCTCATAACGGCGCGAGCCGAACATGTGGCAGAGCGAGTTGATGGCAAACGTCGTGTGATACAGAATCACCGTGCTGATGAAAAAGCCGACGACCAGACCCATCATGGCGTTGCCGAACCAGAAGTGACCGACAAAAAAGCAGAACGCGCCCGCGGCGACCGGCGGTATGAAAATCCACTTGTCGAGCCAGACGAGCTCCGGAAATTTATTCAGGTCGCGGACGGTGTTGGGATCGTATTCCTCGTATTCCTTGGAAAGCACCCAGCCGACGTGCGACCAGTAGAAGCCTTCGAGCTTGGCCGAGTGAATATCGGTCTCGGTATCGGAATGTTTGTGATGGTGACGGTGATGGGCGGCCCACCAAAGCGCGCCCTTCTGCGCGGCGGCACCGCCGAGAAACGCGAGGAAAAATTGAAAGAACCGGCTTGTCTTATAACTGCGGTGGGAGAAATAACGGTGGAAGGCCCCGGTAATCCCGAACTTCCGGGTGAAGAACATGAAGGCGCAGAGGGCGACGGCTTCCATGTTGATCCCGGTCCAGAACACGGCAAAGCAGGCCAGGTGAACCAAAACGAAAAGGATGCCGGGCAGAGAAATACTCAAATTTCGATGCATAAGTTTTAATAATAGTCAGGAATTTGGATTCGCTACAATAGAAAAGCACGGGATCCGGCTTAACCCTCTCTAAGTAATACCTCTAAACATACTCCCGTTTAAGGCGGGCCGCTCGCTTATTTGGATTTCTCCTCTCAAGAAAATCGTGCATCTTGCCATCCGCGATGCGTTTCATGCCTCCCCTACCCCTCCCCTCGGCTGGACTGATCCTCCTGATAGGCTTCAGCGGATGGGCGCCGGCGGGGCTGGCCGCCCAGGAAGTCGCCCCCCAGAAGCACCTCGAAATCACCGGCAGTGAGCGCCTGCGGATCACCTACGACTCCTATTTCACCTGGCCCGGCGGCGGCGGTTACAGCGCCGTGATGGACCTGCCCATCCCGCCGGACACCGGCGCGCAGCACATCGAAAGCTTCACCTCGAGCCTCAAGGGCCGGATCGAAACCGACGCCGGGGGCCATCGCATCCTGACCGCGACGCTCCACCACGACAGGGGCGACGAACGCCGGGTCCATTGGCGGGTCGAGATCACCGGGGTCTTCCAAACCCGGCAACTTGTCGACGGCCCGCCCGGGACCTCGGCCAAACCGATCGATCCGCTCGCGCCGGGACCGGGCGAGTTTCTCGCCTCGACCGAATCGATCAACTGGAAGGATGGCGACTTTCAGGACTGGCTCGATTCATCGGGACTGCGCCGCGCGGCAAACGAACCGCCCGTGGCCTTCGGCCAGCGCGTCTACGCTTATTTCAGGACGCATGGCCGCTACACCTACCCGCCCGTGTCGGCCTGGAACGCGGCCGCGTGCTGCCGGCGGTTGCGCACCGACTGCGGCGGGTTCTCCCTCGTCTTCGCCGCGGCGTGCCGCGCCAACGGGATTCCCGCGCGGCTGCTCGTCGGCCAATGCTTCAAGGGGCGGCAACGGTCCGACGGCACGGTCGCCCTGACGGACGGACGCCAGGCGCACGTCATCGCCGAATTTTTCGACCCGCAGATCGGCTGGATACCGGAGGACATTTCGTCCACCTTCCTCCGGACGCCCGGCTATTCCGACCTCAATTTCTTCGGGCGCGATCCGGGTTACTTCTTCGCGTGGCACGTCGACACCGATTTCCATTTCGACACGCCGCGCAAATCCGACGTCCATGTCCAGTGGATTCAGAATCCGAATCTCTGGTTCAGCGAGGACGCCGACGACGCGAACGACACCGTCTCGCATGAGTGGGACGTGGAGAAACTATAACCGAATTTTTGACAGGATTAACAAGATTAACGCGATTATGGGGAAAGATTTTGGCGGGAAAACATGAGGAAGATGAGAATAGATGAAGGGGACAGTTTAAATTCATGTCCCTCATCAACTTCATGTTTTCATGTCTAATTCCGCTGCCTTCAATCCTGTTAATCCTGTCAAAAATCCCCTGCCTCCCTCATGTCCTTCATGTCCCTCCTGTCTGAATTCAGCCCAGCTTTTCCAGAGCGTTGAGGACGTCCCGCGCCTGCTCCCGCGTCGAGGCGCCCAGGTCGCGCCAGACGACGCGGCCGCCCTTGATGAGGAACGACTGCCGATGGGTCATGCCGAGCATCAACGGCACGCCGAACGCCTTCGCCACCGCGCGCTCCGGATCGGCCAGCAGGACGAACGGCAGGCGGTGCTTCTCCTTGAAACGGCGTTGCGATTCGGGACCATCCGCGCTGACACCGACCACGCGGACGCCGCGCTCCTGCAATTGCGTGAAGTCGTCGCGGAGGCTGCACGCCTGTGCGGTGCAGCCGGGCGTGTCGGCCTTCGGATAAAAGTAGACGAGCGTGAACCCCTCCCCGTAAAGATCGGCGAGGCGCACCTCCTCGCCCCGCTCGTCCCGCGACACGGCGTTGGGCGCGGCGTCCCCGACCTCGAGCGGCTTTCCCGCGTTCGTTATCCCAAGCCAGTCGAGGAGATTCATGGAGACAGGTTAGATCATCCCGTAGCGGCGGTCGATGACCGTCGCGCCTTTCCGGTGGCCGGCTCGGGCCGCCCGCCGATAAAAATGTTGCCGTGCGCAGCACAAAAGAAAGATGGTTTATCCCACGCGAGCCTTTTATTCTTGCCCGTTGCCCGCCATGCCATCGCCCTCCACCTCGACCCGTCCCAAAAGCCAGGACCGGGCGGTCACCAACTTCCTGAACCATCTCGAACAGGGGCGCGGCGTTTCGCCGAACACGCTGCGCAATTATCGTCAGGCCCTGCTTGAATTCAAGGCGACCGTCCCCGATAAATCGTGGTGGGAGATGAAGCCCGCCGACTTCAAGGCCTACCTCTACCGCCTGGCGCGCGCGCAGCAGCTCGGCCCGGGCACGGTGCGGCTCCGGTTCGCCGCGTTGCGCACCTTTTACAAAGCGGCCGTGCGCGAGGGCACGATCAAATTAAATCCGGTCTCGGACCTGTCGCTGCCGAAGCTGCCCCGGCGCCTTCCCGTTTTCCTCAACCAGGAACAGGTCGCGGCCCTGCTCGATGCGCCGAGGAAACTCTGGATGGCGCAGGAAAAACGGCAGGCGGCGGGCGCAAAGAAGGACCGCCGCACCGCGCGGAACTGGCAGATGCTCCGCGACATCGCATGGCTCGAGCTTTTTTACAGCGCCGGGCTGCGGCTTTCGGAACTGGTCCATGTGACGCGGCGCAATCTCGATCTGCACCAGGGAACCGTCCGCGTCATCGGCAAGGGCAGGAAGGAACGGCTTTGCCCGCTCGGAAATCCCGCCGTTCGCGCGCTGGAGGAGTACCTCGACGCGTGCCCCTTTGAAAGCGAGGCGCTTTTCGTCTCGGCGCAGGGGCGGCAGCTCAACGGGCGGACGGTGCAGCTCGCCCTGAAGCGTTACCTTGCCGCAGCGGGGCTCGACGCCAAATTGACGCCCCACAAGTTGCGCCATACCTTCGCGACCCATTTGCTCGATCACGGGGCCGACCTGCGCAGCGTCCAGGAACTGCTCGGCCACAGCCAGTTGACCACCACGCAAATCTACACTTCGGTCTCGGTCGAACGGCTCAAACGTGTCTATGATCGGGCCCATCCGCGGGCGTAAAAACCATCATGAAAGCCCTCCTTAAATTCACCCTACAGGTCCTCTACAACGTCGGCTTCATGACGTTCTTTTTCATCACCGGGCCGTTTTTCCTCTGGCGGCTCTGGCGGCGCGGCAAACTTTTGCCCCAATTCGGCCAGCGGTTCGGCCTCTACGCGAAGGACGTTCGCGCCCGGCTCGCCCCCGGCGCCGACCTTTGGATCCACGCCGTCAGCGTCGGCGAGGTGAAGATCGCGCGCGTGCTGATCCGCTGCTTGCGCGAGATGCGCCCCGACCTGCGGGTCGTCGTTTCGACCACCACCGGCACCGGCTTTACCCTGGCGAAGCAACGCCTCGAAGACGCCCAAACCTCGATCATCTACAATCCCATCGACTTCCTCTGGAGCGTGGTACACGCCTTCAAGTTGATCCGGCCCAGGGCGCTCATCCTCATCGAATCGGAAATCTGGCCGAATTACCTTTGGTGCGCGAAGAGGCGGCACATCCCGGTTTATCTCGTCAATACGCGGCTAAGCGACCGCAGCGAGGAACGCTACCGGCGCATACGCTGGCTGGTCCGGCCCCTGCTCCAGGAAATTGACCTCGTGTTCGCCCAGGACCCGACCGAAATATTACGCCTGACGCAGGCCGGATTTGCCCCCGAAACAATTTTTAATCTCGGCAGCCTGAAGTATGACGTGGCCGCGTTGGAGGCGCTCGACGCCCGCGACGTGGCCGAGGAAAAAGACATCAGCGCGTGGTGGGAGCGCACCGGCTGGGGTGACGGTCAGACCATCCTTCTCGGCGGCAGCACCCATCCCGGCGAGGAGGAGGTGCTGGCCCGCATCTACCGCGAACTGCGCGAGGAATGGCCGAAGTTGCGATTGGTTCTCGCCCCCCGCCACGCCGAACGGGGCATGGCGATCCGCGACATGTGCGACCGCATGGGCCTGCGCGCGGTGACCCGCACCCAGCTCGCCGCGGCCGCCGCGCCGCTCGGCAACGGGAGCTCGCCCGACGTGCTCGTCGTCAATTCGACCGGGGAACTCAGCTCGCTCTACAAGCGCGTCACCCTCGCCTTCGTCGGGAAAAGCCTCCGCGGCCACGGCGGACAAAATTTCATCGAAGCCGCCCCGGTCGGATTGCCGATTGTCATCGGGCCGAACATGCAAAACTTCAGGATCATCACGCGCGAATTCATCAACCAGCAGGCCGTCGTCCAGATCACGGACGAGTTCGAACTCGCGAATTGCCTCCGTTCACTTTTTGCTTCCGATGAACTCCGGCGTCAACTGGGCGCCCGCGCCAAGGCCACCTTCGAAGCCAACCTGGGCGCCGCCAAGCGAACGGCCGACGTCATTGTCCGCTCGCTCGATGTGGAGGGTTGACCTCCGGCTTGACCCCGATTGCTTCCGGGATGTTCCTGAAATGGATCGCGACAGAGTCCGACACTCCAAGTTAACGCCGCGCCTGCGCCGAACGAAGCCGGGACGAAGCGCCCGCCCCATCGCGCGCGGCCCCGTCCATCGCGTGATCGTCGGAGCCAAGCCGGCTTTCGTCGCGCCGGTCCTGCTCCTCCTGGGCAAGGCGGCAGTCGCACGCGGCTTTCTGCAATTCGGAACAGGGCGTCTCGACGAAAAAGAGGACGATCTCGTAAAATCCCGACGGGCGGCGCAGCGGGTGGCAGGCCACGACGACCCCCGTGCAGCAATGCCTCTCGCCCCGGTGATCGAAGGCAAACTCGACTTCCGCGCCGACCCGGAACGGCCATTTTGTCAGGAGGCTGACTCCTTTGGGCGACCAACGAATCTGTTTCTTAATCAGATTGATTGAATCAGAAAAACTAACCGTCACTCGCGCCTCTCCGCCCCTCTGTGCTTTGTTTTGGATCGCCATAACGTGCATCTTTAAGGCTATCTTTTACTTAACACTGAATAAAGGCCTGTCAAACGAACTTCCTTGTCGTGGATTACTTCGATTGGGCTCGATGTTGCTTGTTATTATTTCATCACTAATTGCGTCGCCAAAAGGAGTCTCTTATTCCCATAAATTTTCGAATGGATTTACCGAAATGGGTTTCCTAATATAAGCACAGAATGGGGTTTTCACCCGATTTTTTTTCTGGAGGGACCCGCTCCTTCACGCCCGCGGATGGAACTGGCGATGAATCTGCCTGAGCCGGGCCTGATCGACGTGGGTGTAAACCTGCGTGGTCGCCAGGCTCGCGTGGCCGAGCATCTCCTGAATCGCGCGCAAATCGGCCCCGTGACCAAGCAGGTGCGTGGCAAACGAATGGCGCAGGAGATGCGGCCAAATCTTCTTTTGCAGGCCCGCGAGCCGGGCCGTCTCGCGCACGATCTGCCAGACCCGCGCGGTGGTCAGCCGCCGGCCATGTTCGCCGAGAAAGATTTCGCCGCCGGTCTTCGGCTTCACCAGGAGCGGCCTGCCCCGGGCCAGCCAGCGGTCGAGCGCGGCCACCGCTTTTTCCCCGACCGGAACGACCCGCTCGCGGTTCCCCTTCCCGATCACGCGCAGCAGCTTTTCCTCGCGCAGATAACTCTCCAGGCGCAACCCGGTGATTTCCCCCGCGCGCAGGCCGCTGGCGTAGAGCACCTCGAGCAGGGCCCCGTCGCGCAAGCCGAGCGGCGTCTCCGGCAATTCGAGCGCGAGCAGGCGGTCGACGTCGGCCTCGCTCAACATTTCGGGCAGGAGCCGGTCGAGGCGCGGAAGATCGAGCGCGGACGAAAGATCGTGCGCGATCAGGCCCTCCCGTTTGAGGTGGGCGAAGAAATGGCGCAGCGCGACGACGATGATCTTCATCGACGAGGGCGCAAGCCGCTTTTCGGTGCGCTGCGCGCGCAGATAGGCGCGGATGTGCTCCTTCATGATCAGCCCCGGCTCCAGCGCGGGATGCTTCCCGTCCATCCACGCGGCGAACGATTCCAGGGCGATCCGGTTGATGAGCTGACTGTTGAGGGCGTGGCTTTTCTCCGTCGCCAGATAGCCCAGGCAACCCTCGATCGCCTCTTCCCAGTCGGGATTCATGGGAAGAGGCTAAGCGAGGCGGTGAGGACGGTCTACACCAGCTTTTCCAGCTTCTCGAGAGAGGCAGTCCAGCCATCGTTGTGGCCGTCGCGGAGTTCGGCATCGGGAAAGCCTTCGTGGGTGATTTGTACCAGCGTACCGCCGGCCTGCGCGGCAAATTCCACCGTGACAAGCGTCTCGACGCGCGGCATCTCTCCAGTGCAGCCACCGGTCAACCATGTGAAGACCAGGCGCTCCGGCGACTTGATCTCGCGGAAGACTCCGGTCATCTCCGGCTTGCCGG
This sequence comes from Methylacidiphilales bacterium, assembly GCA_035948935.1. GTDB lineage: Bacteria > Verrucomicrobiota > Verrucomicrobiia > Methylacidiphilales > UBA1321 > JABDGH01. The sequence continues at coordinate 93,224 of DASZIP010000022.1, read as the reverse complement.
CGTCGCTTCCCTTCATCTTGAAGTGATATTCGCCGCCGACACGAGGATCGATGGTGGCTGTCTGGATCTGGCATTTCTCCCCGCCGAGCCAGCGGACGACATCAGATGGCGTGATCCAGGCGGCAAAGACGCGCTCGCGCGGCGCTTTGATGAGTCGGGAGACCTTCAGGGAAACGGGTTGGGTGGTGGTGTTCATGGTTTTTTTCCTTTCTTCTTCTTTTTGGGTTGGTTGTTTTTTTCGAGGTAAGCAGCGAGGGCGTCGAGCGACCCCTCCCAGAATTTACGATAGTATTCGATCCAGCGCTGGGCCTCCCGCATCGGCGCTGGATCAAGCTCCAGGTGATGTTCGCGGCCAAACCGCCTGCGCTTGAGCAGGCCGGCGTCTTCAAGAACGCGAAGATGCTTGGAAACCGCCGGAAGCGACATCGGAAACAGATCGGCCAGATCGGTCACCCGCCTTTGCCGGTGGGAAAGCGATTCCAGAATGCGGCGGCGGGTCGGATCGGCCAGCGCCGCAAAGGTCGTATCGAGCGACAAGGGATAATGTTTAACCATCTGGTTAACTATTGTCCCATTTCTTGAAGACACACAAGAAAAATAATTTTTTCCGAAAACGGCCCGATCAGCCCTTCGCCCGGCCGTTCAGCTCGGCCGGCACCGACGGATCGCGCACGTCGGCCCGTTCACCGCGCCCCGATTAGCTCCCCTTGATCCCTCGCGGACGGCCTACTAAGTTTCGGATGACGCGAACCGGCCTTGTCTTGAAACCCTTTTTCTGTCAGTTAGTCCCCATGCGGCGGCTGGCTCACATCCTTGTTTTGGCCGCTTTCGTCTTTTCCTGCGGCGGCCAGTGGTATGTCCTCCAATGCGTGGCGTGGGTCAAGATGCTCCACGACTACTCGCAAATGGTCCCTTTCACGGAAGCGGTCGGCATGACGTTCAGCGGCAAATATCCGTGCCCGATTTGCAAGGCCATCGCCGAAAAGAAGCAATCCGAGAACGACAAACTCTGCTCGCTCGAAAAGTACGAAAAGAAATTCTTTCCTCCGGTTGAGATCGCGCCGGTCCGTCCCGATTCCGCTCCTTTTCGGTACCCCGTCTGCCTGAATTCCCTCGAGTTTCGCACCGAATCTCCTCCCACGCCCCCGCCTCGCCAGGCCCTCGGCTAAAGCAGAACTTGTCCCGGTCGCTTTCGTGACCGGGTGATTCTTGGACCAATACGGGAGGACTCGCGCCGTTGTGCCGCGATCCCTCCCCCTACGAGGAATTCAGATGAAAAAAATAATTCGGGGCGCGGCCATGGCCTGCGCGATAGTCCTATTAGTCACGCCGTCGCCGGTCCGGGCGCATGGGTTGGAGGGAGACCGCTTCTTCCCGCCCACTCCCCTGACCGACGATCCGTTTGCCGTCGATGAATTGTCCCTGCCCGAGATTCAGTACAATCCGGCCACTGTCGGCAGGGAAGTCGACATCACCGGAAGTCTCAGCAAGGAAATCTTCCCGAAATTTGCGCTGAGCATTCAGGATGCCTACATCAACCTTAATCCGAAAGGCGGCCCCGCCCAGGACGGATGGAGCCCGATTACCCTGAATGCCAAATATCAGCTTTGGGAGATCCAGGAACATGAATTCATCCTCTCGATAGGTTCGGATATCACGCTGGGCGGCACCGGAAGCAAGAGCCTCTACAGCTATAATTATGACACCACCTACACCCCCAACCTTTATCTTGGAAAAGGGTTCAACGAATTGCCGGACAGCCTGAAATTCTTCCGGCCTTTGGCGATTACGACTGTAACGGGATACGATCTCTACGCGAATGCGGCGGCTTCCAACGCCTTGGAATGGAGCGGCTCCGTTCAGTACAGCATTCCTTATTTGCAGGAGCATGTGGAGGACGTGGGCATACCGCGGCCCTTCCGCGACATGATTCCCCTGGTCGAATTCCAAATGACCACTCCGACCAACAAAAATGCCGTTCCCACGACGGGAACCATCGATCCCGGAATTCTCTGGGAAGGCAAATACTGCCAGATCAGCGGAGAGGTATCGATCCCGATCAACAGCCGAACCGGGCCTGCGGTGGGAGGACTCATCCAGGTTCAAATCTTCATCGACGACCTGTTCCCGAAGATTTTTGGCCATCCCATCTTCGGCAGTGACGACAACAACGAAACAACCTCTGACAAATAAAGATCATGCGCATCATTCTCACCGTCGTATTCACCCTGGCCGGCCTTTCGCTGGCGCAGGCCCACGCCTTCCTCGACCACGCCGATCCCAAGGTGGGCGGCACGCTCAAGGGTTCTCCCTCCGTCGTAAGGGCCTGGTTCACCGAGGAGCTCGAACCGGCCTTCAGCAAAATTCGGGTCTTCGACGCACAAGGAACGGAAGTCGACAAGAAGGACGTCAAAGTCGATTCCGCCGATAAAACCCTCATGTCCGTGTCGCTGCCCCAATTGCCGGCAGGCGCCTATAAGGTGAAGTGGAGCGCTGTCGCGGTGGACACCCATCACACGACCGGCACCTTCACCTTCACGGTGACCGGGACTTAATCCGGGCGTAGCGAAGCCACCATGACAACCACACTCCTTCTTTTGGCGCGAGCGTTTCATTTCGGCGGCGGAATGATCCTGGTTAGCGTGGTGGCGTTTCGTTGGCTCGTCCTCCTGCCCGCCTTCGCCGGCGAGGCGGACGAAACGTGGCTCCAATTCACGCCGTTGTTTCGAAAGCTGCACGCGCTGTTCCTCGGGGCGGGCGTCCTGCTCGTCGTCTCGGGATTCGCCTTGTTCTGGGCCGTCGCGGCCGGAATGAGCGACACCTCGCTGGCCGAAAGCCTCTCGCCGGACACCCTGGGCGCCGTTTTGTTTCAGACGCAATTCGGCTCCGTCTGCCAATGGCGGCTCGGTCTCATGGTGATCCTGGGATTGATGACGTGGCGGCTCGCCCGGAACTCGTGGCAACTCCGGCGCAAAGCGTCCCCGCTCGAACTCGCCGCCGGAATCGTCGCAATCGCGCTCGTCGTTTCCATCGCGTGGACGGGCCACGCCGCGGCCGTCGGCGGCCCCGATTTCAAGTGGAGGGTCATGGCCGACGCCACCCATCTTCTCGCCGCGTCGGTCTGGCCCGCGGGACTTCTCCCCTTCGCTCTTTTTCTTGGCCACGCGCGGCGAATCGGCGATCTCTCCCGCCTTCGTCCCGTGCCGGCCGCGGCGCGCCGGTTCTCCGAGGCAAGCTTCGTCGTCGTCGCGGTTTTGATCGCGACGGGCATCGTCAACGCCTGGTTCATCGTCGGAAGTTTCTCCGCGCTGGTCGCCACCGATTACGGGCGTCTCCTCTGCCTCAAGTTGCTTCTCTTTCTTTTGATCCTCCGCATCGCGGCATGGAACCGGTACCGCCTCCTGCCGCTTCTTCTCCTTCACGGAAGCGCCCCGGAGAAAAGCCCCGCCCTTCCACTTCTCCAACGCCTGCAAAGCTTCGTCACGATCGAGTTCAGCCTGGCCGTCGCGGTCGTCCTTGTCGTGAGCATTCTCGGAACAACTCCGCCTCCGCACTGACGCCGTCAAGAGATGATGATGTCGACTCCGGTCAATTTCCGGCTGAGCTCGTCCAGAAGCGAGGGAAAAAATCTTTTCAAACCGCGGGGGCGTCTGGGCCTGCCCATCACCACCTGCGTCACGCCGTAATCCCTGGCGAAGGACGTCAGCGCCGCGGTCACGTTGTCGCTTTTCAGGATCACGACGGTCCCGCCCATCTTCTGCGCGATCTCCAGCGTGTCGGTCAGCCGGCGATGCGTCTCGGCGGCGATCTGGTCGGGGGCTTCCCTGCTCGTGCGCACATAGACGGTGTACCACTCCGCGTTGAGCTGGTTTGCCAGCCGCGCCGTTTTCCGCAGGAGCGTTTCCGGATGCGGCCCCTTGCTGCTGATCGCGACCATGACTTTCGCCATCGAGCTCGGTTTGTCATGGCCGGGTTCCTTCTCGCGCTGCCGCCGGTCGAGAAAATTCGCGACCTCGCTGAAGGTGATTTCCCGCAGCCGCGTCAGATTCGATTCCGTAAAAAAATTCGACATCGCGTTCTCGACCCGGTCCAGCGCGTAAATCTTCCCCGCCTTCAGCCGCTCGATCAGGTCCTCCGCCGGCAAATCGATGTTCACGATCTGGTCCGCGTCGGTCACCACCGAATCGGGAATGCGCTCCTTGACCCTGGTTCCCGTCGCCGCCTCGACCACGTTGTAGAGCGATTCGAGATGCTGGATGTTCAGCGTCGTGATCACGCTGATTCCCCCGTCGAGAAGTTCCAGCACATCCTCGTAGCGTTTCGGATTTTTGCTTCCGGGCGCGTTGGTGTGAGCGAATTCATCCACCAGGACGACGGTCGGTTTGCGCTTGAGCACCGCCTCCAGGTCCATCTCGCGGATTTCCATTCCGTGATAGACCGCGACGCGGGAGGGCACCACCTCCAGCGCGCCGATCTGCGCCGTCGTCTCCGGGCGCTCGTGCGGTTCCACGTAACCGATCACCACGTCCACGCCCCGCTGCTTCAACCGGTTGCCCTCCTGCAGCATCGCGTAGGTCTTCCCCACGCCCGCCGACGAGCCGAGGTAGACCTTCAGCTTTCCCCGGCTCTGCTTTTGGATGAGATGAAGAAAATCCTCCGGCGTCGGTCGATCGGAAACCGGAAGTGTGTTCTCCACGAGATCATCCTAGTCTAATTGTATTTTCCGTCCAAAGCCAAATTGAGTTTGATGATATTGACGCCCGGCTCGCCCAAAATGCCGAAGTCGGGGCCGTCCGTATACTTCGCGACAAGCGCCTTGAGATCGTCCTCGCTCATCCCCCGGGCCTTCGCCACGCGCGGGATTTGCAACGCCGCATTCTTCAGGCTGATGTGGGGATCGAGGCCGCTGCCCGAGGCCTCGACCGCATCGGCCGGAACGGGCTCGGAATCGGGCAGGTTGTTCGCCTTCCGGTAATCGGCGATGCGCTGCTGCACCGTGTCATGCAACGACTGCGAGGTTGCGCCCAAATTGCTGCCGCTCGAGCTGGTCGAATCGTAGCGAAAATCGGACCCGGTTCCCGCGGCGGAAGGGCGCGGATGGAAATAGTTGTCGGCGCTGAAATCCTGGCCAAGCAGCGTGGACGCGATGGGATTGCCTTTGCTGTCCAGGACAAGGCTCCCGTTGGCCTGCCGGGGAAAGAGCAATTGTCCCGCGCCGAAGACAACGAGCGGATAAATCCCGCAGCAGACGACCAGCAGGACAAGGATGACAATCACCGAGATTTTGATTTCTTTGAGAATATTCATAAGCGTTGGAGTCAGATGATGTGGAGCGACGTGATCAGCATGTCGATGAGTTTGATGCCCGCGAACGGCGCGATGATTCCGCCGATGCCGTAGATCAACAAATTCCGCTGAAGCAGCGCCATCGCCGGCATCGGCTTGAATTGCACGCCGCGAAGCGCCAGCGGAATCAGCAGCACGATGATCAGGGCGTTGAAAATCACCGCGCTCAGAATCGCGCTGTTCGGGCTGGCCAGGGCCATGACATTGAGCGGCTGGACCGCCGGGAACTTGACCATGAGCATCGCGGGAATGATCGCGAAATACTTCGCCACGTCGTTGGCGATGCTGAACGTCGTCAGCGCGCCCCGCGTCATCAGGAGCTGCTTCCCGATTTCCACGATCTCGATCAGCTTCGTCGGATTCGAATCGAGATCGACCATGTTCCCCGCCTCCTTCGCCGCCTGGGTGCCCGTGTTCATCGCCACGCCCACGTCGGCCTGGGCCAGCGCGGGGGCGTCGTTCGTCCCGTCGCCCGTCATCGCGACCAGGCGTCCGCCATGCTGCTCCTTGCGGATCAGCGCGAGTTTGTCCTCCGGCTTCGCCTCGGCGAGAAAATCGTCGACGCCCGCTTCCTTCGCGATGGCCGCCGCGGTCAGCTTGTTGTCGCCGGTGATCATCACCGTGCGGATGCCCATTGCGCGGAACCTTTCGAAGCGGTCGACCAGCCCCCCCTTCACGATGTCCTTCAAATAGATCACCCCGTAAACCGTCGGCGCCGTCTCGCTGCTCGCGTCATGCCGCGCCGCCACGACCAGCGGCGTGCCGCCGAGCCGCGAGATTTCATCGATCTTCGCCTCGACCGCCTGCGGGAAAGTGCCGCCCACCCATTGCTTCACCGATTGCGCAGCCCCTTTCCGGTATTGGATATTGTCCAGGTCCACGCCGCTCATCCGCGTCTGCGCCGTAAAGGCGACGAAGGTCGCGCTGGGCAAATCGTGCAGCGTCCGTCCGCGCACCCCTTTTTCCTTCGCCAGCACCACAATGCTGCGCCCCTCCGGCGTCTCGTCGGCGAGGGAGGAAAGCTGCGCCGCGTCGAACATGTCGGCCGCGCGGACGCCCGGCGCGGGGAAAAATTCGACCGCCTGCCGGTTGCCCAGCGTGATCGTCCCCGTCTTATCGAGAAGCAGGACATCGACGTCGCCCGCCGCCTCGACCGCGCGGCCGCTCATCGCGAGGACGTTTTTTTGCACGAGACGATCGATCCCCGCGATGCCGATGGCGCTCAGCAGGCCGCCGATCGTCGTCGGGATCAGGCAGACGAGCAGCGACACCAGCACGGTGATCGAGAACGCCACCTGCGAGTAATAGCCGAACGGCATGAGTGTCACGCACACGATCAGGAAGATGACCGTCAGGGCGGCGAGCAGGATGGTGAGCGCGATCTCGTTCGGCGTCTTCTGCCGCTTCGCGCCTTCCACCAAACCAATCATGCGGTCCAAAAAGCTGTGGCCCGGGTCGGCGGAGACTTGTATCTTAATTTCGTCGGAAAGCACCCGCGTTCCACCGGTAACGGAACTGCGGTCTCCTCCCGCCTCGCGGATGACCGGGGCCGATTCGCCCGTGATGGCTGATTCATCCACCGTGGCCGCGCCTTCAATAATGTCGCCGTCACTGGCGATGATTTCACCGGCAACAACCCGGATGATGTCGCCCTTGCGCAGAATCGCGGCCTCGACTTCTTCCCAGGAGCCGTTGTCGCGAAGCAGCTTCGCCACCGTTTTCGTCCGCGATTGCCGCAAGGCGTTGGCCTGGGCTTTGCCGCGCCCCTCCGCCATCGCCTCAGCGAAATTGGCAAAAAGGACCGTGAACCAGAGCCAGATCGAAATCTGGACGGTGAAGGCCTTCGGTTCGGGAGAAACAAAGATTTCAACCGTCGTCACCGCCGCACCGACCATCGTCACGAACATGACCGGGTTCTTGATCATCACCGCCGGGTTCAGCTTTTTAATCGAATCGCCGAGGGCCGGCATCACGATGACCGGGTCGAATAGAGAATGGGCTTTTGTGCTCATGGATATTTTTCAGTTGATAAGTCGATGGTTAAAAGAGTTTTGTGCCTGGGGTAATCATGAGGAAATGCTCCACAATCGGCCCCAGGGCCAGCGCGGGCAGAAAATTCAGCGCCCCGACAAGAAGCACCGTTCCAATCAGGAGGAAGGTGAACGTCCCGCCCGAAACGGGAAACGATCCCGGCCCCGGCGGCACCAGTTTCTTGGCCGCCAGTGAACCGGCGATCGCCATGATGGGAATGATCATCAGATACCGCCCGATAAACATACCCAAGGCCAGTGTCGTGTCGTACCAGTAGGTGCTGGCGGTCAGGCCGGCAAAGGCGCTCCCGTTATTTCCTGTAACTGAGCTATAGGCATAGAGCATTTCGCTGAAGCCGTGCGGACCGTTGTTGTTCAGCCCCGCCTTGCCCCAGTCGCTCACGCAGGCCCAGGCGGTGAAGCCGAGGATGTCGATCGCAAGGACCAGCAGCACCAGCATCGACATCTTCACCTCGAAGGACTGTATCTTCTTGCCGAGATACTCGGGCGTCCGGCCCACCATCAGCCCGGCGATGAAGACCGCGACGATGACAAAGACCAGCATGCCGTAAAGTCCCGAACCCACACCGCCGAAGACGACCTCGCCCAACTCGATGTTGAAGAGCGGCACCAGCCCGCCCAGCGGTGTGAACGAATCGTGCATCGAATTGACCGCCCCGCACGAGGCGTCGGTCGTGATCGTGGCGAAGAGCGCCGAGTTCGTGATGCCGAAGCGGACTTCCTTCCCCTCCATGTTCCCGTCCGCGGGATCGACCCCAAGCTGGGTCAGGATCGGATTGCCAACCGATTCGTAATGCCAGCAGACGAAGAACCCGGCGAGGAACAATAGGCACATCGCCGCCCAGACCGACCACCCGTGGCCGGGGCTTTTCACCATGCGGCCGAGATAATAGGTCAGCGCGCTCGCAATCGCGAAGATCGAAAGCATCTGAATGAAGTTGGAAAATGGCGTCGGGTTCTCAAACGGATGCGCCGCGTTCGCGTTCGTGTAGCCGCCGCCGTTCGTGCCCAGCATCTTGATTGCCATCTGCGACGCCATCGGCCCTTCTGGAATGCTCTGCGTATCGACGACCTGGGAGACCATCACGGGATTGCCTTTGGCATCCTTCACCGGATTCCCGCTGGCATCGGTCTTCTGGACCTGGATCGTCTCCTTCTCGGTCAACGCCGCCGCATCGTAGCCCTTGAAGTTTTGAATCATCCCCTGCGAAACAAGGAAGATCGCGAACACCACGCAGATCGGCAGAAGCAAATAATAGGTGATGCGGACCAGATCGACCCAGAAGTTTCCAATCGTCGGCACGCTGTCGCGGGCGATGCCGCGCACGAGCGCCGCGGCGATGGCGATGCCGACGGCGGCGGAAAAGAAATTTCCGCTCGCGAGCGCCACCATCTGCGAGAGATAGGACATGGTCGATTCACCACCGTAACTTTGCCAGTCGGTGTTCGTCGCAAAGGACATGGCCGTATTAAAGGAAAGGTGGTCGGGCACCGCCGGGAAACCCTGCGGATTGAGCAGATGTTGCAGCGGAAGGATGGCCTGCAGACGCAAAATTGCATAGGTCACCAGCATGCCGACCAAACTAAAGATCAGCATCGAGATGGTGTACGCCTTCCAGTGCTGTTCCTTGCCGGGATCGACCCCGCCGAGACGGTAGGTAAGGCGTTCCAGCGGCTTCAAAATCGGATCGAGCCAGGTCCGCCCGTTGGCATCGAGCACCTCAATCAGGTAAAGCCCGAGCGGTTTTGTAATAAGCAAAAGGACACCGAGATAAAGTGCGAGCTGAGTCCAGCCTGGCGTATTCGTATTCATAGATTGATTAAAAAATGTGGGAGTTTTTGTTACAAAGCATCATGAGAAGAAGGTGAGAGACGATGATGATGGAGATGACGATCGCAGCCTCAGAATTTCTCCGGCCAGAGCATCGCGACGATGAGGTAAACCAACAGTCCCAGTGAGATAAGCCCGACGATTAGAGTTCCCATAAATTTCCTAGAGTTTTTCGCACCCTTCCGCGTAGACAATGCCGATGCCGAAAACGGCGATGGCAACGGCGACATAAATGATGTCCGTATTTCCCGCTGCCAATACCACCGCGATGATCAACAAAGCCACCACGCTGGTTACAATCTTTCTTTCTTTATTCATCTATTTTTCCTTTTCTTGTTCAAATTCAGGCCGCGGCGGGCAGGGTGAAGAAAAATTCGCTGCCTTTCGACGGCTCGCTTTCAAGACCGATGACGCCGCTGTGGGCGAGCACGATTTCGCGCGCGATGCTAAGCCCCAGCCCGGCGCCTTCATCGCCGTTCGTTTCTGAAATGCGGAAAAATTTGTCGAAGAGGCGCCGATGAAACTGCGCGGGAATGCCGGGGCCTTCGTCCCTGACAACGAATCGAACCTCCCGCCCGCCGTCCCCGTTTTTCCTCGCGCCGAGCGTGATCGTCCCGCCGGAGGGCGAATGCTTCACCGCATTCGAGATGAAGTTGGAAAACACCTGGTCGATTCGCGGACGGCTGATCAGCACGGAGGGAAGGTTCGGCTCGATTTTCACCTCCAGGTTGAGACCGCGCGACGTGACGAGTTCCCGCTCGCGCGCGGCGACTTCCTCGACCAGTTCGCGGGAGGAGAAGGGCTTCTTTTCGATCAGGCCCGCCCCGCCCTCGAACCGCGCGAGATCGAGCAGGTCCTCGACCATTTCAAACAGGCGGTCCGAATTCGCGCGCGCCGCCAGCAGCAACTCCACCTGCTTCGGATTGAGCGGCCCGACCTTTTCCTCGAGCAAAAGATAGACCGCCATCTGCATGCTGGTCAGCGGCGTCTTGAGCTCGTGGCTCACCGTCGCGATCAGGTTCGTCTTCACGTCGTCCGCGATCCGGAACCGCGTCACGTCCTGCAGCGCCAGCACCACGCCCCGCACCGCGCCGCTTTCCTTTTTCATCGTCAGGACGCGCGGCATGTAGAATTTCTCCCCCGCGCCGGCGTTGACCAGAATCGCCTTGTCGAAACTCGTCGGCTGAAAGTCGGCCGCGCCCTTCAGGCTCTCGTCGACGCAGGAAGAAAGCGGTTCCAGCAATAAAACATTGCCGCCAAGGTGCTGGACGAAGTCGTCCGCCGCGGCGTTCTGGAGCTGGATCTCCTTCTCCGTCGAAAACACGAAAATCGGATCGGGAAACGCCCGCAGCGCGCTCTCCGTCGTTTGCTGCGCCTGAAGAATTTGTTCCGTCGTGCTCTGGCGATAGGCGCGAAGCTTCGCCGCCATTTTATTGAACGCTTCCGCCATTTTCCCGACTTCGTCCCCGGACTGAACCGGCACATGCTGATTCAGATTCCCCTCGCCCAGTTGCCGCGCCGACTCGGTCAGATTTTGCACGGGCTGCACAATCGAGCGCGACAAAAGATAGACGATGCCGGTCGCGGTGACGAAGCCCGACGCCAGGGCGATGACCATGCAAGTCGACGAATCGCGGCTTAGCTTCCGCGCGTCGTCATTGGCTTTGAGCATGTTGCCCTGGTTCATCTCCAAAATCTGGTCGGCGGTGTCCTTTACATCCGTGGAAACGGGAAACAACTCGTTCAGGTAAAGCGCGCGCCGGGCCGGGTCGGCGGGCGGAAGCGCAAAGAATTTGTCCGCGAGAGCGAGGTAACCGACGTGCAGCTTCTGAATCCTTGCCTCCAAATCGCCTTCCCCCGGCAGCGTGATGTTTTTCGCCTCGTCGTCCGAATTCTTTTCGAAGACGGGAACGTATTGCCGGAAAAGCTCCCTTCCCTTCGCCTCCTCGCCGCTCAACGCGAAGAGCAGGCCCGAATTCATCCCCTCCGACGCTTCCTTCATCTTTTGCGAATAGACGACACTCTGGTAATTTTCGCGCAGAATGACATCGACGGCCCCGCCCAGCTTCGTGAACAGGTAAATCCCATAGAGGCCCACCGCGAGGAAGATGAGCAGTAAAGGCGAGATACCTAGAAGCAGGCGGCGGTTGAGCGTCATGGTCGTCCCTTTTTCCTAGCTGGCGTCGTGCCGGGCTTGCCATCTTATCCGTAATGAGCTTGCGCCAAGCCGCTTATGCTTCAAGCCGGGGTCGACCGTCACGTCCTGAATCGTGGATTTTACCCCATGGGACGCAAAACGCGCGGTATTTTGCCCCATCCTGAATCGACTTAAAGATTCAGGATCGGCAACGAGGAAACCCTGATTGCAGCCCCGGCATATTGTGCGAGGATTAATCGGACATGAGCGCGCTTGCCGAATCACTCAAACCGACCGGCCTCACCACCGAGCGCCACCCGCTCCTGCTCTTTTTCGATGGCGAATGCGCCTTTTGCAATCGCTGGGTCAACCGCGTCCGGCTCGCCGATCACCAGCACCGGATGCGCTTCGGCGCCAAACAGGGCCGCACCTTCCAACAACTCGCGCAAGCGCACCCCGAACTCATCAACGTCGAGTCGGTCGTCCTCGTCAAGCGCCGCGCCGACGGCGGCGAAGACCTCCTCGTCCGCGCCCCCGCCATCCGCGAAGTCATCGCGGGCCTGCCCGAATTTCGCTTCTTCGCGTTCCTCCTGCGCATCCTCCCCGCGCCGATTTGCAACCTCGGCTACCGCGTCTTCGCCAAGCTCCGCACGCCCCTCTTCGGCAAATGGCACCACTGCCGCGTCCCCCTCGAACAGGAAAAGGAACTCTACGTCGAGTAGGAGAGGTTTTTGACGGAATTAAAGAACCCCGGAGCAAGCTCCGGGGCATTTTGGGGTAGCCCGGGCTACTTGTTGCCCGGGTGCGCGAGCGCGGCATCGCGAGCGCACAGGAGGTCACCGGAATCTGGGCATCGCCTGCCAACCTCCTGTTCGCGTGGGATGTCTCCACTCAAACCCGGACAATACAGGCACGCCTGTCGTTGCCGGGCCACCCAAAACTGCACGCCGCAAGCGGCCGGGAATTAGACCGAAGAGATTAAATCGTCATCACCCGGGAGGCCATTGCATCGCGCGCCCGCCCAAAACATGCACGTGAAGGTGCGGCACGGTCTCGCCGCCGTCCGGGCCGTTATTGATCACCAGTCGAAAGCCCGTGTCCTGCAGGCCTTCCTTTTCGGCGACCATCTGCGCGACATGGATCAGGTGGCCCAAAAGCGGTTCGTCGTCGTCGGTGCCGGCCGCCACGCGCGCGATCTCCTTCTTCGGGACGACCAGCAGATGGACCGGGGCCTGGGGATGGACATCGTGAAACGCCATGCAGAGGTCGTCCTCGTAAGCGATCCGGGCCGGGATTTCACGGGCGATGATCTTCGAGAAAATCGTGCTCATATCTTATGAATTAGCCGCTCCTGCGGACGGCAGTAAAGAACACAAAGATATTGAGAGAAAATTAACTCACCGTCACCAGCGAAACGGCGGCGATTCCGCCCGTCTCCATTTTCTCCCGCAGGCCCGGCCATGCGGCGAGGGTGGGATCGTCCTTGAGGAACCGGGCCGCGTCGTTGCGCGCCAGCTTCAGCAATTCGAAGTCGGTTTCCAGGCTGGCGAAGCGGAGCGGCGGCAGGCCGCTCTGCTCGGTGCCGAAGATATTCCCCGGCCCGCGAATCTTGAAATCCTCCTCCGCGATCCGAAAGCCGTCGGTCGTCTCCTCCATGATCCGGAGCCGCTTCCAGCTTTCGAGGCTTTTCGGCTCGCCCACGAGCACGCACCAGGAGGGATGCTCCCCCCGCCCGATGCGTCCGCGCAACTGGTGCAATTGCGCCAGGCCGAACCGCTCCGCGTTTTCGATCAGCATCACCGTCGCATTCGGCACGTCGACGCCGACCTCGATCACCGAGGTGGAAACCAGCACCTCGATTTCCCCCGCGCGGAAGGCCGTCATCACGCGTTCCTTCTCGGCCGCGTCGAGCTGGCCGTGCAGCAGCCCGAGTCTCGTTTGCGGCAGAAGCGCCTTCAGCCGCTCGAACTCGGCCTTCACCGACTTCGCGTCGACCTTCTCCGACTCCTCGACGAGCGGGTAGATGACGTAGGCCTGCCTCCCCTCCCCGATCTGCTTGAGGAGGAAGGCCCAGAATTTATCGAGTTCCTTCACCGAACGGCATTTGGTGACGATCGGCTGGCGGCCCGGCGGCAGTTCGTCGAGAATGGAGACGTCGAGGTCGCCGTAGACGGTCATGCCGAGCGTGCGCGGAATCGGCGTGGCGGTCATCACCAGGATGTCGGGGTTCCGGCCCTTGCGGCTCAGGGCGAGTCGTTGCAGCACACCGAACTTATGCTGCTCATCGATGACAACAAGCCCAAGCTTGTCGGCGGCGTAGCGGTCGTAGAGGAGGGCGTGGGTGCCGACGACGACCGAACCGCCCGATTTTAAGGTAGCCGTCGCGGGCCCTCGCGACGGTCCGCCTTTCAGCGAAAACAGGTCGAGTTCCCCGCCCTGCAGCCGGTCGGCCTTCCTTCCCCTGCCCTTTGTGTTGCCGGTGAAGAGATCGACCCGAATGCCGAGCGGTTCGAGCCAGCGGCGGAGATTCAGCGCGTGCTGCTCGGCCAGGATTTGCGTCGGGGCCATCAGCGCCGCCTGCTCGCCCGCCTCGACGGCGCGGAGCATGGCGTAGACCGCCACGAGCGTCTTTCCGGAGCCGACGTCGCCCTGGAGGAGCCGGTTCATCGGCGGCCCGTGGTTGAGATCGGCGTCGATTTCGGCCATGACGCGTCGCTGGGCGTTGGTGAGCGGAAACGGAAGCGAGGCGAGCCAGCGCGCGCTGAGATCCCTGAGTTCGCCGGTCGCGGCCGGGCGGTCGCGATGCGCCTGGACGCGGCGGGCCCTGCGCTGCGCGACGATGCATTGAAGGACGAAAAATTCGTCGTAGGCGAGCCGCTGCCGCGCCCGTTCCTCCGCCGGAAACGACTCGGGAAAATGGATCACGCGGAACGCTTCCGCACGCGGCATCATCCGCTCCGGCGCGGGATAAAATTCGGGCGCGCTGAAGGCGGTTTTCTGCGTCGCCTCGAACATGATCCGGCGCAGGACGCGCTGCGAGAGTCCCTCGGTAAGGTTGTAGATCGGCGCGATCCGGTCGATGTGGATGTACGATTCGGCGTCGTCGTGGATGATTTCGTAGTCGGGATTGTTCATCACCCAGCGGCCTTTTTTGTCGCGGTCGATCCTGGCGAAAAGAAAGAGTTCGGCGCCCCCCTTGATCCCGTAGGGGCGAAACCCGTACCAGCGGGCGATGAGGATGTCGTCGCGGTTCCCGAGGGTCTGCGGCGCGACGGTGATCTCGAGCCGGAGCGAACCCCAGTGGACCGCCTTCGCGTGGTGAATCTTTCCCCTCACCGTGATGGCCTGGCCCTCCTGCGCGGCGCTCACCGGCTTGAGATGCCGCCGGTCCTCGTAGCGGCGCGGCACAAAATGGAGAAGGTCGTCGTGGGTGAGCAACCCCAGCTTCGCCAGCGACTCGGCGTGCTTCGGCCCGATGCCGTGGATCGCCGCGAGGGAAATGGGGGCGGGTGAATCGGCGGGCATGGACTGAAGGTATCAGCCGCAAAAGAACGCAGAAATCACAAAAGCGAAGGTAGCCGGCGCAGGCCCTGCGCCGGAAATCCTCTATCCCCTCGTTCCCAAGTTGTTTGGATGCGAGCGAATCGTTATAGCGGCGCTTTGAGACCCGCGGCGCGGGCCAATCTTTTTTGATTCGCGTCGAATGTAAGAAATTCCCCCGCTCCAAGATGCAGCGATGTCGCCACGTGAAGAATATCGGTTAACCGATGGCACCCGGAAATCGTGCACTCATCGCTCAGGCGCTCCGCAATCGCATGAACGGCCACCCATTCGACCGAAACAGTCTTCAGCACTCCCGAGTCCAAATCGCTTTTCAAGACCTCCAACATCCGCGTTCCCTCCGTCCTTGAAAACCCCCTGGTTTTGTCCCGGTCGTGCAAGCCGATTTGAAGGCGCACCGACTGGCGGAATTCCAGCAGCAAAAGCGAACTGACCGGCAAGGGCTCGCGCAAAAGATTGAATTTGCGGTCGGCCCGTTTCGAATTGTCCTGTTCGCGATACAAGGCGCAAAGAAAAGAGGTGTCGGGAAACGGACTCATCCTTCTTCGCCTTCCCGCTCCGCGTTGCGCATCTCTTTCACTTGCGTCGCCGTGAAAGCGCGCCGACCCCAGATCGCCCTGCGCCTCGCCGCAAAATCGGGTTTGACGAGTTTGGGTCTGTTGTCTTGGGGAATGGGAACGAGCCATGCAATCGGTTTGCCGCGCTTGCGTATCTCGATTTTTTCCCCCTCCCCCACCCAGGCTTCCAAAGCGGAAAATCTATTCCTTACATCACGGACATTGGCGGTTTTCACTGTGATACATCGTTGTCCACATTCGATCGAAAAGCAAGCTATATGTTCCCTGCATGACGGCGGAGCCTCCATGTTTCGAAACGCGGAAACGGGGCATGAAATCGGAATCTATGCACCCGCCGCCGCTTCGCGGAGCGCATGGAGCGTCGCGGTTTTGTAGAGCATCCCGAGGGTGGGGACGTTGAAGCACGCCTCGACGAAGATTTCGGCGGTTGATCCGGTCAGCATCGCCATGAGGCCGATGTGGACGATCTCGGTGGCGAGCTCGCCGATCACATGGACACCGACGAGCTTCATGTTGTCGCGACGGTAGAGGAGCTTCAGGAAGCCGCCCTTGTCGCCGATGATCTGCCCCCGCGCATTGTCCTCGTACCGCGTGCGGCCGACCACGTAGTCGATCCTTTTTTTCTTCAGAGATTCCTCCGTCTCCCCAACCATGCTGACTTCCGGTATCGTGTAGATTCCGTTGGGCAGAAGCGGCGAAAGGTCGCTGACGGCCATGCCGAGGGCGTGGCGCGCGGCGCGGCGGCCCTGTTCCATGCTGGTCGAGGCCAGGGCGGGAAATCCGATCACGTCGCCCGCGGCGAAGATGTGGGGGACGTTGGTGCGATATTCCTTGTCGACCGAAATGATGCCCCGTTCGCCGGTCGCGACGCCCGCCGAGGCGAGGTTCAGCGTCTCGGTGTTGCTCTTTCTTCCCGCCGCGACGAGCACGGCATCGACGGTCAACGACGCGCCGGAGGAGAGGCTCAGCGTCACGCCGCCCGAGGGCAAAACGGCGCATTGGGTGACTTTTTCGTTCCAGTGGAAGGCGATCCCGCCCCGTTCCATGGCGGCGGCGAGCGCGAGGGAAACCTCGATGTCGAGGAAAGGCAGGAGCTTGTCGCGGCCGTCGATGATATGCACCTCGGCTTCGAGCGCGGCGAACGTGCAGCCGTACTCGCTGCCGATGACGCCGGAGCCGATCACCGCCATCTTTTTAGGAATGCGATCGAGCTTCAGGATCGTGTCGGAATCGTAAATCTCGCCCGTGCCGAAGGGAAAGAGATCGGGTCGGACCGGGGAGGAGCCGGTCGCAATCAGGATGTTTTCTCCGCGCAGGAGGATCGGCTCGTTCGCGGCGGGTTGCCCGTCCGGCCCCGGGATGGGGAGCACGCTGACAGTGTGCGGATCGACGAAGGAGGCCGTGCCGAAGAAAACCCCGACCTTTTCGGATTCGAGCCGCTTCAGGAAAGCGACGTTGAAGATCGCGCGGACGTTCTGTTCGTGGCCGAGGAAATCGGAGATCGTCACCTGCCGCCGCAGGGAGAGGTCGACGCCGTAGAGATCGCGCGACTTCAACCCCGACAAGGCGAGCGCCGTCTCGCGCAGGGTTTTGCTCGGAACCGTGCCCGTGTTGATGCCGGCGCCCCCGAGTTCGTGATGACTGTCGATGAGGGCGACGGTCTTATTCTTTTCCGTGGCCGTGGTGGCGGCGACCAGGCCGGCCGGTCCGCCACCGATGATGATCAGATCGTAGTTTTTCGTTTCGTTCGGCATAAACTCTTTCCCGGATGTTACTATAGCTTGCCTGGAGCTTAATCAACGCTTTCACCGCTATCAAGCGAAGTCAAATGCCATGGTGATGGTCTAGGTGCCCTGAAGAGATCTCCTGCGTCGGCGGAATCAGGGGTTGGACGGCGGCTGTTCGGAGGCGGGCGCGACGTAAGGCTCCGGCGTCACGAGCGCGCCTTGCCGCACCTTCTGGATGCCTTCGACAATGACCCGCTCGCCCGGCTTCAGCCCCGACGTGACGATCCAAAGCGGCCCGTCGAGATCGCCGGTCGTGACGGCGCGCGCCTCGACGGTGTTGTCGGGCTTGACGACCATCACCTGGCTCGTCCCCTGCAACTGCGTCACGCACCGCTGCGGAACGAGCACCGCGCCGCTGATCCGCTGCGTGATGCCGCGGACCTTCACGTATTGACCCGGCCGCAGCACCCGGTCGGGATTCGGGAAGAGCGCGTAGGCCGTGATCGCGCCGGTCGAGGTCTGAATCTGGCGGTTGACATAATAGAAGCGGCCCTTCCTCGGATAGGGCGTTCCGTCGGCCAGAACCAGCTCGATGCTTTCCGGGCGGTCCTGCAGCGGCACGGTCGAGACCTTGGCGATGCGTTCGGCGTTATCGAGATAAAACTGCTCGGGAAGCGTGAACTCCGCCTGGATCGGGTCGACCGTCGAAACCGTCGTCAGCGTCATGCCGGGGCCGATCAAATCCCCCACGCCCGGAATGGCGGCGCCCGCGACGCCGGGGATCGGCGAAGTGATTTTCGTGTGGCCGAGATTGATCTGCGCCGTCACCACCGAGGCCCGCGCGGCGTCGACGTCGGCCTGCGCGGAGAGATTATTCTGCACCTTGGTCTGATATTCCTGCTGGCTGACCGCGCCGCTCTTGACCAGCGCCGTGTAGCGATCGAGGTCCTGCTTCGAGCGCAGGAGCTGCGCCTGCCTGTTGGCCAGCGTCGCCTGCGCCTTGTCGAGATCGGCCTGGAACGGTTTCGGATCGATCTGGAAAAGCAGGTCGCCCGCTTTCACCGCCGAACCTTCCTGGTAGGCCTGTTGGAGCAGGTAACCCGAAACCTGCGAGTGAATCTCGGTGTTCGTCGAGCCGTTGAGCGTCGCAATCGCCTTGGTGAAAACGGGCGCGTCGGCCTGGGTGACGTCGGTCACCAGCACGACCGGCGGCGCGGGCGGCGGGGCCTCCTCTTTTTTGCCGCATCCCGACAGCAGCATCGCGGCGCTGAAAGTGAGAAGGACGCTGCGCGGGTAAGTTCCCTTCATGGTCTGCTCCGGCCAAGTTTACGCGCCAAGGTTGATCCCCTCTTTTTCTCTTGGCAAGACATGACGATGTAGCGACGGTCACAGACCGCCGCTACACTCATCCCACCTCCCAATCCGCAATCCGTAGCTGCACGCGGTTGCGGTAGTCGTCCCAATCGAGGGTGCCGGCCAGCCGCGCGGGGGGCTTCGACCAATCGCGCTCGCCGAGGCCGAATCCGACCGCCTCGATCTCGCCCTTTTCGCCGCGGACGAAAAGCTTCACGTGGTTCCTGCCGAAAAACTGCGCGGGCCGGGTGTAGGTGATCGCCTCGAAAAGAAAGACCGGCTCGGGATTCATCCGGCCGAAGGGCGCGAGCTCCTCGAACTTGCGATAAAGCTGGTCGCTCACTTCGGGCAGCGAAAGCGTCCCCGACAACGCCAGCGCGGGCTGAAAAACATTCCCTTCCCCGGCCTGGGCGCGGATGCGGCTGTTGAAGGCCTCGCGAAACGCGTCGACGCGCCCGGCGCGGATGTTCAGCCCGGCCGCCATGTCGTGCCCGCCGAACATCTCGAGGAATTCCGCGCAATCCTGGAGCGCCCTCACAATGGAAATGCCGTCGATGCTGCGCCCGCTCCCCTTCCCCATGCCGTCGTCGTTCACGCCGATGACGACCGTCGGGCGGTGATACCGCTTTTGCAGACGCGACGCCACGATGCCGATCACGCCCCAGTGCCAGTTCCGGCCCGAGAGAACGATGCCCCAGTCGCGCGCCGGATCGTAGGTCTCCTCCAACATCGCCTCGGCCTGGAGAAACGTCTCCGTCTCGACGGCCTGCCGCTCGCGATTGCTGCGATTCAATTCGGACGCGATCGACACGGCCTCCGTGCGGTCGTCGGTCTGCAGCAGCCGCAGCGAAAGCATCGCGTCGCCGAGCC
The DNA here is from genome assembly GCA_035948935.1 of Methylacidiphilales bacterium. Lineage (GTDB taxonomy): Bacteria > Verrucomicrobiota > Verrucomicrobiia > Methylacidiphilales > UBA1321 > JABDGH01. The sequence goes on along the minus strand of DASZIP010000022.1, from coordinate 73,770 downwards.
GTCCGCTGGCGTTGAGCCGCGGCCCGAGCCGGAACCCGACGTCCTGCGCCGTGACGGGAAAGTTGACCTGGCTGACTTCGATCAGCGCGCGCAGTCCGGGCCAGAGCGTGTGCTCAAGCTGGCGCAGGCCGCGCCGGACAAGGACGCGGTTTTCCTCCACGAGCGGGACGATGTCGGCCACGGTGCCGATGGCGACGAGATCGAGATAATTGCGAAGATCGATCTTCTCGTTCCCCTCCCCGGCGAGCTTGAGCAGGCCGTGGCAGACCTTGAAGACGAGGCCGACGCTGGCGAGATAATCGAGTTTTCCCCCGCCGTTTTGGACGCAGTCCCGCTGCGGATTGACGAGCGCATTCGCCGCGGGCAGTTCCGGCGGCAGCGCGTGATGGTCGATGATCACCACGTCGATGCCCCGTTCGCGCAGCCACGCCACCTGCTTCACCGCCGTCGTGCCGCAGTCGACGGCGATCAGGACGGCCGGTTTGTGCTGCTCGACGCACCGTTCGACGCCCTCCTGGCTCAGGCCGTAGCCCTCCTCCATGCGCAGCGGCAGGAAGGTTTCCGCGTCGGCGCCGAGCCGCCGGAGCACGCGCCACATCAGCGCGCTGGAGGTGATGCCGTCCACGTCGTAATCGCCGAAAATGACGATCTTCTCGCGGGACGCGACGGCCTGGAGAATCCGCTCCGCCGCCCGGCGCAGGTCGGTCAGCCGGAACGGATCGCCGAGCGATTGGAGGCGCGGATCGAGAAACGCGCGGACCTGTTCGGGCTCGCGATAGCCGCGTTGCCACAGGAGCGAGGCGATCTGCGGATGGAGGTCGAGCGTCCGCGCAAGGTCGAGCGCCTCGGTCGCGGGCGAGGCCTGCACCCAGCGCTTCCCGAGGGCGCTGAGGTGGTTCGTAACTGGAAGAGGATTTTCGATGGGCCCAATCTTGGTGGGAGACAGACCGGCCGACAAGTCCGGGATTCACCGTCCCGTTGGGGACGCCTCAAAAAAATCCTCCTTCCCAACTGCAACTTCCTCGTTCCCAAGTTGTACTTGGGAACGCACTTGTCAGCGAAGCTGCGCTTCCCCTCCGGCTAAAGAAGATTGGGGTCCTTGGTCAGGTTCGTGACGTTATTTTCCGGCTTAAGCATGTGGACCCTCACGTCATCCGCCTTGCCGCCCTCCGGTTTTTTGAAGGGCTCGGGCTTGGGCGTTTCCACTTCCACCTCGAGAATATCCCTGTTCCACAGCCGGGTGATCTCCCAGAGCCTGCCATAACGGATTTCGTTGTGCTTTTTCGCCCCGAGCAGTTTGAGGAAAAAATTCATGCGCGGGAGGGACGATAGCACACTCCTGATCCGGTTGTCAGCAGCCAAGGCGTGGCATCAACGGCAAAGAAAGCGATCATTTGCTTTCTGCAAAAAAGTTATCTAGCCTTTTGTCATGAGGATCGCCCTTCTTACTATCGTTTTCATCGTTGGTGTGACGGCAACCGCGCGCGCGCGCCTGGGCGAGACCGCCGACCAACTCGTCGTGCGCTACGGCCAGCCGCTTTCGGAGACCGACCAGAAGGCCGAGGGGACCAAGGTCGCCAAGGCCGTCGTCGTTTTTCAGAAAGGCGGCTTTCAGATCACTGTAACGCTTGTCGACGGAGCTTCCGTCGCGGAATGGTTCAAGAAAGTGAACGGCGAGCCCCTGACGACTGTGGAGGTGCGAACGTTACTAACCGACAATTCCCAGGGACATGAATGGGAGGCGCCTCAAACGATCGAGGATGGAACGTTATGGACGAGGGACGACGCCGCCGCGGCCCGATTGGCCCGCGATGGATCGCTTGTCATTAAATCGAAAGAGCTGATGAGCGAGGAGGCGACGGCGAAGAAGCTCGAACGTCATCCCAGCTTGGACGGGTTTTAGAGTTTGGGCGGCCCCGCAACGACAGGCGTGCCTGTGTTGTCTGGGTCGTCCCGCTCAGGCGGGACGACAGGAAGCGAATCCCCAGTACCCCGGAGCAAGCTCCGGGGCATTTTTTGGAGGGACGACCTCCTGGTCGTCCGCGGACGCGCGGGAGCGCGTCCCTCCAGTACAGCGACCGCCGCTACAATAACAGCAGCGCCGGTTTCTCGATCAGTTCGCGCAATTCCTTGAGGTAAGCCGCGCCGACCGCGCCGTCGACGACGCGATGGTCGCACGAAAGCGTGATGCTCTGGCGATGGCCGGCCACGATCTCGTCGTTCGCGCCGACGACCGCCTTCTTCACGATGTTGCCGATGGCGAGAATCGCGGCCTGGGGCGGATTGATGATCGCGCTGAAGCGGTCGATGCCCAGCATGCCGAGGTTGGAAACGGTGAAGGTCCCGCCCTGGAATTCCTCCGGCTTGAGCTTGCCCTCCTTCGCTTTCGCGGCCAGCGCCTTCGCTTCGCCGCTGATCTGGATGAGCGATTTGTTCTGCGCCTCCCTGATGATCGGCGTGATGAGCCCATCCGGAATCGCCACCGCGAAGGAAAGCTGCACGTTTGCGAACTGCCGGATCGAATCGCCCTCGAAGGAGGCGTTCACCGCGGGAACGCGGCGCACGGCCTCCGCGGCGGCCTTGAGGACGAAATCGTTCAGGCTCAGCTTCACCGGCGGTTTCAGCTTGCCGAGCGATTCATTAAGCTGCGCTCGCAAATCGAGCAGCGGCTTGGCGTCGATCTCGATCTCGAGATAGAAGTGGGGGATGGTGGTCTTGCTTTCGAGCAGGCGCTTCGCGATCACCGAGCGCATCGTCGTCAGCTTCGTGCTCCCCTCGCCCGCGATGGGGCCGGGCGCGTAAATCGAGGAGCCTCCTCCGCCCGACGCTGGAGCGCCAAGCACGTCCTTCTTCACGATGCGTCCGCCGGGACCCGACCCGATCAGCGCGGCGAGCGCGACGCCTTTTTCCACGGCGACCTTCTTTGCCAGCGGCGACGCCTTGACCCGGCCTCCGTTTGAAGTTGCCGCCGCGGCCGAGGGAGCCGACGCCGGGGCTTTTGCCTCCTCTTTTTTGGCGGAGGGTTCCGCTTTTGCCGGGGCGGGCGTCGCGGGCGCGGCCGGGGCCGACTCGTCAATTTTCTCGTCCTTCGTGCCGATGATGCCGATGCGCGATTGGACGGGGACCTTGGTCCCCTCGGCAATCAGAATCTTGCGCAGGATCCCCGAATCGAACGCCTCGAGGTCCATCGTCGCCTTGTCCGTTTCGACTTCGGCGATAATGTCGCCCGACTTGACCGCGTCGCCCTCCTTCTTGATCCATTTCACAACGGTGCCCTCGGTCATCGAGGGGCTGAGCAGGGGCATGAGGATGTCTTTGGCCATAAAAATGTCAGTAAGTGGTCAGATAAACGATTCGCCGGGTTTCAGTTTGATAAGTTGCGTGGGTATCTTGTAATGCGCCAGTTCTTTTTCGAGAGCTTCCGGCGTGCCGGGCGGCATTCCGTTCCACGTGCCCCAATGTCCGCCGATGGCGAATTGCGGTTTGAGCAGGTTCAGCGCGTAGGCGGCCTGCTCCGCGCCCATCGTGTAAAAATCGCCGATGGGCAGGATGACGAGGTTCGGTTTGTAGAGGTCATGGACGATCTTCATCTCCATGGTCACGGCGGTGTCGCCGGCATTGTAAATGGTGAAACCGTTCGCGAAGCGAAGCACGTAGCCGATGGGAAAACCGAGCGCGCGCGTGACCCCGTTTTCGGTGATGGAACTCGTGTGGACGGCGGGGACCATGGTGATCCGGACGTCCTCAACGGTGATCGTGCCGCCGGTATTCATGCCAATGATCTGACCTTCCTTCACGCCCCGCCCTTTCAGCCAGCCGCCGATTTCAAATTGCAAGATGACTTTCAGTGCCGGATCGTCGAGGAGCAGGGGCAGGGCGTCCTCGAAATGGTCGGCGTGGGGATGCGTCACCAGCACGCAGTGATAAGCCCGGGGAGCGGTGACCTCGGCCCCGAGTTTTTTTGGAAAGACCGGGTTGTTGACCAGAAACGGGTCGATGAGGAATTTTTGTCCGGCCGGACCGAAAATATCGAAGGTGGCGTGACCAAGCCATCGAACGCGCATGCCGTCCGGGAGGTGCTTCTTGCTCATGGCAACCGGCGGTTATGCCAAAACTTCTTTGATGGCGGCGACGATCCGCTCCTCGTTCGGCAGGACGGCCTGCTCGAGCCCGTAATTGTAGGGCTGCGGAACGTCCAGCGAAGTGAGGCGGTGGACGGGCGCGTCGAGCTCGTCGAAAAGTTCGCGCTGCACCTGGTAGGCGACCTGCGCGCCCCAGCCGGCGAACGGCTTGTTTTCCTCGACGATGAGGACGCGGTTCGTCTTGCACACCGAGGCGGCGATGGCGGCGAAATCGAGCGGCTTGATCGTCCGCAGGTCGATGACCTCGGCCGAGATGCCCTCGGCTTCCATGCGCCGTGCGCCCTCAAGCGCCCGGTGCGTCGAGCCGCTGTTGCTGATGATCGTAAGGTCGCTCCCCTCGCGCCGCACGCGGGCCTTGCCGATTTCGGTCAGGTATTCGCCTTCGGGGACTTCGTCCTTGTAGCCGTAAAGCTTTTCATTTTCGAGGAAGCAGACCGGGTTGTTGCTGCGGATCGCGCTCTTGAGCAACCCCTTCGCGTCGTCCGGAAACGCCGGCGTGATGACGGTCAGGCCCGGCACATTCGCGTACCAGTTTTCGGGCGTGTGCGAATGGGTCGCGCCGACCTGCAACCCGCCGCCGGAGGAACCGCGAAAGACGATCGGGAAGGAGAACTGGCCGCCCGACATGTACCGGACCTGCGCCGCGTTGTTGACGATCTGGTCATACGCGACGAGCGAAAAGCTCCACGTCATGAACTCGACCACGGGCCGCAGGCCGTACATGGCCGCGCCGATCGCCAGTCCGCTGAAGCCGGTCTCGCTGATCGGCGTGTCGATGATCCGCTTCGGCCCGAATTTTTTCAGAAGGCCCTGGCTGACCTTGTAGGCGCCGTCGTATTCGGCCACTTCCTCGCCCATGAGCATGACGCGCTCGTCGCGCTCCATTTCTTCGGAGAGGGCCTGATTGAGGGCTTCACGGTAGGTCAGGGCGGGCATGAAAATATTTTCAGTACGATTGATCGAAAGTGGAAATGACTTGTTTTTGGCGAAATTTTACTGCCGTGCGCAGCACTTGCCGTCCGCAGGACTCGGACGAAACTCGGCGATCTGGTCTTCCGGCGCGAAAATGTCCTCGAAGACGGTTGCCAGCTCGGGCTCGGGGCTCTGCTCCGCAAAATCGTAGGCCGCCTGCGCCTGGGCCATGACTTCCTCATCAAGCGCGTTAAGGCTCTCCTCGGTGGCGACCTTCTGCTCGAGCAGGCGGGCCTTGTAAAGCTCGATGGGGTCGCTTTGCTTGCGCGCCTCGATCTCCTCCTTCGAGCGGTAGTGGCCCGGATCGGACATCGAGTGGCCGAAGTAACGGTAGGTGCGGATTTCCATCAGCGTCGGCTGGCTTTCGGTCCGCGCCAGCGAAACCGCCTCGAACGTCTTCGCGCGCACGTCGTCGATGTCCATGCCGTTCGCTTGGATCGCCGCCATGTCGAACGCCCCCGCCCGCTTGGTGAGCGGGTCGCCGGCGGAAGATCGGGAAATCGAGGTGCCCATCGAGTACTCGTTGTTCTCGATAATGTAGATGATCGGAAGCTTCCAAAGCGCCGCCAGGTTCATCGACTCGTGGACCGCCCCCTGGTTGATCGCGCCGTCGCCCATGTAAGCGAGCGTCACCCGGTTCGTGCCGAGGTATTTCTGCGCGAAGGCCAGCCCCGTCCCGAGCGGAATCTGCCCCCCCACGATGCCGTGGCCGCCGTAGAAATGCTTCTTCGCGTCAAAGAAATGCATCGACCCGCCCTTCCCGCGCGAGCAGCCGGTAATCTTGCCGAAAAGCTCCGCCATGCAGGCGTTCGGATCGACGCCCCGCGTCAGCGCGTGGCCGTGGTCGCGGTAGGCGGTGATCACCGCGTCATCGTCGTTGAGGGCCGAAATCGTCCCCACGGCGACCGCCTCCTGGCCGTTGTACAAGTGGCAGAAGCCTTTGATTTTCGCCTGGGTGAAGGCCTGTTTCGCCTTCTCCTCGAACCGGCGGATAAGGAGCATCTGGCGGTAAAGCTCGATTTTCTGCCGGGGCTGCAATTCGGGTAGACGGGACGACGAACTCGCTTTCAAGTTTTTAACGGCAGGGTCGGCGGCAGGCATGGCGCGGAAACTATGCCCACACACACCGATGAAATCAAGCCGCTTTGTAAAGGATATCGCAGAAAAATAGCGGCCCGACAGAGACCTCTGCGAAAGTCGATCTGCCTGGTTTTGGCAAGCCGGAGGCTTGCGACAATCCTAGCCGGTGGTCGAGCCCGCCGCGGGCGAACACCACCGGAACAGGGCATTAATATCGCCTACCCCGGAGGGGTATCACCCTCTGTGCAACCCCTAACCGAGGTAGACCAAAGAGAAGATCGATGTCCGGTGGTATCGTCCCGCCACGGTGGGGCTCAACCACCGGCTAAAGCATTTCAAAATATTGTGCACACACTGCATCGGGTGGCCCGGCAACGACAGGCGTGCCTGTGTTGCCCGGGTCGTCCCGCCCAAGCGGGACGACAGGAAGCGATTTCTCCGGTGCACAAATTCCGACCATATGCGCAATAAGTTAAAATGCTCTAGGATTGTTGCATTCCCCCGGAATGCCTAAGATGCCGATGAAGCCACTTTCGCAGAGACCTCCGACAGGATGGCCAAATTACTAATTGGCAACTTGGTTCATTTGGCAATTTGGTTTGTCTTCCAGCTTTTTCTCGCACATTGGGAAGTTACGAGGTATTCAGTTACGCCGTGCCAAGGATTTTTGCCGCTTTTCTGCTTGGACTGACATTGATGGCGACCGCCTGCTCGGGCGTCAATGGACTCAACGTCGGCTCCGGCGAGGATGCCGAACCGAACGGCAGCTACTCGGGTTCGACCCTCAACAGTCCGGTCACGGACCAGAATCCCCATCCGGGCGGCGACGCCTCGTATCCCTCCTCCGTCTCGGATCAGGGCGTCGTGCCGCCTCCGCCGAACAAGGCCGACGGGCGGTAGGCGACTTGGCTTCCCTCTCCCTCATTCCCAAGTGCAACTTGGGAACGAGGAACGCAATGGCCTCGACAATCCCGCCGTATCGATTACCCTTTGTCTATGAGTCCGAATGCTCAGTTCGTCACCGACCAAAAAGGGGAAAAGACCTCCGTTATTCTGCCACTGGCTGAGTATGAAGCCTTGTTGGAAGACCTTGATGACTTGGCTGTGATCGCCGAGCGCGCCAATGACCCGACCATTCCGTTCGAACAGGTGGTCGCTAATTTGAAGATAAACGGCCTCTAATTACTCTGCGACGGCGACGAACCCGACTTCGCGAACTCTTCGAGCGTCGTCTTGACGATCTCAAATTCGGCTTCGAGCCGGTCGGCAAATTCGGCGGCCAGCACAAAGTCACTGCTTTTCCCGGCGGCCTGGAGGCTCGAGCAAAGCATCTGCATCCGCTCCGCCCCGAAGTTCTGGCACGCACGGCCCAGTTGCATCGCCGCGATGCTGATGCCCTGAACGTGCCGGCGCTCGATGTCGTCGTGAATTTGCTTCAGGGCCTGCGGCGTCTCCTCCGAAAAAATCTCGACCAGTTCGCGCACCGCCTCCGACCCCGAACCGGTCATCTCGCCAAAGCGGGAAAGGACGGAGAAATCGACGACCTGCCCGATGTTTTCCGACGAGCGGGTCAGCTCGGCTTCGAGCGCCTCGATGCGCACCGGCTTGCTCAGGTAGCCGTCCATGCCGGCGTCGAAACAGTTCTTGCGGTCCGAATCCATCGCGTTGGCCGTCATCGCGATGATCCACGGCCGCTTCACCCCCGTATATCTCAAGCGAATCTGGCGCGTCGCATCGAGCCCGTCCATGTCGGGCATCTGCACGTCCATCAGGATCACGTCGTACTTCTGCCGTTCAAGCGCCTCGAGGACTTCCAGGCCGTTGTGCACGACGTCCGGGCGATAACCCATCTGGCTGAGAATCCGCGTCGCGACCTTCTGGTTGATGATGTTGTCCTCCGCCAGGAGCAGCCGCAGCGGGCGCCGCTGGCCGAACCCGGTGTCGATCCGGCCCGTGGAACGCAAAAGCTTGTTGGTCACCTTTCCGCCTTTGAGCGATGTGGCCAGGATGCCGTGCAATTGCTGAAAATGGACCGGCTTGGCCAGGCACGCGACGAATCCCGGCGGGAGATTTTGCCCGTACGCCGCCTGCTGCTGGAGCGAGCAAAGCAGGATGCACGGCGCGCTCGCCGACCCCCGCTGGCGGCGCATGTCCTGCGCGAGGTCCTTGCCCGGCTGATCGGGAAGCTCCTCCTCGATCACGGCGCCGTGGAAGGTCAGGCCCGCCCGCAATTTTTCCATCACCTCGCCGGCCGTTCCCACCGAAACGGTCGTCATGCCCCAGCTTTGCACCAGCCCTTCGATCATCGACCGCACGCCGTGATGCGGCGCGGCGATGATCAGCGTCTTCCCCTTGAGGATGGGATTCGGAACCAGCGGCTTCGGCGGAAGCGCTTCCTTCAGCGGAATCGCCACATGAAATCCCGATCCCTTCCCGTCCTCGCTTTCGACCCAGATGTTCCCCCCCATCATCTCCGTCAATTTGCGGCTGATCGCCAGCCCCAGGCCGGTGCCCCCGAATTTCCGCGTCGTCGACGCATCGACCTGCGAAAAGGATTGAAAAAGCCGGTCCACCTTGTCCGCCGGAATGCCGATCCCCGTGTCCCACACCGAAAAGAGGACGAAATAATCGCCCCCCTCGTTTTCCGCACGGGTCACGTTGATGCTCACGTCGCCCTTCGCGGTGAACCGGACCGCGTTCGCCAGGAGGTTCACCAGGATTTGCCGCAGGCGCGTCACGTCCCCCGTAAAGCCGGGCGGCATATCGGGCGCAATCTGCCAGAACAACTCGATCCCTTTTTCACTCGCCTGGATCGCCACGCAATCAATCGCCTCCTCCACCAGCACCGGCAGGTCGAACGCATGGTCCTCGAGTTCGAGCTTGCCCGCCTCGATTTTGGAAAAGTCGAGGATCTCGCTGATGATCGTCAAAAGCGTGTCGGCACTCTGCCGGATCGTCTGCGAATAATCGCGCTGTTCCGAGTTAAGATTCGTCCCGAGCAGAAGCCCGGTCATTCCCACGATGGCGTTCATCGGCGTGCGGATTTCGTGGCTCATGTTGGCGAGAAATTCCGACTTCGCCCGGTTCGCGCTTTCGGCCGCGTCCTTCGCCGTGATCAACTCCTGCTCAATCTGCTTGCGCTCGGTGATGTTCTGACAAACGCCCCGGTAGGCGATAAGCTTTTCCCCGTCCTTTTCGTACATCGGCGCGCCCCGCGCCGACAGCCAGATGATGCTTCCGTCCCTGGTCTTGCAACGGAATTCGAGATCGCTGAAGCGCTGGCCCTTCTGCGCCGCGTAGTAAAACTTCGCCTTGGCAATGATCGCGTCCTGCTCCACCACCCCCTCGAAAAAACCCCGTTTGGTCATCTCCTCGGCGCTGTAGCCGAGCACGTCCTTCACCCGCTCGGACATGAAGAGCGTCTTTCCCTCAAGCGTCGTTTCCCAGACAAACTTCCCCGGAATATCGACCACATCGCGAAACCGCGCCTCGCTCTGCCGCAGCTTTTCCTCGGTCTGCTGCTGCACCTTGTAAGCCGTCGACAGCTCGCCCAGGTTCAGCTCGTTCTGGGCGATCAGCGAAAGATCGCGCAACACCGCCAGGTCTTCCGCGCTCGGAACCCGCGGCTGGTGATCCATCACGCAAAGCGCTCCGACCAGGCTTCCGTCCACCGCCGCGATCGGGTTGCCGACGTAAAACCGGACGTTGGGCTTCCCCGTAACGTAGGGACTCTCCTTGAAACGGGCGTCCAGCGTGGCATCCGGCACGACCAGTTGCTTGTTCTCGAGGATCGTGTACGGGCAGAACGATTCTTCCCGGCTCGCCTCAACCAAATCGAAGCCGTGCCGGGATTTGAAGAAATCCCGTTTTTCGTCGATCAGGGTCACGCAGGCCATCGGCACGTTCAGGATGCGCGCGGCCAGGCGGGTGATCCGGTCGAAGCGCTCCTCCGGAGGCGTATCGAGCAGGTTCAAGGCCCGCAACGCTTCGAGACGTTGGGCCTCGTTTGCGGGAAGAGGGGCGGCTGGCATTGCTTTTATTTCTGATTTGGAAAATAGCGCGGAAAACCGATTCGCCAACCTCCACTATTGGCTAATCCCTTTAAACAACTCAAGTCATTATTACCCGCAACGCCGTTTACGAGGAAGCCGCGAAAAGATCAGTATTGCACCGCCGCGCCACTTCCTCAAAAGTCCAGGGTATGTCTCTCCCCCCGCCCATCGGAATCATCGGCGGCAGCGGTCTCTACCAGCTCGCCGCTTTCACCGGGCAGAAGGAACTCCGCCTCGACACGCCCTTCGGCCCGCCCTCCGACGCCTACATCCGCGGCCAACTCGCCGGCCACGACGTCGCCTTCCTCCCCCGCCACGGCCGCGGCCACAGGCTTCTCCCAAGCGAAATTCCGCACCGGGCCAACATCCACGGCTTCAGGCAGCTTGGCGCGCGCTGGATCATCAGCATCAGCGCCGTCGGCTCCCTCCAGCACGACTACGCGCCCGGCGACGTCGTCCTGCCCGACCAGTTCTTCGACCGGACCAAGGGCCGCGCCGCCGACACCTTCTTCGGCGAAGGCATCGTCGCCCACGTCGCTTTCGGCGACCCGGTCAGCCCCGAATTGCAGGACGTCCTCCACGCCTCCGCTCAGGCCGCCGGGGCCACCGTCCACAAAGGCGGCACCTACGTAAACATCGAAGGGCCCCAATTCTCGACCCGGGCCGAGTCGGAAACCTACCGCAGCTCCGGTCACGCCATCGTCGGCATGACCAACCTCGTCGAAGCCAAGCTCGCCCGCGAAGCGCAAATCGCCTACGCCACCGTCGCCATGGTCACCGATTACGACTGCTGGCATCCCGACCACGACAGCGTCACCGTCGAAATGGTCGTCCAATGGCTCCACAAAAACACGGCCACCGCACAGGCCATCCTCCTCGAAGCCGTCCCCCGCGTCGCAAAGCTGACCCATGCCAAGGCCCACGAAGCCCTCAAGTATGCCATCCTCACCCAAAAGGAGCACTGGCCCGAAGCCACCGCCAAAAAGCTCGCCGTTATCCTGGAGGGTCAGCCTCCGGCCTGACCCTGATTCCCTGATTATTTCGCACAGAGGACTGAAGAGGTGGGAGGCAGAGGGCAAGCAGGATGATTTTTAGGGAGGGTCAGACTCTATCCTGACCCCATATATTTGCCTCCCTCGTTCCCATGTTGCATTTGTAACCAAGAAAAGATGCCTGTCCCCTTTTCCTTCTTTTTCCTCAGCTCCATTTTCGCTTTTAATTTCCAATCATGGCGAGCCAGTCACGGGAAGTTCCTCGTAAAACTCATCGTGCCTGGCAAGCACCGTGAAAGCGTTGCCCGAAAACCGCAGGGTCAGGTGAGCGGCGGCTGCGCGCTCGGGCTTGCTGAAATCGCCCAGGCGAATGATGAGATAGGCCACCAAATTTAGATCGGTTGGATTTTCCCATTTCAGGGCCTCAGTGCGTTGCTCCATCCATTCTCCGGCAATCGAGGCATCAGCCGGTTTCAGCAAAATATCCTTGAGCGGGTAAACGTAATAATCAGGACCATCTCCGGAAAAAGCCGTGAAGGTGGGATCCACTCCGGACAGGTTGATGACGCTGACGTAGTCCGTATCTGTTCCCCACGCCGTCGCCACCGCGACATACCGGCTGTCTGGGCTCCACAACGCCGAGCACCCGTCCGGAAAGGCACGATTGGACTGAATCTTCTCATCCTGAAAGTAGACCTTCCCCGTTTTATTGTTGCGGATGCCCCAGTTCCAGCCGCGACCCGACACGGATTGAGCTGTCATGGCCCAGGCGCCATCCGGGGACTTCGACGAAAGTTCAGTTAAACTGTTCGCTTCATTCGTGACGGACGGAGTAAAGCCTGCATCTCTCAATTTGGGATCAAGCCTGGCGCGCGCTTCGTCGTAGCGACGGTCGAGGAGAAAATCACTCGTGATTCCCACCGCTACCAAAATCACGATCCCAAAAAATAGACCGGCGAATAAAATAATCGAAGTGCGAACGAGATAATATAGGTAGCGAGACGTAGGAATGCGGTCAGTTGGCGCGCTCATGGGAATTGCTTGCCTATAAGAGGCCTACTGCAGGCTACCTCTTCGGTACGGGCCGCACGAGTCAAATGACCGGAGGTAGAATAGAGAATAGGGGACAGGCATCTTTTTAGCAATCGTGAAGCCAAATAGCCAGAGCTTCTCCGCATAAAAATCACTCTGCCTTTCCTCTGCCTTCCTTCTCTTCGGTCCTCTGTGCGAAACCACGCCTGCCACGGATCGCTTTCCACCCCGCTAAATCTCCTCGATGCGCAAGATGGGCTAAAAATAGAGGACACGAAAGCCATTTAAGCCAAACCGGAAAAGCCCCATCCAAATCAGGCTCAGGCCGGAATCCTACTCTCCAAAATCAAGCCCGCGGGTTAAAACCCGACTTCGCGGCAAGCTGCTCCCACAGTTTCTTTTCCTCCTCGGTGACCGATTCGGGGCTTTCGATGCAGACGGTCGCGTAGAGATCGCCGCGCCGGGCGTCGTCCTTGGGCAGGCCGAGGCCGCGCAGGCGGAGAACGGCGCCGGCCTGCGCGCACGGTTTCACGTTGAGCATCGCCGAGCCGTCGAGCGTCGGAATCGGGACCTGTTTGCCCAGGACAGCCTCCCACGGCGCGAGATGAACGTCGTAATGGAGGTCGGCCCCCTCGACGCGAAAATCGGGATGCTTCGCCAGGCGGACGCGCAGGAAAAGATCGCCCGCCGGGCCGCCCGCGCGACCGGGACCGCCCTGGCCCGCGAGGCGAATCCGCTTCCCCTCGCGCACGCCGGGCGGAATCTTCACCTGGTAGGTGTCGGTCCGTTCGGTCTCGCCGTCCCCTTCGGGTCTGCGCACCGTGATCTGGCGTTTCGCGCCATGCAGCGCCTCCTCGAGCGTCACGAGAATATCGGCTTCGGCGTCGTGTCCGCGCGCGGCCAGTGTCGCATCGTCGGCGTGGAAAGAGGTGCGCCGGAAAGAGCCGGGATGGTCGCGGCTTCCGGCGAAAAAAGCCTCGAAGAAATCGCTGAAGCCGGTGCCCGTGAATTCAAAGGGCGACTCGCCCTCGGGAAAATGAGCGCTGCGGCGATAGGTCTCGTGTCCGGGCGCGTGGAATTCCTGGCCGTGCTCCCAGTTCGCGCCGAGCTGGTCGTATTTCCGGCGCTTCTCGGGATCGCTCAGGACTTCGTAGGCTTCGTTGATCTCCTTGAATTTCGCCTCGCCGGCAGCCTTGTTTTTCGCAACGTCGGGATGATGAATGCGGGCAAGGCGGCGAAAGGCCTTCTTGATTTCATCGGCGGAGGCGGTGCGCGCCACGCCCAGAGTTTCGTAATAGTCTTTGAACTGGACGGGCATGATGATGACGGAGCGGGAACCGGGTCGCTGCGAATTCACTCTAGCCCGACGCCGCGATTTTCAAAACGAAAAGTCGTGCGCTGCCGCATTGCCCTATTTTGAAGACACGTCCTGAAAATAGGCTATATTAGCCTTGGCAGAAAAGGGGCTTACATGAATCCGTTCAAAACATTCACATTGAAATGGTGGCAAGGCGCCTTGTTCAAATGGGGAATGTTAGCCTTGGGAATTGCGATTGGAACGTATTGGCACGATTTTTTTGGCGGCTATCTTCCTCTTCTTATCATTGTGGCCGTGATTGGCTTGGGATACGTTACCTATGTGTGGTGGAAGCAATAAACATTCGTCCGCTCAACGATTTCCCATGACTTCCTTCTCCCGACTTGCACTTGGCGTTGCCGCGCTTCTCCTCCCGCTTCTCGTTTCAGCTCCGGCTTTCGCCGACGCGCCGGTGCGCAAGGTCACGGTCATCGGCACCGCGATCATCAAGGTCGTGCCGGACGAAATGCTCTGGACCGTGCAGGTGAGCATCAACGAGGCGACCCTGGCACAGGCGAAGGCCCGACATGACGCATCGCTCAGCGCCGCGCTCGACTACATCAAAAGCCTCGGCGACGCCGTCAAGGACCTGCAAACCGGCGGCATTCGTTTCGACAAAAATCTTTATCCGGGCGACGACTCCTTCGCCAAAAAAAATCCGTATAGCTGCTCGACCCAGTTCACCTTTACGCTGATCGATTTCGACAAGTACGGCCCGATCGCCGACGCCCTGTCGAAGCTTGACGGCCTGCAGGTGCAGTCGGTCGATTACGCTTCCTCGAAGGAAGACGAAACGAAAAGGGAAACGCTCAAGCAGGCGCTGCTCAATGCCCATGACAAGGCAAACGACCTTGCCGTCACCGCCGGATGCTACATCGAAAAACCACTCGAAATCATCGAAGGCACGCCCGACAACGGTCCCCGCCCGATGATGATGGCCGCCAGCATGGCCTTTCGCGGGGGCGGCACGCCCGCCGCGATTCCCGGCCAGATCGAAATCAATGCCGCGGTTACCGCGACTTACGATCTCTATTATAAATGATCCTGGCACGGACGGCAATTCCCGCGCGATAGCGCAAAAGATATTCCGGGCCCCTGACTGGAAAAGGCCGGGAGGCCAATCCCCTGCCGTCCGACGATTTATGGGACGCGAAGGGACTCGCGTCCCTACCCACGAACGCAGTAGCGTGACGCGCGCACTTCTGCTAAACTAACTCCATGCCAACAGTCATCTCCGGGCCCGCCTACGTGGTGCAGCACAACATCGACACCGACCAGATCATCCCCGCGCAATATCTCACGCTCGTGCCGACCATTCCCGAGGAGTACGAAAAGCTCGGCAGCTACGCGCTCATCGGCCTGCCTGACTCGCTCTACCCCAAGCGCTACGTCGAGGAAGGCTCGATGAAGAGCAAGTACCCGATCGTCATCGGCGGACGCAATTTCGGCTGCGGCTCGTCGCGCGAGCACGCCCCCATCGCCCTCGGCGCGGCCGGATGCGAGGTGGTCGTGGCGGAAGGTTTCGCCCGGATTTTCTTCCGCAACTCGATCGCCACCGGCGAGCTTTACCCGTACGAAAGCGCCGTGCCTTTAAGCCAGGAAATCAAAACCGGCGACCACGTCGAAGTCGATTTCGACAAGGACGAACTCCGCGCCAACGGCAAGACCTATCCCCTCAAGCCGCTGGGGGAAGTCAAGCCGGTCGTCGACGCGGGCGGCATCTTTAATTTTGCGCGCCAGAGCGGACTCATCCCGGCGCGGGAAGAGAATTAATTCTCCGGACTAGTCAAACGCCTGATTGCCGATAAAGTCGTTTCCATGAAAACCGCAGTTGTCACCGGAGGGGCCGGGTTTCTCGGCAGCCACTTGACCGACCGTCTTCTCGCGGAGGGATTTCGCGTGGTCGGTGTCGATAATTTCATCACGGGCAACCCCGCCAATCTCGATCACCTCAAAAACAATCCGCACTACAGCTTTCAGAAGCAGGACGTGAGCAATCACTTCGAGGTGGCGGGCGATGTGAACATCGTTTTCCACTTCGCCTCGCCGGCAAGCCCGATCGACTACCTCGAGCTGCCGATCCAGACGCTGAAGGTCGGCTCGCTCGGAACGCACAACGCGCTCGGCCTGGCCAGGGCGAAGGGCGCGGGCTTTCTGCTCGCATCGACCTCGGAATGCTACGGCGATCCGCTCGTCCATCCGCAAACCGAGGAATACTGGGGCAACGTCAATCCGATCGGGCCGCGCGGCGTCTACGACGAGGCCAAGCGTTTCGCCGAGGCGATGACGATGGCCTATCACCGCTACCACAAAATCGACACGAAGATCGTCCGCATCTTCAACACTTACGGCCCGCGCATGAGGCTGAAGGACGGCCGCGTCGTCCCCGCCTTCATCGGCGAGGCGCTCAAGGGCGAACCGATCACGATTTTCGGCGACGGCAAACAGACCCGCAGCTTTTGTTTCGTCTCCGATCTCATCGACGGCATCTTCAAGCTTTCCCAGAGCGACTTCCATGAGCCGGTCAACATCGGCAACCCGAACGAACTGACGATCAAGGAATTCGCGGAGCGGATCGTCCGGCTCGTCGGCTCGAAAAGCACGATCACCCACCTGCCCCTGCCGGTGGACGATCCGAAGCAGCGCCGGCCCGACATCACCCGCGCCTGGCAGCGGCTCGGCTGGAAACCGGTCGTCGACCTGGAAACGGGGCTGACCGAGACCATCGCGTGGTTCAAGAGCCGGGTGTAGCCTGCGCCTTCCGGTTTTATGCCGAACCGCCAGCTTCCGCTCAATGACACCGACTTTTGGTGGCTGCGTTATGTTTTGGGCATCGCCGTTCCCGTCGTTCTTACGATGTGGGGCATCTATTCAATCGTGACTCGTCATTCATACGCCATATGGGCGCTCCGTTATTCTCTCCGGTTTGTCCCCGTCGAGGGCAAGCAAGCGATTCTGATGGGCGTGGCCTACCTGGGCATCGCCATCATCCTTTTCGCCAACTGCTATGCTCAATATCACGATAAAATGGGTTTCTATTATCAATGGATCCTCGCACCGGGCGTAATAATGGCCGGTGGGGGAATCTTCTGGTGCGGCTCGATTTTTCTCTTCGGCTCATAACTCGATTTATGCCCCGCCGCGTCATCATCGGAGTCGGCATCGCCTCGTACCCGCTCCATGCCGCGGGCAACACCTGGGCCTTCCTGCAATGGGTGCTCGGATTTCGCCAGGCGGGCTGGGACGTCTGGATGGTCGAGGATGTCCCCTCCTCGAAATGCATCGACGCCAACGGCCAAAAATGCGCGCCGGCCCTCAGCGCCAATCTCGCCCACTGGAACGCCGTGAAGAACGAGTTCGGCCTGGAGGGCCGCGCCACGCTCCTCTTCGACGGCCGGTCGGAGGAACTCCCCGGCCTGGTGGGCTTCGCGCGCGACGCCGAATTCCTCTTCAACATCTCCGGCCATTTCAAACACGGCGACGTCCTCGCCGCGGCGCGGGAAAAAATTTACCTCGATATCGATCCCGCCTTCACCCAAATCTGGGCCGAAATCTACAAGTCCGACATGAACCTCGACGGCCACGACAAGTTCGTCTCCATCGGCCGCCATCTCGGCAAAAAGGGATGCCGCGCGCCCCTCGCCGGACGCGCCTGGCTGCCGGCCGGTGTGCCCGTCGTGCTCGACTACTTTACCAACCCGAACGCGGAGCAACCGGGCGACGTGTGGACCACGTTCACCCATTGGTACGGCTATCCCCAGGTCGAATACGACGGCATGTGGTACGGCAACAAATCAGAGGAGTTCGCCCGGCTTGCCGATCTCCCGAAAAAGACGGGGGAAAAACTTGAAATCGCCACCGATCTCCATCCCGAGGACCAGGCGACGCGGCAGTTCCTCGAAGGCGGCTGGAGGCTGGTCGATGCGCGTCCCCTCAACACGCCGTGGCGGCGTTACCGCGACTACCTCGCGCAAAGCCGGGGCGAATTTTGCGTGGCCAAAAACGGCTACGTCCGCTCGCGCTGCGGCTGGTTCAGCGACCGCAGCGTCGCCTATCTCGCCCTGGGCCGCCCGGTCATTTTGCAGGAGACCGGCTGGACCGATTTCTATCCGCACGGCGAAGGGCTGCTCGCCTTCCACGACGAGGAAAGCGCGCGCAACGCGCTGGA
Organism: Methylacidiphilales bacterium; assembly: GCA_035948935.1. Taxonomy (GTDB): domain Bacteria; phylum Verrucomicrobiota; class Verrucomicrobiia; order Methylacidiphilales; family UBA1321; genus JABDGH01. The sequence goes on along the minus strand of DASZIP010000022.1, from coordinate 55,975 downwards.
AACCGTGGCAAAAGACCCTGTCAAACACGGACGCGCCGCGCGCCGGATCGCGGAAACGCATTGCTCCGCGCCGGTCGTGCTGAATCAGCTCCTCGAAACAATCGGACGGGCGCGGTAACCCGCGAATTTCCGTTGTAAGCCGGGCGAGGAGATGCTTATTCTTATCGCTCGCGTTCGCGTTTTGCGCGACGCCTGATCGGGGTCTTAGCTCAGTTGGTAGAGCGCCTCAATGGCATTGAGGAGGTCAGGGGTTCGAATCCCCTAGGCTCCACAGGTCTCATTTATTGAGTGATGACATTCAAGCGGATAAATTGCTTGCTCGGGCTGTTTACGATGACTCCAACTTCCATGATCGGATCTCCGGTGGTTAAATCGGTGCCGACTTGCTTGGAAAGATCAGGAGGACTCACGGTCGTCCATGTTTGTAAATCACTTGAGGTTTGCACGTTGATCGTGAGGCCGCTTGCAAATGGGTTCTCGCGATAAGTAAGCGTGATATATTTTGTTCCGGGAGTCGTTGTCGTGTCCAAGCCCACCACAGACAACGCCGCGAGGTCCGCAGAGTTCATCGGCGTGGTCGGATTGATGTCGTAGAGGTACTTGAGCAGATTCGGGACTCCGTCATTTTCAGGAGTTGCCGCCGGAGCTCCGTTCGGAGAACCCGAGCCAAAGTAGCCGTTGGCCCATTGCGTATAGCCGTTGACGATCGAGATGCTGAAGTTTTGCGTGGCGGCCGTGCCAACGCCGTTGCCAGCGCTCACCGTGCCGGTGTAGGTGCCTATCGCGGTTGGCGTACCGGAAATAACGCCCGCTGAAGAGAGAGTCAGTCCCGTAGGCAACGCTCCCGAAGTTACGGAGAATGTCGGTGCAGGATAGCCATTCGCCGTGTAGGCAAAGCTGTAGGCCGCGTTGATCGCAGCGGTTGCCGGCGGCCCATTGGTGATCAACGGCGCCTGCTGTACGGCGATCGAAAAGTTTTGCGTTGCATCAGTACCGATACCGTTGCCCGCGGTAATCGTGCCGGTGTAGGCGCCCGTGGCGGTCGGCGTGCCCGAGAGTACGCCTGTTGTTGGGTTCAAGGCGACCCAGGAGGGAAAGCCGCTCTCCGTGTATGCAGGTGCAGGCTTGCCCGTCGCTGTCACGGTAAAACTACCCGGCTGGCCGAGGGTAAAGGCTGTGCTGTTTGCGCTGGTGATGGCTGGCGCGGCATCCAAAGTCAGCGTCAAGTCGTTACCCGTGCCTCCTCCCGCATAGTTGGCGGTGAAATAATAAGTGATGCCGTTATAGACGGTGCTGATGATTCCATTATTTGGTAGATTCGTGAATGTGCCGCTGATCGGATTTGAGCTGGTATTGTCAATGGCCACCAACACGTCGCCCGGAGAAGGCGCGTAGGACAGATTCAGGCTGAGGCTCAACCCGGTGGCCGTGAAGCCGTTCGCGGTCAGAGGAACCGTCGCCGCTGAAGAGAAGGACGCATCAAAGGTCGTCGTTACGGAAACACTCACGCTGCTTGTTGCTGTCCGGCCCTGTGGATCGGTCGCCGTAACGAGGAAGTTATAGGTGCCGGGCTGTGTGAATGAGGCGACGGTTTGCTTGGCGCTATTGGTGCCGTTGGCGCTAAAAGTCACCGGAGCGGGAGGCGTCCCGGTCGTTTGCCATGTATAGTTCAAAATACTTTCGCCGTTGACGTCCGCTCCCAGGACCGAAAGCGTCGAGGTCGAGCCCAGCAGAACGCTTGCCGGGCTGGCCGCAGCAGCAGTGGCGAACCAGGGCGACGCGGTCGCCGCGTTATAGAGAGTGGTCATCTCGGCGGGGCTCAAGCCGCGGTTGTAGACGCGCGCATCATCGAGCAGGCCGTAGAGGATGTTGCTGGTGGTCTGCGAGACCGTGTTTTTGCCGCCGAGGATCAGCGGGCTTGCCGAGCCGGTCTGAGTTGTAATCGCGCCCGTGGCGCTCTGGCTGGCAACCATGACATTATCGACATAAAGGCTCATCGTTGAGCCGTTGTATGTGCCCGCGATCAAGTGCCATACGCCGGCAGTCGGGATGGGCGCCGTCAAGGGAGTGGGGCTGACCCCCGTCAGGTCAAACTTAAGCACGCCGTCTTCAACCAACAATCGGTATTGATTGTCCCCAGAATTGGCGCCGCCCGAATTGCCTTTTTCCATAATGCGCGGGTTGGCGCTCTCGCTCTGGTTCCAGTTCGTTACATTCACCCATGCCGACAACGTAATCCCCGTCGTCGGGTCGAGGCTTGACGCATCGGGGACTTTCACATATTCCAAGGTGCCATTGGGATAGCTAAGACATTCTTCCCCGACCGCGCCCGGCGTAAACCACGTCAAGTCACCCGTCACATCCTCCAGCGTGCCATTGTTGGAGTTCCCGGAGGTATCGTGGGCGGTCGTGCCGCTTCCTTCTTCAAAATTCCATCTCCCGACCAGGCCATTCGTGACATCGGACGGAGGAGTGACAACCGTAATGGTTGTCGTCCCCGAATAGGAACCACTGACCGCCTGGATGGTGGTGGCGCCATTCGTTGTCGCCGCCTGGAACAAGCCGCTGCTCGCGCCGATGCTCCCGGAGCCGCCGGTCACCGACCACGTCGCGGAAAGTGGGGATGTGGCTATGGCATTGCCAAATTGGTCCGCCACGAAGGCTGAAAACTGCTGCGTGCAACCAGGATAAATGGAAGACGCGGAAGGGGTGATCACCACCATGCCGGTCGCCGCCTGGTTCACGGTCACACTGACCGTGCCATCCACCGACTGCAGGCCGTTCGAAATTGCGACTTGAAAGGTGTAACTGCCCACCGCATAAAATGTCGCGACCAGATTCTTCCCGGCATTGGTTCCGTTGCCGCTGCCAAATGTCGGTGTCGCCACCCCGGTTGGAACTGCCGTTGTGCTCCACGTATAGGTCAGTCCCGGCTCCCCGTTCGGACCGGTGTCGGCGCCCAGGACGCTCAATGTCATCGTCGTTCCCGTTACCGGCGAAGGAGTGGCCGACGGCGCTGTCGCAATGGTTGGCGTGGTTGTTCCCGGCGCGTCGAAGGAAGGCGGCGCATCGGCCGGACTCGTTCCCCAGGATGTGTTCGGGGTCGATCCGAGCGTAAAACCAAGGGTCGTCGTCGGGTTGTTGAGAATGGTGCTCACCGGCAACCACAAACTCGTGCTTGAGACGCCGTTCACCTGGAAACTCTGCACGTAGGGATTGCCAGGCGCGGCGTTGGTACCGTTGATTTGCAAGACATGCCCCGTATCCGTCGTGACTGTGGCGCTGGCGAACAGGGGCGATCCGATCACAAACCCCCCGACACCGGAAATCAGCGGGTAAATTCCCAGCGCGGATAAGACATACCGGCTTGATTCAGCGCCGCCATCATCATTGCCAGGCAGGCCGCCCGGCGTGTTGGTATAGAGGGTCGTCTGGATGTCGCGCATCACCTTTTGCGTCTTCCATGGCGCACCCGCGTAAAGATAGGCCCAAGGCTGCGATTCATCCGGCTCATTACCGTCGCATTGCATCTGGGAGCCAAGGTTGGCATTAAGCGTCGTATACATTTGTGTGGCGGCATTCCAACCAAAGTAGGCGTCCAGCCTCGATACAACGTTGGCATTACCGCCCATGGCGGTGAAGAGGCCATTTTGATTGAACGGCACCATCCAGGTGTACTGCCCCTGCGAGCCTTCCGCCCAACCCGAGCTTGTGCTATCCCACCCACCGGATGAATTGCGGGAGGTGAGATACAACGTGCTGGCATTAAACATATTGCGCCAGTATTGAGCGCTCGTCTGATACTTCTGGTAATAAGCCGTATTCCCCATGCTCTGCGAGAATTGGGCCATGGCCATGTCCGAAACGGCGTATTCCAAAGTCGACGAGCCCTCGGTCGAGTTGCCATCATTATAGACCCAACCGAGTGACAGAAACTGGTTTTCGCCCGCACGATATCCGTTGGACCCGGAGGCATTGTCATTCATGTAGGTCAGAGCGGTGCTGGTGTCGAAGTTGGTGGCGCCAAAAGCGTAAGCATCCGCCAGCTCGATGATGCCCCCGTCGCCAATCATTCCCGCGGAATCGCTATTTTGCTGGATCCATCGTCCCACGTAACCAGATTGCGAGGCATCATCCACCATGGATTGGGCCACGTCCGAATAGTAGCCGGGTAGGAGGAAAGCCTTGAGCGGGCTTGCCGAGCGGTACAGGTCCCATCCGGAGATATCGGTATAATGATGGTGCCCGCCCGTTAGAGTGTGAATCGCGTTATCGAAGCCGATGTACTGTCCGTTCACGTCATCGAAAATGTTCGGGTGAATCAACGTGTGATAGAATTCCGTATAGAAAACGGTCAGGTTGTTCACCGATGCATTCGGGTCCGTGATTTGAATGTGATTGAGCTGGGTATTCCAAGCGCTGCCGGCGTTCTGTTCCACGGTGGAAAAACTCGTGCCCGACGGGTTTTCGGTCGTCCGGTTCAACTCGGCATTCGCAATGCTGACGTAGGAAATTCCGGCCGTCGCATGGACAACCTCATTCGCGGACGACGTCTTGAAAGAAACATAAGCGCCCAACTGCGCTCCGCTCGTCGTGCTCGTCGATTGATTGGTCGTGCTCAATGTTGTTCCATTCCATGTGCCCGACGCCGTAATGGTCTGATCAAAGACCACCGAAATGTAAACCGTGTAGGCTTGACCGCCACTGGTCGTACTGGTGGCATATCCCGTCACCTCATTGCCATTGACGATGCTGACCGCGGCGGCGCTGATCCCGCGCACATTATTGGCCATGTTCAGAAAAATGGTTCCCACCGTGGTGCCGGAGGGATAGGTCGCCTGCATCATCCCGGTATGAGTGGTGTCCGTCAGTTCCACCGTCTGGTTGTTGTTAAGCACCACTTTGTAATAGCCGGGCAAAGCCGTCTCGTTGCTGTGCGAGAACGCTGTCGTGTAATTGGCAAAACTAAAGCTGGTCGAAGCGCTTACCGCTCCCGCAACCGGATAGAAACCAAAGTCGCCATAGACAGGAATCCCGCGCCCGGAAAAGTGGGTCAGGCTGAAGGCCTTGATCGTTGTGTCGGGATACCAATAGCCTCCCGCCTGGTTGCTGGGCGTATCGGGGCTGAATTGCACCATGCCCTCCGGTGTGGTGGCTCCGGGAAAGACGTCGCCGGTATCAAAAGTGAATCCGCCCGTTCCAGTCGGACAGGGATTTGTGCCGATGAACGGATTAACGTACTGGGTAAGGTTAAGGGTCTGGGCTGACACCCAAACCGAAGCCGACACCAGCCAGACAAAAAATCCGATGCAAAGAGATTTAGCAAGAAAGAAGCGCATTATTCTCCTTAGAGCAGCCAAAATGGCAACTACACTCTTTGTGAGAATATCGCAGCCGCATGTAAAGTCCATTCTTCTTATGAACTGGCATGGTAGGGCTTCCACGTTTCCCACGATGGGGGGAGTATCTCGTTTTTGATTGGACGCAGAAACCAGTCGCCAAAGGGTCCGTCCGAGGAGAAATCTATCACTTCTTAAGCCAAGTTTTAGCCACTTTCAGCCACAACTGACAAAAGAGAACGAACGGGCCAGGCTCCACAGTCAAGTTTCAAGGGGAAGGGAGATATAAAAGATGCCTTCCCCTAGAACTGACCACCACGAACGCCTATGCGCATAGCAGATTAGATTTCCTCTACTGAGTTTGGATGAATTGCTGAACAGGAAGATTTTTTGGGTCGATCGAAATATCTGCGTATAGTTCAGAAATTAAAAGAAAGACCTGTTTGTTGGACGTTAACAAGGAATCAAGCCGATCATTTTTGTCATTGTTACGCAGAGCGTTCACCACTGGAACCCCATTTTCATCCATTAAATCACCAAGGACATAATCCTTGGAATCATAATGGACAGAGGCAAGGATGGAATAAGATGAATTCATTACCTGGCGATGCTTAGCCGAAAGCAAGTCCGAAAGGTCCTCGCGATTCAATCTCAAAATGGGCTGAACCAAATAGGGGCCCTTAATGGGACCATTATCGGGTATCAAACTCCAGAGATCATTCGATCCTTGATACGGTTTGATCATCGTGTTTCCCGAGGCGTTTGGTCCGAATCGTTCTGAAAACTCAGCCTTTTCTTGCGCAGTTGCGCGAAGCACCTCTACAAACGTGCGCATTTGGAAGATGTCTTCAACAGAGTCACTGATCTGTTCATGGCTACCATTAAAATAAACTTTCGACGGAGTACCTGGAAAGCTCACAAAAAAATCATTTTTCGCATTTTTTGTGCCTAATGCTTTTTTAGCTGCCAACGACAAAATTGGTAGATGGTGTAATACATCATTTTGCTCGTCTGTAATTTGATAATCTCCAAGTCCCTCATATTCTTGACCCGTAACGAATAATCCCGACTCTCCTGGTGTGGACAACTCCACGGAGTTGCCATTATTTGGCGATTGCTTTGATGCGCTCGTGACATCGGATGAACCCGACACGGCTGATGAACTCAACCCGTTTGTTGAATTTGCCACAGGTGGGGCATTCTTTAGCTGATATCCCGCGTTTAGCGCATTAATCGCATCCACCGGGGTAACATTGTTTAACTTTAAGCTCCTGTCCGGGGATTTCCAGACCCATTTGATATCGGCCATTTGTTCGCTCCTCAGCCGAAGGCAAAAGATTAAAAAATCAGGATACGTTGGGTCAGTCGGATCATTCCTTGCCACGTAAGCCCGGATCTTGTCCTTACCGGTTTTGGGGTCTTTTACTTGGACGACGAAAATGACGGATTGGATCAGGACTCTGGCCAATACATCGGCGGGATAACCCTGGCTATAAAAGGTAAGGAATAATTTCGGAGTAATGGGAGCGGATATGGCATTCATAAAGCTCGTGCCGGTAATGGGCACGAACTGAAATGAAGGTTGCTCGGTTGTCATTAGACCTGCCGTGGCTCCGTAATGATTATGCGACTGCGCGTCTTGAGCGAGGCCAGCCGAACCCTGATAGGTATGCAGCGCCGTAATTTGACCAAGTTGAAGAAAGTAGGGAGGATCGTAGCAAGAATAGCGCGCCAGGTTATTTAATAATTGCTCGTTTGCATCGTAGGCCCCTGTATCGGCATAATTAATTTCGTCATTATGCAGAGCAACTCCTCCACATCCTGCAACTAAAAGAGTTGTTAAGATTAAAAGAGCAGGCCGGTAGTAAGCGGATTTCATGTGTTTATCCTTATGAGGGAGCCGAGGTCGATGCGACTGGGGCAGTGCCTGTAACGGACGCGCCGCCCAACACACAGTCGGCATCAAGCGGTTCGGAATTGTCGAGCATGTGAAGGTATGTTTCCATTGAATGCCAGCATATGATGGATTTCTTCGTGGAGCTGCTCGAATCAATCTCGTATGGTGTTTCCACATGAGCATAGCCCAATAAAGGGGGCGGCAGCATGGGCACAATATCCGGCTTGTTGTATATCCTCCACGACTGCGGAACCTCCGCATTAAAGGCATTCGCAAATGCCTCATCTCCGACCGCGGGACTCGCAAATGTATAGACGGACGGACGGCTCCAAATCGCCTTGGCGACTATGTCGCCAATAAGCAGAGTGGCCAAGGCTCCTCCAAGGCTATGTCCACACACGGTTACCGCTCCAACGCTTGCCGCGCCTAATAAAGTCACAAGGCTGTTGAGCGCGGCAGTGGCGGGTTGGCCCGCAAGCGAGGGGGCCGTTCCCAGTGTTTTGTATATATTCGTAAAGCCATCCTCGGTTTTCGGGCCATTGGGCCAAAATGGACAATCCTGATGTTCAAATACGGCGTTGTCCATCCACTCGAAGATGCCCTCCGTTCCGCGGATCGCGATAACGACATCGTAGGGCGGGGCTGCCGTTGACCTCGCAATAAATCCGTAGGTGATATATCCCGGCAAATCGGCGAGGAGGTCATCCGCGTAGAGGATATTTGCGATCATATAGCCAGGCTCCGTCAATACGAATCCGTCTGGATCGGGAACGCTCAGGAGAGAATAGGCATCTTGGACAAAATGTCCGAACTTAACGGCGGTCATTGGATCAAGGGGCATAATAAGTGGTATGGAGGTTTAAGGATGTCGGGGAGAATTTTGAGTTCAGTTTTCAAAAACGGTGTTGTTGCATGGCAGAATTACGGGATCGAAGCGATGCGACATGGTACAAGATGAATCGGTAAAGCTTGCGCAAGGATAAAGTCCTTTTATTTGAAATAATGGCATGCTTATGCACCGGTTAAGATAATTAAAGGCAATAGTTTATGTTATAAATAATACATGCGAACTTATGCAAACAATATTTTACCAAGTATTAACAAATTAAACAGTGGAGGATACTCGCAATCATCACATTACACCATGGCCTTACTCTATTTTTCGGGATTGGATGTATGATGCGCGATACGGAAAACAGATGTCCAATAAAGGCAAGCGTGTCCGGTCATAAATATTTCCTGCCTGGTCATCAATCTCGGCAAGCATCGTATGGCACTCTGTCAAAATGGGCACGGAACCCCATCCTCAAAGGATCCGTCCGAGAAGATTCCACGGTTCTTTGAAGGCAAGTCGCATCTGTCCTATTTCGTCTCGCGCTGATTGAGCACCTTCAGCGCTTTCGCGACGTTGGAGGGTTTGAAGACGAGGAGGCCGAGCCTGGCGGTGGGGGCGGTGGCGCAGTAGAGGTAGTCGATGTTGATGTTGGCCTCGCCGAGACGATGGGCGATTTCGGCGATGGTGCCGGGGCGGTTGGGGCCGCCGATCATGATGACGTCGGTTTGCTGGACGAGGGTGCCGTAATCCTCGAGGAGGCCGAGGGCGCGGTGGGGTTCGTCGACGACGAGGCGGATGATGCTGTGGTCGCGGTTGTCGGACGTGGTGATGGCGAAGATGTTGAGTTTCTCCTTCTTCAGCAGATCGCAGACTTTGCCCAATACGCCCGGCTTGTTGGCGACGAAGATGGAGAGTTGATGTGCGATTTCCGCACTCATGCCTTGGCCGGTTCTCCTGAGGTGGAAGGGGGGCGCGGAGTCGGAGCGGAGGAGCCGTTGCCGTTGCTCGACGGGCCGGTGCCGATCTGGGCCGCGGCGGCGGGGACGGCGGGAGGCGTCGCGCCGGCGGGCGGCAGCGGGGTGACTCTCCAAAACAGCGGTTCGAAGCGGGCCCAGTCGGCGAGGATTTCCTTGGCGCGGGCGCTTTCGGTCAATTCGAGATGTTTGTAAATCGCGCCCTTGAGGGCGATGATGTCGTCGGGATCGGAGAGGCGCTGGAGGGTGACCATGGCGCGGTTGCAGCGCTGCTCGAAGGCGCCTTCCTGGTCGAGAACGTAGGCGAGGCCGCCCGACATTCCGGCGGCGAAATTCTTGCCGGTCATGCCGAGGACGATGACGCGGCCGTTGGTCATGTACTCGCAGCCGTGGTCGCCGATGCCTTCGACGACGGCGGTGGCGCCGCTGTTGCGGACGGCGAAGCGCTCGCCCGCGCAGCCCCGGATGTAGAGCGCGCCGCCGGTGGCCCCGTAAAGGACGGTGTTGCCGCAGATCGAATTTTTGGCGGGATCGAATTTGGCGGAGGGCGGAGGGACGACGATGATTTCGCCGCCGCCCATGCCTTTGCCGACGTAGTCGTTGCTTTCGCCGACGAGGGTGATGCGGACGCCCTTGACGAGGAACGCGCCGAGGCTCTGGCCGGCGCTGCCGGTGAGAGTGAGGTTGAGGGTGTTTTCGGGAAGGCCCTCGTCGCCGAAGCGATAGGCGATTTCGCCGGAGAGGTTGGTGCCGATGCTGCGGAAGGTATTTTTGACCTTGTACTTGAGGCTGAGGGGATGCTTGGTCTGGAGGCAGCTTTTGGCGTCCTGAAGAATGACGTCGTCGAGGGTGCGGTCTTCGAGTTTGTCGTTGCGCTCCCAGGTGTGGAACCGGGGCGAGCCGTCGTCGATTTTGGGCATGGCGAGGAGGCGGGAGAGATCGAGGAGGTTGGCCTTGGGATGGTCGGGGACTTCGCGCTGTTGGAGGTAGTCGGTGCGACCGATGACTTCGTTCATGCTTCGCGCGCCGATGGCGGCGAGATAGCGGCGCACCTCTTCGGCGACCGCGTTGAAAAAGAAAACGACGTTCTCCGGGGTGCCTTTGTATTTCGCGCGGAATTTTTCGTCCTGGGTGGTGACACCGACGGGGCAGGTGTTGAGGTGGCACTTGCGGACGTAGACGCAGCCGGTGGCGATGAGTGCCGCGGTGCCGAAGTTGAATTCCTCGGCGCCAAGCATGGCGGCGATGAGGATGTCGAGGCCGGTCTTCATGCCGCCGTCGGTACGGAGGGTGACGCGATTGCGGAGGCCGTTGAGGAGGAGGACCTGGTGGGCCTCGGCGAGGCCGAGCTCCCACGGGCCGCCTGCGTTTTTGACGGAGGAGAGGGGCGACGCGCCGGTGCCGCCGTCGTGGCCGGAGATAAGGACGATGTCGGCGTAGGCCTTGGCAACGCCGGCCGCGATGGTGCCGACGCCGGCTTCGGCGACGAGCTTGACGCAGACCTTGGCGCGGGGATTGACCTGCTTGAGGTCGTAAATGAGCTGGGCGAGGTCTTCGATGCTGTAAATGTCGTGGTGGGGCGGCGGGGAGATGAGGGTGACGCCGGGGGTGCTGCGGCGGAGCTTGGCGATCATGGCGCTGACTTTGTGGCCGGGAATCTGGCCGCCTTCACCGGGCTTGGATCCCTGGGCCATCTTGATTTCGATTTCGGTGGCGCTGGCGAGATATTCGGCGGTGACGCCGAAGCGGCCCGAGGCGACCTGCTTGATGCGGCTGTTCTTGGAGTCGCCGTTTTCCATCGGCGTGAACCGGCCGCGGTCCTCGCCACCCTCGCCGGAGTTGGATTTGCCGCCGATGCGGTTCATGGCGATGGCGAGGGTTTCGTGGGCCTCGGGGGAAAGAGCGCCGAGCGACATGCCGGCGGTGGTGAAACGGCGGCGGATGTCCTCAATGGGCTCGACCTCGTCGATGGGGATGGCGCTGCCGTTCTTTTTCAAGGAGAGGCATTGGCGCAGGGCGACGGGCGCGGCTTCCTCGATGGCGGCGACGTATTTCTCGTAATCCTCCCACTTGCCGGCCTTGTCGGCGCCCTTGATGCCGACGTAGGTGTGGAAGCTTTGGAGGACGGGGGGCGTCCAGGCGTGAAGTTCGCCGTCGCGGCGATAACGGTAGATGCCTTCGTCGGTAAGCTTGGCGTCGGGGGCGAAGGCGCGCATGTGGCGGACGAGGGTCTCCTCGGCGATCTCGCGGAAGTTGAGGCCCTTGACCTGCGAAGGCGTGCCGGTGAAGGCGAAGGCGATGACGTCGGGGTGAAGGCCGATGGCGTGGAAGGTCTGCGCACCGCTGTAGCTGGCGAGGGTCGAGATGCCCATCTTCGACATGATTTTCAGGAGGCCTTTTTCGAGGGCGTAGCGGTAATTTTTGGCGGCGACGACGGGATCGACGATCTTTTCGCCGACCTTCAACTGCTCGCGGGAGGCGAGGTCGTTGAGGGTGGCGAAGGCGGTGTAGGGATTGACGGCGGAGGCGCCGTAGCCGAGGAGGCAGGCGATCTGGTGGACGTCGCGGCACTCGGCGGTTTCGCAGACGAGGCTCGCCTTGGAGCGTTTGTCGACGCGGACGAGATGGTGGTGGACGGCGCCGGTGGCGAGGAGCATCGGGATCGGCGCGTGGCCGGCGTCGATGTCCCAATCGCTGAGGATGAGGATGGCCGCGCCGCCGTCGACGGCTTTCTCGGCTTCGGCGCAAATGCGGTCGAGATGTTTCTTGAGGCCGTCGGGCCCTTCGGTGACGGGGAAGCGGCAGGTGATGGCGGCGCAATGAAAGGGATCGGCCTTGAGGGCGAGGATTTGATCCATTTCGGGATTGGTGAGGACGGGGGACTGGAGCCGGAGGAGGCGGGCGTGTTCGGGGGTTTCCTCGAGCCAGTTGCGATGGGCGCCGGCGAGGACTTCGACGGACATCACGAGCTTTTCGCGGATGGGGTCGATGGGCGGGTTGGTGACCTGGGCGAAGAGCTGCTTGAAGTAGGTGTAGAGAAGGCGGGGCTTTTTGGAGAGGACGGCGAGCGGCGTGTCGTCGCCCATCGATCCGATGGCTTCCTCGCCCGTCTCGGCCATGATCTTGAGAATGGAGGGGGTGACGCCGAGTTCCTCCTCGGTGTAGCCGGCGGCGAGCTGCTGCTGGAGGAGGGTCGCGCCGGGGGCGGGGCGGGATTCGAGCGAGGGCTTGCCGACGATGTCCTTGATGTTTTCGCGGAGCCAGGCGCCATAGGGCTTCTTTTTGGCGTAGGCGGCCTTGATTTCGTCGTTTTTGAGGAGGATCCCCTTGACCGTGTCGATGGCGATCATTTCGCCGGGGCCGAGGCGGCCTTTTTCGACGACCCTGGCGTCGTCGATGACGAGGAGTCCGACCTCGGAACCGAGGGAGAAGAGGCCGTCGTCGGTGATTTTGTAGCGCGCGGGGCGCAGGCCGTTGCGGTCGAGGCAGGCGCCGATGGTGCGTCCGTCGCTGAAGACGAGGGCGGCGGGGCCGTCCCACGGCTCGTTGAGGGTCTGGTGATACTCGTAAAAATCCTTCACTTCGGCGGGGGTGGAGGCGTCGCCCTGCCAGGCGGCGGGGACGAGCATGAGCATGGAATGGAGGATGTCGCGGCCGCCCATGACGAGGAGTTCGAGGGCGTTGTCGAGGCTGGCGGAGTCGCTGCCGCCGGGCTGGATGATGGGGCGGAGTTTTTTGATGGCATCGCCGAAGAAGGGGCTTTTGAGTTCCGGCTCGCGGGCTTTGGTCCAAAGCCGGTTGCCGGCGATGGTGTTGATTTCGCCGTTATGGCTGAGCATCCGGCAGGACTGGGAGAGGGGCCATGTGGGGAAGGTGTTGGTGCTGTACCGCTGATGGAAGACGGCGAGGGCGGTGGTGTAATTGGGGTCGCGGAGGTCGAGGTAAAAGCGTTCGAGGGTCGGCGCGGCGAGGAGGCCCTTGTAGACGATGGTGCGGCTCGAGAAGCTGGGGATGTAGAAATCCTTGATGCCCTGGCTTTCGGCCTGGTCCTCGATCTGGTTGCGGCAGAGGAACAATTTGCGCTCGAACTCGTCGTCGCTCATGATGGAGGGGTCGGGGCGGCCGATGAGGATTTGCTCGATGTCGGGGCAGGTGCGGAGCGCCTTATCGCCGAGGACGGCGCGGTTGACGGGGACAACGCGCCAGCCGAAGATGAAAAGCTTGTGCTCGGTCAGGACGGTCTCGGTGATGTGGCGGCAGCGGGCCTGGGTGTAGGGATCGTTCGGGAGGAACATCATGCCGACGCCGAGATCGGAATCCTGGAAAAGCTTGTAGCCCATTTTCTCGACCTCGGGCCGGAAAAGCTTGTAGGGGATCTGGGTCAGGACGCCCGCACCGTCGCCGGTCTTGGCGTCGGCGTCCATCGCGCCGCGATGGATAAGGGAGCAGACGCAGGTGAGCGCCTTGCGGAGGATCGAATTGGAGCGGACGCCCTTGATGCTGGCGACCATGCCGACTCCGCACGCGTCGTGTTCAAAAGCCGGATCGTAGAGTCCGTGGAAGGACCCGGTGTGGTCGAGGATGGCTTGATTGAGCGGCATTGGGTTTACATTTTAGAGCGTGGATGAAAAGTCACAAGGGGATATTTGGATTATACTCGATTTCCGACGACGGCGACATAAGTGTCGCGTTCCGATTCGTTCTGTCCGTTCGCCCGTGAGAAGCGTAATATGGGATCGCATGAAGCCCCGCCGCCTGGATGTCGAATTGGTGGAAAGGAGGCTCGCCGAATCGCGCGAACAAGCCCAACGGCTGATTTTGGCTGGGGAGGTATGGGTGGAAGGTCAACGGTGGGACAAGGCAAGCAAGCTTTGTGCCGCCTCGGCGGCGATCGAGGTGCGCGGAGGCGACCGTTACGTGAGCCGGGGCGGGCACAAGATGGAGGGGGCGCTAAAGGGTTTTGATCTCGACGTGACGGGGCTGCGATGCCTCGACATCGGGGCGTCGACGGGGGGCTTCACCGATTGCCTGCTGCAGCACGGGGCGCGGGAGGTGGTGGCGGTCGACGTGGGACGGGGACAATTGCACTGGCGGTTGCGGCAGGACAAGCGGGTGGCGCTCCACGAGGGGGTCAACGCGCGCGATCTTGGCGAATTTGCGCGGGAGCATTTTTGGGCTCCGTTCGATCTGATCGTGGCCGACGTTTCGTTCATTTCGCTACGCAAGGTCTTGCCTCCGGCGTTCGATCTGCTTAGCTCCGGCGGAAGGGTCTGCGCGCTGATCAAGCCGCAGTTCGAAGCCGGGCGCGCCGAAGTGGGCAAGGGCGGGATTGTCCGCGACGCGCAGGTGAGAACGGGGGTGGTGCGGGGCCTGTGCGAATGGGCGAAGGATTATCCGGTGACGACGGTGGGGACGATCCCCTCCCCGCTGCCGGGCCGGGACGGAAACGAGGAATTTTTATGGCTGCTGCGAAAAAAGTGAATATCGGCGTGATTGTGAACGGCTCGAAGCCGGGCGCGAGGGACGTGCTGTACCAACTGATCGAGTTCTCGCAGGGACACCCGAATCTGCGCCTGCACTTCGAGAAACGGACCGGCGCGATGATCCGCCGGCCCGGCGTTTCGGAAGCGGAGCTGGCGAAAAAATCGGACCTGCTGCTGGTCGCGGGCGGGGACGGTTCGCTGATCGACGTCGTCGATTCGGTGTTTCCCGCCCAAGTGCCGATCCTCGGGGTGAACATCGGGAGCCTCGGTTTCCTGACGGCGGTGGCCGAGACGGAGGTGGAAAAAATCCTGCCCTACGTCGCCGCGTGGGATTTGCTGCTGAGCCCGCGGCTCGTCCTGGAGACGGTTTTTCACCACGCCAACGGCAAAAAGGAACTGATTCCGTGCGCGCTGAATGACATCGTGGTGGCGCGGGCGAATGTGTCGCGGCTGGCGCGGATTCGCGTGGAGGTGGGGGATTATCTCGTCACGGAATATGTGTGCGACGGGCTGATTGTCTCGACACCGACGGGCTCGACCGCCTATTCGCTTGCGTCGGGCGGGCCGATTCTCAGCCCCGACGCCGACTCGATCGTGCTGACGCCGATCTGTCCGCATGCGCTGACGAACCGGGCGCTGGTGGTCGGGACGGACCAGGTGATCCGCGTGCGGGTGGTGCGGCAGCCGGGCGTCCCGGCGCCGGGCGTGCAATTCGACGGACGGCCGGGCGGGCGACTTCACGCACATGCGTGGCTGGAGATCAAGCCGGCCAAGGCCAGGGTGCAGCTTGCGTACCTGCCGCACACCGATTTCTATCGGGTGCTGCGGCAGAAGCTGAAATGGAGCGGGGCGAGCGTGTAGCAGCCTCCAGTATTGCCTCTTCGAGGAATTCGCCGTAGGCCGTTTTGATGAGCGTCGCCGAAATCGAAGCCGCGATCAAAACCCTGCCCAAAGAAGAGCTGGCCCGGTTCAACCAATGGTACCAGGAATATCTGGAGGAGCAGTGGGACGAACAAATCCGTCAGGATGTCCGGGCGGGCAAGCTCGATTTTTTGCTTGAAGAAGCGAAGCGGGAAGGGAACGCGGGAACGCTTACATCTTTTCGATAACTGACAGATCACCGCTCGTCGTCGCGTTCGGAGACTTCCCCCTCCGAACGCCGGGCCTGCCAGCGCCTGGCCGCTTCGAGCAATTGCCACCACCAGCCGTTGCTGAGGGCGAGCAGATGCAGGCCGATCGCGCCAAAAACGATCTGCATGGCGATCACGGAGAGAAAGGGGGACAGCCGGTCGTGCCTGCCCAGGGCCATGAAGCCATTCATGAACAGGACGTAGAGGATGAGGACGACGATGGCCCAGACGACGCCGGCGACCGGGCTGCGGCGGTCGGTGCGGGTGCCATGGTGAAGCGCGAAAAGCATCAGGACGATGAGGCTGAAGGGATAGAGGACGCGGTACCACCATTCGGTGCGATAACCGGCGAGGTGTTCCGGGGTGGCGGTGCTGGTGGCGATATACTGGGAAAGCTGGGTGAGGGTGAGTTGGTCCGGCTGCGAGACGATGAGGGAGAGCTGCGAGGGAGGCGTGGTGACGTCAGGCAGATCCAGCTCTTTATATGTCTTCCGGGCCTGCACGGTGTTGTCGAGGCCAAAGCGGATTTCGAGAACGCCGCCGGTCAGCCTCCAGAACTCACCGGTCCATTCGGCTTTGGTGGCAAAATATTTGACCTGGTCATGCCCCTGATCGTCGCGCTGGAGAAGCTCCATGCCGCCGGCCGTCCCCTGGTTGGTATCGAGGCTCTGGAAAAACCAGACGCGGCGGTTGACCTTGTCGACGTAGGGGAGATTGAGGAGGACGTTTTTCTTGGCATTTTGCCCCTTGACCTGGAGGAGGATCCGCTCGCGCTTCACCTCGGCCGAGGCGGCCAGTCCGTTGAGATCGATGGCGAGGATGACCATCCAGATGCAGGCGAAGGCGAAAAAAGGGGTAAAGAGCCAGATGGGCGCCATGCCGCCGGATTGAAAAGCGACGAGCTCGCAACGGCGGTTCAGGGCGAGCAGCGTCCAGAGCGTGGAGAAAAGGAGCGAGGCGGGAAGGATCTGGACGAGCATGCTGGGAATCTGGAGGAAGTAAAAATAGAGGATCTTGAAGACATTAATCTTATGCTCGAGGAAATCGTCGATGTTGCCGTAGAGATCGGCCATGATCCAGATCAGGGTGCAGCCGCAGAGGCAGACGGCGAACGGCACGAACAGCCGAAGAAAGAGGTAGCGAAAGAAAATCTTCATGGCGGCGCGATCCCATTTCTAGGGCCTGTTTTGAAATAGAGCAACGCCGCGCTGCAAACCTGATTCTGGAAGTAGTTGAACATGAGTTCCTCAACTGGTAGGATGCTCGCCCTTTATGCTTCTCAAGCGGTCCATCGTCCTGGCGGGGGGAGTTTTGCTCTTCATCGCCGCCTTTATTATCTATTTCTACGTCTCCAATATGCAAATGGAGGCCCGCTTCCGGGCGGAACGGGAAAAGTTCCATGTCGAAGGCGCCATCCTGACGCCGTCGGGACCGGCTACCACGACAGCGGCCCCCTCGGCCGCGCCCGATGCCGGCCCGGCTCCGGCGGCTCCCGCTACGAATTCGGCCCCAGCGACGCCTGCCCCGTCGACCATGAACGAGCCGCGGGCGAATGGTTCGCCTTTTGTGCTGCTCGCATCGTACCGTCCCTCCGACGGCGCGGAGATCCAAATGGCCGGCGCCCTGACGGGGGATACGGCGTCTCCTTCCGCGCCGCCCGCCGCCAGCCCCGCGACGAATGTCTCGCCCGCGAATATCAGCACCAACGCCGCCCCCGCCGCGACAATCCCCTCCCCGGCGACCAACACGGTTCCGGCCGCTCCCGCCGCGCCTTCCGTGAACAACTCGGGCGTCATTCAACCCGCGACCGGAGAAGCCAGCGTGATCATCCTCCTCTACCATCAATTCCGGGCTGCGGGCGCGTCTTCGAACAATCCCTGGAACATGCCGGTGGATGTCTTTGAATCGGAGATGAAATACATCCACGACAACGGCTATCACGTGGTGCCGCTTTCGGATGTGCAGCGTTTCATCAAGCACAAGATTTCGCTCCCGCCCGGTTCGGTGGCGATCACGATCGACGACGGCTACAAAAGCGCGATTGTCTACGCCGCGCCGATTTTGAAAAAATATGGCTATCCGTGGACCTTCTTCATTTATCCCGACTTCATCACGGTGGGCGAAGGCCCCGGAGCGGCAAGCTGGAACGACCTTCTCGCGCTTCAGGCGGAGGGTGTCGACATCGAGTCGCATTCGATGACCCATCCGCAACTGACCCGCCACAAGCAGAAGATCAAAGGGGTCTGGCACAATCTGACGCCCGAGGAATACGACGCATGGCTGACGAACGAGACCGCCGGGGCGAAGGCGCTGCTCGAAAAAAAGATGGGCAAAGCGATCACCTGCTTCGCCTATCCCTACGGCGACTACAACAAGGAGGTCGAGGCGAAAGCCATCGCAGCGGGATACGAGGCGATTTTCACCGTGGCCGATAATCCGGTCCACTCGACGACGAGCCTGCACAGCATCGGGCGCTACACGATCACGCAGGAGGTGGAGAAGAATTTTGCCGCCTACCTGCGCCAGAGCGCGCTGGGTCTGACCAAAGCCGATCCGGAGCCGGGAGCCACGGTGAGCAATCCCCGCCCGGTGATCACCGCCGTGCTCGCGCCGATCGGCGCGGACAAGATCGACTCGACTTCGATTGAAACCTCAGTGCGCGATTTCGGCGAGGTTCGCCACGATTTCGATCCCGGGACGAACACGGTGCGGCTCTACCTGCCGCGCGACCTGATCGCCCCGGTGGTGCTGGTCAATATCCGGGTCAAAAACGCGGAGACGGGGCAGATCATGGTCGCCAACTGGCATTTCAATTATGAGCCGGGCGGGGTCATCCCGACCCATCCGCCGATCGCTCCGGCGACGAATCCCCCTTCGGCTTCGACAAAGGCTCCGGCCC
The DNA here is from genome assembly GCA_035948935.1 of Methylacidiphilales bacterium. Lineage (GTDB taxonomy): Bacteria > Verrucomicrobiota > Verrucomicrobiia > Methylacidiphilales > UBA1321 > JABDGH01. The sequence continues at coordinate 37,418 of DASZIP010000022.1, read as the reverse complement.
CGGCTCCGCCTCCCGCTCCCAGAACGACGGTGTCGGCCCCGACGAACGCGCCCGAGGCGACCCAGTCCGAACCTTTGGAGAAGAACGCCGCCGGCACTCCGCTCGATACCCACCGGCTCCCGCCCGCGTCGCCGGATTAGCAGCCGTTCAAAAAGTCGTCTATGGCCCAGATCGATCACCATCTGCTCATGGCACTCATGGATACGATTCCGGACCGGATCTATTTCAAGGATTGCCAGGGACGCTTCATTTCCGTCAATCGGGCGACGAGAGAATTTCACAGGACGCTCAATGAAAAGGAAATCGAGGGCCTGACCGACTTCGATTTCTTTTTGCCCGAACATGCGAACCAGGCTTTTGCCGATGAGCAGCAGATCATCACCACCGGCAAGCCCCTGGTGGGAAAGCTGGAACAGGAAAAGCACCCCGATGGCCGCATCACCTGGGTTTCCACAACCAAGGTGCCTACGCGGGACGGCTCGGGAAAGATCATCGGGATATGCGGCATCTCGCGCGACGTGACCGAGGAGCACCTCCAATCGGAGAAACTGAAGGAATACACCGACGCGCTGGCGGGCCAGCAGGAGCAGATGGCGATGGAACTCGCGCTGGCCCGGGAAGTGCAGCAGGCGTTGCTTCCGCAGAGTTATCCCTCCTTCCCGCACGACGCGACGGAAGCGGGCAGCGCGCTTCGTTTCTCGCACCGCTATCTGCCGGAAGGACGGGTCGGGGGCGATTTTTTCACGATCAACCAAATCTCGGACACACAGGCGGGCGTTCTGATTTGCGACGTGATGGGGCACGGAGTCCATGCCGCGCTGGTGACGGCGGTGGAGCGGGTGCTGGTGGAGGAAATCCAGGGACTTGCGGGCGACCCGGGCGCGTTTCTCGGGGAACTGAACCGGCGGCTGCATCACTTCTTCGGGCCGCTGTCGACTTCGATGTTCGTCACGGCCCTTTACCTGGTTATCGATACGACGACCGGCGCGGTGCGCTTTGCCAACGCGAGCCATCCGCAGCCGCTGCACATCTGCCGGGACCGCCACACGGTGCGAACCATGGGCGACGACTCGCAGCGCCATCCGTTTGCGCTGGGAGTGGCGGAGGATTCGGTTTATCCGACGGAGCAGGGCGCGGTGAAGGCCGGCGATTTCCTGCTTCTCTATACCGACGGCCTCTCCGATCTCGGCGAAGACAAGGACCTGACGCCCGACGATCCGCGATTTCTCGCGCTCATCCAAAACTGCGCGCGCCAGCGTGGAGAAGCTTTTCTCGACGCGCTTCTAACCCAGGCGCGGCAGTTCTCCGGGCAGGACGATTTCCGGGACGACGTCTGCCTTGTGGGGATTGAAATCGAGCGGCTGACAGGGTCGTCTTGATGTAGCGGCGGTCGGAGCCCGCCCTGAGCTTGCCAAAGGAACCGCCGCATCCTGTGCCATTTCGGATGGTCGAATGCCACGGTTTTTTGTAGGGACGACCTCCCGGCCGTCCGCGGACGCGCAGGAGCGCGTCGCTCCAGTGAAAAGTCAGCGACGGTCATAGACCGCCGCTACATTATCGATTGCACAACACGAGCCGCGTGCCGCTTTTGTCGACCACGCGCGCGCCGGGCGGAAGCATGCCCCGCCAATAGGCAAGCCGGCTCTCTTCGACGATCAAATAAACGGGATGGAGCGAGCGCCAGGCCTTCTCGAGCCCCGCCTCGTCCCAATAATAATCGCGGCCCAAGCCGAGGACCCGCTGGGCGTATTGCTCGTCGAACGGGGCGTTCACCCAGTGGATGCGGGCGTTGAGGTAATAGAAGAGGCTCGACGCGGTGTGGGGCTGCGCTTCGCACGCGACGACGGCGTCGGGTTCGGCGGCGATCTCGCGATTGATCGCCCGCGCCTGGCCGGCGAGCGAGAAGTAGGGGCTCATCATGACAAAACCGGCGGCGGCGAGGCAAATCGGGACGGCCATGGCGCCGGAGACGACGAGGAGGGCGGGGAACGATTTTCTCCGCCACGCGAGGGCGGTCGCGACGGCCCCGGCGATCAGCATGACGGCGCCAAAAATTCCGAGCAGCGCGATGAATTGCCCCCATAACGCGGGAGAAATCCCGGCAATGGCGTCCATGAACGTGTCCCTGTCGCGGATGGGGGCGGCGGTTATTTCGCCGAGCGCGCCGAGCCGCGGGGTGATCCAGACGGCGAAGCCGAGCGCGAGGGCGCCTCCGATCGCGACCAACGCGCAGGGCGCGACGAGGTAAAGCCGGGGCAGGCGCGGCAGCGAAAGTTCCCTCATCATCCAGGGCATGGCGAGGAACGCGGCGGCCACGCCCCAGCAACTCATGCTGTAATAATCCTGCCTCGTGGAAAAGGCAACCGACACCAGGGTGAGGACGAACCAGCAGCCGAGGAGCTTGATGATGTCGAGGGTCTGCGGAGGGAAGAAGTGGGGCTGGCGCCGGGCGGCGCGGGCCGTTTTCACCGCGGCGTAAATCGCGCCGGGCAGGAGCAGGGTCCAGGGCATCCAGAAGAGGAGGTGCTGGGCGTAAAATTGGACGAGGGGAAGCTGCCGGGCGTCGGCGGGATAACGGGTGTTCAGGCACGCGCCCAATTGTTCGTTGACGAAATGGGCGGCGAGGAATCCGGGAAAGCGCGCGGCCATGTAGACGTACCAGGGCGCGAGAAGGAGAAGAAAGACGAGAAAGCCGCGCAGGCTCAAAACAGGCCGGAGCCACGCGTGCCAGCCTGGAACGAAAAGCGCGGTCAGCGCCGCCGTGCCCAACGGCCAGAGCGCGCCGTGGAGGCCCTTGCTCAACGCGCCGAGCGCCAGAAAAATCCAGAAAAGGAGATACCAGCCGTCGCCCGGAAAACGCCCGGCCATGAGGTGGCTCGACGGCGTCGCGTCGTGGGGTTTCGCAAACAGCCGCGCCTCGACGAGACACCAGATGGCGAGCGAAATAAAGCAGGCGAGGAACGGCTCGGGTTGGACGAGATGATTGAAGACCCAGACACCCATCATCGAAGCGAGAACCAGCGCCGAAGCGAGGCCGAAGCGCTCGCCGCCAAGCCGCCGCATGATGAGGTAGGTGGCGGCGATCCACCCGGCGGTCGCCAGAGCGTTGGGCAGGCGCAGGACGAATTCGTTGTCGCCGAAAACCGAGGTGGAAACGAGCATCGTCCAGTAGACCAGCGGCGGTTTCTGGACACGCGGGAAGCCGTTGGTGGTGGGCAGAAGCCAGTCGCCGCGCTGATGCATCTCGCGCACCGCGCCGGCGTAGAGACCCTCGTTGTCGTCGAAAATCACGGGCGCGAAGGAGACGCCCGCGTAGAGCAGGGCGATGAGGCCGAGAACGAGCCATGAGAAACGCGCCGGGGTGGCGAAAGGAACGGCGCGCGCCCTCGCCATCCGCAACGGCGCGACGATGGGCGATTCCCCTGTTAACGCAGAATAACTGTTGCTGGAACTCACGGTTTCCCTTTCTGCGAACGGATTTATTCCGTCCCCGTTTTCTACTTAGCGCGTTGTCCGCATTTGTCCATAGGCGGATGGCTCAAATTTGGCGTTAACTGTTTTTTGGCAAATAAAGGTTCAATAAATTTGCCCGCGGGAGTTTTGCTTCTAGCCTTAAGCCGTATGATTGTCTCCGTCTTTGACACCCACCGTTTCGACAGGGCCGCGCTCGAAAGCGAGAACGCACGACTCGGGCACGACCTCCGCTTTTTCGGCGCGCGGCTCGACCGCGAGACCGCCAGGCTGGCGGCGGAGAGCGGGGCGGTCTGCGCGTTCGTCAACGACGTCCTCGACCGGCCCACCCTCACCGCGCTGCGCGAAACGGGCGTCCGGCTCGTGGCGCTGCGTTCGGCCGGTTTCAACAACGTCGATCTCGCCGCGGCGCGGGAACTGGGGCTGACGGTCACGCGCGTGCCCGACTACTCGCCCTACGCGGTTGCCGAACACGCCGTGGCGCTGTTGCTGGCGCTCAACCGCAAGCTGCACCGGGCCTACAACCGGGTGCGCGAATCGAATTTTTCGCTCGAGGGGCTTGTCGGCTTCGACCTCCACGGCAAGACGGTTGGGATCGTCGGCACGGGAAAGATCGGGGCTGTTTTCGCGAAAATCATGGCTGGCTTCGGCTGCCGCCTCCTCGCCTTCGACGTCTTTCCGCGCGCCGATCTCCCGGTCGCCTACGTGAAGGCGGAGCAACTGCTGGCCGAAAGCGACGTGATCTCCCTCCACGTCCCGCTGCTGCCGGAGACACGTCATTTTCTCAACGCAACGACGATCGCGCAACTCAAGCCGGGCGCCTTCATCGTCAACACGAGCCGGGGCGCGCTAATCGAAACCCAGGCGCTGATCGACGCGCTCAAGTCGGGCCGCATCGGCGGCGCGGCGCTCGACGTCTACGAGGAGGAAGCGGGCATCTTCTTCCACGATCTCTCCGGCGAGGTGCTGCAGGACGACGTGCTCGCGCGGCTCATTTCGCTGCCCAACGTGCTGATCACGTCGCACCAGGCTTTCCTCACCCACGAAGCGCTGGCGAACATCGCGAAGACGACGCTGGAAACCATTTCGGCCTTCGAGCTCGGCGCCGTGCCGGAGAATGTGTTGGTGAGGTTGTAAGACTCCAGTCTGTTTTCAAGCCAAACTTATCACTTTCAGACCTGCCTTTCGCGCCAGCACCATCTGACGATTATCGGTCGTGCCGAAGGTTTTTATCCCTAATTGCACGGCCACGGCCACGTGCAGCATGTCGAGTGTTCGGCATTGCGTGGCTAGGGCGTATTTGGCCGTCAACCGATCCGCATTGGTCCAAATTTCCGGCCATTCAATATCAGGCATTTGCAGAACACCTCCATCCATATCGGATTGAATATCCTTTAGTGCCACCGTTAATTGTCTTTCCGTGATTTCACTCCGGCCACATTTGCGATAGAGAGCATTGCGCAATTCCGTTTGCTGCAATCCGCAAAAGCAAATGGGGATTCCGTGCCCTTGAATAAGGGCCGTTGCTTCAGAAGAGTTTTGCTCGGTCAAATAGAGCTTCACGAGAAGCCCCGTATCGAAATAAACATTCAATAGCGATCCTCGCGCAATTCATCCAAAATGGGCTGGGAATCGGGAAACACCTTGTCTCCGAAATTCTTTTTTAAACGGGCCATGAAATCGGGCATTTTCGCGCGCGATTTCTCTTTTTTTGTGGGCACGAGTTTCGCCACGGGGACACGATGCCGGCGAATGATCACGGTTTCTCCGGCGGTCACCCACGAGAGAATGCGACTGAAATTGTGCTGCACGTCATAAACCGAGGCGGTTTTCACAACGCATATAATAACGCATGTTTGGGTAGGGTGCAATCCAAAAGTCCCTTCGCATCCCTAAAATCTTCCGGCAACCTCCTGTTGGCGCGGAATGACTCCGCGCGAACCCGGACAACACAGGCACGCCTGTCGTTGCCGGGCCACGCGAAACCTCACGCCGCGTGTTTGTGCGCGTGGCCGTTGTGATGAACGGCGTGGGGCTCCTGTGGCCGCGAATGGGGGGCATGGCCCTTGCGGTGGGAATCGTGGCCTTTGCGGGAAGCGGCCCGCTGACCAAGATAATCGAGGAGCTTGGCGAGTTCGGCGCGCATTTCGAGGCGCGAGACGATGCGGTCGATCAGCCCCCGTTCGAGCAAAAATTCGGCGGTCTGGAATCCTTTGGGCAGATCCTGCCGCGTCGTCTCCTTGAGGACGCGCGCGCCGGCAAAGCCGATCATCGCCTTCGGCTCGGCGATGTTGAAGTCGCCCAGCGTGGCGAAGCTCGCCGTCACCCCGCCCATGGTCGGATGGGTCAGGATCGAAATGTAAGGCAGGCGCGCCGCGGCATGGCGCGAAAGAGCGCCGCTGGTCTTCGCCATCTGCATCAGGCTGAACATGCCCTCGTGCATCCGCGCGCCGCCCGACGCGGAGAAAATCAGCACCGGCAGCCCCCCTTCGGTCGCCCGTTCGATGGCGCGGGTGATTTTTTCCCCCATCACGGAACCCATCGAGCCGCCCAGGAAATTAAATTCCATCACCGCCACGGAAATCGCATGCCCCTCGATCTTGCCCAGCCCGGCAACGACCCCTTCCTTGAGGCCGGTCTTCTTCTGGTACTTCTTCAACTGATCCGAGTAGCTGGTGGCGCCGGTGAATTTCAGGACATCGACGGAGGAGACGCCCGCGTCGAATTCCTGCCACGAGCCCTCGTCGAGCAGATGCTGGAGCCGCTGGTGCGCGGTGATGTTGAAATGATGGCCGCATTCCTTGCAGACCATCTGCAGCGATTCGAGTTCCTTGTTGAAAACGTAGGCGCTGCATCCGGGGCATTTCGTCCAAAGCCCCTCCGGCATTTCCTTTTTGCGCGACGGCGTCTTGCCGTAATCGGGTTTTGGGAAAAAACTGCCGGAGGAAGTGAGGGGATTGGACATGGTTTTGTGGGAAGGAGGAAGGACTCAACTCCGGGCGACAGTCAGGACGGCAAGCCGGGCCGCCCCGGCCTGGGCCAGAGCTTGAGCGCAGGCATTAACCGTCGCGCCTGTCGTAAAAACATCGTCTATTATTAGCAAATAGCGACCCTTCACGTCAAATCCCCGTTTCATGCGGAACGCGCCGGACATGTTTTCCCAGCGGGCGGTGCGCTCGAGTTTCGTCTGCGAAACGGTCTCACGATAACGGTAAAGGCAGTCCAAAACCGGTATTTTTCGCTTCACCGCGAGCCCTCGCGCCATCTCGTGGGCCTGGTTAAATCCGCGCTCCCGCCGCCGCCGATGGTAGAGCGGCACAGGCACAAGCGCATGCCAGTCGCCATGCCGGGCGTGGTCGTCGAAGGTCTTGGTCAGCCATTGGACCAACCGCACATGCTGGTAATATTCGTCCCGGTACTTGAAGCCGATGATGGCGTCGAGGACCTGCCCCTCGGTCCGATAGCCGGAGCGCGCCCACTCGAAATGCCAGGTTCGCTCCGAGCAATGGGCGCAAAGGAAAGTTGAGTCGTCGACCGGCAGGCCGGGATAGGGATAACCGCATTGGCGGCAATAGGGGCGCTCGATCGCCACCGGCTCGGCGGCCGTCGTTTCGGGCCAGGGAAAAGCGAGATTCAGGGCGCATTCTCCCCAGTCCCGGGCAAAACGGAGGGATGACGATAGAAGCGCCATAGCCATAGTCCTAGCAGCAGTAATACCAGCGTCGTCGCCAAACTGGAAAGAATATCGCCGACGAACCACGAAACGTAGGGAGGCTCCGCGGGACGCGTGAAGCCGGTGAAAAGGAGCAGGCCGAAGATCCAGCCGCTGTGGAGACCGGCGTTCATCCAGAGCGTGCCGGAGCGCAGGAAGACGCCCCCGAGAATCAGGCCGATGAGAAAGAGGTTCACCGCCTTGCCGACGTTTTCGGGCTGGGCGAGGTCGTGGCCAAGGTTGACAAACGCCGCGCCCAAGGCGGTCGCGCCGCTCCAGAGATGGACCGGCTCGCGGTCGAGATCGACTGGGATTTTGAGGAAGTGGGCGATCATGAAGATAAAGGCCGCGAGCACCCAACCCGCGCGCCAGCCGAGCCCCCGCACCAATTCCCTTTGGACGAAGCCGCGAAAGAGGGTCTCCTCCAAGGGCGGCACCAGCAGCGCGGCGAAGATGGCCAGGAACACCCTCGCCTCAGCCCGCCTCCCGTATATGTCAGAGCTGGTAAAACCGACGAGCGCCATGTACGCGCCGATCATCGCCTGGATTGAAACCGCCGCGATGAAATAACCGAGGAGCAGTTGCTTCCACGCGTCGCCGTTCCACGGCCAGAGTTTTGCCAGGGGGATGCGCGACCGGAACAAGCCGAGCGCCGCGATGGCGGAGATGAGGAGCGCGCGGTCCATCGCGCGGTGGAACGGGATCGGCCACGCGACGGCCATACCGAAGTAGAGGAGCGGCCCGAGAATCATCGCGCCCAGAAACAGCGTGAGAAAAAAGACGGGCAGAATGTATTTTTCGGGCAAAGCCATGACGCTAGTCTTAGAGGCAATCCGTTGGCGGTACAGTTTGAAAATCCGTTGGTAGCCGCCGCGGGCCCTCGCGGCGGTTCAGCGCTCTCTGCCTTGCCATCCCGAAGGAGACCTCTGCGAAAATCGTTCTTTTCTCAATCCGTCATCCTGAGCGAGGCGAGCGGGAGGTGGGTTTGGCCGAAGAATGCCGCCGAACCGAGTCGAAGGACCTACATCGCATCAGGAAGCGGCAGGTCTTCCCAGCCAGGATTCCTTTTCTCAAAGAACGCGCTTCGTCACGCCGATGTAAAGGCAGCGGGAATGGCCGCTCACGATGTAGGTCCATCCTCCTTTGGCTATCATCGGGAAAAGAAGCTAGGTCCTTCGACTCCGGCTCGGCGAACTTTTATTGAAAAAGAAACGCACCCCCCTCGCCTTCGCTCAGGATGACGGATTTTTATGAGTGAATTTTGCTGTTCATCCGTTCACATTCGGGGCTTGGAAGAAGTGATTGCGCTGTTAGATTAAGCAAAGAGTGAAGATTGAAACTGAGCCACTGCCGCCCTCCTCCTCCGGAGCTTGCTCTTTCCCCTCAACGCGCACATGATCTCCGCTCACCCCGCACCCAAGCACAAAGATGAAATTGACTCCCCTGGAGTTTGAAAAACCGCTGGTCGAACTCGAAAAGAAAATCGAGGCGCTCAAGGTCCAGTTCGAGGAACACATCACCGACGCCGGGCCCGAAATCGAGGCGCTCGAGGCGAAGCTCGCGGAGGAGCGTGAGAAGCTCTACTCGAACCTGACGCCGTGGCAGCGGGTGCAGATCGTGCGCCACCCGGCCCGGCCCTACACGCTCGATTACCTCAAGCTCCTCGCGGACGATTACATGGAGATGAGCGGCGACCGGTGCTTCGGCAACGACCGCGCGCTCCTCGGCGGGCTGGCTTCGATCGGGGGCGAGCGGGTCATGATCATCGGCCATCAAAAGGGCCACGACACGAAGCAAAACATCCGCCACAACTTCGGCCTGGCCCATCCGGAAGGATATCGCAAGGCGCTCCGGCTGATGCGCGTGGCCGACAAATTCGGCCTGCCCATCGTGAGCTTCATCGACACGCCGGGCGCCTACCCCGGCATCGCGTCGGAGGAACGGCACATCGCCGAGGCGATCGCCGTGAACCTGCGCGAGATGTTCACGTTCAGCGTGCCGATTGTCGCCGTGGTGCTGGGCGAGGGCGGCAGCGGCGGCGCCCTCGGCATCGGCGTTGCGGACCGGGTGCTGATCCTCGAAAACGCCTACTACTCGGTGATCTCGCCCGAAGGCTGCGCCGCTATTCTCTGGAAGGACCAGTCGCACGCCCCGAAGGCGGCCGACGCGCTGAAGATGACCGCGCCCGATCTGCTCAAGCTCAAGCTCGTCGACGAGGTGATCCCCGAACCGGCGGGGGGCGCGCATCACGCGTGGGAAACCGCCGCCTCCGCGGTGAAGGACGCCATGCTGCGCCACATCGGAGAGCTGAAGAAGCTCGACGAATTCGAGTTGAAGGAGAAGCGCTACGCCAAGTTCCGCGCCTTCGGGGAAGTCGCCGAAGCAGTGGCTTGACCGCTGATTTTGACAGGATTAACAGGATTGGAAGGCAGGCTGATTTTTAGACATGAGAAACATGAAGGACATGAAAACAGACCTGAGAAAAAGAAGATTTTCCCTTCATGTCATTCATGTTTCTCATGTCTAAATTCTGTAGCTCATGTCTGACGAAATCTTCATGCGCCGCGCGCTCGAACTGGCCCGCGCGGCCCGCGTGCGCGAGGAAGTCCCCGTCGGCGCGGTCCTCGTCCGCGACGGCGCGATCCTGACCGAGGCCGGCAACGAAGTCGAGGCGCGCCAGGACGCGACTGCCCACGCCGAGATGCTGGCCATCGCGGAGGCGCAGGCGCTGCTGAAAACGTGGCGGCTTTCGGGCACAACTCTCTACGTGACGAAGGAACCGTGCCCGATGTGCGCGGGCGCGCTGGCCCATGTGCGGATCGACCGGATCGTGTTCGGCGTCGGCGATCCGAAGACGGGCGCGTGCGGCGGCGCCTTTCAGCTTTTCGATCTTCCGGGACTGAATCACCGTTGCGAGATCACCGCCGGCGTCCTCGCGGAGGAATCGCTCGGCCTGCTCCAGGATTTTTTCCGGGAGCGGAGGATGTAGCGACCACGCCTTTTCAACCCCCGCAACTTTTTCCTACACACTTGTAACCGCCGGTTGTTTTGACTTTTAAAAACGCCGGCGCACAATCCGGCTGTGAATCGCCGTTCGTTTCTTCGCTCCGTGAGCGGGTGCGCCTGCGCCACGCTTCTGCCGTCGGCGCTTTTTTTGGGCGAGCGCAACGCAATGGCCATCGAGGCGGCGGACAACCTCGACCTCGCGGGAAAGCTGCGCTTGGCCGACGTGGCCCTCGGAATCGCCAAAACCGGCGGCGCCAGCTATGCCGATTTTCGCCTGTGCCGTTATCAGACCGAATATCTTGAGGTGAGGGAGCGGCGGCTGGAAGAATCGTCGACCGGGGTGAGCGCCGGTTTTTGCGTGCGGGTGCTGCTCGACGGCACATGGGGTTACGCGAGCAGTCCGCTGGCCACCGAAGACGAAGTCCGGCGGACCGCCCTGCGCGCCATCGAGGTGGCCAAGGCGAGCCAGCCGCTGCAATTGCGCAAATTCGTCCTGGAAGATGTGCCGGCCCACCAGGACCGGTGGGACATGCCGATGAAGGCCGACCCCTTCCTGGTGCCGACTGACGAGAAGATCGCCCGGATGCTGGCGATCAACGAAGCCGCGCTGAAAGCCGGCGCCGATTACGCGACGCTCTCCTTCGCTTTCGTGCGCGAGGAAAAGTTTTTCGCGTCGAGCGTCGGCAGCCGGATCACCCAGACCCGCGTTCGCACCATGCCGGACGGCGAAGTGACCGTGGTCGACAAGAAAACCGGGAAGTTTGCCTCGCGCGGCACACTCGCCGCGCCCCGGGGCAGCGGCTACGACTATATCCTCGGCTACGATTTCATCGGGGAAGCGGCGAAGGCGGCCGAGCAGGCCCGGGAAAAATTGAAGGCCAGGCCGGTCGTTCCCGGCGATTACGATCTCGTCCTCGACCCGACCCATCTCTGGCTGACCATCCACGAATCGGTGGGACATCCCACGGAGCTCGATCGCGCCCTCGGCTGGGAGGCGAATTTCGCCGGAACGACTTTTTGCACGCCGGATAAGCTCGGCAAACTCCAATACGGCAGCGGGCTGATGAACATCATCGCCGACCGGAGCCAGGAGGGGGGCCTCTCGACCGTCGGCTACGACGACGACGGCGTGCGCTCGGTCGGAACCGAATTTCCGATCATCAAGGACGGCATTTTCGTGAATTACCAGACGGCCATCGGTCAGGCGCAACTCATCGGCCAAAAGCGCTCCAACGGCTGCGCCTTCGCCGACAGCTGGGACTCCTTTCCGATCCAGCGGATGCCGAACGTTTCGCTCCAGCCCAACCCGAAGACGTGTTCGCTTGACGACCTTTTCGCCGACGTGAAGCGGGGCATCTACATCGTCGGCAACGGGAGCTGGAGCATCGACCAGCAGCGGCACAATTTCCAATTCGGCGGCCAGCTTTTCTACGAGATCAAAAACGGGAAGCTCGGCCCCATGCTGCGCGACGTCGCCTACCAGGGGAGCACGGTCGAGTTTTGGAACTCGATGGACGGCATCGGCGACAAAAGCACCTATTTCCTTGGCGGCGCGCCGAATTGCGGCAAGGGCCAGCCCGAGCAAACCGCACCCGTGTCGCATGGCGCGGTGCCGTCCCGGTTCCGGCGGGTCGCGGTGCTGAACACGGAAAGAAAGGACATCGCATGATGCTTTTAGGTAGCCGTCGCACTCCGTGCGACGGTGTCTTCCATGGATGGACGCCGCGAACCGTCGCACGGAGTGCGACGGCTACCTCTTTGAAAGAAAGGAGCCTCTCGTGATCTTGAGCGAAGCCGATGCCAGGGACATCACGGCAAAAATCACGGCCCTTTCCAAGGCTGACTCGTGCATCGTGACCATCGGCGGTTCGGAGGAGCGGCACGTCCGCTTCGCCCAGAACATGGCCACGACGAACGGCTCGCCGAGCGGAATCGAAATCGGCGTCGAGTCGCATTTCGGAAAGAGGTCCGGCTCGGCGTCGGGAACCGACCTGAGCGACGACGCTCTGGCGGCGCTGGTGGCGGCCTCCGAAAACACGGCGAAGCTCGCGCCCGAAAACCCGGAGTTCATGCCGCCGATCGGGCCGCAGAAATATGCGGCGGGGACCGCTTTTTCTCCCGCGACGCAGGCGGCGACCTCAGCCATGCTGGCGGCGGCGATCGGGCCGGTGCTGCAACAGGCGCAGGCGAAAAACCTTCAGGCGTCCGGCTTCCTGAACATCGGCGCGTCGTTTTCGAGTTTCGCGAACAGCCGGGGACTTTTCGTCCACGACCAGGAAACGGACGTGCTGCACACCGTGACGGCGCGGACGCCCGACGGCACGGGTGCGGGCTGGGCCGGCACGACGCACAACGACTTCAGCAAGCTCGACGTCGCGGGCATGGGCGCGGTGGCGATCGACAAGGCGGTGCGCTCGCAAAAGCCGGTCCGGCTGCCGCCCGGCAAGTACACGGTCATTCTCGAACCGTCGGCGGTTTCCGACCTGCTCAGCATCATGATCGGGGAATTCGACCAGCGCTCGGCGGATGAAGGCCGCAGCTTCGCCACGAAGAAAGGCGGAGGGTCGCTCCTGGGCGAAAATGTTTTCGGCAAGAATGTGACGCTCTATTCCGATCCAAACGATCCGCTCGTGCCGGGAAGCATCTATTCGGACGACGGCCTGCCCGCGCGGCGGATCGACTGGATCGACGGCGGCGTCCTGAAAAATTTGCAGTGCGGGCGTTACTGGGCGCAGAAAACGAACCGCGAACCGGTCCCCTCCCCGACGAGCCTGACGATGACGGGCGGCACAACCCCGACCGCCGACATGATCAGGCAGATCAAGCGCGGGCTCCTCATCACGCGCTTCTGGTACATCCGCGAAGTCGATCCGCAAACGGTGCTGCTGACGGGACTCACCCGTGACGGCGTTTTCCTCATCGAGGACGGCGAGATCGCGAAGCCCTCCTGCAATTTCCGGTTCAACGAAAGTCCGGTGGCAATGCTCAACAAGGTCGTGGCGCTCGGACCCTCCGTGCGAGCCTACGGCGAGGAATCGATCGGGATTCCGACGGCGGTGCCGACGCTGCTGGTCGATGAATTTACGCTGTCGAGCGTGTCCGATGCGGTGTAGGTTTGCCCGATGCACGACCTTTCCTCGCACCGGTGGATGTGGATGAAGGCGGCGCTTTTTCCAGAACGGATTCGAATTAAGATGGATATTCTACCGGGAAAGATTGAGCTTGCCGGAAAGACTCTTCGGCAACCCTCACCTTCGTGGGATTCTCCGGGTCCTTGACAATCCAAACATTTGTTTCAAACTTTTGTTTGAGATGAAACGAAGAACTTCACCCGACGAAACCCGCGAGCGGATCGTCCGCGCGGCGGGCGAGGTTTTCGGCCGCCACGGCTTCGACGGCACCACCGTCCGGCAGATCACCCGCCGCGCCGGAGTCAACGTCGCGTCGGTGAACTACCATTTCCGCGACAAGGGCGAGCTTTACATGCGCGTGTTGCGCGAGGCCAAATGCCTGGCGGGCGATCTTGCCGCCACCGAGTTCCGCGGCGCGCCCGAGGAGCAACTGCGCGGCTTCGTCTTCACGTTCGTGCGGCGGTTGCTCGATCCCAACCGCCCGGCGTGGCACGTGCAGGTCATCACGCAGGAAATGATGCGCCCGACGCCCGCGCTCGATTTCCTGGTGCGCGAAATGACCGAGCCGATTTTCCGCCGGGTGCGCGAGCTGATCGGCGCGGTGGCCGGGAGAAAACTCCCCGGCCCAAAGCTCGACATGCTCGCGTCGAGCGTCCTCGGTCAGTGCCTCTTTTATGTCCGCAGCCGGCCGATGATCGAGCGCCTCGCCCCCGAGTTAAGCCGCGGGCCGGACCGCATCGAGCGAATCTCCGATCACATCGCCACTTTCACTCTCGCAGCCTTGTGCCATCTTTTTAATAAAAGGCCTTCCGCCCGCAAGGGGAAGACCTCCAACCGTGGCCGTGTTCCGGCCCTGTACGCCGTATGACCACGCCCAATCCCAGCGCGCCCGAGTTCACGGAGGGCTACAAGGCCGGCTTCCACGAGGGGGTGGAACAGGCGCGCGAAGAATTCAAGAAAAAGCCGGAGGAACCCAAAAAGGAAGAGAGGAAAGCGGATAAGCCGGAGGAAACGAAGCCAAGACCGATCCGGCAGAAAATCGGCGCGCTGTTTCACAACCGCACTTTCCAGATCGCCGCGGCTGCCGTAGCGCTGCTGGTGATCGGTTATTTTATTTACGAGGCGACTATTCACGAATCGACCGACGACGCCTACACCACGGGCCACGTCCACGACATCGCCGCGCGCGTCACGGGCACGGTGCTGAAAGTGAATGTCGACGACAACGAGCGCGTGAAGCAGGGCGAGGTGCTGGTCGTGCTGGATCCGACCGATTTCGAGGTGCAGGTGGCGCAGGCCGAGGCCAACTACGGGAAGGCCAAGGCCGATGACGAGCGCGCGCAGAAACTGCAGGGCAACGGTGCGATTTCGCAGCAGGACTACGACCAGTTCAACGCCGCGCTGCAGGTGGCGAAGGCGCAGCTCAAGGACGCGCAGGACCAACTCGCCTACACCACGATCGTCGCGCCGGCCGACGGCCGGATCGGCCACAAGTCGGTGGAGACGGGCGAGCGCGTGACGGCCGGGTCGGCGCTGATGGCCGTGGTCGAGGACGTGTGGGTCGTGGCCAACTTTAAGGAGACGCAGCTCGGCAAGATGCGCGTCGGGCAGAGCGCGACGATCACCGTCGACGCGATTCCCGGCAAGACTTTCCGCGGGTTTGTCGATAGCTGGTCGCCCGGCTCCGGCTCGGTTTTCGCGTTGCTGCCGCCGGACAACGCCACGGGAAATTTCACCAAGATCGTCCAGCGCGTGCCGGTGAAAATCCGGTTCGACCAGGATTCGATCCGGGGATACGAGCAGCGGATCGTGCCGGGGCTCTCCTGCGAACCGGAGGTGCTGCTGCGCGGCGGGGAGGCGAACAGCTCCTCGCCGGTGAACCCGCAACTCGAATCGATTCCGCCCGACGCCGGGCGCTAGAACGCCAATCAAAGGCAGCCATGGAAAAGGTCACCTGCCGGCAATGGTTCGCGGTCGTGGGCGCGATGTTGGGCGCGTTCATGGCGGTGCTCGACATCCAGATCACCAACTCGTCGCTCAACGACATTGCGGGCGCGCTGGGCTGCTCGCTGGATGAGGGCTCGTGGATTTCCACCTCGTACCTCGTGGCCGAAATTGTGGTCATCGGCATGACGGGCTTTCTTGCGCGCGTCTTTTCGATCAAGCGGTACCTGCTCTTCAGCGTGGTCACGTTCGTCATCTTCTCGATGTTTTGCGCCTTCGCGCAAAATTTGAACATGATGATCATTGGCCGCGCGCTCCAAGGGCTGACGGGCGGCGCGCTCATTCCGCTGGCGATGACGGTCAATATCCTGATCCTGCCCCCGAGCCTGCGGCCGGTGGGCAACGCCATCTTCGCGATGACGGCCACATTCGCACCCGCGATCGGGCCGACCATCGGCGGGTGGCTGACCGACAACTACGGCTGGCAGTGGATTTTCTTCATCAATATTTTTCCCGGCGTGCTGATGTTCTTCCTGCTCTTCAACTATCTGGAGTGCGACGAGCGGCGCCCGGAATTGCTGGCGGAAGGCGATTACATCGGCATCTTCTGCATGGCGCTCGGCCTGGGCTCGCTCGAGTACGTGCTGGAGGAGGGCGAGCGCAAGGACTGGTTCGGCAACCCGCTGATCCGGAACTTCGCCATCGTGGCGGCGATTTTCATCACACTATTTCTCATTCGCGAGCTCACGACCGAAAAGCCGTTCGTCAACCTGCGCGTCTTTCGACATTTGCGCTTCACCCTGTCCACGCTCATTCTCGCCGCGCTGGGTCTGGCGCTCTACGGCACGGTCTATCTCATCCCGGTTTACCTGGCGCAAATCCAGGGCTACAGCCCGTTCCAGATTGGCATCACGCTGATGTGGGTGGGGTTGCCGCAACTTGTACTGCTGCCGTTCGTGCCGAAGCTGATGAAGATTATCGACCCCCGTATCGTGGCCGGCATCGGCCTGGCGTTGTTCGGCGGCAGTTGCATCATCGACGGATTTTTGTCGCCGGACTTCGCCATGGACCAGTTCCGCTTTTCCAATATTATTCGCGCACTGGGCCAGCCGCTGATTTTCGTGCCGCTGCTGAGCATGTCGACCGAGGGCATTCCGCGCAGCGAAGCGGGCTCGGCCTCGGCGCTGTTCAACATGTCGCGCAACATCGGCGGCTCGGTCGGCATCGCGATGCTTTCGACCATCGTGACGCAGCGCGAGCATTTGCATTCGGTTCACCTCGGCGAGTTTGTCACCGCCTATACGCCGTCCGTGCAGGCGCGGCTCGATTTTCTGCGGAAGCTTTTCGAATCAAAGGGCATCGATGCCGGCACGGCCAACGGCTATGCGCTCGCGGCGCTGAACCGCTCAGTGCAAAATAATGCCTACATCATGGCGTATAGCGACGCGTTCCTCGTCATCGGCGCCGCGCTCATCCTGGCCATCGGCGGGCTCTTTTTCATGCCGAAATCGATATCGAGCGGGGCGATGCCGATGGAACATTAGTCAATCTGATCCCCTTAAGCGGAGTCTTGAACGAGGAGCCAAATCGATATGTCTTTTCCATAGCCGCCTCTGGCTCGGGGATCAGAATCTGATACCCAATCTGATATCGTTCGTATTTTTTCGCGCTAATCGGCGTAAATCGACAAGATGCCTCACTAGGTGTTCAGTCCCGAAGAGAGTGATTTCAATTCCGTCCCACCCTCACCCCCGATCTTGCGGAACGAAATCGAAGAACCTGAGGAAGCCTCACAGCCTCCATCGAGGACCTCATTAGGTTAGACGTCCACGAGAGTCGAAAGTTTAAATACAATCCTGTAATCGTAGTCTGCTCGTCGGTGTTCATGCCTCGGTCATTCGCTCAGGTTCAGGGAAAAAGAAATTCCAGACGCCTGCCGGCGCGTGGACACGAACCAAAGCCAGGCTGGCGAGCGGCAGGTGAACGCCTCGACGGTAGGCGACATAACGGCCACGCCATTTTGGGCGGTACTTGCGCTTGAATTCAAAGAGCGACTTGTAGCCGTAGATATGGTTGAGATTTTCAAAGAGAAACTGGACCATTTTTTCTTCCGCCACGGGACGGGAGGGCGAATCGTCCGTGTTGGCCAGGGGTGCAAGACCCAGATTGATGCGAGTCACGCCGATGGAGTTGAAATGGGAAATCGATTCGACGAGGACGAAGTCCATCACGTTGCGCGCCTGCGGAAGCGTGCGCATCAGGTCGAGCACCCGGCCTTTGTCTTGGGCGAAAGGCCGCCAGGTCGCGAAAGCGAGAGGTTCTCCGTTGGAATCAAGGGCGACCGCCGCGCCGTGCCGACGGATGTCGTCGATTGAAAAGGAACCCATGTCGAAGCCCATCTCTCGCGCCTTTTTCATTTCCAGCCAGCGGCGTGAAATAAGGGACAGTCGGTGTTCAAGCGATTCGTCAAGCGCTTGGGCGGCGTCATACCAGCGGAACTGAATGCCCATGCGATGCGCCCGGTTGCGGAGGGTGCGGAGGTTCTGGAAATCATGGCCTTTGAGATGAAACAGGTCGGCTTTTAATCGGGCTTCTTCGCCAATCTTGAATAACGAGAGGCCCGCCTGTATATAATAGGGAGTCAGTTCGTCTGTAACCAAATAGAAAATGGGCTCCCAATCCTGTTGGCGGCAAAAGATGGCGAAATCAACAATGGCCGATGGGCGCAGCGCGGGATCACCAAGGGGATCTGCCAGAACAACTGCGAAATTACCGGACAGAACGTAGGGAATCACCGCTCCGTCATCTCCGCTGAAAAAATAACTTTTATCGTCAAGCAAGACGTAGGCATCAAACGGATCGTCCCCGTACCGATCGATCAATTTTCGCACCTTCTCCCGATCCCTGGCATGGACCCGCCGTTGCAGTAAAACCGGGCGCAAGGTCAAAAAAAGACCCACCAGGGCGATCGTGAGCCCGCCGACTCGCAGGATCACAAAAAAGTTAAATGACGTGATCGTCTGAGGACCCTGGGCGTAAGCGTTTTGCACCAGCACCAGTTCAAAGGCCGTCTGAAGGCAGGATCCCCAGTCATCGCCACCGGAGGTCTGGTCGACGAGTTCATGCAACCGCACCGTGCCAAACGCAAGAAGCGCGATACCCAGGACGGAGCAGATGAGCAAGGCCGAGCGAACCGAGCGCCGGTCGGAACGCACCACAAAATGGCGGTGATGGAGAAGAAGAAAGACGATCAACCCCAGGTTGATTAACATCTGCGGCCAGATGTCCACATAGCCGAGATGCAAAATGGGGGCAATCGCCACGGTCCCCATCGTCAGGAGCCATGCCGTCCGTTTCCCTTTTGCCAATCCCGAGGCCAGGATAAAGAGCAACACGGATGTCAGAAACATGCGGAGCCTGATTTCCTCAGAGATTTCGAAGGGCATCCAAGGCCCGAGCCAATCAACCAACTTTGGTTTTTCGGGCAGGAAGCAGGAAATCAGGTTGATGAACGCCGAAAGGCGAACGAGCCAGGCAAGCAGAACGATGCCCAACGACGGGCCAAGCAGGATCTTGGCCTTGTCGTTTGACACGAAATCTTCGGGCGGCCTTTCGTTCACGGTTGGTAACAGCAATGCTTCGGATCGGGGCACTGGGTTCGCTCCTGTCTTACATTTTGCTATATTGGAGACGTATGACGCACCCTATTCGGCTGCAACAATTTTATAAAAGTCTCCGGGGCACCAAATCCTGCGATAAAGGCTTTGCGTCACTCCCGCCATGCAGGCACCCGTAGCCGATCGCGTTTGAAGTTTGGCAGGAGTGATTTGCTTATGGATTTGCGCTGGCCTTTGGTGTCACTGTGTCATCGGACATCGGATTGACGACCCACTGCGCGCTTTTGACCAACTGACGAAGGAAATCTTCTCGATTAATCACGTAGCCGTGTTCGGCATTGGGGAAATTGAATTCCTTGTGTTGGGCCGTCAGGGAATCGAGCCAGGAGCGGGAATCAATCGAATCGTTTGCCGCATGCCATTGCACGATCCGCAAGGAATACATCGTTTTAGCAAAATCATTCATGCTAAAGGTGCCGGGGCCCGTGGGAAGCATGTTCATCTGGTCCGATTCGCGCAGGCCGTAACGGCCGCGACTGAGGGGGTCTATCACCAGCAGGCCGATCAAGCCTTGAGGCGGGTGAGGCCCTCCCGTCACCGCGATGGCCTGCGCCGCTCCCATTGAGTAGCCACCAACGATCAGCGGAGGAGGATGGCTTCCAAACGGGGCCAGGACTGTCCGGGCAATTTTGCCATAGTCCGATTGCAAAGTGTCCAAGTCATAATCGGTGTTGGCATAAGCATGGGAATCAATCCCGATAACTTCAAAACCTTGATTCTGAAACGCCCGACAAATGGCCTCTTCAAGACCTCCCCAGCCACCGTCTCCCGAGCCGAAGAGCATGAGAGCTGACGTGACCGGTTGTCGCGATGGGAAGTCAAAGACGGTGAAGGTGCCTCGCTTCAATTCAATTTTCAGGTATTTTCCGTCCGACGAGAACGGTACCGGTCGAACGGTGAACAGGTCGAACACAGCCACAGCAATCATCACGAGCGCGTAAAGGAGAATCGAAATTCTTTTGAACATGAAATTAAGGGAAAAGGATTGTCGGCATCAGCCTTTTTTGACCTCTTCGGTTTTTGAAGCCACCTGGTCCGGCAACAGTAACCAAGTCAGGCTTTCTTTCAGCAATTTCAAAAATGAGTCGCTGGCTCCGTTGTAATCATGCAATCCCCAGGGAAAGTCATACGCCTTGTAGGTGGCTGTCAACGAGCTGAGCCAGTTTTTTGAACCGAGAAGATCAAGATTCGCATTCCACTGGGCAACACGCACTTTGTCCAGACTATGAGCAAAGTCCCGCAAGCCAAAAGTTCCCGGTCCCGTGGGTGCTACACTCCACCTGTCGGCATCGCGAAGCCCGTAGCGTCCGCGATCTCCGGGCGAAATCAGCAGCAGCCCGACAAGACCCGCCGGGGGGTGAGGACCGCCTGCCGCGGGAACCGCCTGCTCGGCCCCCATCGACCAACCTCCCAGAATCAGAGGCGGGGGATGATCGCCGTAGCGGGCCAGCGAGCTTTGGGCGATGGTGTTCATATCGGACTGCAAGATGTCGAGATCATAGTCGGTTTTTGAATAAAGTGCGCAGTCGAAACCGAGCATTTCGTACCCGGCGGCTTGGAGGGCGCGGGAAACCCGGTCCTCCCATCCATCGAATCCGCCATCTCCCGAGCCAAAAATGATCACCGCCAGGGGATGTGCCGCGAATTTTGCGTCTCCCGGAACGTAGCGGTAGACGGTAAAATCGCCTTGTTTCAAATGCAGCGTCTCTGAAACTCGATCGGGCTGAGCCTGTGGCGCTGCGGCTGGAGGCGTGGCCGGAAATGGCGTTTCCATCGACACGTAACCGCGAAACAGGAGAAATCCCGCGATGATCACGATTTCGCTCCAGAGAATTATCCTGCCGCCCCATTTCTCTCGTTTTTCCACTTCTGGTAACTTCATTGCATGGTCAGTGCCGTTGAATCAAGTCATAGCCAGTTGCCGCATGATCGCGATAAAATTGGCTCATCCATTCGGGCCACCGATGGCATCCATGATAACATGCTCGCGACTGGTCTCGGAAAGTTCTGAGCTGGGATGTAAAGTGTAAGGGCATCGCCTTAGCTTAGGATTTTCCATGCGCGCGAGGGTATCGCTGAAACAACGCGGCGCGTAGTTTTTGCTAGTCCCTAGCTCCACGATCTTAGCCTAATCTGATACCACTTGGACTTTTTTGTGCAAAACAACACGTATGGGAAGGACGCCCCACTAACAAATTTTTTTTCTAAGTGGCTTGAAAGCAAAGGATTGCAACGCTAAATCTATGCATTCAACAAATTGAATATCAATTACTTAGACCTATAAACTCGCAGATCGCGGCGACTGCCCCGGCGAACAAAGTAGAAAGCACCCGCAGCGACTCCCTCGTTTTCCCCCAAGACTTGATCTATAAGAGAAGTCTCTGCCGAGGCAACGACCGGATGCTTTTCCCCTTCTTCTTCCACTCTTAAAATCGAGTTCTGGGGGGAGCCGGTTATCAGATTTGAACTGATGACCAACGGTTTACAAAACCGCTGCTCTACCACTGAGCTAAACCGGCGAAGCGGGCAGTCCCATTGTGGAGAAGCTTCGATTTTTGTCGATGCGAAAGGGCCTGCGGAAATGGCAGAAACCAGCCCGGCCCCGCAATCGCCGCCCTACGACTTCGCCCGAACTTCCGCGCTCCGGTAATACCAGGCCAGCGCGAATTGGGAACCGCCTGCGATGACGGCTACGACGAGATAGACGATGCGCTCGAAGCCTTGCATCAACTCCGCCATGGAGGGGTCCATCACCTCGCGATATTCGGACGGAACGGGTATCGAGGTTGGGACGATGGCGTGGTACAAACAGTAGATCAAGATGGCCGCCGCGAAGGCCGATTGATTGCGAAAGCCGAGGCTGGGCGCCCGGGGATTGTTTTCGCGAAAGTAGCGGTGCACGCGGTATTCAAAAAAAGTGACCGTCACCAGACCCGCCGTGACGAGCAGATTCTCAAAATCAAATCCCAAAAAGGGGAGGCAGACGACGGCCAGGACCGCCACCACGAGGAGGCAATACTTGTTCACGGTCGCAGCCTTCGCCCGGCCGGGATACTTCCGGTAAGCGACCAGATCGGGCAGCGAGGCGATGTATTGCTCGGGAGTGAGGGGCGATCCCGCAGCCTGGAGCAACTCGGCGAGCGCCTCGCGCGGGATGGAAATAAAGCGGTTCATAATGGACGTGGTGCAGGTTGATCCTGTCCGCACCTTACCGAATTTACACGCATTCCGTCAAAAATTCAGCGACGGTTCCTTCGGCTCCGCTCAGGACAGGCTCCGACCGCCGCTACATTAAATAATCCCGGACTTCTCGAGTTCCTCGAGCCGACGCTGGTTCTTCTCGTCGATCACCTCGGCAACGCCGGGCAGTTCGAGGAGGACTTCGAGGCAAAGGGAAATTTCGGCGTCCTGAAAGCCGGTCGTTTCCATGGCGCGTTTGCCGAGCGACGCGTAGACCCAGGCGAATTGTTCGCCGTTGAGGACGCGGAATTGCAGGTTCGGCTCCCACATGATCTCTCGCGGGTCCTTCACCTCGAGCGTGCCGCCCATTCCGGGGATCACCTGCTCGATTTTTTCGAAGCGCTCCAGCCACGACGCGACACATTCCGAAATCCCGGCCCGTGCGAGCGTCGCCTCGAAAACCGCGATAAAACCTTTCTGCACCATGCGGCATTTTACCGAAGCGACGGTAGGGACGCGAGTCCCTTCGCGCTCCAAAAACGAATGGGACGGCAATAGCTGCCGTGCGCAGCACCTGCCGTCGCTGCCATCTTTTTCTTACAATTCGCCTTGCCGGTCTCTTCGCGCCGCCTATCGTTTCCTCATATGGTCCACGGACGCGACCTCTCCTACAACTCCAAGGTCGAAGGCAACGTCGTTCTCACGACGCTCGACGCCTCGATCAATTGGATGCGGAAGAACTCGCTCTGGCCGATGCCGATGGGCCTCGCCTGCTGCGCGATCGAACTGATGGCCGCCTCCTGCGCGAGGTTCGACATCGCCCGGTTCGGCGCGGAAGTGATGCGCTTCTCCCCACGCCAGAGCGACCTGCTCATCGTCGCCGGGACGGTCACTTATAAGATGGCCCTTTCCTGCAAGCGCATCTGGGACCAGATGCCCGAACCGAGATGGTGCATCGCCATGGGCGCCTGCGCCTCAACTGGCGGGATGTATCGGAGCTATGCGGTCCTGCAGGGGGTCGACCAGATCATTCCGGTGGATGTTTATATTTCCGGCTGCCCGCCCCGCCCCGAAGCGCTGCTGGAGGGCCTGATGCGCCTCCAGAACAAAATCATGCTCGATCGCTCCACGGTCGGCCTGAAACAACTCCCGCCCGCCAGCACGCTCGTGGCATAAAGAACCTTTTTAACAGGAAAACATGAAATACATGAACCGAAATGGGAATCACGGGGAGGACGATCCGCTGAGTTCCAAGGTGATTGGCCTGGCCATCAAGGTTCATACGGAGCTTGGCACCGGTTTTGTCGAATCGATCTACCACCGCGCGTTGGAAATTGAGCTGGCCGAAGGGGGGGTGAATTTTGTCAGCGAAGCTCCGTTGACCGTTTCCTATCATGGCCGGGTCGTGGGCAATTTTACCGCCGATCTCATCATCGAAGGGCGGCTGCTTTTGGAATTAAAAGCTCTCGAACTTCTGCCCCTTAGCGCGGAGGTACAGGCGGTCAATTATCTCAAGGCATCCGGTCTCGATGTCGGCCTCATTCTCAACTTTGGCACAGCGCCGCTCCAAATTAAGCGCAAATACCGCAACCGGCCCCTCATCGATCCGGACCTCCGCCTTCATGAAGCTTGATTCCTTCCCTTCATGTCTTCCTGTTAAAATCTGCCTGCACCCTCCCACAAGCATGACCACCATGAAAGCGCTCCAAATGCTCGATCATGTGATGCTTTGGACTGCACGGATTTTTGGTTGTCTTGTGATATTGCTTTTCGGAACAGTTTTTCTGAGCAGCTTTCCTTCTCACATAGGCCAATTCTATAACAGCAGTTGGAAGGATATATGTATATTTTTTAGCTTTTCAACATGGATATTCGGCTCTTTTCATCTTTCGCGTAACGTTGTCCGAATCTGTCTCGGGATTTTCTCAGGTCTTCTTCTAAGCATTGCCGCTTGGGAGATGACTACAGGATTAATTAGTATACTGCCCGCAATCAGCACCAATCCATCGCTGCTAGGATTACTCCCATCTGTGGCCATACCTTTCCTCGGCTTCCTCGCTATGACCTGGGCAGCCGCACGCCCTCCGCAACGTTCCGTTAATTCCGTCTGCCTTCCCTAATCCCGTCAAAATTCTTTCCCATGCCCGCCGCTGACGCCATCGCCTCCCTGCAAAAGCAATTTCCCGGCAAGGTCGGGCAAGGGAAGGAATTTCGCGACGAGCAGGTCGTCGAGATCGACCGCGAGATCGTCCGAGCCGCCGCCGCCCATCTCAAAAACGAACTCGGCTTCAACCTCCTCCTCGACATCACGAGCGTTGACCATTTCGGCGACGAGCCCCGTTACGAAGTCGTCTACGAATTCTGCGCGCTCGGCGGCCCGAATAACCTGGCGCACCTGCGCGTCAAGCTCAAGGTCAGCGAGGACGACCCCTCCGTCGATTCCATCGTGCCCGTCTTCCAGGGCGCCGATTGGCACGAACGCGAGATTTTCGACATGATGGGCATCACCTTCGCGGGCCATCCCGACCTGCGCCGCATCCTCATGTGGGACGGCTATCCGTTCCATCCGCTCAAGAAAGATTTTCCCCTCGAAGGCCTGCCGAGCGACCTGCCGGGCGAAGAAGGATTTTCGCGTCGCGCGCCGATGGAAGGCGGACCCTACGTCGCCCTGCCCACCGACAAGCCGCCGGCCATCGGCGATGCGCCCACGACGATCCGCGAACCCCGCGCCAACCCCGCCGAACACTGAACTGAATTTTGACGGAATTAACGGAATTTACGGAATGATTAACAGACTCCAAATGCAGAACGATACGGATCAGCAGTTGGCCAAACGAATCATCGGCCTCGCCATGGATGTTTATAATAACCTTGGTTGTGGGCTTTTGGAGTCTCTCTACGTTGGCGGCCTCATCGTTGAATTGAAAGAGGCCCGCATTCCGTATGAACGTCAGAAACGCTTTACGGTCACCTACCGAAATATGGAAATCGGATGCTATATCGCCGATTTAGTCATCGATAACCGTCTGATAGTTGAAGCCAAGGCCGTTGATTCATTGGCCATCGCTCATTCCGTACAGTTGGTGAATTATCTCGCCATTTCCAAGATCGATCTTGGCCTGCTGCTGAATTTCGGCCCGAGAAAACTTGAATTTAAAACCAAGACCCGGCTTCATCCCGGAATGCCGGAGCCTCCCAATCTTCAGCAGTAATTCCGTCCATTCCGTTAATTTCGTCAAAATTTTTTCGCATATGCCTGAGACCATTCTAGAAACACCCGACAGCGTGGCGCGCGCCGCGCGGCAGCTTGAGCAGGCGCAGGCCGAGACCGGGCCTCTGGGCGAAAAGCTCATCCTCAACATGGGACCCTCCCATCCGAGCACCCACGGCGTCCTGCGCATCCTGCTCGAACTCGACGGCGAAATCGTCACCAAGGCCGTGCCCGACATCGGCTATCTCCACCGCGGCGACGAAAAAATCGCCGAGAACATGACCTACAACCAGTTCGTCCCCTACACCGACCGCCTCGACTACCTCGCCCCGCTGGCCAACAACGTCGCCTACGCCCTCGCCGTTGAAAAGCTCATGGGGTGGACCGTCCCGCCGCGCGGCCAGGTCATCCGCGTCATCTGTTGCGAGCTGGCCCGCATCTCCGCGCATCTGCTCGGCATGGGCGCGTTGGCGATGGACACCGGCGCCATGACCTTTTTCCTCTACGCCTTCACCGAGCGCGAAAAAATCTACAACCTGATCGAATCGCTCACCGGTGCCCGCTTCACCACCAGCTACACCCGCGTCGGCGGCCAGATCCGCGACCTGCCTCCGGGCTGGACCGACCAGTGCAAGGCGTTTGCCGAGCAGTTCAAGGGCAAGATCGACGAGTTCGACACGCTCCTCACCCGCAACAAAATTTTCGTCGATCGCAACCAGGGCGTCGGCATTATCTCGAAGGAGGACGCCATCGACTTCGGCCTCACCGGCCCGAACCTTCGCGGCAGCGGCGTCAACTACGACGTCCGCAAGGCCCGGCCCTACCTCACTTATTCCGAGTACGGCTTCTCGGTGCCGCTCGGCTCCGTCGGCGACGCCTACGACCGCTACCTCTGCCGCCTCGAGGAATTGCGCCAGAGCGTCCATATCATCGAGCAGACGCTCAACACGCTCCCCGGCGGACCGATCAACGTCGGCGACGGCAAGGGTTTTCTTCCGCACAAGGAGAAGGTCCTCACCAAAATGGAGGAACTCATCCACCAATTCATCCTCGTCACCGAGGGCATCCAGGCGCCCGTGGGCGAAGTCTACTTCGGCGCCGAAAACCCGAAGGGCGAACTCGGCTTCTACATCCAGAGCAAGGGCGGCGGCGTGCCCTATCGCCTCAAAATCCGCGCGCCCTCCTTCGTCAACCTCAGCATCCTGGGAAAACTCCTGCCCGGCCACATGATGAGCGACGTCGTCGCGATTCTCGGCAGCCTCGATTTCGTCATGGGAGAATGCGACCGGTAACCATCATGAAAACCATCCACACAACGCTCCTTGCCATTGCCGCCCTTCTCCTGGTCACCGCCTGCTCCAGGCTCACCGAGGACAATCTCCAAAAAATCCACAACGGGATGACGACCGTGGAAGTGAAAGAGATTCTCGGCGACCCGACCAGCTCGCAAACCGGCGGAGCACTCGGTATTACCGGCACGACCTATACCTATCACACCGACACATCCGACGTCAAAATCACCTTCCTCGACGACAAGGTGATCGCCACGCAGGGGGATTTCAAATGATCTCTCAGATGGCATCTGCGCACATGGCAACGGCTCGCGAAAGCGATTTTAATAAAAGATCGTCATCCCGAGCCTGTCGAGGGACCTCTAACTATTCTGCCCGGAGCGGCTTGTCATGGACAAATGGCAAGAGATCCTTCGACAAGCTCAGGATGACAACCCTATTAGGAAGCGCTTGCGCGCTGGCCGCCTGCACCTCCTCCGTCACCCCCGATAAAATCGCGCAGATCAAACCCGCCATGAGCCAGGACCAGGTTGAAGCCATTCTCGGCCGCCCTGCCCGCATTGAACAATCCCAAACCGCCGATCAGACCATCAGCGGCGAGGTCGATCACTATCCCGGATGGGGCGGCGAAGGCCGCGTCATCTTCCTCAATGGTACCGTCTTCAAAGCCGAATTCGTTTCCGGAGCCAAATCATGACCTCCAAAAGCCTCAGCCCCGTCGTCGATCCCGCCACGCAAACGATCCCGCCCGAGGCGGTCTATCCCGGCGCGGTCGAGCCTCATCATCCCACGCCCGCGCTGCCCAACGGCTTCGAAGCTCAGGCCGATGAACTGATCACCCATTACCCCGTCTCGAAACGGAGCGCGTCGCTGCCGCTGCTCCATCTCTGGCAGGAGACCTTAGGCTACATCTCGCCCGAAGGCATCGAATGGATCGCCGCCAAACTCGGCCTGCAACCGATCAACATCCTCGAACTCGTCACCTTCTACCCGATGTTCCGGCAGCATCCGGCGGGCAAAATCCAGATCAAAGTCTGCCGCACGCTCTCGTGCGCCCTCGGCGGCGGCTACGCGCTCTGCGATTACTTCCGCGAAAAATGCAAGACCGCCGAACCGGACCCGCACGGCCTCGCCCTCAGCCCCGACGGCAAATACTCGGTCGAGTTCGTCGAATGCCTCGCCGCCTGCGGCACCGCGCCCGTCATCATGATCAACGACGACTTCTACGAAAACGTCACCCGCTCCCGCGCCGACGAGCTTCTTTTGAAATACACTGCATAACCAAATTTCCAAATTAACCAAATTACCAAATGAAAAATAGGGTATTTGCCACGCAACAACCGCACGACTTGCTGGCACAACAGATTGTCGGCCTAGCCATGAAAGTTCATCGCACACTCGGCTGCGGGTTTGTTGAGACCGTGTACAGGAACGCCTTGGTTATCGAGTTGCGCAAAGCAAATATCTCTTTTAAATGCCACCCGATCCTTTCGGTGATGTACGAGGGAACCGAGGTCGGAGTTTTTCAGGCGGATATAATCATCGAAAAAAAGTTAATCGTTGAACTCAAAGCCGTGGAAACTTTGACATCGGCCCACGCAGCCCAACTCATCAATTATCTGGCTGTCACGAAAATAGAGGAAGGGCTTTTAATTAATTTCGGCGCCACAAGCATGGAATTTCGAACTAAAACGCTTCACTACCAGAAAAAACAAGAACCGCCCAACCTCCACACTTAAACTTCGAGGTTATTTCTTAAATAATTTGGTAATTTAGTAAATTTGGTAATTTGGTCTTCCGCCATCCGCTTATGCCCATCGCTGAAAACAGACTCATCTTCAAAAACATCGACCAGCCCGGGTACACCATCGACATCGATTGCTACCTCCGCCACGGCGGTTACAAGGAGCTCAAGAAAGCCCTCACCATGCGCGGCCCCGACATCGTCGCCGAGGTCAAGGCCTCCGGCCTGCGCGGACGCGGCGGCGCGGGATTTCCCTGCGGAACCAAGTGGGGCTTCATCGATCCCGCCAAAAACACCAAGCCCGTCTACCTCATCTGCAACGCCGACGAATCGGAGCCCGGCACCTTCAAGGACAAGCAGATCATCTACAAGGACCCGCACCAGATGATCGAGGGCATGATCATCGCCTGCTACGCCAACAACGTCCACCTCGCCTACATCTATATCCGCGGCGAATTCACCCTCGGCGCGAAAATCCTCGAAAAGGCCATCGCCGAGGCGAAGGCGAAAAACTTCCTCGGCAAAAAAATCTGCGGCTCCGCCTTCGACCTTGAAATTTACGTCCATCGCGGCGCCGGCGCCTACATCTGCGGCGAGGAAACGGGCCTCATCGAATCGCTCGAAGGCAAGCGCCCCTACCCGCGCATCAAGCCCCCCTACTTCCCCGCCGTCCTCGGCCTCTACATGTGCCCCACCATCGTCAACAACGTCGAGACGCTGTGCAACATCAAGCACATCGTCGCGATGGGCGGTGCGGCCTATGCGAAGCTCGGCAGGCCCAACAACACCGGCACGCGGCTCCTCTGCGTCAGCGGCGATGTCGAAAAACCGGGCTACTACGAATTTGAAGTCGGAGCGCTCACCATCGGCCAGCTCCTCAACGATGTCTGCGGCGGCATCAAGGGCGGCCGCAAACTCAAGGCGCTCATCCCCGGCGGCTCCTCGGCCAAGGTGATGAAGGCCGGCGACCGCTACAAAATCAAGACGAAGAAACCCGACGGCACGATCGAGGAAAAGGATCTCGGCCTGGAGGACATCCCGCTCGATTTCGACACCCTCGCCGCGGCCGGCTCGATGGCCGGCAGCGGCGGCGTCATCGTCATGGACGAAACCCGCGACATGGTCGAATGCCTGGCCAACATCGCCACGTTCTACGCCCACGAATCGTGCGGCCAGTGCACGCCCTGCCGCGAAGGCTCGCTCTGGATGAAGAAAGTCACCGGCCGCCTCTCCGCCGGTCGCGGCCATCCCGACGACGTCACCCTGCTTACCAACGTCGCCGACAACATCGCGGGCAGGACCATCTGCGCCTTCGGCGAAGCCTGCGCATGGCCGGTGCAGAGTTTCGTCGAAAAATTCAGGGACGAATTTGAAAGCCGCGCCCTCGGCAACGGCTCGACCGTCTCCAAAAAACCGGCCTCCGCGCCCGAAACGAAACTGGAGCACGCCTAAAAAATCAGCCGGAGCCTTGCCCCGCGCCAACTTCCCGCTAACATAAACGCTTGTAAGTCTAACCCAAACCAAAGTCGGAAATAAACCTATGAAGTCATACCTGAAACTCTTCGCACTCATCTGCGCGGTGACCCTGTCAGCCGCGCTCGTCTCCGCCTGCTCGGATAACACTCCCCCGCCGGCGGCGCCGCCCCCACCAGCTCCGGAACCGGTCAAGCCGAATTCCTAAGCCGGTCTGAAAACCTTTGCGCCGGGTCTTCCACGGCCCGGCGCATGGGTCATCCTGAGCTTATGAAAAATCCGTTCGACCACGACCACACGCCCGCCGACGCCCCGCTCCTCAACGTGCAGGTCGACGGCGTCTGGATGAAATTTCCCAAGGGCCTCAACGCCGTTGAAGCCGCCCGCCGCGCCGCGAAATTCGTCCCGCACTACTGCTACCACCCCAAGCTCTCCATCTCCGGCAACTGCCGCATGTGCCTGATCGAACTCGGCATGCCCAAGCTCGACGCCCAGCGCAAACCCGTCCTCGCCGTCGACGGCAAACCCGAAATTTCCTGGATGCCCCGCCCGCAGATCGGCTGCGCCACGCTCGTCGCCGAAGGCATGGGCATCCGCACCGAATCGCCCCTCGTCGACGAGTGCCGCAAGGGCGTCATGGAATTTCTCCTCATCAACCACCCGCTCGACTGCCCCATCTGCGACCAGGCCGGCGAATGCAAGCTCCAGGAATACTCCGTCCAGTACGGCCACGAGGGGAGCCGATTCACCGACGAGAAGGTGAAGAAACCGAAGCGGGTCGACATCGGCGAGCGGATCGTCCTCGACGACGAACGCTGCATCATGTGCTCGCGCTGCATCCGTTTCTCGAAGGAAATGGTCGACGACGATGTTCTCGGCTTCATCGACCGCGGCAGCCACACCACCCTCGCCGTCCATCCCGGCAAGCGGCTCGACAATAATTACTCGCTCAACACCGTCGACATCTGCCCCGTCGGCGCCCTCACCAGCAAGGATTTCCGGTTTCAGATGCGTGTCTGGTTCCTCAAGGAAACCAAAAGCATCTGCACCGGCTGCGCCACCGGCTGCAACACGATCGTCGGCAGCCGCGAAGGACTCGTTTATCGCCAGACCCCCCGCGGCAACGAGGCGGTCAACTCGGAATGGATGTGCGACCAGGGCCGGCTCGGCTTCCATTATATCCACAGTCCCGAACGGTTCACCGAACCAGTCGCCAGGGTCGGCCACGGCAAACTTGCGACGCCCTGGAGCGAAATCATCCCCCGCCTCGCCTCGCAATTGCGCGAATTTCAACCCAACCAGATCGCCATCGTCGCCTCGGGCCGCCTCACCAACGAAGAAGCTTTTCTCCTCGGCGAAATCCGCCAGCTCCTCGGCGGCGAAGCGGTCCTCACCGACATCGTCCCCCGTCTCGGCAAGGCCGACGGCATCCTTCGCAGCGCCGACCTCAACCCCAACACCAACGGCCTCGAAATTTTCGGGCTTTCCGACCAGGGCAAAACCCTCGCTCAAATCCGGCACGGCATCGAAACGGGCCGCATCCAGTCGCTCTTCGTCCTCCATGAAAATCTGATGGGCGACGCCGGCTGGCCCCTGGCCACCTTGCAAAAGGTGAAAGTGCTCGCCGTCCAATCGATCCTCCCCTGCCCCACCTCGAAACTCGCCGATTACGTCCTGCCCGGCGCCAGCTTCGCTGAAAAGCGGGGCTCGATGATCAACGGCACGGGACGGCTCCAGCGCCTCAACAAGGCGATCCCTCCCCCCGGCCAGGCCATGGACGACTGGCAGATTCTCCTCCAGCTCAAAGCGGCGCTCGGCGGCGGCAACGGCATCCACACCATCGAGGAAGTCTTCAAGGCCATGGCCGAAGCCAGCCCCGCCTTCGCCGGTCTCAGTCTCAGCAAAATCGGCGACCTCGGCATCGACTTGAAACTTGGCCAATCAGCACAAGTTGCGGTTTAGACATGAGGAACATGAAGCACATGAAAAAGGCAGACTGTTTTGAGTTAGTCACCCTGATCGTCTTTCCCATCTTCGGACTTAATTTTGCCGCTGTGGCAGCGGCAGTGCTTTATTCGCTCCATGAGGCTCATGTGACCCATATAGAAAACTCAGAACAAGGACAACTTCTTCTTGTATACGTTTTGATCCTCACATTGTTTTCTACAGCCTGTTTCATCATCGCTCCGCGTTTTGCCCGCTTCGTGCGCCCTCGTTGTGAAAGAAAATTGGGGCAAGCCTTGCCTTAACCATCCTCATGTCCTTCATGTTCCTCATGTCTAATTCCCCTCCCCTCCTCTTCGCCGACCTGCCCGCCAGCATCCCGCTTTGGGTGCCCGACGTTTTCGTTTCGCTCATCAAAATCTTCGTCCTGGTCAACGTCATCCTCGGCCTCGTCTCCTACACCGTCATGGCCGAGCGCCGGATCAGCGCCGCGATCCAGGACCGCATCGGCCCGAACCGCGTCGGCATTCCGCTCGGCGGCGTCAACATCCTCGGCCTCTTCACCATGCCGAAGTGGACCTGGTGGGGCCTCGGCCAGCCGCTCGCCGACGCGCTCAAGTTCATGCTCAAGGAGGAATTCACCCCCGCCCACGTCAACAAGCTCTATTTCTGGATGGCCCCCGCCATGGCCATGGTCCCGGCGCTCCTCACCATCTGCGTCATTCCGTTTTCCAGCACGCACGACATCACCCTCCCCTTTTTCAACTACACGATGAAATCGCCCGGCGTCATCGCCGACGTCGGCATCGGCGTCCTCCTGGTTTTCGCCATCGCCTCGCTCAGCGTCTACGGCATCGTCCTGGCCGGCTGGTCCTCCAACTCCAAGTACCCCTTCCTCGGCGGCATCCGCTCCAGCGCGCAAATGATCTCCTACGAAGTCTCCATGGGCCTCTCCGTCATCCCCATCTTCCTCGTCATGGGCAACCTGCGCCTCTCCGACGTCGTGCAGTATCAGGTCGATCACGGCTGGACCGTCCTCCCTTTTCTCGCCACCTGGCACAACCAGACGTTCGCCAGCTACGTCCTCTGGATTCCCATGCTCGTCTCGTTCATCATCTTCCTCGTCTCCGCCTTCGCCGAAACCAACCGCCTTCCGTTCGACCTCCCCGAAAGCGAAACCGAACTCGTCGGCGGCTATCACACCGAATATTCGGCCATGAAATTCGCCCTCTTTTTCCTCGGCGAATACGCGGCCATGATCGTCGCCTCGTGCCTCATGGTAACCCTCTTCCTCGGGGGTTGGAGCCTGCCCTGGGACACCTACATGTCCCTCCAAACCAGCGCGTGGAGTCTCCTCGTCTATCCCGTCGTCTTCCTCATCAAGATGTGCGCCTTCATCGTCTTCTTCATCTGGATCCGCTGGACCCTCCCCCGCTTCCGCTACGACCAGCTCATGGGCCTCGGCTGGAAATGCATCCTCCCCATCTCCCTCGGAAATATCGTCCTGACCTGCATTCTGCTGGTGTTAGTCGGGTAGGAACCAGACCAAATTTTTGAAATTTGGTCATTTGGTCCGACTCCCCTCAGTCGTCCTTCGCCGCAATCACCACGCAAAACTCCCCTCTTGGTTGATGCTCCTGGAAATGCGCGAGCAATTCCGCCGCCGTTCCGCGCCGGTACTCCTCGAACTTCTTCGTCAACTCCCGCGCCAGGCAAAGCCGCGCCTCCGGAACAACCGCCGCCGCATCCTCCAGCATCCGCACAATCCGATAGGGCGATTCAAAGTAGATGCTCGTGCAGCCGCGCGCCGAAGCCGCCTCCAATTCCCTGCGCCGCTGCCCGCTCTTCACCGGCAGAAAACCCCCGAAATAAAACGGCGCCATGGGGAAACCCGAACCGGCCAGCGCCAGCAGCGGCGCCGACGCCCCAGGCACGACCTCCACCGGCACCCCCGCCTCGACCGCCGCCCGGATCAGCCGCTCGCCCGGATCGCTCACGCCCGGCAACCCGGCGTCCGACACCAGCGCGATCGACTCCCCCTCCTCGAACTTCCGCAAAAACTCCGCCGTCCGCTTCGCCTCGCTGAACTGGTGATAACTGATCAGCGGCCTCCGAATCTCGAACCGCGCCAGCAAATGCCCCGTATGCCGCGTGTCCTCCGCTGCGATCAGATCGACCTCCCGCAACACGCGCACGGCCCGGGGCGTCATGTCCTCCAGATTCCCGATCGGCGTCGCCACGACATAAAGTTTTCCGGACATAGACGACATTCATGGAACGCTATCCGAAAGTTCCGAGCAGGTCGCGTCGAAACTCCCGCGAAGGGCGGCATTTTTCTGGCGAAGCTTTACTGCCGTGCGCAGCACCTGCCGTGCACGGCACCTTGGAAAAACTCGACCTTACGCCTAATTGCAACTATACTCACACAATGCCTTCCGATTTACGCAGGGATACCGTCAAGCTGGGCAATCTCCTCAGCATTGCCGAACAAATCCAGGCATTTGGCCTCGGACGCAAGACCGGCGAAATCTACATCACCAACGTCCCGCCTCCCGCGCGCATCAACATGATCGACGGCGAAATCGTCGACGCCCAATTCGGCGTCCGCTCCGGCGTCGAAGCGGCCATCGCCCTCATCAACCTCACCGATCCCCAGACCGAGTTCCTCGTCGGCGAAAAGGCCCAGCGCCAGACCATCAAACAATCCTACATGGAAGTCCTCTGCGAAGCCGCCCGCGTCCGCGACGAGCAATTGAACGACGCCGATAAAAGCGTGACCCAGCCGATCCGCCTCGCCCCGACCAACCCCTATCTCCGCATCACCCTCGGCACCGAAATCAAGACCTTCCCCATCCGGCCCGGCCTCGCCTACGTCGGGCGCTCGACCGCCAACGACATCGTCATCAACGACCCGACGATCTCCCAGCGCCATGCCAGCCTCGAATATTCCCGCAGCGGCGTCTTCCTCACCGACCTCGGTTCCACCAACGGCACCTACGTGGCGGGCCAGCCGATCAAGGAACGCTGGCTCGGCGTGCAGGACAGCCTCCAGTTCGGCGGCGTCCACTGCCTCTTCATCGGCGGACTCAAAAAAACGTCTCATTGATTTGCGGCCGTCTTTCCGGCTTTCACGGTGGGCGCCCCCCGGCGTAAACTTCTCTCCCCACCCGTCGTAAAATCGTCTACCTTTCGAGCTGTGGACCTCCCCAAACCCAAGACCATCGAAAGCTCCTTCGCCAGGGGAATGACCAATTTCAAGAACAGGTTTCTCCGCACCAAAAAAGCCTCCGACGTCCTGAGGATCCACCCTTCGTCCAACCCGAATGGCCGGAAGGTCCTGATCCTCTCCGCCAGCGCGGGCACCGGCCACGTCCGCGCCGCCGAGGCCCTCGAAAAAGTCTTCCGCCAACAGCCCGACGTCGGCGAAGTCCGCAACGTCGACGCGCTGCGCTTCACCAACCGCCTCTTTCGCGATTTTTACTCGAAGCTCTACATCCAGCTCGTCCAGCGCGCGCCCACCATCCTCGGCATCGTCTACAATACCACCGACGAACCGTGGAAAACCGACCGCATGCGCCTCATGCTCGACCGCCTCAACACCGGCCCGCTCGAACGCTTCATCGCCCGGTTCAAGCCCGACATCACCGTCTGCACCCATTTCCTCCCAGCGGAAATCATCGCCTACCTCATCAGCAAGGGCAAACTCAACGCCCGCCTCTCCATCGTCGTCACCGACCTCGACGTCCATGCCATGTGGCTCTGCCGCACTTTCCACCGCTACTTCGTCGCCCTCGAGGAAAGCAAAGTCCACCTCGAAAACCTCGGCCTCCCCGGCGACAACATCACCGTCAGCGGCATCCCCATCGACCCCGCGTTCGGCCAGCCCGGAAATCGCGACGACCTCCGACGCCAGGCCGGATTCGACCTTGAGCGCCCCCTCTTCCTCATCTCCGGCGGCGCGCTCGGCGTCAGCCCCGCCGCCGGCGTCCTCGACGGACTCGCCCGCCTCCGCCACCCCGCGCAGGCCATCGTCATCTGCGGCAAAAACACCGAAATGCAAACGGGAATGGAGCAACAAGCCCGCGCCATCGAAGCCGCCCGGCCCGGCCTCACCTTCCGCGTCCTCGGCTACACCGACGAAATGCACAAGTGGATGCAGATGTCCGATCTCTTCATCGGCAAACCCGGCGGCCTCACCACCGCCGAATCGCTCGCCTCCGGCCTGCCCATGGTCATCGTCGCACCCATCCCCGGCCAGGAGGAACGCAACAGCGATCACCTCCTCGAAAAAGGGATCGCCCTCAAATGCAACGAATTCACCACCCTCGCCTACAAGATCGACGGCCTCCTCGACCAGCCCGCCCAGCTTGCCGCCATGCGCGCCAAGGCCCTCGCCTTCGGACGTCCCCACGCCGCGGCAACCATCGTCGACTCGCTCCTCCACCAACCCCTCGGCAAAGCCGCCCGGGTCGTTCCGGGTGCGGCGTGATCCCGGTGACGCAGGCGCGGATGGCGGTATGCGGGCTGGCTTGGCCGGTTCCGGGGTTTGGCTTAAATGGCTTCCGTGGCCTATATTTTTAGCGCATCCTGCCTATCGAGGGGATTTAGGGATAGCTGCCAAAGACATTAGCAAAGCAGATTATGATCCATTAAGGAGTGCGCGTCGTCGTCGTTCAACGCACCCTGGTGGCGGCAACAATGGTCGCAAGTAGCGATTAGCGAGATGGGCTTGGAGGGATTTGAACCCCCACCCCTTGCGGGATCGGAACCTAAATCCGACGCGTCTGCCATTTCGCCACAAGCCCTCCCGGAGAAGAAGTCTAGCTTTTTGGACGGGATTAACAAGATTAAGAGGATAGGAGAAATTTGACGGAAGGAGGGCGTTCGGGGATGCTTCCAGCGATCTCATGGCAAAAACCATTTCTTCCGAATACCTGATTATTTCCGCATCGCTCCGTTCGGCGAGCCGGAGCCGGGTGATGGCGGAGACGTTGCGCGCGGCTTACGAGAAACTCGGCGTTTCGCATCAACTGGTCGATTTGCGCGAGTATGTGCTGCCGCTGTGCGACGGCGAGGCCGCCTACGAACATCCCCATGTGAGGACGTTGTCGGCGCTGATCGAGGGGGCGCGGGTGATCGTCGTGGCGACGCCCATTTATAATTACGACGCGAACGCCACGGCGAAAAACCTGGTCGAGCTGACCGGCAGCGCCTGGGAAAACAAGACGGTCGGGTTCCTTTGCGCAGCGGGCGGCGCGTCGAGCTATATGTCGATCATGGGCCTGGCCAACAGCCTGATGCTCGATTTCCGATGCCTGATCATTCCGCGCTTCGTCTACGCGAAGGGCGATGATTTCAACTCGAAAAAGGAGCCGACGACCGACACGGCCGGGCGCATAGCGGCTCTGGCGGAGGCGTCGGTGAAGATTCGGAATGGGTAGAACCGCTTCGACTTCGCTGAGAGCGGGGCCTCGTCCTATTCGCTAACACACCCTAGAGTCTATCTCATAAATCGTCGGGGCCGCGCCGGGAGGGCTTTTGCCTTGCGGCGCGGAGCCGAGTGAGGAGCATAGCCGCAGCTACGTGACGAGCGAGCGACAAAGCCGCAAGGCAAAAGAGCCCCGGCCCGAAGG
>DASZIP010000021.1:0-36159 GCA_035948935.1 Methylacidiphilales bacterium | reverse complement strand
ACTTTCCCTTATTCATCCGAACGTTTCGACGCAAGGTCCCACCCCTCCAAACGGCTGTCCTCACCAACCTCGAGAGTCCTTTGGGTCTTTCACCCTGAACTCCCTGCTAACAGAGTAAGAAACGCGACTGCTCCCGGCTCTGCTATTATTGCTGCAAGAAAACCCATTTTCCGTCAATATCAAACTACACTTGGATTTAGTGATACTTTGCGGCATTCAAGCTCGCAATTAATTTCCGGTATAATGTAGAAAGACCCTCGCCTGCGTTCACGTTTTCCGGCTTCCACCATTTGTCATGCAGGGCTGCTACGTTGCGTGTGGCAATTAAATCTTCAACGGTCGGATACTGTACATGCCAACGGGGATTCAAGGCTCGCCAGGGCATGGGGCCGTCTCGGCGGTGCGCGTAGTTGAGCAAATTCTGATCGGGAAACGTCTGGTTAATTCGTCCGTCTGATGTGCGGAGCAGGGCGAGGTAGTGTTCAAAAAGTGCCCGGCAGGGACGCAGCACAAAACAACCCGAGTTGAGATAGTTCTCGTTGGGGCAACCCGGAGGCCACGATTCATGCGTAAAGTGTATCTGCGTGATTGCAGCAAACACATAGGAACCGGGTGGTTGCCCTTCATCAAAACGGACGGCCCCTTCTCCTGTGGCGCCATCCGCCGTGGCCGGGTCGTCGAAGATGCCAGACATCGGTTGCAACAGGATGGTATCAGCGTCAAGGAAGGCTATGCGGTCATGCTCGATCATTTCCCACAGTCGCAGCTTGGCAAGCACTTGTTTCCAGCGTGCATCACCCGGCGGCCCCCATCCGAGTGCGCTCAACGGCTCGACCACATGCACGATGGATCCGAGTTCAATCAACTGCTTTCGGTGCGACTCCGGCACTTCCGGGGTCACCAGCACAACAACCGGCACATCCGGCGAGCACGTTTTCGGCGCGCAGCGCAACTGCCAGACGAGCAGGCGGGCCGCCGTCAGGTATCGAGGATCGTCGCCGCACAAAAATGTGGCGAAAGCATGGCGGCGACGAGGCGTAAGGGCAATTGCAGAGGTCATCGGGTGGAGAGTGGTTCAAGTTCGATCGGCATTTCACCGCTGTGTTTCCACTTGCCGCGCCACATCCCCTCCTTTCCGAGGTCATGGAGAACACGGTTGCGTAACGATTCATTTTGACGCAGGGGTGTTTTTGCGTCGATTCATTTCATCGGCTCCCACCACCGTGACATCCTCCATCCCAAGTTTCGCGTAGAAATCAAGAACGATCTCTCTTGGCGATGGAAATGAAAAAGACAAGCGGGCAAATCTTTGTGAAAATGTTGTTGGAACCTTACCGAGTTGTATGGATATGATTACGGCGAAAATGGTAATTCAGAGAATCGAGACATGTTTTAATGGGCAAGTCGTCCAATATCTCAATAAAAACAGGCGAAAAAAGCCGCTCGTATTATTGAATTATCAGGCTCGACTTTGAAAGCGACAAGCAACATTGCCTGGAATATAGTCGCTCAAGTCGCATAAAAGCAAAAGCATGAATCAGGAGCAAAAATATCATTGGGACTTGCTGGAAAATGCCGTAAATACGCGCTACGAGTATCCAGAGAATAGGTTTAAAGGAAGGGGAATCGTGATATGTGGCGGGGGAGTGAAATACTATACTTGCGCATGGATTTGCATCCATATGCTGCGGTACTTGGGGTGCAGGTTGCCGATTCAACTTTGGCATTTGGGGCCCAAGGAAATGCACGATGGAATGCGCCGTTTAATTGAACCCTTAGATGTTGAATGTATCGACGGATTAACGGTGGCGAAGGAGTATCCCGCCCGCATTTTAGGGGGATGGGAAATAAAACCCTATTCGATTATTCATTCAAGGTTTGAGGAGGTTCTAAGTCTTGATGCGGATAATGTTTGCGTTCGAAATCCTGAATATCTCTTTGATACGCCGGAATATAAGGCGCATGGCGCGATTTTCTGGCCGGATTATGGGCGACTCTCTCGTGACAAAACTATTTGGGATATTTGCGGAGTCAAGTATCGCGATGAGCCAGAGTTTGAAAGCGGCCAAATATTCGTGAACAAACGACAGTGTTGGAAGGCCCTGCAAATAACTATGCACATGAATGAGCATTCCGATTACTATTATAGGCATATGCATGGAGATAAGGAAACCTTCCACATGGCATTTCGCAGGATAGATCAGCCCTATGCGATGACTGATAAGTGGATTTATGGCTTGGAAGTAGGGACGATGTGCCAGCATGATTTCGAGGGGAATAGGCTTTTTCAGCATCGAACCAGGCCGAAATGGGATTTATTCGAAAAAAATCCTCGCATTAAGGAATTTATACATGAAGACCAATGTTTTGCTTATTTGGAGAAGCTACAGACGCTTTGGGTTTCTAATCTGTGTGGAGTTGCCAGGTTTTCCACGAAAATAGCCAAGTCGCCTCGCGAATTGGCTATTGCCAAAAAGTTGATGGACGGAGAGTTTTTGTATGATCGCGTGGGGTACGATTTACGCCCGATGTCATTTTTAACGGACGGACGAATTGGCGGGGGCGCTGCGGATCACGAGATATTTTGGGATGTGAAGGAAGAAAAGGGGAAAATGACGCTAATTATCTCTTGTGAAGAAGTAACGACCTGTAGCTTGGTGCAGGATGCAAAGGGTATTTGGAATGGGCAGTGGACGCGCTTTGAGAAAATGCCTGTAAGGCTGGTTTATAAACGCCGGTTGAAAAATGTGACTATGTGCTCAGATTAGTATTACGTAACATTATAAAAGTCGCATCTTAATGAACTTTGTTTACGTCGATAAAGCTCGTGAGATGGCGCTACAATACAAAATCAAGAAGGCCTCGCACCGAACATTCACCTTCATTAGGACTCTGTTTCTCTGCGATGCGTGCGGGGGGGTAGGCAAACAAAAGCTTTCGGATATTGATGCCGACACAGCCTCAAAATTTCGGAAACTAATTGACGCGATAAACCAAGTCGCAGCAACTTGGAAAGCCGAGCCGTTGGGCCAATCCGTTTTGATCCGTTGAACGATGGCAGTTTTCCTGACAATGGTTTTTGCCTTTTGATGCTGGACCGTTTTTAGGTACTGGTCGCAAAGTTCGGCGAGGGTGGTCTTGCCCTTGGCGGAATCGATCTTAAGCAGGTCGTCTTTAAGTTTGGCCAACCGGCGTTATAGCCAGGTCGCGATCCGTGGTGACGAGACTACGACGGATTTCCTTGCCCGCCGATTTGACTCGGGCATAATACCCTCCCGTCGATGAATAACGATAGAGACATTCTCCTACCTTCTCAAAGCTGCCGCCCGTCGGTTGCTCTTTCATCTGCATTTTGTCCTACAGTGGATAAAACTGGTGGACAAGAGGAAAATTGGAGTTTTAAATCTATACGTAAGTTGTTGTATTGTATGTAAATGGGGAATTAGCTCAGTTGGTAGAGCGTCTCGTTCGCAATGAGAAGGTCAGGGGTTCGAATCCCCTATTCTCCACTCTCTTTTGTCCTTCGACGATTTCGGAAAAAGAGAACGCCGTGGCGCGGTTCGTTTTCGATTGTCTGTTCGAGCCGAAAATTTCGCCCGTCGAGAAATCGCACGATTTCATCGCGAGTCGTGGCCCAGATGTGCCATTCGAGGAGGATCGTGTCGACGCGGGCGAGCAGGCCGGTTTCCTGACGGAAGAAATTCATCTCGCTGCCTTCGATGTCGACCTTGAGGCATTCGCAACGGAGGTCCGCTCCGAAGAGCCGCGTCCAGGCCGATTCAACGCGGAGCGTGGGCACCACGACGCGTTTCCAGTCGAGGGGATATCCGCTCTCCGTTTCCCGGTAGGCGAACTGCGAGGAGCCGAGGCTGGTCGGGGCCAGAAAAAAATCGGCTTCGTTTTTTTCGGGATGGACGCCCCCGACGAGGCCGCAGAGAACGTGAACGCCGGGCCAGCGGTTGAGGGCGACATTTTTTTGAGCCAGTTGGACTTGAGCCGCGTTGGCATCCACGCAAAGGCCGCGCGGAGCGCGGCCATGGGCGGCATGGGCGATCGTACAGGGGAAGATGCCCGAGTTGCAGCCGAGATCGATGAACGTGGCGGGCGGATTGGCGGCGAGAATCCCGGTCAAAAGGGGATTGCCAAAATAGGTCCGCTCGACGGCGAGGGTTTCAAAGTTCTCGACCGAATAGACGACCCCGGAACCCTGCAACGCGCGCCGGATGGGGTAGCGCGCCAGGGCCGCGTTCATCCATTCGCGCAGGCGGAGGCGTCGCGCCAGGGCGTGGGCCCAGGGGATGCGTTCGAGCCGGCGCGAAAGCCCCTCGTTGCCAAAGACGAGACGGGCCAGGGCGCGGGCGAGTTTCCTCACGGATGGGTCATCTCCTCGGGCCGGACGATGGCGTCGAATTCCTCGCCGGTCAGGTAGCCGAGCTTGATCGCGGTGTCGCGCAGGGTCGCGTGTTCCTTGTGCGCGGTCTTGGCGATTTCGGCCGCCTTGTCGTAGCCGATCTTCTGGTTGAGGGCGGTGACGAGCATGAGCGATTCCTTGAGGAAATGGGCGATCCGGTCCAGGTTCGGCTGGATGCCGACGACGCAGTGATCGACCATGGAGCGGCACGAATCGGCCATGAGCCGCAGCGAGTGGAGATAGTTGTAGATCATCACGGGCTTGAAGACGTTGAGCTCGAAGTTGCCCTGCGATCCCGCGAAGCCGATGGCGGCGTCGTTGCCCATCACCTGCACGGCGACCATGGTCATCGCCTCGCATTGGGTCGGGTTGACCTTGCCCGGCATGATCGAGGAGCCCGGCTCGTTTTCGGGCAGCGAGATTTCGCCGATGCCGCAGCGGGGGCCGCTGGCGAGCCAGCGCAGGTCGTTGGCGATTTTCATCAGCGACGCGGCGAGCGTCTTGAGCGCGCCGCTGGCCATGACGAGCGCGTCGTGCGACGCGAGCGCGGCGAATTTGTTCGGCGCGGTGACGAACGGGTAGCCGGTCAATTCGCCGATCTTGCGCGCCACGCGCTTGGCGAACTCGCGGTGGGTGTTCAGGCCCGTGCCGACCGCGCTGCCGCCGAGGGCGAGTTCCGCCAGGCCGGGCAGCACCGACTTGATCCGCTTCATGTCGGCGTCGAGCATGGCGACGTAACCCGAAAATTCCTGGCCGAGGGTGAGGGGAGTCGCGTCCATCAGGTGGGTCCGGCCGATCTTGACAATGTTGGTGAATTCCTCCTGCTTGATTTCGAGCGCGTCGCGAAAGAGCTTCACGGCGGGGAGCAGGGTGCGTTCGGTCTCGAGGGTCGCGGCGATCGACATGGCGCCGGGGAAGGTGTCGTTGGAGGATTGGGACATGTTCACGTGGTCGTTCGGGTGGACCGGATTTTTGGAGCCGAGGATGCCGCCGGAGAGTTCGATGGCGCGATTGGAGATGACCTCGTTGACGTTCATGTTGGTCTGGGTGCCGCTGCCGGTCTGCCAGACGCGCAAGGGGAAGTGGCTGTCGTGCCTGCCCTCGGCCACTTCGTCGGCGGCGGTGACGATGAGTTCGGCCAGTTCGGGGGTGAGCTTGCCGAGGTCGAGGTTGACGAGGGCGCAGGCTTTCTTCAGGACGCCGAAAGCGTGGATGACTTCGAGGGGCATCCGGTCGGAGCCGATGTTGAAGTGGATGAGCGAGCGGGCCGTCTGCGCGCCGTAGTAGCGGTCGCGGTGGACGGGGATTTTCCCCATGCTGTCGGATTCGAGGCGGCAATCGGAGGGGGGGATGTTGGTTTGGATGTTGGTTGGGTCGGGGACGTGGCTCATGGGATGGCAATTACAATCGGTCGTTCCGGTCTTGTCGAGCAGTTCGGAGGGGGGCGGTGGAGGGCGGGGATGTGGGGGGCGGTTGCCGGAAGGCACTGTCGCCCGGCACACTCGTGTGGCGGTCGACGGTTGCCTCTGAAATTCTGCGAAGCTTGCTCCGGGATGGTTTGCTGGTAGCCTGATCGCGATCTCAATGAAGGGCGGTCACT
The DNA here is from genome assembly GCA_035948935.1 of Methylacidiphilales bacterium. Taxonomy (GTDB): domain Bacteria; phylum Verrucomicrobiota; class Verrucomicrobiia; order Methylacidiphilales; family UBA1321; genus JABDGH01. The sequence goes on along the minus strand of DASZIP010000021.1, from coordinate 30,148 downwards.
ATATTCTCATGGGCGTGCCCGGGGCCGCGCTCGATGCAAAAACTGCGGCGATCATCCGGGAAGTCGAGCCGGCGGGGTTCATTCTTTTCGGGAGGAACATCAAGGCGCCCGCGCAATTGCGCAAGCTGATCGACGATCTGCGCGGCGAGGTGAAGCGCGCGCCGGTGGTGACGATCGACCAGGAGGGCGGGCGCGTTTCGCGGCTGAAGGAATGCGGCGCGGAACCGCCGAGCGCGAAGCAGCTTCGCGAGAAGGGCGATCCGCGGCTGATCGAGCGGCATGGCGAGCTGACGGGCGCGATCCTGCGCCTCTTCGGCTTCAACCTGAACCTCGCGCCGGTGGTCGACGTTTCGTTCGGGGGCGATCTCGACAACTCGCTGAAAAACCGGACCTGGGGGCTCGACGCCGACACGGTGACGCGAAACGCCGGGGCCTTCAACCGCGCCATGCGCGCACGGGGCGTGCTGAGTTGCGGGAAGCATTTTCCCGGTTATTCCCGCGCCGCCGTCGATCCGCATCACGATCTGCCGGTGGTGAAACGGAGCCGCCGCGAACTGGAGGAGGTCGAGTGGAGGCCCTTCCGGGCGCTCGCGGCGGAACTCGATTCGATGATGGTCGGCCACGGGAATTATCCGGCGCTCGACGAGAGCGGTTTTCCCTCGTCGCTTTCGAGGAAGATCATCCACGGCATTGTGCGCGAGGAGTGGGGCTACGCGGGCGCGGTGATCAGCGACGATCTGGACATGGGCGCGATCGCCGGCCATTACGGGCTGGGGGAATCGGTGACGCGGGCGATCGAGGCGGGCAACGACCTGGTGCTGCTCTGTCACCGGCCGGAACTGATCCCTGAAGCGGCGAAGGCGCTCGATGTGATTTCGCCCGCGCGCGCGGCGGAGGCCGAAGGGCGGATCGCGCGTTTGCGGGAAAAGTTCGCGCCGCCGCTCGATTTTTTCGTCGAAGCGCACGCGGCCGTCGACCGGGAGATCTATCAACTGCGGGTCGATACGCTCGGCGCGGAAGCTGCTGCGATGCGTTCGGCGGACGACGGCAGGCGGTCGCCCGTCGAGACGTTTTGAAATTGATCGGGGAGGAATTCGATGGGCTATGATTTTATTTCGGTCCTTGAATTGTGCGCAATCTGCGGACTCGCCTTCTGGTTCGTCACCTTCGTCGCGCTGATGCTGGGGGTTCGAATGGCGCGCCGCGAATTCAGGTCGAAGGGCTTTTTGAAGCCGCCTTCGGGGACGCACTGGTTCCGTTTTTTATTCGTGAGGCACTACGACAGGCTTGAAAATTCGAGCGCGCGGTTTTTTTTCGAGGTCGCCCGCTTTTGCCTGATCGTGACGCTGTTCTCGCTGGGGACCATTGTGATCCTGCTCGTTTGTGAATTGGTATTATCGAAGATGGGGAATGAACCGTAGAATTCATTGCACAATAGAACAAGCCGCCAAAAAGAAGTCCGTCATCCTTCCCCAGCCGCGGCAGCAAGCCGCGCCCTGAGCGAGGTCGAAGGGGTTGTCGAAGGATGACAGGCTTTTTTAAAGAGTCGCTGACGCGATCCGTCGCCCGGAGGTCGACGGTTACCACGGAGAATGTTTGAAGGTTTCGGCAAAGCAGGATAGCCTGTATCCATTCATGGAAAAGACCGTCAACGCGACCCTTCCCGCCAGTCCCGCCGAGGCTGCGGGGGCGCTGCCGCTGAACGCGCGCAAGCCGGCGTGGCTCCGCGCGAAAATTCCGGGCGGCGCGGTTTACCAGGAGACGACGAAAATCGTGCACGAGCACAAGCTCCACACGGTGTGCGAGAGCGCGCAGTGCCCGAACCTCGGCGAGTGCTGGTCGCGCAAGACGGCGACGATCATGATCCTCGGCAACATCTGCACGCGAAGCTGCGGTTTTTGCGCGGTGCAGACGGGGCGTCCGACCGAGCTCGACCGCGACGAGCCGCGCCGGGTGGCCGAGGCGATCCGGCTCATGGGCCTCAAGCACGCGGTGATCACCTCGGTGGCGCGCGACGAGCTGCTCGACGGCGGGGCGGCGATCTGGGCCGAGACGATCCGGGCCGTGCGCGCGGAAAATCCGGCGACGGCGATCGAAGTGCTCATTCCCGATTTCAAGGGCCGGTGGCGGGACCTGGAGACGGTCCTCGACGCGAAGCCCGACATCCTCAACCACAACGTCGAGACCGTTCCGCGCCTGCACAAAATGGTCCGGCCGCAGGCGAAGTACGAGCGGTCGCTCGAAATGCTGCGCCGCGCGAAGGCCGCCGGTTTCGTCACGAAGTCGGGGCTGATGCTCGGCATCGGCGAGGAGGAGGCCGAGATCGCCGCGACGCTGCGCGACATGGCCGCGGACAGGCTCGACATCCTCACCCTCGGGCAATATCTCCGTCCTTCCGCGCAGCACCTGCCGCTTTACCGCTGGGTGACGCCGGAGGAATTTTTCCGCTGGAAGCAGTTTGGCCTCGATCTCGGTTTTCGGGTGGTCGAATCGGGGCCGCTCGTGCGTAGTTCCTATCATGCCGATGAGCAGTCCGACGCGCTCGTGCCGGGTTCAAGGTCGGCCCGCGTCGTGTGAATCCCTTGTTGGTTTTAGGCCGGATGATGAGATGGCCTCTGGTGTTCATGCTCTTCGTTTCCTTTTCCCCGTTTCTGCGCGCCGAGGCGCCGCTTCACGCGCAGGTGCTGGTTTTCCTGCCCGCCTACGAGGGGTCGAAGCTCTACGACCCCGACCTGGCCGAGGGGGAGGCCGATCCGCCGTGCGTCTGGGGCAGCCTCGACGCGATCCGCGACGCGAACCTCTATCTCGCCCTGCGGATGCCGAATCGGCTTGAGGCGCGGCCGATGGTCTCCGCGGGCCCGATCGACGTCTACGGCGATTTTATTTCGGGCATCACCGAGGAACAGGACACGCCCGGTTTCCAGCCCTACACGGAGGGCGCCGACTTTTTCGTTTTCGCCTACGATTGGCGGCAGGAAATCGCCACGGTGACCGCGCCGCTCCTGGGGCGTGCGCTCGATAATTACGCGCGGATTCACGAGCGGAAGACGGGCATTCCCGCGTCGGAGACGAAATTCATTTTGGTCGCCCACAGCATGGGCGGCCTCGTTGCGCGGACGTTCCTCAGCGAGAACCCCGATTGGGCCGGCCGCATCGCGGAGATGATCCTGGTCGGCACGCCGAATCTCGGTTCGGTGAAGGCGATCAAGACGCTCGTCGTCGGCCCGGGCGGGCTGAAGGAAAACGCGACCGGTTTCCCCGCGGCGCTGCTCAATCTCCTGCCGAGCAACGTCGACGCCAACCTCACCAAGCTCGTCGCGATCAGCCGGCCCAGCCTCTACGAATTGCTGCCCTTCGACGATCCGCACTGGGAATGCGTCGCCGCCGACGGCAGCCGCGCGCGGATCAGCGCGCAGGACATGCTGAGGATCGGGCCGTGGCAGAACTATTGGCCCAGCGCGGAATTGGAGCGCCGCGTCTACCTCGACGGCTGGTTGAAAAAGCGGCAGGCCGAGGGCCGCAAGAAGATCGACCCGCCCGACTGGACCTTTTGCCAGGACGCCGATTTGCCGCAGTTGCAGCAAATGCTGGCGCAGGTCCGCGAGTGGCGGTTGCGGATGGGGAGCCTCAATTACACGAACACGCTGCTGACCGCGCCGGGCGGCGCGTCGCGGCTGAAAGTGGTGATCGGGACCGGGATCAAGACGCCCACGGGGATCATCACCGAGGGCGCGCACGATTCCTCGCTCGCCCGCTACACCTACGAACCCGACAACGACGGTGACGAAACCGTTACGGGCACAAGCGTGCTCGATGATCTTCATCCCGTGCCCGGCCAGATCAAATTGCTCAACAGAGTCACCCACGGCAAGCTGATGACCGATCCCGATTTTCTCGATTATTTGTACGGCGAACTTTCCCACGAACCGATGGCGCCGCCCGATACGAGAAGCGCCGTCGGGCAGACGCTATAAGTGCGATTTGTCGATGCTTGCGAGGCGGGGGCGGCTTGTGTCTGCCTTGGAAAAGGCTAAGCTAAGGCAATGGCTTTCCTTTTTTATGCCAAGCTCCGGAGCATTTTTCATGGACGCAATCGCGCGCCGCAGGCCAACGGATAGCGCGACGGCCGCCGTCCTGCTCGGCTTTTTCCTGGCCGGGCTGGGCCTCCTTCCTCTCCCGGCGGCGGAAAAGCTGGGGATGCCCGATTTGAGCCAGGACGAGCAGACCTGTCTTCCCACGTCGACGGCCAACCTGATCATCTGGTTTGGCACGCATGGTTATCCCAAATTGATCGTGAACGGCGACAGCAGGGACAATAATTATGCCCGCACGGTCCACGCCATCATGGCGGCGACCAACGCGACTTACCAATTCGGCACCCGCACGGACGCGATCACCGACGGGATCAAGAAATACGTTCGCAACGCGGGCTACGATTGCGACGTCGAGTACCGCGGGATCGACTGGAGCCTCGTGAAGCGTCCGGATGCCGTCGTGAATTACGAAGACGGCGGGGCGTCCGGGCAGGAGATGAAAACGCCCGCTCCCTTCACGCAGAATTGGCTTCGGGAAAACGACGATCCCAACAAGGGCTTCATCCTGCTTCTGGCCTACACGAAGTTTGACCCGGCGACCAACGCCTACTCGGACGCCGTCAACGCCGGTCACGCGGTCACGCTGGTCAATGCGGAACCCGACATGCTCCTGGTCCACGACCCCGCGCACGACGACGACCAGCCGGGCCGCAAAATCCTCACCCCGGAAGTCCTGGTCGGCGGGACGTTCCAATTGCCGGGCTACGACGCGCCCGTGTCGGGCCTGCTGCTCCTGAGCGGGACGCTCATGGACGCTCCGCCCGACGCCAGGATCATGCTGACCGGCGCGGTCTGCGTCACCATGCATCGGGCCAGCGAGGGATCGAAGATCATTGGCAGTGCGTTGGGCGCGTCGAACGCCACGGTTGCCGGGACCGGTTCCGGCGCGCCTTCGTCCGCGCCCGCGACACCCGCCGCGCCGTCGAGTCCGCCCACCCGGAGCTGGGCGGCGTGGTTTTTCGATCTGCTCTTTAAAAAATAAAAGAGCGTGTCATCCTGAGCGGGATCTCTGCGAAACCCGCTCTTTAAACAATCCATCATCCCGAGCTTGTCGAGCACACGTGCTGCGGGATCAGTTCAGCCTCTCTGAAAAAGGCAAACGGAACTGATTCTTCGACAAGCTCAGAATGACAGAGCTATATTGTGATCATGATCGGCATTGTTGATTACGACATCGGGAATTTGCGCAGCGTGCAGAAGGCCTTCCAGCACGTCGGCGGCGAGGCGGTCTTTGTCCGCTCGCCGGAGGAAATCGCGCGGGTCGACGCGCTGGTGCTGCCGGGCGTCGGCGCATTCGGCGACTGCGTCCGCAGCCTCGCGAAGTCGGGCATGTGGGACGCGACGCTCGCCTGGGCCAAGTCGGGCGGGAAACCGTTCTTCGGCATTTGCGTCGGTTACCAGATGCTCTTCGAGTCGAGCGAGGAGGCGCCCGGCGAAAAAGGACTCGGCATTTTTGCCGGTGAAGTCAGGAAATTTTCCGACCGGCACGGCCTGAAGATTCCGCAGATCGGCTGGAACACGGTCGCCGTCCGCCAGCCCGGCGCGCCGCTTCTCGCGGGCATTTCCGACGGCGACTACGTCTACTTTGTCCACAGCTATTACGCCGCGCCGAGGGACGCCTCGCTTGTCGCGCTCGAAACCACCTACGGCGACACCTTCGCCTCGGCCGTCGCGCGGGGCAATCTCATCGCCACGCAGTTCCACCCGGAGAAAAGCCAGCGCGCCGGGTTGCGGATGCTGAAGAATTTTGTTGAGCTGGGTAGGGAGGCCAATCCCGTTGCGTCCCACAAATAAATCGGACGGCAATAAGTCGGACGGCATGGGACTGCCGTCCCTACCACACAAATATGCATATCTTTCCAGCCATTGATCTTCGCGGGGGAAAAGTGGTCCGGCTCGAACAGGGCCGGGCCGAGGCGCAGACCGTTTATGGCGACGATCCGGTCGCCGTCGCGGAAAGTTTTCGCGCGGCGGGGGCGAAGCACCTCCACATGGTCGATCTCGACGGCGCGTTCACGGGCGAGTTGAAAAATCTCCATCTCGTCGCGGCGGTGGCGAAGGCGCTTTCCCCGTTGCTTTTCATCGAGCTCGGCGGCGGGATGCGCGACGAATCGGCCATTTCTCGCGCCCTCGAAACGGGCGTCGATCGCGTGGTCATCGGCACGCGCGCGTGCGAGTCGCTTCCCTTTGTGCGCGGCGCGGTGGAAAAATTTGGCGCGGAAAAAATCGCCGTCGGCATCGATGCCCGGGACGGCGTCGTTTCCACGAAGGGCTGGACCGCGCCGAGTCCGTGGACCGCGCCCGACCTGGCCCGCGCCGTGCGCGACGAGGGCGTGCGGACGATCATCTACACCGACATCGCCACCGACGGCATGTTCACCGGGCCGAACCTGAAAGCCCTGCGCGAGCTTTCCGTCGCCGTGCCGGAGGTCGCGATCATCGCCTCGGGCGGCGTCGCGAATCTCGATCACGTCGCGTCCCTGCGCGCGCTGGGTGGGGCCGTCGGGGGCGTTATCATCGGCAAGGCGCTTTACGATGGAAAGCTGGAGCTGGCCGCCGCGCTGCGGGCCGCCGCGTGACCCGGCAAGAAGTTGCTCGCGCCTTTTGTGAGAGACTGCTAATCAGTCAGCGACCGAATCGGTCCTCGTCAGAACTTCAAACCCCCTATGAAAAAATTCATCGTCGAGTTCATTGGCACCTTCTTCCTCGTCTTCACGGTCGGCGTGACCGTGGTCAATCCCGATGCGGGAGTGATCGCGCCGCTGGCCATCGGCTCGGTGCTGATGGTGATGGTCTACGCGGGCGGCCACATTTCGGGCGGGCATTATAATCCGGCGGTCACTCTCGCGGTGGCGGTGCGCGGAAGGCTCCCCGTCGCGGAGGTGCCCATTTATTTTCTCGCGCAGTTCCTCGCCGCGTCGCTTGCGGCCGGCGCGGCCTTTTACCTGAAGGGGCCCGACCTCGTGAATGCGCCCCCTCCCGCCTATGTGCTGGCCCAAATGGTCTTTGCGGAATTCATCTTCACGTTCGCCCTCGCCTATGTCGTTCTCAACGTCGCCACGGCGAAGGCGACCGCCGGGAATTCCTATTACGGCCTGGCCATCGGCTTCACGGTCATGGTGGGTGCTTTCGCGGTCGGCCCGATTTCGGGCGGCGCTTTCAATCCGGCGGTGGCCACCGGCTGTTATCACCTGGACCTGATTCCGTGGGGCCATTACCTGGCCTACGTCGCCACCGAATTCTCCGCCGGTGTGCTCGCCGCTTTTGTTTTCAGGGTGCTCAATCCCGAGGACAAATAAGCAAGCGCCGGCCTGCTACGGTTCTGCAAACGGCCACGGCTCCGGCTCGAGCGGCGTCCTTTCGGGATGAAACAGGCGCTTCCAGCGCTCGACGCGGAAGAGATCATTTTCGTGGATGGTTTGATCGAGTTCGAACTTGTCCTCGAAGGGAGGAAAGAAAGCGTCGCCGGCGACGACGCGCTTTACCTGCGTGAGATAGAGCAGGTCGCAGTTTCTCAGAAACTGCCGGTAAATCTCGACGCCTCCGCAAATCCAATAGGGCTTGGGCAGGGCGGAAAGCGTTTGCTCGAGCGAGGCGATATCGGGGCAGGTGGCGGCCTTCAACGCCTTCGAGGAGCGGGTGAGAACGACGGTCTCGCGTCCCGGCAGCGGCTTGCCGATCGACTCGAAGGTCTTGCGGCCCATGATGAGCGTGCCGCCCATGGTCTTGTGCTTGAACCAGGCGTACTCCCCGGGAATGTTCCACGGGAGTTTGCCCTGGCTGCCGATGGCGCGGTTCTGCGACATGGCGGCGATGGCGTAAAAGATGGGCATAAAGAAATTTAGACGGAATTAACGGAATTAACGGAATTTTAACAGGAAAACATGAAGCGAATGAAATACAAGAAAAAGGCAGTGGAATAACAATAGAGAAGTAAGCCGAGGCTCTTGCTTCTGTCCTCGCATGTTTTTCATCAGTTTCCTGTTAAAATTATCTTTGTCTCCTTCCGTCGTTAATTCCGTTAATTCCGTCAAAAATTCAGACCGCAATGGGCGCTTTGATGGGCGGGTGGGGGTTGTAATCGATGAGGGAAATATCGTCGTAGGTGAAGTCGCCGATCTCGCGAATCTTCGGGTTGAGCGCGAGCCGGGGGAGGGGACGCGCTTCGCGGCCGAGTTGTTCGCGGGCCTGGTCGAGGTGGTTGTCGTAGAGGTGGAGATCGCCGAAGGTGTGGACGAATTCGCCGGGCTTGAGGCCGCAGACCTGCGCGACCATGCAGGTGAGAAGCGCGTAGGAGGCGATGTTGAACGGCACGCCGAGGAAGAGGTCGGCGCTGCGCTGGTAGAGCTGGCAGCTCAGTTCGCCGTCGAGGACGAAGAACTGGAAGAGCGCGTGGCAGGGCGGCAGCGCCATCGCCTCGACCTCGGCCGGGTTCCACGCGGTGACGATGTGGCGGCGGCTGTCGGGCTTGCGGCGGATCTGCGCGATGACGCGCGCGATCTGGTCGACGGAACCGCCGTCGGGCGAGCGCCAGTCGCGCCATTGCGCGCCGTAGACGCGGCCGAGGTTGCCCTCCGCGTCGGCCCATTCGTTCCAGATCGAGACGCCGTGTTCCTGGAGCCAGCGGACGTTGGTGTCGCCGCGCAGGAACCAGAGGAGTTCATAGACGACCGATTTGAAATGGACTTTCTTGGTGGTGAGCAGCGGGAAGTTCTCGCGGAGCGGGAACCGGGCCTGCGCGCCGAAGAGCGAGCGCGTGCCGGTGCCGGTGCGGTCGGACTTGGGACGACCCTGCTCGAGGACAAGGCGCAGGAGGTCGTGGTACTGTTGCATCGGCCCCAATGTAGCGGCGGTCGGCGTCTGTCGCACTTTAAAAATTCGGGTTCGCACGGAGGACGCGGAGGTCACAGAGAGGGAACGCGGAATGAGATTTTTTAAATCTCCATCCAAAACAAATTCAAAATGTGTCAGGCCAGAGGCTGACCCTCCAAATGATTATTCCTCGTTCCCAAACTCCATGTGGGAACGCAATTGTCTGCGCAATTCCATTGCCTCGGCCAATTGGCGCGAAATGGAATTTCGCGAGGAACAGGAGGCGTTCCCAAGTGCAACTTGGGAACGAGGAGAAAGCGTCGCTTCCTGCGCGCTGCGCGCGCCCGGGCAACGAAGTAGCCCGGGCCACCCAAAAAATGCCTCGAATCTTGCTCCGGAGTTCCTTACATCTCCGTGAACTCCGTGCGAAACCTCAGCATCACGTCACATGCGCGGCGTACCAGGCGGCGCCCTGAAGCGCGGTCTTGTCGTTGAGGATGACGTAGACCGGCGTCGATTGGAGAAGCGGGCTCATCCGGCCTTTGTGATAAAAGGCGTCAAGAAAAACGGCGCTTTGCATTTTGGGCAGCATTTTGGGCGCGATCCCGCCGCCGATGTAGACGCCGCCGAGCGCGAGCATTTTCAGCGCGAGGTTGCCCGCCTCCGAGCCGTAATTGCGGGTGAAACAGTCGAGCGCCTCGACGCAGACGGGGTCCTTGCCCGCAAGTCCGGCCTGGGTAACCACGGAGCCGAGATCGCCGTGGAGGAGCTGCGCGCCGAGCCATTCGGGTTCGGCCAGGCCGGAGCGCTGGCGGAAGAAGCGGTAGAGATTTTTCATCCCCATGCCGGAGAGGACCCGCTCCCAGCTCACATGGCCGTGCTCCCTGCGCAGGAACATGAGGAGTTCGTCGCCGATGCTGTCGTTGGGCGCGAAGCTCGAGTGCCCGCCTTCGCTGGCAAAGGGGCGATGGGTCATGCCGTCCCATAGCAGGCCCGCCTCGCCCAGGCCGGTGCCCGCGGCGATCAGGGCGCGATTGCCGACCTGGCGCGGGTCGCCCTGCGGGTTGAGCGAAAGCAGCTCATGCGGGAGCAGGGTGTTGATGCCATAGGCGTTGGCTTCGAGATCGTTCAGCAGGCTGACCTGCTTGAAATTCAAGTCGTTCCGCAATGCACCGGCGTCGACAATCCACGGGAGGTTCGTCACCTGCACCACGCCGCCCTTGACCGGACCGGCGACGCCGAAACAGGCCTGCAGGACATCGGAAAACTCGCCGCCGAGAAAGATGCGGATGATTTCCGCGAGCGTGGCGTGGCCCTGGCTCGGATACGATGCGATCTTTTTCGGGACGAGCCGGTCCGATTCGTACGCATAGACCGCCAGGTTCGTTTTGGTGCCGCCGATATCGCCTGCGAGGAACATGGGGCTTGAGGCTGTCCCAAAAAGAGGCGCAGGTCACGCCGAAAGGATTTTTGTTGGGTAGGGCGCGGATTCCTGCGCGATTGCGCAAAAGATATTCCGGGCCCCTGACTGGAAAAGGCCGGCCGGGAGGCCAATCCCTTCGTGTCCCCCAAATGAATCTGACCGGCTCGACCCATTTTCCACGACGGTCATTTATAAATCTCTCTGAAGTACCTATGAGAGAGCGAAGAGGAGACGATTTATTGACACTTTTACCGATAAGCATTTTTTTTACCCGGTAAAAACCTCCCATGGAAAGCGATCTGGAGCCAGAATACCATCATCGACGCCAAAGAATGCAATTAAAGTTGTATTATTCCTTGTGTGTTGGAAATAAGATTGTTATGATTTATTTTGCTCAATTTTTCGAGATCGATTTGATGAGGTAAGGCCACTCGCCGGACGTTTTGAACCGTACGAAGTGGCATTTTTAATGCACAATTAGAGGAAATCATGCGAAAAGACTTGCTTTTAAACAGGTCTGAACTATAAATAGTCTCTTAATGCCTGCCGATATTCCAGAATCTTTCCCTCCGGGTGGGAAGGGAGCGCCTCCAGATGCCCATGAGCAGGTTGAGGTCGGTTGTTCCCTCGACTATGCCTTGATGGAACCGGTGCAATGCCAATGTTCGGTGGCGCTGAAAAATCGGTTCAAGGACTTCTTTTACGACCGGCCGTCGCGATTGATCGCCATTCCGGGCCCTCATCGGCAGCTCCTGGTCTTGAAGGAGCACAACCCCTACGTGGGGCGGCTCCTGCAACGGCTGAATGCGAACCCGATCAATACGCTGAATCTCAACGAATGGCTCAGCGATCCGTCGGGGCGCCTGGCCCAATTGATTCAGACCGTGAACTGCACCTACAAGAATTCGCGCGCGTTCCTTGCGTTTCCCCAGGCGCTCTGGAAAGCGGGGCTGGTTCCGGCGCCGGGATCGATCCATCATTCGGACGGCGACGAAAAGCGGACGGTGGTTCTCATCGCGGGAGCGGGATTTCTGGAGATTTGGCGTTACGAGACCTGGTCGCAGAGCGTCTTCACGGAACTGCTGCCGCGGTTCTGGCAGGAGCTTCTGACGTCGGAGGAGTAAGTCGGACCGTCGCCGAATTTCGACGGAATTAACGGAATTAGGGCCAAATTAACGGAATGGGAAGGATGGGGGAAACCACCCGTCATCCTTGCTTGTCGAAGCAACGTTCTGCCTTTTGCTCAAGATCTTTGCTGGCCAGACGCCCCGAAGCCAAGATTCAAACCTCCGCCCCAAACGCCACGAAAATAGACGGCTCCAGCGTCCGCGGACGACCGGGAGGTCGTCCCTCCAAAAAAACGTGGCATTCGACCAGCCGGGAAGGGCATAGGATGCGACGGTTCCTTCGACTTCCCCCTTCGACTTCGCTCAGGGCGCGGCTTGCTGCCGCGGCTACTGAAGGACAGGCTCCGACCGCCGCTAAATTATTCGACTTTGCCGAAGACGAGGGAGGCGTTGATGCCGCCGAAGCCGAAGGAATTGCTGAGGACGTACTTGAGCGGCTGGGAACGGCCTTTGAGACGGACGAGGTCGAAGCCGGGGGTGATTTCCTCGCACGGCTCGTGGCAGTTGAGTGTCGGCGGGATGTGGCTGTGTTCGATGGCGAGGCAGCAGATGGCGGCTTCGATGGCGCCCGACGCGCCGAGCGGATGGCCGTAGTAGGCCTTGGTGCCGCTGATGGCGGGGGTTTTCTTGCCGAAGAATTTGCTGACGGCCTTGGCTTCGGTGCCGTCGTTCATCGGGGTGCTGCTGGCGTGGGCGTTGATGTAGTCGATCTGGTCGGGGCGGACTTTGGCCTCGTCGAGGGTCGCCCGCATCGATTCGAGGGCCGATTCGCCTTCGGGCAGCGACGAGGACATGTGGTAGGCGTCGTTGTTGAGCGTGTAGCCGAGCACTTCGCCGTAGATATGGGCGCCGCGGGCGCGGGCGTGCTCGAGCGATTCGAGGACGAGGCTGCCTCCGCCCTCGGCCATGACAAAGCCGGTGCGGGTGGCGTCGAAGGGACGGACGGCGCGCGCGGCGTCCTTGGTCTCCTTGGCCATCGATTTGATCGTGTCGAACGCGCCGAAGGTGAGCGGGGCGAGGGGGGCCTCGGCGGCGCCGGCGATCATGACTTGGGCGCGGCCTTCGCGGATGACGCGGAAGGCTTCTCCGACGGCGACGGTGCCGGAGGCGCAACTGTTCGAGTTGGTCGTGCTGTAGCCGCGGATGCCGTAGGCGATGGAGATGTTGCTGTGGGCGGAGCCGCCGAAGACCTGGAGCGCGAGCGCGGCGGGGATGGCGCGGTTGCCCTCGCGGATGAAGCGTTCGTGGGTGAGTTCCGCCGTGGTGATGCCGCCGAGGGCGGTGCCGAAGCTGACGCCGACGTCGGTGCGCGGGTTTTCGGGCGATAATTTGAGGTCGGCGTCGTCGAGCGCCTGCTGGGTCAGGGCGAGCGCGAACTGGGCGTAGCGGTCGATCCGTTTGAGTTTGTGGGGCGGGAAATGTTGGGAGGGATCGAAGTCGTGGATTGCGCCGGCGCATTTGGCGTCGTAATCGGTCGTGTCAAAACGGGTGATGAAACTGACACCCGATTTTTCGCGGAGAAGACCGTCCCAAAGGCCTTGGCGGCCGTGTCCGACGCAGGTGAGCGCCCCGATTCCAGTGATGACGACGCGTGAACTCATGACGAAGAGATGCTTTCGACTTTGCGCTTAAGACCCGCGAGGGTGCGGTTGGCGATGTGATGAATGAAGAAGAGACCCACGATGTACTTTCCTACAAAGCCACCGATTAGCGGCCAGTGCAATTCCAAATCGTGGGTAATCTCAACGCGGACGCCTTCGGGGGTCTGGGTGAAGTGCCAGACGACGATCATGCCGCGGGTGGCGTTGAAGGCCGATTTGAGGTGTTTGAAGTAGAGTTCGCACTTCCCGGTGTCGATCCGGTATTCGGAGATCCACGTTGTCGGGATGACCGTGCGCACGGCCGACATTTTGACGATGCCGCCCTCGGGCATTTTGGAAAGAAAGCGGTTGTAGCGGTAATGGGACAAAAATTCGGGCCAGCGCTCGAGATCGGCGGCGGTCGCGTAGATGGCGTGGAGCGGCGCCTTGATGGTGATCACGTTCGAGGTTCTCATGCTGCTCTCATGCCTCCGCGCGGGCGAGGACGGCCTGCTGAAACCAGAAGAACCTGATTTGTTTGAGGTTGGGCCAGCCCGCCCGGTGGGCGAGCGATTTCATTTCGGCGTTGGTGAAGGCGCGGCGGACGGAGAGGCGGGCGTCGTGGCGGACCATGGGGTCGCGGATGATGAAGGTGGTGAGGAGCCAGATGCAGAAGGCGGCGAGCCGGCTGCGGACGAGGTCGACGCAGGCGGTGCCGATCCGTCCGACCCGGGCCATTTCCTGGAGCACAGTGAGCGCATCGTGCTCATCGAAGTGATGCAGCGCAAGGCTGCAAAAGGCGAGGTCGGCGGCCTTGTTGCGAAAGGGGAGCTGGCGGGCGTCGGCCTGGACGAAGAACATTTTCTTGGAGGGAGGGGTGGCCCCGCGGGCGATCTGAAGGGTTTGAAACTGGAAGTCGACGGCGACGATGGTCACGTCATGACGGCGGGCCTTGGCGAGGCCGATCAGGTTGCGGCCATGGTCGCCGTAACCGGAGGCGAGGTCGATGAGGAGGAGGCTGCGGGTTTTATCGGCGAGGCGGTGGAAGACGGTTTCGACGGCTTTTTTGCCGCCAAAAGTGCGATTGAGGCGAGCGAGATTTTCGAGGTCGCTGCGGAGGGCCTTTTCATCCTGATTCGGCAAGTCCATCAGTTCGGGGCGGTTTTCGGAGAAGTCACGCTGCATCCGAGCGAGAATGCCCATAGTTGAGCGGGCGTCACCGTTTTTTTTACAAAAAATGACAAAATTATGTCGTTTCAGTTTGCACTTTTGCAAAACCGCGATAGCCATTAAGCGTGCATCGTTTTCGTATAGGCGTATTGACGAGCGGCGGTGACTGTCCCGGCCTCAACGCGGTGATCCGGGCCGCCGTGGCGTCGGCGCATACCCTGGGCTGGGAAGTGCTGGGGTTCATCGACGGGTACGAGGGGCTGCTTTCCCCGGTCAATTACCGGATTCTGACGCTTGAAAATACGCAGGGGATCATGCCGAGCGGCGGAACGATCATCGGAACCACCAATCGGGGGCGTTTCGTGGCCAAGCAGGGCCTGGGCGAAAAGGCGATGATTCCGCAACCGATCATCGACGAGGCGAAAAAGACGCTGGAGGAACTCGGCGTCCGGGCGTTGATTTGCATCGGGGGGGACGGGTCGCTGACGACGGCGGACCAGCTTTTTGAAAACGGCGTTCCGGTGGTCGGCGTGCCGAAGACGATTGACAACGACCTTTCGGCGACGGCGACGACGTTCGGCTTCGATTCGGCGGTGGCGTGCGTGGCCGACGCGCTCGACCGGCTCCACACGACGGCTGCGAGCCACAAGCGGGTGATGGTGCTCGAAGTGATGGGCCGGCACGCGGGGTGGATCGCTCTGCACGGAGGGCTGGCCGGCGGGGCGGATGTGATCCTGATTCCGGAGATGCCTTTTTCGTACGAACGGCTGGTCGCGTTTGTGGAGAAGCGGATGGCGGGCGGCGCGGCCTCGACGCTGATTGTCGTCGCGGAAGGGGCGGTTCCCCAGGGCGGGCATATTCAGACGGTTGACGGCGCAACCAAGGGGGAAGTCCGGTTGGGCGGCATCGGGGCGCAGGTCGCCGCCGAAATCGGCGAGCGGACGAAGCGGGAGACGCGCACGGTGGTGCTGGGGCACTTGCAGCGCGGCGGGCCGCCGACGTCGCAGGACCGGAATCTGGGCACCCGCTTCGGCGTCGGGGCGGTGCAGTTGGTCCAGGACAAGAAATTCGGCTGCATGGTGAGCTATCTCAATTATCAGATCGGTTC
The DNA here is from genome assembly GCA_035948935.1 of Methylacidiphilales bacterium. Taxonomy (GTDB): domain Bacteria; phylum Verrucomicrobiota; class Verrucomicrobiia; order Methylacidiphilales; family UBA1321; genus JABDGH01. Next base: position 14,834 of record DASZIP010000021.1, on the reverse strand, counting down.
GGTGACGATCAAGGAGGCAGTGGGGCAGATCAAGCATGTGCCGCCCGACGGGCAGATGGTGGCGACGGCCAAGGCGGTCGGAATCAATTTTGGGATTTAAAGACCGCCCGCCTCTCCGAGGCCCCCCTGCTGTCAGCGGGGGAAACTTCACTGTTTTGTCGGAGCGGTTTCCTGCAAGGCTTGCGCGCGCGCCAGATTGTTCCGGGCATCGGTGTAATCGGGCTTGAGTTGCAAGGCTTCCTGATACTGCTGGATCGCTTCCGATACCTGGCCGCTCTGCTCCAGGATAACTCCCAGGTTGTTGTGGGCCTCGGCAAAATGAGGATTGGCGCGCAGGGCCCGCTCGAATTCCTTCATTGCTTCCGGGGATTGTCCCGTTTCCACCAACGCAACGCCGAGGTTGTAATGGGCATCGGCATAATCGGGTTCCAACCGGAGGGCCTGGTTGAATTGTTCGATGGCTTCGTTGATCCTGCCGGTCCTGGCCAGCAAAAGGCCGAGGTTGTTGTGCGCTTCGGCATAATCGGGGTTGATTCGCAGCGCTTGCTCATATTGCTCCATCGCGTCGGAAATCCTGCCTTTGGCCTCCAAGGCGACGCCGAGGTTGTTGTAGGCGGGCCACGCTTCCGGGTTGTGCCGGAGCGTGTAGGTCCAGAGGGTTTCCTTGTCGATGAACTTTCCCGCGTAGCTGCGACTTTCGCAGATGAGAAGCGCGAAAACCGCGGCGACGATCCCCGCGCCCACGGGTCGAAGAGCTGGAGCGAGCCGTTGCTCCGCCTGTCCCATCGCCGCGACGACAAGCCCGATCAACCCGATCATCGGCAGGTAAACAAAATGATCGGCGACCGGGCTGATCGTCAGGTAGACCATCTTGATGAAGCCCAGGACCGGCAGCAAATTGAGCACGAAGAAACCGAACCCGAACAAGGCGTGCCGGCCCCAGCTCCCGCGTTGGGTCCATAATCCGAAGACGAGGGCGGCCAGCAACGGGATCGGCAAAACCTGCGCCAACGTGGGCCTGTCGAGCGTCCACGGCGGGTAGATCGGCAGAAGCCCCGCCGGCCACAGGAACTTCCCCAGATAAAAACAGACGCCTATGCCTGCTCCGAGCAGCCGGCTGAAATAGCTTCCCATTTTAATTGGATTTGCGACGGCATGGTGACCCTGGAAATAGACGGTGACCCATCCCAGCGCCAGGGCGATGAGGACGCAGGGAATGGTTTTCTTGATGTCCCGCCCCGTGATTTTTCCTTTTTTCCACCACGCGCAGAGGAGCAGCACGAAAGGGAGCATGACGGTCGAGGTCTTGGCCAGCATCGCCGCCAGATAATAGAGAACCGAACGGAGGTAACCGGACTTGCCTTGATCCTGCTCCCCATCCAGCCAGGCATCGCAGGAGAGCAGGAACAAGGGCAGTGACAGCGTGTTTTTGATTTCGGCGCTCCACGCCACCGATTCAATCGCCAGGGGATGGATGACGAAGAGAAGTCCCCCCAGCCATCCCCGGCGCATCCCCAGCCTGTCGAACAGGCGCCAGATGAGAAAGCCGCTGCAGAGATGCAAGGCGAGGCTGCACACATGATAACCGAGCGGATGATTTCCCCAGAGATGCCATTCGATCCAGAGCGCCGTCCAACTCAAAGGCCAATAGTCGGTCGCAGGCGGCGCAAACCAGATGTGCTCCAGACCCGACCAACTGCGCAGTTGGAAATTATTGGCGATAAGCCCGTCGTCATCCCACAGCCAATCGCCGCGCAGCGCGGGCCAAAAGACCCAGAATCCCGCCGCGACGATGAGCAGGGCCTGAAGGATCCGCTTCCCGTTTGCTCCCGGCGTCTCCCTCCCAGGCTCGACGACGCGCGTCGTTTCCGGCGCGTTTGGTTTCATTTTCGATTTAAATAGACGCATGAGGCGCCCCGGACAATTTATTGTCCGGGGCGCCTGAAAGATGCGACAAGCCAATTGGAATCCGCTCTAAAATTTACTTTTCGACGATGATGCCGATTTCGACGCGGCGGTTTTTGGCGTAGGCCTCTTCGGTGTCGCCGTCGACGGCGGGGCGGTCGGAGCCGTAGCTGTTGGTGTAGAGTTGGGCGGCGGGGAGGCCGAGGCCGACGAGATATTCGCGCACGGCGAGGGCGCGCCGTTCGCCGAGGGCGCGATTGTATTCGGGCGTGCCGCGCTTGTCGGCGTGGCCGGCGAGGAAAAGGGAGTGGCCGGGATTGGCCTTGAACCATTCGCTGACGGCCTCGAGCTTGCCGCGCTCGGAGCCGGAAATGGTCGACTTGTCGAAATCGAAGTAGACGGTGTTTGCGGCGAGGGTCGTATAATCGCAGTTGTCGGGATTGAAGTTTCCGCGCGGGCCGGGGGGGATGCCGCTGGAGGCGTCGCCGGGATTGACGGTGTCGCCGCCGGGCAGACCTCCGCCGTTGTCGCCTCCCATGCCTGTGTAATTGGGGCTCTGGCTGTCATCGCAGGCGGCGAGGGCGATGGTGAGGGCGATGAGGAGGGGGAGGCGGCATTTGGTATTCATGAGGGAATCTCGGAGGGTTAAGGGATCAAGCGGTGAGTTATACGATGTGGGTGGAGATTGGCAATGTTATAGCTTTTCAATGGGAGACGGTCGGCTCGCCGCATCCGCCCACCGACGTCGGGATGGGGAGCGATTCGCGGGAAACGGTGTCGAGGAGGCGAAGCCGGCCGTTGTTGGAATAGACGAGGTGGCGGGAATCGCGGGTCCAGGCGGGGTCCTGCCCGCCGTCGGTCGTGATCAACTGGGCGGTGCGGCTGGCGACATCGAAGACGCCGATCTGGAATTGCTCGCCGATTCTCGCCGTGAAAGCGATCGACTTGCCGCCCGGCGACCAGTCGGGTTTGGTGCAATTCGAGTTGCCGGTGACGAGGTGGTCCATGTCGGAGACGCCCGACGCGCTGCTGATGAAAAGCTGCGGGCTGCCGCGGTCGTCGGAGGAGTAGACGAGGCGGTCTCCGGTCGGCGCCCACGAGGGAGAGGTCTCCCCGCCCCGTGTGCGGGTGATGCGCGTGAGGGAGCCGCCGTCGAGGGACATGGTGTAAATTTCGGGATTGCCGTCCTTGCTCAGGGTCAGCGCGATGAGCGATCCGTCGGGCGAGAAGGAGGGGCCGCTGTTGATGCCGGGAAAAAAGGCGATGCGGGTGCGGCTGCCGGTGGGGAGGTCGATGAGGTAGACGTCGGGATAGCCGCTTTTGTAGGAGGTGTAGACCAGCTTCGTGCCGTCGTGGTTCAAGCCGGGGCTGCCGCAGATCGCGTGGTCATGGGTGACGATGCGGGTGTTGAAGCCGTCGATGTCGGCGAGGTAAAGCTCCTTCGAGCCGGTGGAGTTGGAGATGAAGGCGAGCTTGCTTGCGGCGAAGCCGGGCAGTCCGGTGACGGCCTGGGTGATGGCGTCGGCGAATTGGTGCGCGGCGAGGCGGCCCCTGCCGGTAAAGGTCTGGTTGAAGACCTCCGCGCCTGTTTTCTTGCTCACCAACCGGCCGGTGATGCCCGACTCGTCCGCCTGGCCGCTGGCGAGGTAATCGCCCGAGCCGCTGCCGACCGGGGAGATCATCCCGGTGCGCTTGAGGTCGTTGCTGACGATTTCGGTCGCGCCGCCGGCGAGCGGTCCGGTGATCGAAAGGCCGACGCGGGGCAGGGTGGGGACGGAGACTTCGACCTGGCCGTAAGTCTGCGCGCCTGAAAAAGCGAGAAGGAAGACAAGAAGAGCCGGGCGAAGGGAAGGATGGGATAAATTCACGTGGGCGATCAGCGATTGGGTTTAAAGGTGATGGAAATATCAGGCGGACAGCCATCCGGCAAGGGTTCATGCAGATAACCGAGCCCTTTCGCCGCGGTGAGGGCCGAATCGTCATACGCGGGATTGCCGGAAGATTGGACGAGACGAACGCTTTCGGGAGGGACGCGGCCGTCCTTCTCGACATGAATCTCGACGACGGGATTGACCGCCGAGTCGTCGATGAGGTTGGGAACGACCCACTGGTCCATCACTTGATCGTGAAGCATGGCGTAAAATTCGGCGAAGGGGCTCGCCTTGGAATGGTCGGAGCCGCTTGTGCCCGATTGGGTGGCGTTCTTGATCCCGGCGGGATCGAGTTTTTCGCCGAGCTTTTCGGCGATCTGTTCCTTGCTCAAGCCGGCGTTGTCGGGTTTCGCCGAGGCTTCCTGGTCCTCGGAGTCGGCGGCCGGCTTGGGCGGCGGCGGCTTTTTATGATGAGGCTTCGGCTTGGTGACCGGTTTATCCGCCGCCGGGGCGTTGGCGAGGGTGAGGTCGACTTTGACTTTTGGCGTCGTCGGTTTGGGAGGCGCGGTCTCCGTCTTGACGACCGGTTTTGGCGGAGGCGGTTTTGATTGAACCTGCGAGGGCGTTGGCGGTGTTGGGGTGTGATGGACGGCAGGCGCGGGGGTCGTCGGCCCCACTTTGTGCGCTTCCTGCGCTCCGGGCGTGCCCTTGACGACGTCGCCTTGTGGAAGGAGCGAGATGAACTGCTCAGGCGGTTTTGAGGCGGACGCCGTTTCGTAGACCCAGTAGACGAGGCCGATGACAACGGCATGGAGCAACGCGACCAATCCGACCCATTTCCAAAATTGGCTCTTTTGCTCGATGTCCACGTCGTCATCCCGGCCGGGGCTGGGACGACGCTTCAAATCGAGACGAACGCTTTTTCTGGGCGCGGCCAACCGGCGGGGCTTGGCATAACCGGCGGGGTGCTTCATGACTTGCCCGTACTATATATAGTGGTTTGGCTCGAAAGACCAGCCCTCAATCATATTTTACGCTTTTGACGTGGAAAGCGTAAATTCTCTTCAAATCGGTTCGATAAGATTGAATCGAGACTCATCGCCCCTCGGCAAAAATACCGCGAAAGATAAGCTTGAGTTATGCCAGACTCATCGGCAGACTAAAACTTTTCCGCTTGACGGAAATCCGGCCCTTTATTTTTCAGTGATTATTTTATGAAACAGACCCTCGTTCAAGATGCCCTCAAAGTCGTGCAGAGCCCCCAGGTTCTCGTCAACATTGTCTCCAAGCGGGTCCGGCAGCTTGGGCAGGGCTTTCGTCCGCTGATCGCGTACGACCCGAAGTTGACGTTCATGGATGTCGCCCTCAAGGAAATTGCGGAAGGCAAACTGGGTTATGAAATGATCGAGGTTCCCTCGGCGGCGGGGGCGTTTGCAGTTCCTGCGCCGACGAAAAGGAGCCGGAAGTCGGCCGCGGCGGCTTAGGCTTACCATTCGCTTCCATCGAGAACGACCGTCGCGATTTCCTTCGCGGCGGGCGCGAGCCAACGCAGGCCCTCGCCGTGATGAATCGCATTCGGCAGGCCGAGCCACGGCTCGACGCAATAGAAATCGGAATCGGGAAATTCGGTCCATGTCGTGACGACGTACCACGGGACGGAGCCGGGATGATCGAGTTCGAAAACGAGCCGCTGCCCGGTCCGCGCATTGTGCAGCGCAACCTTCGGCTCCCTCGGCCCGATTTGGAAGCGGTCGATCGGCGCCGGATCGTCGAGGCGCAGAAGCTCCTGCGTCGCCTTTTCGCGGATGACGGCGCCGTCGGGCGATCTCTGTCCCCACTCCGCGCAGGGGAGATGCAGCGTCCAGTCGGCGCGCCGGTCGTGCCGCACCGCGAAATAAAAATGATGGCCCGCGTAGTAGGGAAGGGGACTCTCGCCGGTGTTGGTCGTTTCGAAGCGGACTTCGAGCCGCGACCCCGGCAGCAGCCTCACCACGACATCGAACTGAAAGGCGAACGGGTAAAGCGAGCGCGTTTTCTCCGAGTCAACGAGCCTCATGCGCAGGGAATTTTCGGCGCCCTCTTCGATCACTGAAAATTTCGCGTCCACCGCGAAGCCGTGCTGCGGCATGGGCCGGACCGTTCCGCCGGCATCGCGCCAGAGTTCGTTGACACCGTCCACGTAATGGCGCGCGACGAAGGGGAAAAGGACCGGGTTTCCCCCGCGCACCTTCGCGATCCGGCTCCAGTCGGCGTTTTTCGGCCAGGTGATGAGTTCGCGATGCTCGCGTTCCCAGCGAAGGATTCGCGCGCCGTGTTCCGGCGCGACGACGATTTTGTTTTTTTCGTCGGCGATTTCGACCGCAGGTTGGTTCTGGAAAAGGAGGGTGGTCTTCATGTTAGGATAGAGGTATGCCTGTGGAATCCATCATGGACGAGTCAAAAAGCATCACGAGGGCGGGGGCGATTGCCGATGCCTACGAGGCCTGCACGAAACTGGCCCGCGCCCATTACGAGAATTTCCCGGTCGGACGGCTCGTTCCGAGGAAAATGCAGCCCCACGTCCATGCCGTCTACGCGTTCGCGCGGTATGCCGACGACCTGGCCGACGAGGGCTACGCGGGCGCCGCGAAGGCGGAGGGCGCGCGCGACCTGATGACGCGGGAGGAGCGGCTGGCCGCCCTTGACGACTGGGAACGGCAATTGTGTTCGCCGCCCGGAACGCCGGGGCTCCATTTTATTTTTGTCGCGCTGCATGAGACGATCCGCGAACTCGATTTGCCCCTCGGCCCTTTCACCGACCTGCTTTCGGCTTTCAAGCAGGACGTGGTCAAGCGCCGCTACGCGAATTTCGCCGAGGTGCTCGACTACTGCCGCCGCAGCGCGAATCCCATCGGCCGGCTCGTGCTCCTGCTCCACGGACAACGGGAGGAGGAACTTCATCTGCTGGCCGACCACATTTGCACCGGGTTGCAACTGGCGAATTTCTGGCAGGATGTCGGGGTCGATCTCGAAAAGGACCGCATTTACCTGCCCGAAGACGACCGGAAGGAATACGGGGTGGTCGAGGACGTCCTTTTTGCGCGCCTCGTGAACGACAAGTTTCGCAAACTGCTCGCGTTTGAGGTCGCCCGGACGCGGGAGATTTTTGACAGGGGCGCGCCGTTGACGAAGAAGCTGCGCGGTCTGCTGCGGCTCGAAATCCGGCTGACGTGGCTGGGCGGGACGACGATTTTGCGCAAGATCGAGGCGCTCGATTACGATACGCTGAACCATCGGCCGACGGTGGGCAAAGCCGACATGGCCGCGCTCTTTCTCAAGGCTTTGACTTCATGAGCGAGACCATCATCGCGCCTCCCGAAGCCATGCCCGACCTGCCGGGGAGCGAAATCATCACGCGGTCGGCCAAGTCGAATCTTGCGCTCTCGTTCGCCTCGCTGCCGAAGGCGGAGCGGGACGCGATGTCGGTCTTCTACGCCTTCTGCCGGGTGGTCGACGATGTGGCCGATTCGACCGAATTGCCGATCGGGGAAAAGCGGCGGCAGCTCGGCGAGTGGCGCAAGGAAATCCGGCGGGCCTACATGGACGCGCCGCTCACGCCGCTGGGCCGCGAGATGGCGCAGATCATCCGCACCTACCTGATCGCGCCGACGCCGCTGGATGAAATTCTCAACGGCATGGAGATGGACATGTCGATCACGCGCTATCCCGGCTTCGCGTTGCTCGAACAGTATTGCTATCGCGTCGCCAGCGCGGTGGGACTCGTCAGCATCGACATCTTCGGCTGCCGCCAGGCGCGCACGCGCGAGTACGCGGTGGCGCTCGGGATGGCGTTCCAGCTCACGAACATTTTGCGGGACGTGAAAAAGGACGCGTCGTTCGGAAGGATTTACCTGCCGCTCGACGAGATGGCCTCGTTCGGCGTCGCCGAGTCGGACATCACGGAGGGCCGCTTCAACGAAAAAATGCGCCAATTGTTCCGTTTCCAGCACCATCGCGCGCGGCATTACTTCGCAAAGGCGCACCGGCTGATGGTACCGTCGGACCGCCCGAAGCTCCTCGCCGCCGAGATCATGCGGGAGGTCTACGAAGAGCTGCTCAACCAGATCGAGCGCCGGAACTTCGACGTGATGACATCGCCCGTGAAGTTGGGGAGGTTCACGAAAGCGCGGCTGATTTTTCGCGCCAAGGCCCGCGAGAAGCGCGCGCCGGCCCGGCCACCCCCGCCCAAAAAAGTCGCCGTCCTCGGCGCGGGCTATGCCGGACTTGCCGCCGCCACCGAGTTGCTTTTGCGCGGACACGACGTGACGCTGATCGAGGGCCGCGCGCTGCTCGGCGGACGCGCCCACAGTTTTGTCGATTCCAAAAGCGGTCTGGTGCTCGACAACGGCCAGCATATCCTCATGGGCTGCTACCACGAAACGCTGGGTCTGTTGCGCCGGTTGGGCGTGATGGACCGCCTCTATTCGCCGCCGCGCCTGGAGGTGCCTTTTGTCAGCGAAAAGGGTCGCAGCGCGCTGGCCGCGACCGCGCCGGATCCGCTTCACCTCCTCTCCGCGCTTTTCGGTTACGGCGAGCTTTCCGGCGCCGACAAGCTGGCCGCCATCAAGCTGGCGGCGCGGCTCCGCCTGGGACAAAAGCCGCTCGCGAACGAATCGACGGAGGCGTGGATGCGGCGCTGGCGGCAGACGCCCAACATCATCCGCACCTTGTGGGAACCGCTCTGCATCGCCGCGCTCAACGAGCCGGTCGCGACCGCTTCCGCCCGGCTTTTCGCCACGGTGATCCGACGCTCCTTTCTGGCGGGCGCGGCCGATTCGACGATTCTCCTGAGCCGCGTCGGGCTGAGCGAACTTTTCGCGCCCGAGGTGAAAAAATTGCTCGAAATGTGCCGCGGCGCGATCCGGTTCCAAACGCCCGTCACCGGCCTGCGCTTTGACGGGACGGCGCTGCGCGAGATCAAGCTGGGCGACGGTTCCTCGCTTCAACCCGAGGCGGTGGTCAGCGCGCTGCCGTGGCACGTGCTGCGCGGTCTTTTGCCCGGCGAAAGCAAACTGGCGCGCGCTTGCGGGCGGATTCAGGACGCGCCCATCGTGAGCCTCCATCTCTGGCTCGACCGTCCGATCCTGCGCGAGCCGTTCGTGGGGCTGCTCGATTCCCCCGTGCATTGGGTTTTCAGCCGCGACCATATCCACGGCCCCAACGTCCCGGGCTGCGAGGGCCACGTCATCACCGCCGTGGTGAGCGGCGCGCGCGACCTCGTGGACAAAACCGGGCCCGAACTCGAGGAACTCACGATGCGCGAACTGGCGCGTTTGCTGCCCGAAGCGGCGGGCGCGCGGGTACTTCATCGGATGGTCTACAAAGCGAGGAGCGCCACGTTTGCCGCCACGCCCGAAACCGAGCCGCTGCGTCCCGAGGCGACGACCGAGTGGTCGAATTTGTGGCTGGCGGGCGATTGGACGAATACGGGTCTGCCGGCGACGATCGAAGGCGCGATTGTGAGCGGCGTCCGCGCGGCCCGCGCGGTGGATGAGTCCTGCGGACGGCAGTAATGAGGCGGCGGCCTGTGTCTTAAATTTCCACGTATTCGGCCAATGACAAGGCCTCGGGAATGGGTTCGCCTTCTTCTCTCAATCCCTCCAAATGAAACTCGATGGCTTCCTTGATCAACTTTTCCGTTTCGGTCACGGTTTCGCCGAGAGCGACGCATCCCGGAAGATCGGGAACATAAGCTCCGTAACCGTTTTCTGATTTTTCAATGACAACTGCGTAGCGCATGGGATTATTTCCGCCGCTACATTAATTCTTCTCGGCGCGGCGGCGCTTGTTTTCGTCGAGGATCTTTTTGCGGAGGCGCAGGGCGGTGGGCGTGGCCTCGACGAACTCGTCCGGGCCGATGTACTCGAGCGCGCGTTCGAGGCTCATCTTGATCGGCGTGTCGAGCTGGATGCCCTTGCCGTCGCCCTGCGAGCGCATGTTGGTGAGCGCTTTCGCCTTGCACGGATTGACGGCCATGTCGTCGGGACGCGAATTTTCGCCGACGACCATGCCGGCGTAAATAGCGTCGCCGGGGCTGATGAAGAGGCGGCCCCGTTCCTGGATATTATTGATCGCAAAGCCGGTGGCGTCGCCCGTTTCCATCGACACGAGCACGCCGTTCTGGCGCGTCGAGATTTCGCCCCGTTTGGGGCCGTATTCCTTGAAGAGATGACTCATGATGCCTTCGCCGCGCGTCAGGTTGACGAGATCGGTCTCGAAGCCGATCAGGCCGCGCGTGGGGATGACGGCCTCGACCGACACCGAGTTGGCGTGATGGTTCATGTGGGTGATTTCGCCCTTGCGGTTGGCGAGGTTCTGCAAAATGTCGCCGAGTTTGTCGGCGGGCGTTTCGACATAGAGCGTTTCGATGGGCTCGAGGACGTTGCCCTTGTCGTCCTTCTTGAAAATGACTTCGGGCCGGGAGACCATGACCTCGAAGCCCTCGCGGCGCATCTGCTCGACGAGAATGGCGATCTGCATTTCGCCGCGCGCGCTGACGTCGAACACGCCCGCGCTGTCGGTGTCGGCGAGCTGGATGCTGACGTTGGTGCGGGTTTCGCGGACGAGGCGGTCCTTGATATGGCGCGCGGTGAGGAACTTGCCTTCGCGCCCGGCAAGGGGCGAGTCGTTGACCACGAACTGCATCTTGATGGTGGGCGGATCGATGTCGACGAAGGGCACGGCTTCGCGCTCTTCGGAATCGGCGAGGGTTTCGCCGATGAAGATGTCCTCGAATCCGGCGAGGCCGATGATGTTGCCCGCGCTGGCCTCATTGATTTCGATCTTGGCCAGGCCGGCGTGGGAAAGGAGCTTGGTGACGGTCCCTTTTTCCTTGCTGCCGTCCTTGTGGATGCAGACGATTTTGTCGCCCATGGTGACTTTGCCGCCGGTGATTTTGCCGTAGGCGATCCGGCCCAGGTAGTCGCTGTAGTCGAGGTTGGAGACGAGCATTTCGAAATGCTTGTCGCGATTGGCCGTCGGGGCGGGGATTTTTTCGAGGATCGCCTCGTAGAGGGCGGTCATGCCGGCGTTGCGGGTTTCGTCGTCGAGATGGCCCTTCCATTCCTTGACGGCGAAGCCGAGCTTGGCGGAGGCGTAGATGGCGGTGAAATCGAGCTGCTCGTCGGTGGCGTGGAGTTCGAGGAAGAGTTCGAAGACCATGTCGAGGACCTTGTGCGGGCGGGCGTTTTCGCGGTCGATCTTGTTGATGACGATGATGGGCTTGGCGCCGACTTCGAGCGCCTTGCGGAGCACGAATTTGGTCTGGGCCTGGGGGCCGTCGAAGGCGTCGACGACGAGGAGCACGCCGTCGATCATCTTGAGGATGCGTTCGACTTCGCCGCCGAAATCGGCGTGGCCGGGGGTGTCGACGATGTTGACATGGTAATCCTTGTACTGGAACGCGGCGTTTTTCGCCTTGATGGTGATGCCTTTTTCGCGTTCGAGGTCCATCGAATCCATGACGCGCTCGACGACGGCCTGATTGGAGCGGAACGTGCCCGATTGCCGCAGGAGCTGGTCCACGAGCGTGGTTTTGCCGTGGTCGACGTGGGCGATGATGGCAATGTTGCGGATTTTCTCGATGATTTCCATAAAATGAGCGGAGCTAGAAAGGCTAGCGGCTGAGATGGTCAGGCACAAGGGCTTTCTTCCCGCTGGCTCCTGCGTTCTTTTGCAGTTCGTTGAGGCGCAAGGAGGCTCGGGGGCAAGATGACAATTTTGTTAAATTGCCGAAACAACTTGTTCGGGCGTTGTGGGCTGGGATAAGGGTGGGGTTTCCCATTCGTGAATTCACCTGATCCTTTCATTGCCCTTCCCGCGACCACCTACATCATTGCCTCGACGATGCGGACGGGGAGTTATCTTCTGTGCGAAGGGCTTGAGGCGACCGGGCGGGCGGGGCATCCGAGGGAGATTTTTTGCCCGGAGCGACGGAAGAATTACGCCGGGCAGTGGCGGCTTGCCCCGGACATCGGGTTCGACGATTTCCTGCGCGCGTCCGTCGAAAAAGGCACGACGAAAAACGGCGTTTTCGGAATGAAGATTCACGGGCATCACGTCGAGCCGCTCGCGCGCGAATGCGGAGAGGCGGGCGGCCCGTGGCGGGTTTTGCGGCGGCTTTTCCCGGACGCGAAGTATATCCACCTGCGCCGTCATGATCGCCGGGCGCAGGCGATCTCCTGGTACCGGGCGGTGGTCACGAACGAATGGTGGCGCATCCCCGGCGTGAAGGATTGGGATTTGACGGGGAGGCAGCCGGAGTTCAACGGCGCTGAAATCCACCGGCTGGAGATCGAACTCGAGCGGCAGGAAAAGGCCTGGGCTGAATTCTTTACGGCGGAACCCGTCGAGGTTCTGGACATGGACTATGAGACGCTTGCCGCCGATTACCGGGGCGAGGTGGCGCGCGTCCTGGCGTTTATCGGAGAGGACCCGGAGTTGGCGAAGAAGCTGCCGGAGCCGCGGATGGTCCGGCAGCGGGACGGGATGACGGAAGAGTGGCGGCAACGGATGGACGCGGAGTTTCCGGTGCAGCGTCAGGGCGAGAGATAAGGCTCGTCGGGTTCCGAGGTCGGCTTGATGGTGTCGACATTGATCCGGGGCGCGACATGGCCGGCCGTGGAGGGAAATTGCGCGGTGCCGGTGACTTCCAGCCATTGGTCGTCCTTCCAGTTGCCGGATGTGTTGCCGCTGAGTTCGACCGTGGCGGGGACGGCGTCCGCCGCGCAGCACCACATGATCCAGCGGAGGAGTTTTGGCGGCTGGCCCGGTTGCTGGATAACAAAGCCGACGGTCTGGACTTTGCGTCCGTCGAACGCCGTCATCTGCGAGGATGATTTGCCCAGGCGAATCAGATCGGTCACTTCCACGGGCACGGGCTGGTTGGGATTGGCGGAAAGTTCGGCTTGGACATTGGCATCTGTGGCGGGGCCCATGGAGGGCATGGCCGGGACGCCGTTGGTGGAGTTGAGACGATTGTTTAACGTCGTGCTGGAGAGGGCGGAGGGCGAAAGGATCGACGCGGCGACGAGCGGGACGAGGATGACGAGCCAGCGGCCGAATTGGCGGAGGCGTCCCGTGGGGGCGGGGTCGGTTTCCGGGTTGGGCTGATAAAGTAGTACATGGAGCGCACTGAGGACAAGGAGGAGGATGGCCGCGGCGAAGACATAGTTGCGGAACATTGGGCTGAGGAGGCGGTTGATGTGGCCGCCGGCGATGGTGTGGAGCATGACGGTCGCCCAGGCGCTCATGACGGCGGCGGGGGCGAGGAAGGAAATCTGGCGGGCGATGAGGTTCATTTGTGCATCAGCGAGTAGAGCAGCGTCAAAAGGAATGTAGCAGCAAGGGCCCGCAGCCACAAGGCGTGGACGAAGCGGGCCTGGAAGGCGCTGCGGTAAAGCCAGTAGAGCTTGAGGTGGATGAGGGGGCCGGCGACGAGGAAGGCGATTTTGGCGGGAATGGAAAAGGGGGCGAAGGCGGCGATGATGAAGGCGTCGGTGGTGCTGCAAAGGCAGAGGAGCTGGGCGAGGAAAATGCCGGCGAGCGGGCCGAGGAAGAAATTCTGTCCGACCGGGGCGAGGAGGTTGCGGTTGAAGCCGGTGGAGAAGAGGGCGGCGACGGCGGCGCCGATGACGAGAAACAGGAGGACGCCGGTGAAGTCGCGGATGACGGCGCCGGTGAATTGTTGGAGTCCGCCGAGGGACTGGCCGGGGCGCGGCGTGAGGACGAGGCCGGGATTGGGGGTCATTTCGGGCTTGATGCGCGCGGGACCGATGAGGGTTTCGGCGCGGAGCATCCAATCGGGCCGGAGGCGGACGAGCCAGAAGCCGAGGGAGAGGATGACGAGGAAGCTGAAGCCGAAGCGGAGGCCGAGCATGAGCCATGGGTCCTGGTTGCGGAAGGCGAGGAAGGTGCTGAACATGGCGAGGGGGTTGAGGCCCGGCGCGGCGAGCATGTAGGTGGTGGCGACGGCGGGGGGCACGCCCTTGCGGATGAGGCGCTGGACGATGGGCATGGCGCCGCATTCGCAGAGGGGAAAAATGAGGCCGGTGCCGATGGCGGCGAAGATGCCCTGGGCCTTGGAGCGGGGCAGCCAGTCCTTGATGACGCCGGCGGGGAGAAAGACGTCGACAAGGCCGGAGATGATGGCGCCGAGGAGGAGGAAGGGCGCGCCTTCCATGACGATGGCGAAAAAGGAGAGGGCGACGTCGGGCCACGAGATGCCCGCGCCGACGGGCGAGGAGGGGAGGTCGAAGGCGGCGAAAAACACGGCCTCTAATTAGTGCAGCTTCGCGGCGACGGGCGGTTGATTCGCGTCGAGGAGGGGGACCGGCGGAACGGAGGAGCCGGGGTTATGCGTCCAGTCGAAGGCCTTTTTCTTGAGGGCGTAGAGAAAGCCGACGAAGAGGATGCCGATGAAGGAGAACATGGAGTAAAAGATGCCGAGGTTGAGGACCATGTGCCCCGGATGGAAAGGGTCGGGCTGATGGAGCATGTCGCGGTAGACGACGGCCCACGTGTACATGAAGACGACTTCGATGTCGAAGAGGATGAAGAGCATGGCGACGAGGTAAAACTTGATCGAAAAGCGGGAGTGGGTCGGGCCGATGGGGTCCTTGCCGCATTCGTAGGGCTGGTCCTTGGCGGCGGTGCGGCGGCCGCGCTTGCCGATGAGGACGGACGCGGCGAGGGTGAAAACGGCAAAGCCGAGTCCGAGGACAATTTGCAGGAAGACGGGGACGTAATCCTGGGGCACCTGGGGCATGAGGGAAACTGTAGCGGCGTTTGCGGGGAGGGCAAGCCCGGCGGAGCGGAACGAGCAAATTCCGTCAAAAGTTCAGCGACGGTTCTTTCGGCTTTCCTCTTCGACTTTGCTCACCTAGAGTCTATCTCATAAATCGTCGGGGCCGCGCCGGGAGGGCTTTTGCCTTGCGGCGCGGAGCCGAGTGAGGAGCATAGCCGCAGCTACGTGACGAGCGAGCGACAAAGCCGCAAGGCAAAAGAGCCCCGGCCCGAAGG
>DASZIP010000020.1:0-1570 GCA_035948935.1 Methylacidiphilales bacterium | reverse complement strand
GACTGTTTCTTGTGCTTGCCTTCGGCGTCGGCCTTGCCGCGGATGGTTTCGCGGTAAGGAACCTTGGGCGGTTTCAGCGTGAGGTTGACGTTGTAGCGCTTTTGCATTTTGGCGACGACGACTTCGATGTGCTGCTGGCCGCTGCCGGCGAGTAGAAATTCCTTGGTCTGCGGGTCGCGCGAAAAACGAAGCGCGGGATCTTCTTCCATGATTTTGTGGATGGAGACGCCAATTTTGTCTTCATCGGCGCGGGTTTTGGGTTCGACGGCGAAGGTGATGGAAGGCTCGGGGAGCTTGGCGGGAGCGTAATAGATTGGGGCGGCTTTGTCACCGAGGGTGTCGCCGGTTATGGTTTCTTTCAACTTGGTAATAGCGCCGATGTCGCCCGCGTGCAACTCCTGAATTTCGGTGAGTTGTTTGCCCTGAACAACCATGGTGTGCTGGAACCGCTCGGGGATGTTGCGATTGAAATTGTGGAGCGTTGCGTCGTTTTTCAGGACGCCGCTTTTCACTTTGAAGTAGTTGATGCGGCCGGAAAAGGCGTCGGCGAGGGTTTTGAAGGCAAAAACTGAGAGTGGCTGCGCATTATCGTATTTGCGGTCGATGCGGTCGCCCTTGCCACCGGGGTCCTTGAAGCCGAACTGGGAGTGCTCGTCGGGGTGCGGGAAAACATCAGCGAGGAACGTGAGCAGGCTCGAATTGCCGACATTGCGCGTCGACGAGATCATCAGGACCGGCACGATTTTCTCGGCGACGATGGCTTTACGGACGGCGGGGATCAGGTCCTGAATGGGAATGGTGCCTTCGCGGAAAAATTCCTCCATCATTTCGTCGTCACCTTCGGCGATCATTTCGACGAGGCGCTCGTGAGCCTCTTCCGCTTCGTCTTTCAGCGCATCCGGAATATTTTCGATGGTGGCCTTGCCGTCGCCGTCGGGCGTGTACATGTGGGCTTTCATGGAGACGAGATCGATCACGCCGCGGAAACCTTTTTCGGCACCGATGGGCATCTGGAGAGGGACAACGGTGCGGCCGAAAACCTGGACGAGGGATTCAAGAGAGCGCTCAAAGCTGGAGAGTTCGCGATCCATCCAGGTGAGGACAAAGGCGCGCGGAATATCGTATTCGGCGCAATAGTCCCAGACTTTTTCGGTGGTGACCTGGGCGCCGACGTGAGCGTCAACGGTGATGAGAGCGGCGTCGGCGGCGATGAGAGAGGCTTTTGTTTCGGTGATGAATGTGGAGTAGCCGGGGAGATCCAGGAAATTGATTTTCACGGTGTTGCCGGCGCAGAGGGTGCAGGCCCATTCAGCGCAGGCGATGCCGGTCTGGATGGAGATTTTGCGGGCGATTTCTTCCTCATCCCAGTCGGTGGTGGTGGTGCCGTCCGCAACTTTGCCGAAGCGTGGCGTAACTCCGGCGGAATAGAGCAACGACGACACCAGTTGCGTTTTTCCGGTGCCGCCGTGGCCTACAATGCCGACGTTTCTGATGTCCTTGGTTTGATAGATTTTCATGACAAACCTCCGCGTAGGTGTGACCAAACGAGGTCACCGGGCGATGGTCCGCC
>DASZIP010000019.1:0-390053 GCA_035948935.1 Methylacidiphilales bacterium | reverse complement strand
CGCCACCGCCGCATAGCACTTCGGGCGGTGGAGGAGACTAAGTACGATCATGGACTTTGTGTTCGAGTCACGAAGTCGAGGTCTGTGGTGCAACTAGATACATAGGAATTTATGCAAGCTGTTTTTGGATCGGGAAAACGCAGGAACGCTCAGACGCTCGTCTTCTTTTTGCTCGCCTGGGGAACGATCATGCTGCTTTGCGGCCTGGCGATCGACTCGGGCTTGCTCTACCTCGCGAAAGCGCGTTTGGGGCGGGCGGTGGACGGCGCTGCGCTTGAGGCGGTTGGCAACTTTAACCAGAACAGCAATCCCACGACCAACCGGGACGACGTCGCGCTCATCATGCGAAATTTTGCAGCGGCCAACTTCACCGATTTATCGTCGATCAGCACCACCGGCTCGACCACGCCGGGTGGGGTCGCCAGCACAACGACCGGGACCAACGGCCAGCCGGTGACGATCTACACCTATAATTTCAACGATGGAACGCAGGACGCCAACGGCCAGTACCGCCGCTTTGTCCAGGTGGTGCTGACGACCGGTTCGGGAGGGGCGATCACCAGCGCGACCTGCAACGCGCGATGCCCGGTACAAACCTATTTCATCGGTTATGCCACCTATGCCATCAACGGACGTCAAAACGTCAAGATCGGCGGTTATTCGGGGCCTTCCGGGCTGGTCGATTTGAAGGTTTCCTCGGAAGCGATTGCCACCCGCAACCCCCGTTTGATCATGATCGTGATCGACCGTTCGGCCTCGATGCTTGCACAGGGAGGCGGGGCGAGCGGTCTGCCTCCGGCCGTTGTCCAGTTCCTCGACTTCTTCGATACCAGTTCGGATAACATCGGGATTGTCTCCTTCGGCACTTCGGCCCGGCTCGAAATGCCCCTGACGACCAATTTTATCATCGCCGGCACCAATAACTTGATCGACGCCTACGAGACCAACGACGTCGGCAGCGCCGAGCCGGGGATCGATCCCGAGGACACCGCGGATCAAACGACTTACGATGCGACCGGAGTCCGGCGGTTGAAGTTTGGAGGCTCCACGTGCGCCGATGACGGCATTCGTCTGGCCATGGAGCAGTTGATGGCCAATTCGGGCTTCAACGATCCCGACGTCATCAAGTACATGGTCATTTTCACGGACGGCAAATGGAACACCGCGCGGACGCTGTTTGCCGCGCCCGGTTATACCAATGAGATTACGTGCCCCTTGCTGCCGGGTCCCACCGTGGTGTTCTCAAACAATGGGACCGCGATGGGCATGACCAACGGGCAGGACACGGGGGGGCCTCAGGGAGGCGGGCCATGGAGCACAAACCTCGCTGCCGACACGAATCTCGTTCCCGTGCCGTCACTCGGTGTCAACGGCACTTCTCTTCCATTCATCACCAATGCCATCGCGACCAGCGACGGCGCCTTCTACAACGAGTATTACGCCAGTTACGGCGTGAACCACACCAACGATACGTGGCAGAGCGCCGATACCTCGGGATACGAGACCCTTTTAAATCCCAATACTTCTCTCAACGAAGGCGCCCCGATGGCGGTGACCAACACGACCTGGGTCGGAACGAACTCGGTCGCGGTGGGAATCCTCCCCCCGGGATCCATCAATTACTACACCCACAATGTCGATGTCTGGCTCCAACCCGGTTCGGTGGCTTTTTACTATACAAACGCGATTGCGGTTACTGCGGGGACTTATGTTCCCTACGTCAGCGACTACACCAACCCGACCAAACACATCAACCTCTATCTGGGGTTGGGAGGCAAAATTGATCTGGTGGTTCCCGGCTACATCGCGGACGGCACTTTTTTTGACGGACTCGATTTGTGCTATCCCGACAATAGCTTTACCGTGGGCTCATCGGCCTGGCCTCGTTATCGCGCCGATAATTTCCAGCAACCCTACATGTGGGAGGATGATCCCAACTCGACTCCGACCGCCGCGAACAACCTGGGTAACGCGCCCTACACATCCGCTTCCCTGGAGCGCCAGTTGATGTTCCGCAACTATGTCAATTTATTGACCGGCTTTTATGTCTCCCGCCCCGACTATCCCCTCGGGACCGCCACCGAGCCTTTGATTACGGATTCCTCCTCGCTGAGGGCTCAGGACCCGCTCGGGCCCTACTACCCGGGCGCCGCCTTTTATTGGCCCTTTGGCGGGAACCTTGCCGGCACCGGGGACGTGACCGGCGCGGACGGCATCGCTTGGGATCCCACCTACGCTCTCATCAATCCGCTTAGCGATCCCGGCGTAGGCGAGGCGCGCCACAATGCCTATTCGATCAACATGCTCTCGACGAATGCCGCGCCGGAATGGGCGGGCGAATTGTTTTATGACAGCATCTCCGGCGGAGGGACGAACAACATTTCCGGGACCGGCACCACTTCCGCGAGTCAAATCATGCAGTCGGCCAATTGGCAGAATTTAGCGCCCGCATTTGTGACCGCCATGGGGGCCATCACCGGTCTTATGACGAACGAACCGACCCATGATACCAACATTGTCGGGAGTCCCTCCGTCTGGCGGCCCTTGAGTTTCAACGGTGTGGGTTCTCCCGTAGGTTCTGTTACCCCAGGTGGGTCCGCGACCGGAGGGTATGTCTCTGATGGTAATGGTCATATTTATGCAGATGCGATGGCCTGGAGCGGACGCCCGACCCATTACTTCGATTTTACCAGAAGCAGATGGGTCCCCGTCTCCGATAATCATGACACGAACATCCAGGCCCTGCCGCTCGGGAATTGGAAGGCGGAGGAGTATGCGTGGCATGCGCGCGCCCTGGGCGTGACGATTTATACGGTGGGCTACGGCACGTTGGTCACCGATACGCAGCAGGCGTTTCTGGCGGAGATCGCCAACGCCACCAACACAACGGCGGGCGGCGGATCGAATATCAGCTTCAACCCGAGCCAGCCGATCGGCCAGCAGTTTTACGCGACCAACGCCGCACAAATCAGCAACGACTTCTACTCGGTCGGGCAGGCGATCAATGCGGCGCTGACGGGCGGGGGATAACCGCTGCCGTAGGAAGATTGCGCGAATGTCTCGATGAGGCTAGGATCACGCGCGTGCTCCCATAGCTCAAACGGATAGAGCGGTACCCTTCTAAGGTACATGTTGCTGGTTCGATTCCAGCTGGGAGCGCTCCTTTCGCAGCCGCGCGCGGCGGTATTTCATGGCGAAGCTTTTACTGCCGTCCGCAGGACCGCTTCCTCGCGGAGACGATCTCGGTGTTCATCCCGGCGAAGTGGAGTCCGCCCCGGTAGCGCCCATGCTCCATCTTGACGCACTTGTCGACGATAACGGTGAGTCCCGCGGCGAGGGCGCGCTCGGCGGCGGGGAGGTTGATAATGCGCAACTGCATCCAGATCGCGGGCGAGTCGATGCCCTTCTCTTTCCTCGCGATGGCCTGGTCGACGATCTCATCCACGTCCCGCGGCGGGCGGAAGATGTCGATGATGTCGACCGGGAAGGGGATCGAGGCGACGTTGGGATACGCCTTTTCGCCGAGGATCGCGTCGGCCTTCGGATTCACCGGCACGATCCGGTAGCCTTCGTCCTTGAGGTAGCCGGCGACGAAGTAGCTCGCCTTCTGCCGGTCGCTCGAAAGGCCGACAATCGCGATCGTCTTCGACGCGTCGAGCAGACGGTTGATCTGCGCCACGTCCTGATAACGCGCGCGCTGTTCGGGCGTCAGGCTCGTGTTGAGCGTGACAGCGCATGAAACGCCTGGTCCAGATCCCATATCAAATCCTCCACGTTTTCGAGCCCGACGGAAAGCCTGATCATTTCCGGCCCGACGCCGCAGGCGACCAGTTCCTCGTCGGTCAACTGCTGGTGCGTGGTCGAGGCCGGGTGGATGACCAGGCTGCGGACGTCGCCGACATTGGCCAGGTGCGAGAAAAGCTGGAGCGCCTCGATGAACCGCTTGCCGTCCTCGCGGACCTGCCCGCCCTCGTCCTTCAGCCCGAACGAGAAAACGGCGCCGGGCCCCTTCGGCAGATATTTCTGCGCGAGCGCGTGGTCGGGATGGCTCGGCAGCCCGGCGTAGGCGACCCAGGCGACGCGCCCGTTTTGTTCGAGGTATTCCGCGATCTTCCGCGCGTTGGCCACGTGCCGCTCCATCCGCAGTGAAAGCGTCTCCAGCCCCTGGATCAGCAGGAACGAATTCATCGGCGAGACGCAGGCGCCGACGTCCCGGACCGTCTCCGCCCGCGCCTTCATCAGGAAGCCGTAATGGCCGAATGTGTCGAAGAAGCGGAGGTTGTGATACGACGGCGACGGCGCGGCGATGGTCGGAAATTGGCTGAAATCGAAATTGCCCGAATCGAGGATGACGCCGGCGATGGCGTTGCCGTGGCCGCCGATGAACTTGGTCGCCGAATAGAGGACGATCGTCGCGCCGTGCTCGATGGGGCGGCAGAGGTACGCCGTCGCGAAGGTGTTGTCGACAATCAACGGAATTTTGTGCGCGCCGGCCAGCGCGGCGAGCTTTTCCTGGTCGAGGATCGAGCCGCGCGGGTTGCCGATCGTCTCGCCGTAAAGCGCGCGGGTCTTCTTTGTGATCGCTCTTTCCCACGCGCCGAAATCGTGCGGATCGACGAGCGTGACCTTGATCGAAAGTTTCTGAAGCGTGATTTTGAGCTGCGTGACGCTGCCGCCATAGAGATGGGACGAGGCGACCACTTCGTCGCCGGGCGAAAGGAGCGTCATGAACGCCACGAACTGCGCCGCCATGCCGCTGGAAACGGCGAGCGCGCCGGTCGCCCCTTCGAGCGAGGCCATCCGCTCCTCGAACACCGCGGTCGTCGGGTTGCTGATCCGCGTGTAGATGTTGCCGTACTGTTTCAGCTCGAAGAGTTGCGCGGCCTGATCGGCGCTGTCGAAGACGTAGGAGGTCGTCTGGTAGATGGGCACAGCGCGCGCGCCGGTGACGGCGTCGGGGACGTGCCCGGCATGGACCATCCGCGTCTCGAAACCGAATTTGCGGGGCGCGGGGCGGTCCGTCATAAATCAGGGCAGCACTTTAACCTTCAGATTGCGAAACGTAATGAGATAGCCCTCGCCCTCGAGGCCGAGGTAGCCTTCGTCCAGGCCGCAATCGTGAAAAGGCGCGCAAGGATAGCCGTTCACCCACAACAACAGGTCGCGGCCCTTGGCGGTCACTTCGAAGGTGTTCCAGTTCCCGGCTTCCGTCACGCGGCAGGGCAGCGAGGGGATTTCGAATCTTTTGGTCCCCGCGCCGTTGGGCGTCACGCCGAACCAATATCCGCCGGCGAGGCTTTCGACCTGGGCCTGATGCCAGATCGCGGCATCACGCGAAGTGCGGACAAAGACGCCGCTGTTGTAGCCCTTCTTCCCCTCGATTTTCGTGAAGCAAAACTCGACGTGAAAAATGCAATTTCGAAATTTTCGGTCGAGCAACAGCACGTCGTGCCCGCCGTCCCCGTCGCAAATCAGCGTCCCGTTTTCCACATGCCATTGCTGGCGTGTCAACGTACTGTGGAGCGCCACGCGAAACCAGCCCTTGAGGTCGGGCGTCGGCATGATGTCCTCCCACCCGGTCGGGTCGGTGCTTAAGGCGCTTGGCGTGGGCTGGGTCGCGTCCTCGCCCGCCGCCCGGACCGGGTTTGCCGCCAGGAGGGTTATAGCGAGAATGATGCCGGTGAATGGAAGGAGCCGGGCGTGAAGATGCATTCGGTCATCATGGCAGCGCCTCCGATTTTTCCAAGCGCCAAGAAATCGGTCGCGCCCGGCGGCAAGCGGGGGCGTATGGGCTTCGGCTGGCGCATGACGGCACCCGCCGCAAGTTGAGGATGGAGTGGGTCTTCCCGGTTCAATCAGGGTAAGATTTTAAGTTTCAAATTACGGAACGTGATGAGAGATCCTTCGCCCTGCACCCCGAGGTAGCCTTCATCCAGGCCGCAATCGTGAAAAGGTGCGCAAGGAAAACCATTCACCCACAACGTCAAGTTTCGGCCTTGGGCGGTCAATTCATAGACGTTCCACTCGCCGGCCGCCTTCACCCGGCAGGGCAGGGAGGGAATCTTGAAGTTTTTGGTCGTGGCGCCGTCGGGCGTCACGCCGAACCAGTAGCCGCCGAAGAGGCTTCCGACCTGGGCCTGATGCCAGATCGCGGCATCGCGCGAAGTGCGGATAAATACGCCGCTATTGTAGTTTTTCGGGCCCTCGACTTTCGTCAGGCAAAATTCGACGTGAAAAATGCAGTTTCGCACTTTCCGGTCGAGCAACAGCACGTCGCGTCCCCCGTCTCCATCGCAAACCAGGGTGCCGTTTTCCACATGCCATTGCTGGCGTGTCAATTTGCTGTTGAGCGCCACGCGAAACCAGCCCTTGAGGTCGGGCGCCGGCATGATGTCCTCCCACCCGGTCGGGTTGGTGCTTAAGGCGCTTGGCGTGGGCTGGATCGCGTCCTCGCCCGCCGCCGGAATCGCGTTCGCTGCCGCGAACATTGCAACAAGGACGAAGCCGATGAGTGGAAGGAGCCGGGCGTGAAGATGCATTCCGTTATCGTCGCACCGCCCCCGATTTTTCCAAGCGCCAAGAAATCGGTTGCACCCGGCGGCGACCGGGGCCATGTTATCGACAGTTAGGGGGGCGCATTGGCTTCGACTGGAGCATGGTGGTGCCCGCCGCAAGTCGAGGATGGGGTAGGTCTTCCTCGTAAAAAAGCCAGCCCAAAAATAAAGAACAACAATACGTTGGCTCTCGCTGCCTAATTAACGGCGCGACGTTGCCGCCCTGACCTCCACTAGGGGACGGCAACGACATTAGTGGGGCGGCGCGGCTGGTGAGTGACCGACCTTCCGCGGCGAATCAACGTGGTGACTACGGATGCGGGGTGAGCTGCGCCACAACCCGCCTCCCGACAATTTCGGCGCGGACAAACTTGTAGAAGCGGTCAAGACCTTGTTTTAGGACGCGGGTTCGACTCCCGCCGCCTCCACCTTTCATAATGTTGGTGCACCGTCACCAGACAGGCTAACGCATTCAGGAATGCGGTGCGCCCGAGGGGCGACGTGCTTCATCCGCTCAGGCCAGGGATCCGAACTTCCTGCGATGCAATTCGCCGTCCAAGCCACTGTAGTGATTGGGAATGATGTAGTGAGGAGCCAGTGCCTTTACCCGTTGGAGGCTGGCTTCGATTTTCTCAGGGCAACTGTTGAGGAAGAAGGGCGGCAGATGCGTGCTATACCAGTAACTGGCGAAGAGATCGCCTGAGAATAAGAGATTGAAGCGGTCACTGTAAAAGCCGCAATGACCTTCCGTATGGCCGGGAAGATGGATGACGCGCAGTCCACCCCAGTAGGGAAGTTCAGCTTCGAGAATGAGGGGCTGATCGATCTTTATGGCCCGGTACCGAAAAAGGGTCCTCCCGACCGCTTCCAGGAGACCGCATAAGCGGCTGTGGCCGCTGTAAGGGAACGTACCGTCGATATGGGGTTGTTCCAGAGGATGGGCCAGAACCGGAGCGCCAGTGAGTTCCTTCAACCGGGCGAGATTACCCGTGTGGTCGAGATGGCCGTGGGTGAGGAGGATGGCCTTGATGTCCAGCCAGTCCAAACCGATCTCTTGTAGGATTTGCTCCAATCGAGGCATTTCGCCTACCAGCCCCGTATCGATCAACAGGGCTTCATGCCGGGTGTCGTCGTAAAGGAGATGAAAGGTCCCGGCCAAGCCTCGGACGGGATAAATGCGAAAGGCGGCGTCCATTGAAATATGGTTTGACATCATATCATTTAATGTAATGATAACTTCATGGAACGCAAGCCCGAACCTCACGATCTTCTCGTTGCTCTCCTTCTCGTGCAAAGTTTATTGGAACGCCGCAGTGAAGCCTTCTTTCAGCCTTTTGGGCTGACGGGGGCGCAATTCAATATTCTCAACCTGCTGGCCGCCCACGAAGGTCGGATGGATCAAGCCGCCTTGGGTGACTTGCTTCTGGTGGGCAAATCGAGCATCTCGATTGTGCTCAACCGCATGGTCCGCGACAGTCTCGTCAAGCGCGAGGAACATCCCAAGGACCGGCGGCAAGTGGTGCTGACTTTGACGCCAAAGGGGCGGGCACTCTGGCGCAAAATTTCACCGCGTTATGAAGCCGGAGTGAAAGGAATCTTTGGAGCATTGCAGATCTCCCGTCGTCAGCGATTCCTTGACGATTTGAAAGTGCTTCACGACGCCTTTTTGGCAGAAGAGGGAAACGCCGAATCGGAGGACCGCTGGCACTCTCATTTTTCACCGGGACAAGGAGCTTCATGATACGGCTTTTGCCATCGAATCGGGCCGGGCGGCTCAGGCTCCTGGCATTGCTTTTTATTTTCGCTTTCCTGGGTTATTATAACCGCGCCGAATGTTCTTTCCTGATTGGGCGAGCCCCGGTCCTTTACCACTATCTTGGCTACTCTCCGCAGGAAGGAGACGTTGTTTTTCAATCGTTGCCTCACGGAGAGATGGTCGATGCCATCGAGGGAATCACCCACTCGCCCTATTCGCATTGCGGTGTCGTTTTGCGCAATGACAAGAACCAATGGGTGGTTATCGAGTCGATCTTCAATGTTCACGAGACGCCGCTCTTTCTCTGGATGCTGCGCGGCCGCGCCGGCGATTTTACGGCTTACCGGCTCGATTCGAAATATTCATCTCTCATTCCGGAATTCAAAAAGGACCTGCTTTCCTACATGGGGCGTCTGTACGACCCGGACTACGACATGACGAATGGCGAGGCGGTCTATTGCTCGGATCTGGTTTACTTGGCCTTTGAAAAAGCCTCGGGGGAGAAAATGGGCGCGCTGCAGAAATTGGGCGACCTCGATTGGAAGCCCTTTGAGCATTTCATCGAGTCGGACCAGGGAGGCAAGCTGCCCCTGGACCGGGTGATGATTACTCCGGCTTCCCTGGCTTGCGCTCCTCAACTTCACGAGGTCTACCCCACGGAACACCAGGAATGACTTCAATTTGCGATGAAAAGCGGCTTCTATAAAGACCGGCCCTGGTATCACCCGATCGCTCTCGTCCGGCGATTGATGAATTGCTATCTCCTGATCTGCATCGCACTGTTCCTGATGCAAAATAGCCTGCTGTTCCCAAGGTGGATTTCGGGCGCGGTCATGTCCGGAGAAGAAGGCATGTCGAGAGCTGCGAGTGTCGGCCTTGTCCCATGGGGCCATCCGAAAGCCGGCGCCACCACGCCTCAGGGCTATGTCGGCAACGATTTTACCAAGCCGGCGCCGCGCGGAACCATTGTGGTATTTCACGGCAACGGCGGTTGTGCTTTTGACCGGGCCTTTTATGTCGATGCTTTTACCCGGCGTGGTTTCAGGACATTTCTCTACGAATACCCCGGCTACGGAGGCCGTCCGGGGAAACCCAGCGCGGCTTCGATCGTTGGCGATGCCCAGGCTCTGATCAGGTCGCTTGATCAGGCAGGGTATGGCCCGGTTTATGTCTGGGGTGAATCGGTCGGAGCGGGTATCGCCGCTTCGGTTTGCCGCGATGCGACCCTGCCCGTCCACGGTCTGACAATGTCCACGCCGTGGGATACGCTCACCAACGCGGCCGCATATCACTACCCGTTCATGCCGGTGTCGGTTCTTCTCTGGGACAAATACGACTCCATCGCCAATCTTGCGCATTTCCCGCATCCTGTCTGCGTGATTTGTGGGACGACAGACCCGGTTCTTCCCATGCGACTTGGCCTCAATCTCTTCGACCATTTATCCGGGCCAAAGAAGTTCATCTCACAGGAGGGTTACGGCCATGGCGATTGGCCCTGTGAGCCCGAACTGACCTGGTGGGACGATGCCCTCAACTTTATCGCGCCTCAAAATGCGCCGGGGAAACCATGATCTTCGCCTTCATCAAACCGGGCTGGCACTTTCCAGTCATCCTCAACTTCTGGGGCTGGCATGTGCCGATCCATCCCGTGTGCGACATGCTGGCCTACTTTCTGGGATTTCAGCTTTACCTGTTTTTGAAAAGACGCTCTTTAGTACCTCGACTCTCCCATGAACAGAACGCCTGGATTTTTGTTGGGTGCATTTTCGGAGCCTTGATGGGGGCCAAGCTTCTGGCCTGGATGGAGGCGCCCGGTCTCTATTGGGCTTTGCGGAACGATCCAAACTTTTGGTTCGGCGGCAAAACCATTGTCGGCGGCCTTCTGGGTGGCTGGATGGGAATTGCCCTGGCCAAGAAAATCATGGGCGTCACCAGTTCCACCGGCGATCTTTGCGTCTATCCCCTGATTTTGGGCATGTGCATCGGCCGCATCGGATGCTTTTTGACCGGTCTTTCCGACGCCACGTGCGGTACCCGGACCGATCTTCCCTGGGGCGTTGATTACGGCGACGGCATTCCGCGGCATCCGGCCCAGATTTACGAGATTCTTTTTTTGATCGCGCTGGGAACCGTCCTTTGGATTAAGCGGTCATCCTTGACGATCCCCGGACTCAAGTTCCGCTGGTTCATGGTCAGCTATCTGGCCTTCCGTTTTTACATCGATTTTTTCAAGCCGCACTGGACGCTGTTTGGCGGCTTGAGCGGCATCCAATGGGGTTGTCTGCTGGCCCTGATTTTTTGCGCCTATTCTCTGATGAAGCTTTCCGAACAACCCGACCCGGAGAATTCCCATGTCTGACCGCCCCTATCTCTACTACGAATTGACCAATAGCGTCTGCACGACCTGTTATCGCAAGGTGGAGGCGAAGATCGTCCTTCAGAACGATCTGGTTTACATGCACAAACGATGCCCGCATCACGGCTTTGAAAAGGTGTTGATCTCCACCGACATTGAGTACTACAAAAGATCGCGCCTTACGCTGAAGCCGGGCCAGTTGCCGGTGAAATTCAATACGCCGATCAAGTACGGCTGTCCCTACGACTGCGGGCTCTGTCCTGATCACGAGCAGCATAGCTGCCTGACGCTGGTGGAGATCACCGACGCGTGCAATTTGTCCTGCCCGGTCTGCTATGCCGAGTCGGGTCCGCACCGCCAGACGCATCGGTCGATGGAGCAGGTCGAGTTCATGCTCGATTGCGTGGTTCGCAACGAAAAGGAACCCGACATCGTGCAGATCAGCGGCGGCGAGCCAACCATTCATCCTCAGTTCTTTGAGATTCTCGATGCAGCGAAACGGCGTCCGATCAAGCACCTCATGGTGAACACCAACGGCATTCGCATCGCACAGGAACCCGATTTTGCGAAGCGGCTCAAGGACTACATGCCCGGCTTCGAGCTCTACTTGCAGTTTGATTCGCTGGAGGAAGGGCCGCTGCGGGAATTGCGCGGCACCGATCTTCGCCGCATTCGCCTCCAGGCGCTTGAGCATCTGAACAAGTTCAATATTTCCACCACGCTGGTCGTGACCGTGAAGAGAGGATCGAACGACGGCGAACTGGGCCGGATCATCGACTTCGCGCTGAAGCAGCCGTGTGTGCGCGGGGTGACCTTTCAGCCCATCCAGGCGGCGGGCCGTCTGGAAAATTTCGACGCTGCGCGCGACCGGTTGACCCTGTCGGAAGTCCGCCAGAATATCCTGTCGCAAAGCGATCTCTTCAAACCGGAAGACATCATCCCGGTGCCGTGCCATCCCGATTGCCTGGCCATGGGCTACGCGCTGAAACTCGGCGCGAAGACGGTTCCGCTAACGAGCATGATCGATCCCAAAGTCTTGCTGCAAGGAGAAGGCAACACCATCGTTTACGAACGGGACCCCAGGCTGCGCGATCACGTTTTCAAGTTGTTCTCGACCTCTCACTCGCCTGAATCGGCCACAGCGTCGCTCAAGCAATTGCTCTGCTGCCTGCCGATGGTCCAGGTGCCGGAATCGATGACATACGACAAAGTCTTTCGGGTGCTCATCATTCAGTTCATGGATGCGCAAAACTTCGATGTCCGGTCGGTCAAGAAATCGTGCATTCACATCGTCCATCCCGACGGCCGGATCATTCCGTTCGATACCTTCAACATGTTTTATCGCGACGATAAGGAGCAACTGCTGGAAAAACTGAAAACCGAAATGGAGCCCATTGCCGTATGAATGAAAATCCACCGTCGGAATCCGAAGGGTCAAAACCACCGTCTCTCCTCACGAAAACAGAGGCCCCACCCAAGACGCCCAGCTTTGGAGCCATGTTCGCCCTTGGCATTGTATTATTCATTCTATCCATCGCGCTATGCATTCCGTTTCAGAGCCCAACCGTTTTCTTTTTAGGCGCGGCGGGTGCCTTTGTTACGGTCTTCTTCAAGGGTTACCGCAGTATTTTTGTCGGATATATTTCCACCCTCGGTCTTGTTCTGCTGGGAATCATCATCTATTGCGCGAATCATCCCTTCGATATGCGCTAGCCTGCACGAGAACCTTTCTCATGAACACCAATCCACCACCAGTACCACCACCCTTTCCCGGTCCTTCAGGTAATCTTCCCAAAAAAGATCGCACCACGCGGAATATTTTGCTCGGATGCGGGCTGGCTCTTCTGATCGGCCTTGGCTTGATCATCCTCATTTCAATCGAGGTCTGTTCCGGTCTGAATAACATGCATTGAACATTTTTGCTCGACGTAACTATATTTTCACTATTTATCGAAAATATCGAAATCATAAGCGATTCGTTCATCGCGACTTTCTTTAACCCATCAAAAATCGACCCTAAGGAAACCATGACCCCCATCGTTTGGACTTGCCTCACCTACCTGCTCAGCTCCATTTCGCTCACCGTCTGGGTGGCAAGAACCCTGCATAAGAACGGCCGCATTTTTCTCGTCGACAGCTTCCTCGGGAATGAGGCCCTTGCCGATTCGATCAATCATCTGCTCTTCGTCGGCTTTTAGCTGGTCAATCTCGGATTCGTCGCTTTGGCGCTCAAGTCAGGCGACAAGCCGGCCGACTTGCAGGGTGTCCTGGAAACGCTGAGCACCAAAATGGGTTGGGTCTTGCTGGTCCTGGGATTCATGCATTTCTTCAATCTCTTCATCTTTTCGAAGATGCGGCAGCGCGTCCTCTTGCAGAACGCGCTGCCGGAGGAAATCGGCCTGCGCCTGCTCAAGCTGCCGACCGCTCCACGCGAATTGCCCGGTACGTTCTTCATCCGCAACGTCAATAGCATTCCCGCATGGAGGCATTTTCTCGTCGAGTAGGCGGCTCGATCCGCTACTAGATCGACACGGCTTTAATGGACCGGCACCAGTGCAACATTGGGGTACTTATTTGAGGCACGAACGCATGGGCAGGTACGTTCCGCGCCTAAGGCAACGGCGGAAGGCTGGCCAGGAATTCTTTGCCAGATCCCGAGAGCCAAATTTTGTCGCCCTTGATCCGCGTGGGACTTGCGAGTCGTGCCCCGGCTATGCCGGTGATGGCGGCCGCGATGATAACGACCACGCCGAGAGCGAGCAGCCAGCCCAGGTTGAAGATGATGCCGCCAAAGATCGCAAATATTCCAAGCACCGCGCCGCACCAACCTAAGATGATGAAATTCTTCCGGCGCCGGATGTGCCGATCGCAAAGATAAATGTCGAGCGTAGCCTTCTTGCGTACGATCATCGCAACAATGACGTAGACAATGACATTGAAAAAGATAAAGAGATAATAGCCTATGGGATGCCAGAGAAGCTTTCGCGTCAGTGGCGCCGTGGTGACGTCCTGGTTGCATTTAAAGCAACGGGCGGGCAGCGCGGTTTGATTGCGGGCGACTACTTTCTTGCCCTCGCGCCAGGCGGTATGATTTTTCGCGGGCAGAGAGGCGCCTTCCCGCAGCGACTGCACGGCCATCGGTTTGCAGTCCGCGCATACGCGGTTGCCCAGCAGTTCGATTAGATTCTCGGCGTCCACCTTTTTCCCGCAAATTGTGCAGGTCGATGACATTGCGTTCTCGACGAGGATGGCCTTGCTTTCTACCGGACGCGTCTGGGCCAACGGTATCCAATCCGGCATGCCATTTTTCCAAACGAAGGTATCCGTGGTGACGACTCCGTTGGCGATCAAGGAATCGAGTGCGGCTTCATCGACCGGACCGTGCTGTTGACCGTTGGTTGAGTAGTACCACATAGGAGTAACGCCTTATTAAACGGAGGGGACGTTTAGTTCAAGACTGGAAGATTTCGGCTGCCGGGCGTTGTTTTGACGATAGATGCTGGCTACGACGTTGCGCACGAATTGTTCGTCGGTGATCATGTCGTCGACTTTTTCCTCAAACGGAACGAGGGTGCGGAAGTGAGTTGCGATATTCTTGAATAATTCAACGCGGGCCCCGGGGCTGATTTCGTCGCGGCGCAGAATGGCATCGAGGGCGAGGGCGGCTTCGACGGGTTTGACGCGCTGACGGAGTCGCGACTCGAGATGCGGGTAGTCACGGAAGGAATTGTATTTAGCTTCCTTGATCGACTGGGTGTTGATGGTGAACGCGACCGGAATTGCAACGACGACCGTGTTGGCCGCGAGGTCGCCGAGGCGTTGGCCGCGCCGGTTCCAGAAGGCGAAGGTTCCGCCGAGGAGATAACAGGCGGGGAGGAGATCGACGGGGCGAAGGAGATTGCGGATGATGATCTGGCTGAGCTGGAGCTTGAGACCCGAGGCGTCGATCACGCGCAGGCGGAGGAGTCGCTTGCCCCACGATTGGCCGCGCCATTTCCACTCGGTGTAAATACCGTAGCCAACGGAGATGATGGCGTAGAGAATGATGGAGAGCGCGTTGGCGAAGTCAGGGCTGATGATGGCCAGAAACGCCGTGCAGGTGGTGATCAATGAGCTCGCCGCCATGACGGCGGCGCCATCGACGGTCCATGCCAGGAAGCGCGTGAAGAGTCCCGCAACCGTGAGATTGAACACGACGCCTTCGGGGGTCTGTATCTGGAGCGTCTTGCGCCCGGAAAGATTGAGCATCATGGCGGTTCGCTTCCGGGTTTGCCCTTGCGCCCGCTGAAGGCGAGGAAGCCGCACAGGAGGACGAGCTCCAGCAGGCCGAAACCGATCTTGACGCCGTAGGGCAACACCGGTTCGTGATACTGGGAGAAGAAAGCCTCGACGATGCCCGCCCAGACGAGCAGGAGACTGAAGCCGCAGATGAGGGTGACGAGATCATCGCGCACCGCGGCGAGACGATCGAGCAACGCCATGCGCTTGCGCGAACCGATCAACGCCGAGGCAAGGACGAAGCCGGCCTGCCCGGCGATCATGACGGAGGGAATCTCAATCGAGCCGTGGGGAAGCAGCCAGCCCACGAGAAACCGGGTCTGGCCGTCCTGAATATAGTCGAGCGAAACGGCACCGAGGATGACTCCGTTGTAAAAAAGGACAACGACGGTGCCGACGCCGTAGGTCATCCCGAGGGCCAGCGTGAATAGAGAAACGCGGATGTTGTGCGTCATGAGAAATCCGGCGAAGCCCGCTTTCTTTCCCTCCAGGCGCTCGCCTTTGTCCTGCTCTTCCTGGGCGACGCGCTCGCTCGGTTTTCCCTGCAGATGCGAAAAAGGGAGCAGGGTCTCCTTGGCATCGGGATCGAGGTAGAGCATGCCGGCGCCGAAGATGACACCGAGGATGGTGAGGGCCAGGGAACACCAGAAGGCGGTCAGGTGGCGGCGGAAAGTTTGCGGCAGTTGCTGCGAGAACCAGTGCCAGAAGAGGAAGCGGCGGCGAGGGTCACGCGTCTCGTGGATTTCGCCGTACGCGCGCGCGACCAGGGCTTCGAGATAGCGCAGGATTTCGGGCGAGGAAGCGAACGTCGAGATGCGGAGGAGATCGGAGGCGGCGCGGTCGTATAAATAATGGAAGCGGCGGGTCTGCTCGAGCGTGAGGCGCAGATCGGGGTCTTCTTCGATTTTCATGAGCAGGGACTCGAGTTCGTCCCAGCGCGGACGTTCCGTGGCGATGAATTGCTGGAGATCGAGGATCATAAGATCTGCCTTTGTTTGACGCGGAGATAGTTGGAGGTGGTTTGTGCGCTGAATGCTTCGCGCGAGATCAAGGAAAGTGTGACGCCATGCTGCTGGAGCGAGAGGGAGAGCTGGCGCAGATCGTGCCAGGCGAGGTGATGGGCGAGGTCTTGGTAGACATCATCGACGGTGGCGACGGCTGCGTTGGAGAACACGGGGCGGACATTTTCCGTCTGGAGCATCTGGACGAGGAGGAGATGCTTGCGGCAGATCAAATCAGCCGATCTCTGGAACGATTCCATGATGATGGGATCGTCGAGATCGGTCATGAAGACGAGGAGCGCGCGGCGGCGCAGGCGCAACCGGATGAAGGTGGCGATTTCCTCGAAGTCGGGGGAAACGGATTGGGGTTCAAGGCGATAGAGGGCCTCGCGACAGGCGCTATAGTGTTCCTTGCCGTTGCGCGCCCGGACAAAATTGAAAACGCGATCGCCGAAGGTGAGCAAGCCGAAGAGGTCGCCCTGCTTTTCAGCGGCGAGGCCGAGTACCATGGTTGCGGCGATGTAGCGGTCGAGGTGCGTGCCCTGGGAGGGGTCGCCGGGAACCTGCAGGCGTGCGGAGAGACGGGACGCATCGATGACGACGTAGACTTCCTGGGTCCTTTCGGTCTGGTAGAGCTTGGTGATGGGATGGCCTCGGCGCGCGGTTGCTTTCCAATGGATGGTGTCGTAGCCATCGCCGGGAACGTACTCGCGCAGCTTCTCGAATTCGCGACCCTGGCCGAGTTGGCGCATGGCGCGCATGCCGGTGCGGTTGGTACGCAGAAAAAGGGAGGCGACCTGCTTGCGCTCGCTTTCGAGATTGGGATAGATGCGCACTTCGACGGACTGAAGATTGCGGTCGCGGATGTCCCAGAGACCGACGGGTGATTTCGCTTCGTAATAGCAGCCTTCGATTTTGAACAGGCCGCGTTGGGTGGGAAGGCAGTCGCAAAGGACATGGTGTTTCCCGGCCTGGGCGGGCAGATCGACGATCATCTCCTCTTCGCGCGGTCGCAGTTCCGGAGGAAAATCGAAGCCAATGCGCAGGCGCATCGGTCGGGTACTGCGACTTTCGAAGACTACTTCGAGCTTGGTGTTTCGGCCCTGAACCCAGCGGAGCTTCGCTGGCAGGTGCACGTGGAGCGTTTTGAGATTTCGTATGCCTAGGAAGGCGTCAATCGCTGCGACCAGGACGATTGCGCCGACCAAGCCTGCAGCCGGCAAGGCAAATCCGGGCAGGCTGACTGCCGCGCCGACCAACGGGATGAGCGTGAGTCCGGCGAGCAGGATGAGGTTGGCGCGGGGGACGATCATTAGCGCGGGACAGGCACGGTTTGCAGAATTTGCTGAAGGATCTCGGCAATGGAAAGGCCTTCGACTTCGTACTCGGGCCGGAGGATGAGGCGATGTTCCAGGATCGGCACAACCATGCTGCGCACATCATCCGGGCTGACGAAATCGTGTCCGGCCAGAGCAGCGATGGCCCGGCTGGCCATGAGCAACGATTGCGTCGCACGGGGTCCGGCACCGACCAGGACGGCCTCATGCGTGCGCGTGGCGCGAACGACGTCGAGGATATAGCCGAGCATCTCGTCGCGGACGGCGAGCTGTTCCAACGTGCGGCGCGATTCGGCGAGTGACTCGATGGTCAGCAACGGCTGCACCACGCCGTTGGAGAGCGCGGCCTCGGGTGAATCGTGGCCCAACATGCGGCGAGCGAGATCGAACTCGTCCTCGCGTTCTGGGAACGGCATGGTGATTTTGAGTGCAAAGCGATCCTTCTGGGCCTCCGCCAAGGGATAGGTGCCTTCGTATTCGATCGGATTTTGCGTCGCGAACACGGTGAAGGCGGGCGAGAGCTGATACGTATGTCGATCAATTGTCACCACGCGCTCCTGCATTGCCTGCAGCAGGGCGGATTGGGTCTTGGCGGGTGCGCGGTTAATTTCATCGCCGAGCAGGAAGGTGGTGAAAACGGGGCCCGGCATAAGCACAAACTCGCTTTTTTGGAAATTGAAAACGCTGGTGCCGGTGATGTCGGCTGGCATGAGATCGGGCGTGAACTGGATGCGTGAAAATTCGCAGCCGAGAACTTGTGCGAGCGTGCGGACGAGCAGTGTTTTGGCCACGCCAGGCACTCCTTCGATCAGGGCATGCTGACCAATCAGGATCGTGATGATGGCTTTGTCGATGACATCCGTTTGCCCCAGGATGACCTTGCCCACTTCCGCCCGGATGGACTGAAGGAGGTGGGAGAGTTCTTCAAGATTTTGCTGCATAGTTTCCTTTGGGATGGCTGGGGGTGTTGATTTTGCGAAGCTGGTGGTAGGAATCGACGATTGTCTCGGCGCGGTTGCCGGCAGCGGAGGTCAGCACGGCTTCCATCTCGGCCATCTTGCCGTGCAGATGTTGGCGATCGGGGGTGACGTTGCGGCACCATTCGGCGAAGCTGGTTTTCAGGATGTCCGCCGCCGCAATGTTGCGCCGCAGAAGATTGACCAACCCGCTGCGGGAATCTTTGCCGGAAACTGCTCCGCCAAGGCGTGTATGGTCACCGGTGGGACGCGGAGGCACGAGGGGCACGCTGTTTCGCCAGAGAAAAAGGAGCACGACCGCGAGCATGCCATAGAGATAGCCTTCCAGACGGAATTTTTCCGCAAGGAACATAACACCCTCCTGCTCCTGTGTGCCGAGATGAGTCTCGTCGAAGAGCAGGCCGCTGGGAGGGCCGGTCAACAGGCCCAGCAAGGCGGGGCGGCGGTTGTTGCGCAGGGCCTCGTTGCTGATGAAGTAGGAGTCGGTCGCCACGATGATTTCGCCCTTACCCCACTTGCGGCGAATCAGAACCGGGTTGTATTTGGCGCTGTAGATACGCCGCCATTCGCGCTCAAGTCGGACGAAATAGAGCGCCGACTTCCACGGGACGCTGGTTTCGACGTTGCCTTCGTCGAGGTGCTGGGCGAAGACCTCGGGCTCGTCTGTATCCTTTTTCGACGACGTATCGGAGGCATCGTCATTCTGCGCTTTGTCTTTGTCCTTTTCGGCGGCCTTGGCGACGTCCAAGCCAAAACCCCACAACGCAGTCAGGGTGAGTTCATACTTCTCGTCCGCCTCTTCGTTTGGATGGCCGGGATTGAGCTTGGCCTCGTCTTCCTTTTCCTTGTCGAATTCTTCGCGCTCGTATTTCTCCTCCGCAGTCTTCGATTTTGCGATGCCTTCATCCGGCTTCGTTTCAGGAGCTGGTACGGACGGATTAGCGCCCGGCTTCGACGCGTCCTTTTTCGGAGGCGTGGGTGCAGCGTCATCTTTCTTGTTGGTGATTTTATCGGAATCATCGGAGCTCGACGTTTCCGGTGATCGTGGCGCAAACGTCATGACGACGCGTCCGCCGTTCTCCACGAAATCGTCGAGCTCGGCGACTTCATCCTTGCTGAAAGACGACATATCGTAGGAGTCAAGGCCCAGATAAAAGAGAGTGCCGGGCTTCTCCTTCAGCTCACGGTGAAGCGACTTGAATCCGCGTGCTACTTCATATTGCGGCAACGAATCAAGCGCTTCGTAATAGGCGCGCGTGCCAAGCGGATCGGCGCGCAACGTCGAGTAGGCCGGGTAGATGTCGCCCCGCTCATAGCGCAACAGGAGAAGCCGGGTGAGCAGGCAGAAGAAGAGAATCAATCCCACAAGCGCGATGGTGGGAAGGAGAAAATTACGTGGTCGCATGGCCTCGCACCTGTTGATGATTAGCCAGCATTGTCTCGATGATTGTGGAATTCACGGCGTGAGTCCCGTACCAGGAAGCCTCGAAGAGATTGATGTTATCGCGGACGAGTTGAATGGCGGCCCCGTTGCCGCGCAGGCGGCGGGTCAATTCCAGCAGGTAATCGCGATTGGACTTGGCTGGGCTGAGACGGACGAGGTGGTGCTGTGCGAGGAGCGAAAGCGTGGCGAGATAAAGCGCGCGCAAAGCGAGACGAAGTTCGCCCCGGTCCATCAATTCGCGGGCGAGCGCCAGCCAGGAGTCTTCTGGCAGAGCATCGGCGCGCACGTTCTCCGTCTCAAGATCGATGGTCTTGACCGGCACGGTTGCGAGGACGGTGATGGGGTTGACCGTCCGGCGGCGGAAATGGCGCACGAGAATGAAGATGAGGCAGGCGACGACGAGGGCGAGAATGACGAGAAAGAGAAGTTTCCAGGGGAGGTTGGCAATGACCTGCAAGGCGCTGCTCGAGGAATCGTGATCGCGGTTGCCGCCGAACAGCCAGTTCAGGAATTTTCCCAGCGGCTTCATCAACCTGTCGAATTCATGTCCGAGGAACGTGAGGAAGCGATCGAGGACGCGAGCGATGAAGCCTTCCTTTTCGGGTTGGTCTGCCTGCTCACGCGGCAAGCGCCAGGCGAATTCGTCCTTTTGCAGGGTCTTTTGGATGGCCTGATCGAGGTCGGCGTTGGCGGGAGGAACCGGCGCGGCGGCTGTCGTCACGGGAGTCGGTTGAGCCGGCGTATCGGCGCAAACCGGCGCAGCGAAAAGCGCCACGAAAAAGAATAGCAGCACTGCGAGGACGCGGGCCGGAGCCTGTTCAAGGCGGATTTTATCCTGGCGGCGCAGCTCGACTTTGAGGTCCGCGCCATTCAGGCGGGCGCGGCCGTAAAAGCAGCGGAGGACATAGACGGCCTTGTTCAGCGGATTGAGAACAAGAAAGCAGAGCACCAGGACATCGAGATAAAAGCTGCTGTTTTGCCACGCGGAGCCGTTTTCGTCGAAGACGGTCGTAATACCGAAGAACATGTTTAACAGACTCGGAATCATGGAGAAAAAAACCGCCAGATTGATGAAGAGAAAGAGCAGCGCGGCGAGGAGAATGGCCAGGATCAGGTGATTCTGCTTGGGCCACAGCCGCGACAGTTCAGCCGCTTCGAACAGGCTGGAACGAATCGTGCTTTTGGGCCCGGTAGCGACGATGGAGATGTTGTGATAGAAAGCGCTGACCCAGCCGAATGGAATCGTGATGATCAGGCCGAGCGGGTAGACGATAACAAAGCTGCCGGCGTAGATGGTCTGGAGGAGGGCGGTGTTGGCCAGGCGCGGGAGGTCCCAGGGCTCCACATCCTCACCTTCGAGCAGGACGAGAAGCTTGCGGGCAAAAATGGCCTGGCAGGTTTTCATCCAAAAATAGAGCGCGGTCAAAAGTAGCGCCTCGCCGGGAAGATGCGCGTCGGCGTCGGCGCTCTGGGTCATGTCGAAATAGAAGTAGACAAAGGCGAGCCAGAATGGGAGCGCGCCGAGATAGTAAACGGAAAACACCGAAAGCGGCGTCTGTCGCAAAAGTGAGACGGCTTCGTCGAGGACTTCCATGGCGGGAGGGCCTCTGAGCGAGCTTTCGGTCAAAAAAGGCTTGGGCGTCGCGGCCATCACCAGCCTCCGTGTGCGTGAAAATGTGAGGGTATCGAGACGAGAAAATTGCCGATGAGGAACAACGCGAAGAAGACCACGGCGGCGGCGAGGAAGGCAAGCCCGAGTTGCGGAACCAAGGCCCACGATTTTGTGCCGTTGTCTTTTTTGACCGAAAGCCTGGCCAGGCACGAAGCGCACAGGACGCGGTCATCGTGCTCGGTAATGCATTCGCGACAATAGAATTTTCCACACTCGGGGCAACGGGCCGATGCCTCGCGCTGGGGGTGGTTATCACACCGCCGCTGACGGAGAGTTACAGCCGGAGTGCTCATGCCTCACGCGACCGGTTGAGGAGCATCGACGGAATCGAAAGCCGCCATTTGGGTGCGAAGGAACCCGATAAGTGTGGCGATTTTTTTTACACGCCGCGGAGCGGGAAGTTTGAGCGTTTGCACGTTGGTGCTAATGTAGCATTCGCAGGTCGGGCCGCGGAGAAAGTTTGCCAGGAACCAGATGGCGAAAGGAAAACAAAAGACAGCGACAAGACCGCCTGGAACATGGGCGAAATAGAGCAAGAAAAACAGCAGCGTCGGTACCCCGGAAATGACCGCAAGCCAAATCTGGCCATTCGTTCTCCGCACGTCAATATAGCGAATGTCGCGGAAGAAAATCCGCTTATATTCCTCCGTGTAACCGGTGCTTTGCACGACGAGGAGGTGATCCGGCGCGGTGTAAACGCGGGATCGGGAGGCGATCTGGAAACTGCCCCGCCCTGTGCCAATCCCCGGAATTTTTTGATAAATCTTCGCCATGATTATGTCTTGGGGTGATGAAGGATAAGCGTTCCAAAAACGAAAAACCAGAAGAGGAGCGTTGCGGTCGCCAGAAGGATGGCGATGACGAAGCGAATCTTGCTCGACCCGAGAAGGCTTCCGGGACTGTTCCAGTGACGGATCGAAATGTAAATCGCGGCTGGCGCGAGGAAGATCGATAGGACGTAAAATAACATGCCGAAAACGGCCAGGGACAAAGCGATGCTGTCGTAACGGGTGCGGGTATCCTCCAGCGTGGTGATCTTTCCCTTCTTCTTGCCCGATGCGAGGCAATTCGGGCAAAGATGCTCGGCCCCGAGATCGATCGAGCAGAGTGCGCAAATCATCCGGCCGCAACCGTCGCACACCCGCATGGCCTGCTTCTGGGGATGATAAAAGCAGCTCGCTTCGGTGTGGTCGGCCAGTGCGGTGGCGGCGGTGCCGACCTGCATCGGGCGAAAGAACGCGGGAAAAAAGAAGGCCTCAATTGGCGAGGCGCACTGTGGGCACGTCGAGGCGATTTCGGTCGTTCCGGGCTCAATGCTGAGGGCCGCCTTGCACTTTGGACACAAAAAAGTGGCGACAGGCATATGGCGCCGGCCTTAGGACGGGTCAACCGAGATCACGCGAGTCTGGCAGATCCGATCGTGCAGCGCGCACTTCTCCTCATCCCAGAACGCCATCAAATAGCCGATGTAGAGAATCATGCCGCTGAGGACTTTTGCGAAATAGCGGCCCGTGGACCGCGCAAAGGAAACGCGTGCGCCGTCCGGTCTTATCACCCTGATCCTCATCGCCATTTTCCCCAGCGTCGCCCCATATTTTCCGATCATGACGATTTCGTAGAGAGGCGGCAACCCATATACCACAATCATTATAATCGCAATAAACCACCCCTCTTGGTCCAGCGTTTTACCAGGAGAAACCACCCACGTCGCCACCATCAAAAATGGCACTAAAACAAAAATCCCCATCGTGAGTCCAATAATGAGCCCATCGATCAAAACGGCGAGGAATCGTCCGCCAATCGAGGCAAACTTAAGGCTCCCCTTCGCGGCCACTCCTTCCTTGATCCGCTGGAAAAAGACCGGCTTGCACGCCGCGCAGACCCACGCGTTTTCGTACTGAAGCATTTCCTCCGCAGGAAAAGCCTTGCCGCATTCGGCGCAGGTGTGAGTCAAGACCGGAGCAACCGCGGCCGATCCGGCGCCGGACAGGGCGCTTTGCCCAAAGGAGACCCATTCAGCCATGCCATCGGTCCAGACCGGGGTATCGAGAGCGACGACGTTCTGCTCGCGCAGATTGTGAATTTCCGTCTCCGCCACCGGCCCGTGGCTTGCTCCATTTATAATGTAGTACCATGCCATAGATTTTTTGGCCCGTTTTAGACTCAAACTACTTAGTCTTGCTCGACAATACCGGCAAGCAAAATAGCTTAACGAACCTTAATTCTTATTTTCAAAGCTTATCCTTTCCTTGCGGGGAATTACGCAAGCAAACGCAAAGCCACGCAAGTTCAGTCTGAATTCGACTCCCGCCGCCTCCCCCTCTGTACGTAATTAGAGTTTTGTTGAAACTTTTTGCGGAAGGCATTCTTTTTCCTTCGTGCAAATATGAGGCCGCGCTTGTCCGCCATGGCCCCTTTGTTACGTTTCCGTGACTCGATTGAAAATATGCGTGATCGGCGGCATTATCGGTTAAAACAGCTTCCCTTGATTTTATCTTGTCTCCCTGACCGGCAGCGGCGCGATACAAAGACCCACTATGTTAGTCCAGATGACATTTTTGCGCCTTCGTCTATCCGTAGTTGCGTTACTACTGCTCGCTTCGCTTCCATTGGCCCCGGCCGGTGTGGTGTCGTCGTCGGTTCTCTTCCCAAACAGTATCGGGAAGGTGGAGACCTGGACACAGGCGGGGCCGCCGGATCCACATCGACCATGGATCACCCGCGCCACCCTGACCTCGGAAGAGGTTGCCGCGGAGATGGATTTCGAGGTGGCCTTGAAGATGCGAAATTTTTTCGAACTGCAAGCGCGCCTGGCCCGGGGTGAGCGCATCTCTCCGCAGGAAATGGAGGCCAAATACGATCCGTTGCCGTCGGACGCCAAGGCGGTGGCGGACTGGCTCACCAGCCGGGGATTTATCATCACGCGCCAGGGCGGAAATCATCTGGCCATCTTTGCCCGGGGAACGGTCGGCCAGGTCGAGCAGGCGATGCAGATCCATTTCGCCAAGGTGAGCTACGAGGGGAAGAGCTATACCTCGACCGTGACGCCGCCCAGCCTGCCGGCGAACTTGTCCGCCGCGGTGCTGGGCATCAACGGCCTGCAGCCTCATATCCGGCCCCACAAGCATGTGATCATGAAGCCTGCTTCCCTGACGGGGACTAATCCGCCCTATCTCCCGAGCCAGATCGCCCAGGCGGACGATGCGACCGGTTTGTACAACTCGAATATTACCGGCGCCGGGCAGTCGATCGCCATCGTGATCGATACCTTTCCGGCGGAGAGCGACTTGACCTCTTTCTGGCAAACTTGCGGGATCAGTCAGCAAACGTTGAGCAACATTACTTTCATCCAGGTCGTCTCGGGGACGCTGCCCGCGCCCTCGGGGGAGGAGACGCTTGATACCGAGTGGAGCAGTTCCATCGCACCGGGGGCGAAGGTGCGGGTCTATGCCACTCCCTCTCTCAGCAGCGCCGACCTCGATCAGTGCTACGAGCAAGTCTACACGGATGCGACGACTCAACCGCAACTGGGCCTTCATCAGATGTCGATGAGTTACGGTTTGGGCGAAACCTACGACACCAGCAGCCAGGTTCAAACCGACGACCAGTATTTTGCCGCGCTGGCCAGCGCGGGGGTGACGATTTTCGCCTCGTCCGGTGACGGTGGTTCCACTCCGGGTTCGGGTTCAGCCGGAGATGAGACAGGGCCTCTGCAAGTCGAGTCACCGGCCAGCGATCCGAACGTCACGGGCGTCGGCGGGACCTCGCTGACGCTGAACGCCGATGGAAGTGAAAACAGCGAGACGGTGTGGAACGATATCAATGACGCCACGAACTACGGCGCGTCCGGGGGCGGGACGAGCATCTACTTTGCCCGCCCCGCCTGGCAGGCCGGAACGGGCGTTCCCAGCGGCACCATGCGCACGGTGCCCGATGTGGCGTGCGTTGCCGATGTCTATACTGGAGCGCTCGTTATCCTGACCGAGAATGGAACGCAGTCACAGTATGAAATTGGCGGCACGAGCTGGAGCAGCCCGACATGGGCGGGATATTGCGCGTTGATGAATCAGGCGCGGGCCAATGCCGGTCTCCCGTCGCTGGGATTGCTTGGACCGCAAATCTACCCCCTCATCGGCAGCTCCAATTTTCGGGATATCATCAGCGGCAACAATGCCACCGCCAAGAGCGGTTCAACGAATGGAATCCCCAATTATACCGCCGGGGTCGGTTACGACCCGTGCACCGGGATCGGCGTGCCCTTGGTGCAAGCCTTGAGCCAGACCTTGGTGGGCACACCGACCCAGCCCCAGGTGCAAATCGATCTGGCGTTTCAGGACATCGTTCCCGGACAAAATGCCACGATTACCGTCACGGCCACCGCGA
The DNA here is from genome assembly GCA_035948935.1 of Methylacidiphilales bacterium. GTDB lineage: Bacteria > Verrucomicrobiota > Verrucomicrobiia > Methylacidiphilales > UBA1321 > JABDGH01. The sequence continues at coordinate 364,295 of DASZIP010000019.1, read as the reverse complement.
ACCCCGTCAGCTATCAATGGCAGCGGATGCCGGTCGGCACGACGACCTGGAGCAATCTCTCGGACGATGGAACCTACAGCGGCTCGGCCACCGCCTCCCTGACCATCTATCAAGCAACCACGGCGATGAGTGGAGATCAGTTCCAGTGTGTCGTCACCTGTGCCGGGCCGAGCAGTGCGACCAGCCCCTCCTCGTCTCTCGTCGTCGATACGCCTTTTACCATCATCAACGTGGCTGGAACCGCCGGCACTTCAGGCAACAGCAACAGCAGTCCCGTCAAGTTCTCCTACCCCAGCGGGATTGCCATCGACAGTTCCGGCGACCTTTACATCGCCGATACCAACAATAACTGCATTCGTGAAGTTACGCCCGCCGGAGTGGTGACGACGCCCTATGGAAGCACGTCCGGGAGGCATGGCGGCACCAACGGCACGGGCAACAGCGCGCGCTTCTATTTCCCCAACGCCATTGTCGCGGACGGTTCGAACAATCTTTACGTTGCCGATATCGGCAATAACAGCATCCGGAAAATCACGGCTTCGACGCGCGCGGTCAGCACGTTCGCCACCGGTTTTAATGCCCCGAACGGCATTGCAATCGACAGCTCGGGCAATCTCTATGTGGCGGACAGCGGCAATAACGTCATCAAAAAGATAACGTCGGGCGGCAGCGTCAGCATCCTTGCCGGCGCTTCCGGAACCGCCGGTTACGTGAACGGAAGCGGCGCCGCGGCGGAATTCAATAATCCCGCCAGTGTGGCCGTGGACAGCCAGGGGAATGTTTACGTTGCGGACTACGGTAATGACGTGATTCGCAAGATCACTTCCGCCGGCGAGGTCACTCTTTTTGCCGGCCAGCCCGGAATGGCCGGCTATGTCGATGGCGTGACTGGCAATTCGGCATTCAACGCCCCAAACGGAGTGGCGGTTGATGGCTCGAACAATGTCTACGTGATGGACAGCCTCACTCCCGCCATTGGCTCAACCGCCAGCGGCAATAATCTTTTGCGGCGGATATCGACTGCCGGCGTGGTCAGCACGATTGCCGGTCAGGCCGGGGCAACCGGCAGCGCGAGCGGCACCGGCACGGCTGCGCAATTTTACAGTCTCCAGTCGGCGACTTTCAACAGCGCTGGGGAAATCATTCTGGCGGATACCTATAACCAGTTGATTCGCGCCGGGGGGATCATTCCAGCCGTTGTCACGCCGCCGCTCGGCCAGGTGATCACGGTCGGACAGCCGGTCACCTTTTCCGTCACAGCCTCCGGGACGGGACCTTTGACCTATCAGTGGCTGGAGAATAATGAGCCCATTTCGGGCGCAACCGGTTCGACCTACTCCATCGCCGGCGTGGCGGCGGGAAACGCGGGCAACTATGCGGTGACGGTCACCAATTCCTTGGGCGGTGTGACCTCAACCGACGCCCCGCTCATTCCGGTCGATTCACAGCCCGTGGCCCAAACGGTCGCTGCCGGTCAGATGGTGACCTTCTCCATCAACGTGGCCGGATCCGGATCGTTCACCTATCAGTGGTTATTTAACGGTGTGGCCATCAGCGGCGCCACCGGATCGTCCTATTCGATTCCGAGTGCGTCATCGGGCAACGGAGGGGGCTATTCGGTCGTGGTCAGCGATGGGAATGGTAGCGTGACGACCAATCCGGTCAGCCTGACCGTCAATTCCGCCATCGCGACGGATACTCCGGCCATGCCACTATCGGCGCTCGTCTTTCTGGCGGTACTGCTTTGTTTCGTGGCCATGCGCGGGAAGCAACCCGCGGAGTTGGCTGTGAGCCGCCTGAAATCAAGCCGTTGAGGTCACACAACGGTAACGTGACGGTCACAACAATTTTACCTGTTCGACATGCTAATTTCGTTCCAAGGCGTGAGCAATCCGAATAAATTCAAAAGCGATCTGAAACGAGTGCGGGCGTTCCTTTCAAGCCTTCGACATGAAAAAGAATTCCCCAGTAGTTAAAACCTTAAGGACAATTCCAAGAGGACAGATCAAAGCGGTCCTTCGAGGTGGTACATTCCACCGGGTTTCCGTGCTTTTGGAGGAGGGGCAGGATTACATCGAGCACTGCGGCCTTGACTACAAAGTCACCAACCAGAAGGACAGCAAAGGCCGCCTGATCTGCATCTGGTCAAGAGAAGGGGTGCACACCCCGAACTATGAGCGCCGTTTTCCCGGGCTGCTTCCCGGTTGAGGCCGGGGCCTTTTGCGCAGAGGCTTCGAGGCAATCTTTGACGGTTTTTGCCAACTGAGGGGCGGCGATGGGCTTTTTCAAAACGGCAAACACCCCGAGCTTTTCGGAGGAGATACGATCCTCCGTTGCGGAGTAGCCGGTCATCATGATGATGGGAACGTTAAGGCTCTCCTGCCTGAGCATTAAAATGAGGTCGAGGCCCGTCATGTCGGGCATGCGATAATCGATCAGCAGCAAATCGAATTTTTGCGATTGAACATGATCGAGCGCCTCCTGCGCGTGGCTGCACGGAACGGATAGGTAGCCAAGCTGATCGAGCATTTGGGCGACCGCCCGGCGGACCTCGGTGTCATCCTCGACCACAAGAATTCGACGGGCAGGAGAGTGAGAAGACTCTTCCCTTTTATCGAGGCATTCCATGCCGGGCGTTTCATTTTTCATGGTAACAACTTCGTTGATTCGACCTTTTGGGTTTCGCTCATTCGGTAAGCGTAACTGGACGTTTTTCACCGAAGGGCGTATCGAAACCGATAAGACTTTTTTGCGCGGGATTTTTCGGAAGCTCGGCGATCGCCGGTACGCCCGCTTTCGACTTGTTTCCGACACGGCACCGCAAAGCGGCCTTGTACCATGTTTCGGCGGCGAGATCTCCGAGCAGGGAAAAGACGGCTTCGGGCATGACCTGTTTGTTTGCGGTAAATTCGATGACCGTCCCGTCGCTGATCTCGTGGGCGGCCTGTAGCCGATCGCCGGCCTGCCCGTCGCGTCCTTCGGCCTGCCAGACATGGGCGGCGCCATCGGGCAGTATTAGTCTGACCTTGGAGAAGCCCAATTTTTTAACGAGAAATTGGTAATCTTCCCACAGGTTTTCCATCGACCCGTGCCGCTCGGCCGCCATCACGAGCCATCGGTCCAGGGTCAGCGCATAGCGGGTCTCTTTTCGCAAGCTCAGCGACTGGCCCAACTGGCTGCTGATCCTTGACCAGTCCTTGGTAAAGCCGGAGAGATGGCCCGCGATCAACAGGACCAAAAAGAGCAGCCCCGTGTAAAGAGGCAGCAGGCGTCCCTGAAGGCAGAAGACACACAAGGCCAGGAAGAGGCATAGCAGCGAGACCGTGTAGAGATTGAGCAGGGTTCGCTCGCGGGAGATTCCCAGGGTGATCAAGTGATGGTGAATGTGCTTCTGGTCGGGGCGAAAGAGCGGAAGGCCGCGCAATCCGCGCCTGAGAACGGCCAGGCCGACGTCGACGATCGGCAGCGCCAGGGCGAACGCGGGGGCGATCAGGGCGGCCGCAACCGTGCCTTTATTGGAATTCACGATGGAGAGAATTCCGATCAGGAAGCCGAGGAAATAGGCGCCGCCGTCCCCCATGTAGATTTTTGCCGGTGGATAGTTGAATTTAAGGAAACCAAGCAAGGCCCCCACCACGCCTATCGAGAGGAGCGTGGAAAAGCCGAGGTTGTCCGCCGCGCCGAGGTTTGCCATCAACAACATCAGCATGAGACAAATGCCGCCGGCCAGGCCGTCGATCCCATCGATGAGGTTGATCAGGTTGGGAAGACTTACGAGCCACAAGACGGTGGCGAAAAATCCGAACAGGCCGAGGTGAATGTCGGAGTCGGTGAGGGGATTTTTGAAGAGCTCGATCCGGACATTGCCCAAATAAACCGCCACCGCGATGGCGATCTGAACGGCGAATTTGAATTTGGCCCCCAGGGGGCGCAGGTCGTCCCACAGGCCCAGGGCAAACATGGCGAGCGAGCTCAATACGATGACGCCAAGCGTCGCCGTGCCGGGGGAAGGCACCGAAGTGGCCAGATCGACGGCCAGCGCGACCACGACAAAGGCGCTGACCATGGCGACGCCCCCAAGGCGCGGCAGGGGCGTCCGGTGCGCGTGATGGAAATCCCTTTCGCGATTCGCGACCATGCCTTTTTCGGCCCGCTTCAGGATAATGCCGATCAAGGCCCAGCAGACGAAAAATCCCAAGGCGAAGCAGGAAAATATTTGCAGCCAGTTGGCGAGCGTCATGGGTTCCATGGGGTCCTCCTTATTGAAGTGAAACCGGTCGATTCTATTTTTCCGGGAGGAGTAAAACAAGGCGTGGGATGAGACAATCGCGTGACGAGTGTGACAATTGTCACAATTCTCTTTCGGATATCATATGGGATTTCTCCATGCCTGCCGGGCCGGCAAAAAGAAAGGCCTCTCCTTGCGGAGAGGCCTTCCCACGAACTTGATCAACCCAGTGCGATTTAGGCGACCGAGTGACGGCGCTTCAACACCAGGAACAGGAGCACCGCGCAGATGCCCAGGGCGTAAGCCGAGGGTTCGGGCACGGAGGCGGCCGTGAAGGTGAGCGAGAGCGCACCGCTGGGGCCGTTCGGGTCTGTCAGCGAGAACGTGCCGAGGTCGGTCGCCAGCGGATACTTGTTGCTGACCTTATTTTGGGGGGTGAAGCTGAACAACGTATCGGTTCCCACACCGGTCTGCTCCGCGCTCGGAAGGAAGGAGTAGCCGTTTCCGCCTTCGAGCGAGGTATAGCTCTCGGAGAGGTTGCCAGCAGAAGTTCCGCCAGGATTCACCGCATTCACCGAACCACCGATAAGGGCGGACGATGAGGTGCTGGCCACGGGAGCGCCATTCAGGCTGCCGCTGCCGGCACTGCCCTGGGCCAGATCCAATATCTGACCCCAAGCACCCGACAAACCACTCGCACTGCTCGTTCTGACCGAACTGGGCGTGCTGGTCGAGGTGCCATAGAAGCTGGCACCGTCGTTAACGGCATTAAGACCGGCGACCGACCAGTTCACTCCTCCCGTGGTAGAGGAATTAGTCACCCAACCAGTCCCGTAGGTCGACGTCAGATCGCTCACGCTCAAATCCGAGCTCAGATTGGTGACCGCGCCGGGTGTCAAATTGAGGGTGGTGATGGGACCGAGATCGACTTCGAGATCGGTGTTGTTACCGGCGAGCTGAAAACCGAGGACGAGGTCATACGGCCCCGGATTGACGGTTTGCGCCGAAGCGGCGGTGGAGGCGAGGCCGATGGCCGCGAGGGCCATGGCTGCCACGGTGAGTTTATTCATTTTTTTCATTGGTGTTGTTCGTGGATGTTGTTTGGGTTGTTTTCTTCGATTGGCGGAAAGGTGCGGGTGAGTGGCACCCGCACCATTTCAATTCGTTGGTTCTTTAGTTGGTGACAGGCAGACCTTCGGTCGTCGAGCGATTGACGTTGAGCGCATCGAACAGGCCGGGGCAGCTCGCCGTGGCCGTGTAGGCGCCATTATTGTAGTTATGGGTTACAACGCCGGTGCTGCCCGAATAGGTGGCATCGGTGTCAACGGCGTAGAGAAGGTCCGCGATCGCATCGATCGTGTTCCCGTAGGTATCACCGTTATGCGCGGTCAGGCGGTAGCAGTGCTCACGGGTCCAGAACGTGTAGGAACCATTTTCGACGCCTGTATAGGAGAACGGAATACCGTTGTAGCTCAGGGCCGTCGCATTCGTGGTATGGCCGCTGATTGCGCTTAAGGCATCCGTGATTCCGAGATAGCCGACGAAGTACGAGGCGCCGCTATTGTTCGAATTCTTGCCGCTGGCAAAGGTCAGCGAAGTACCCGGATCGACATACTCGAGCGCAAAGGCGACGTTTGAACCGCCGGCATAACCGGAGTGACCGGCAGGAGCCCAACTGATCTGCGGCTCGGTATTAAGCGTGGAATTGGCCGGGAATTTCTGAATGGGGGTGTAGACCGTGGAACCGTCTCCGATCTGGAACTGAACGGGGTTACCCGTCACACCGAACTGGGACTCGGCGAGCGCGCCGATCCGAGTTCCCGAATCTTCGTTACGGCCTGTCAGATAGATGTAGTTGGCAAAATCGGCGGTTGTGCTTCCTCCCGTGAAGAAACTTTGAGAGACCTCGCCGGTTTGGAACAAGGCACGGGCTGCTTCCTGGGTCATATTGGTCACGGACGTGTAGGCGGGACTCGCCGCGCCAAGAACCCATTCGAAGGGAACGATGGCGACATCGCCATTGCCGCCCGCGAAGTTGGCGGTACCGGCGTCGACGACGTTGCTGGCGTTGCAGGCGGTCGACAAAGCGGCCATGCCCGTCGCGCCTTTGTAGGTGCCGATGCCCGTGGACGAAAGAGTCCCCGTCGCCAATTCCTTGGAGATGGTGGTCTTGAGGCTGTCCGACATGGCCATTTCGACCGGCTCGTTGTTCGCGCTGTGGAACCCGGCCGGGCTCGCAATCAACATTCCGGTAACACCGTTGGGACCGACGTAGGTGCCAGGAGCCATTGGATTGGCATTGACGGCGGCAATGACGTTGGCGTTGGTTTCATCGAGGAACTGCGCCGCGGAAATTCCGGCGACGAGATCGGTCACGCCCGAAAGCGAACCGGTCCAGGAAGATTCGACGATGATGGTGGCCGCGGTGTCATGCCCTGGATTGGGGTCTGTCGCCCCGATGTAGCCATTGGCGTAGATTTGGAAGTTGTCATTGCTGATGTTTTTACCGCTTGTGGCAAATGCGGCGTAAACCGTGGTGGTCCCTGTGCTGGAGCCGCCGCCGATGCCGTTGGCAGTTGGCGCGGTGCCGCAGAGGGCGTCGACGATGGCGATCGCTGTTGCGCCGCGGAACGCGGTCGAACCGGCGACGTGGATAATAGTAACCTGAGCCGAAGCCGTGCCGATGAGGCCGGCGGCGGCCAGAAGAGCTACCGTAAGTGTTTTCAGAAGTTTCATTTTTTTCTAGAGGGTTGTTTGATTGGGTTGGTTGACTGACTTACTGACGAATCCAAGCCCCTGTGACTCGGACGTGAGCGACGCTAGGATATGAATGTTACAGTCAGGTAATGGTTCTCGTAACAAGCTCATGAAGTTTCCAACCTTCGTTTTCGATCAGCGATTTCCGCCGAACGAGGGATCATCGCGGAGGTTTGTGACGACCATGTGGACGTCGTGTGATAAACTTGCGTCGGCGCAATAAAAGGGGCCGATTTCGACCGTAGGCGTCGCCCTTATTAATCCTGATCGCCGCCGCCGTAGCCGAGGACTTCGACGGTGATGATGGAGGGCATATCTTGAGTGGAGTCCGCCATATTCTGTCTCCCCGGTACGCCGCCGTTGGCCGCCGCTTCGGAAGAACCGGCGGCAGCCGAGGCTGCCGTGAACGCCCCGATATTGACCGAGGCGGATGCGGGCACGCCGGTGGTGCCGCCGCCCGCCGAAATGTTGCTGGCATTGGCCACATGCGCGGCGGCGATATTCACCGCACCCGAGGCGCGGATGCCGGCGTCTCCGGCGTTGACCGTACCGATGGGCGCGATCAGATCGACATCGCCGGGAGGCGCCCCCACGACGGAAGCGAGAACGCCGATGCCGCCGCCGGTGGAGAGGCCGGCCAGGTCGGTTTCGACGGCGCCGCTGGTCGGATCGACCACGACGCGGGTCGGAGGCGCGGAGACGACGGTTTTGGAAGAGGAGCCGGCGTCGATGTTGCCCGTCGTCGACCAGATGATTTCGTTGCCGCCGTGAAGGGTGAAGATGCGGGAAGTGCCGAGGGTCACATTGCCGTTGGCGAAAATGGAGATGTTGCCGCCGTCGACGGTGAGTATGCCCTGGTCGACGGCCTGGCCCGTGGCCAGTTCGACCCCGACGGTGAGCTGGCCGCCCGGGAGGAGCATCTCGATGTCTCCGCCGTTGCTGGTTTTGACTTCGCGGGAGGTAAGGTTGATATCGCCCTGAAACGAATCGCTTGTGGGGAAGAGGGCGGCGACGGCTTGTTCTCCAGCATCGTAATTGCCAAAGCCGGGACTGGCGGGGTTGTTGTGGTTGCGACCGGCGTCGCGAAGGACCAGGTAGAAAATATCGAGGGCGATCGTGTCCTGTTGGGCGGCGGGAAGATTCTCGAAGGCGGTCCAGACCTGGGCGTCGCTTTCATTGCTTAATCCCATGGCGGAGGCGACATCGGGAAGATAGGTGCCGGCATAGGCGCTCGTGGGGTTGATAAATTGGTTGATGAAGGCGGGGAAGGTCAGCGAGCTATTCTCGAGTCCCACGGCCGTCGGCAAGCTGCCGCCAAGGCCGGCGGCGGTGACGATATTGGCTCCGCCAAAGGGAAGAGCCGGGTTGAGTTCATCGCCCACGCTGGTCAAGCCTGTATAGAGGCCATCGCCGGACAGGGTTGAATTGAGGTGGTCGGGATCGTTGTGATCATTGGGATTCACGTTATTCGGATTCTGGCTGGAATCGTTGCCCAGCGTGAAATTTTCCCCGGCGAGGACCTCGAGAGTGCCGGGGCCGCTGATCTGGATATCGCCGGAATCGGGAGCGCCCGCGCCGATGCCGATCGGATCGCCGATGGAATCATACCCGAGCAGATTGGTCCCGGCCTCCTCGCGTAATGGGGAAGCGGCGTCATAGGCGATGATATCGCGTCCGGCATCGACGAGGCTGATGTCGCCGGCGCTGTTATTCTGGATGTAAAGGCCGATATCGGTGATGTCCTGGCCGGCGATGACCTGGGTCTCCTTGGCGGAGAAAAGGGTGAGGCCGGAAATATCCCCCGTTCCCGCGTAAATATAGACGGGGTCGGGATTTGGGTCGTTCGCGTGGAGCGACTCGCCGTTGATGTCGGCGTGGAGTTTTTGCTTGGTTTGCAGGGTAAGGCCCTCGGTGGCGCCCGTCGTGTTGAAGAAGACATCAAGATTGGCGACCTGGTTTGCGGATGAGAGAGGCGAGGTGACGCCGGGCAGGTTATACGGACCGGTATCGGATAGATTGACCAAGCCCGATCCCCAGAAGGATGAAACAATCCCCGCTGTGATAACGTCGTTCACTTGGAAGGCATTAATCGAGCCTGCGGCCACCAGGTCGACGGTGCCGCTTGACGAAGGCCAGAGAGTGAGGTTGCCGATGAGATTGATATTTCCCGAATAGGCGCTCGCTCGAAGGGTGGGAGGGAACAAAGCGCCGACTCCGCCGTAGACGTTGGAAGGGGAGCCGAGCAGGTGAACCCCCGATGAACCGAAGTCGGCAACGACGTGCTGCGGGTTGGTGGCCGCCTCGGCCAACAACAACCAGGGCTCTGCGGCCGAGACCTCGCTTCCAAGGGAGGCGTTCGTTACGGAGGAGTCCAGGATATTCGTGTACCAGGCATAGAGGGAACCCTGGCCCTGGCCGTCGGTAAAATCCTGGATCGTCAACGTTCCGGCAAGAGAGGAGGCATTCACGGCGTCGGCTGCGGCGTACGTCGAGAAGTAGGAGAGTTCCGAAGTCAGGTCGTCCGTTGAAGCGATGTTGTTATAGCTTTGAGGCAGCAGGAACGGATTGGCGACGGGACCGAGGAGGAGATTGCCTCCGGCTGCCACGGAGAAATTTCCCTGGCCGAGGAAAAGGGTTGTGGGCAGCCAATCGATGGGGGTTGAGGGTTGTCCGATCGTGACGGCGGCTCGGGTCGAATTGGTTTGAATGTTGTTTCCCGCCGTGAGCGTCCCCTGGCCGCGCTCGACATAATAGACGCCTCCGTCGATGTTATTGCCGGCCTGCACCACGAGGTTGCCTCCGCCCAGTTCGGTCAATTGACCATTGACCAGACGGGCGTTGGTCGGCACTGCGGCGTCGACGTTGATGACGCTGCCGCCGGCGGAAAGCGTGACGTTTCCACCCCCGAGCGCGCCGACACCCTCGAAGAAGTTGGTGAAATCGACCCACCAGGTGGTCGGAATGTCGCTGCTCACAGAGCCTTCGCGGTCGAGCCAATTGGTCGGCAATTCGGCTGAAGAATCGGCGATCAACCCGGTGCCGTGAGTGTTGTAGGTTTCATGGGCGATATCGCCCTGGGCCGAGATGGTGACGTTGCCTCCCGCCGTGCTGTAAGTGGCGGGAAGGGGCGCTCCCACGCCGCTGGTTCCGGACGGCGGAGTAAAAGCCCCCCCGAGGGTGGGATCGACCTGCGTGCCGGCCGTATAGATCGTTGCGAGATTATTGAGCAACAGAACGCTTCCCCCCGCGTCGATTGTGATGTTTCCGGTTCCGGTGCGGATTGTTTGGAAAAACGAACTGATGTTGTTGGTGTTGAAGTCGGAAAGTAAAATGGGGTTGTTTGTATTTTGATAACCCACTTGAAGCGAACCTCCCAATCCCGATGCTTGCAGGGCTTCGGGCGTCTGCACTGCGCTCGAGTTGGCGGCGCCAAAATCGGCTCCGGAGATGAGATTATAGGACCACGACTGGCTGCCGACCGGCATAAGCGTGTTCGTGTAAGCTACGCCGTCGGACCCGTCAAAACCATCGGTGAGGCTGGCGCCAAAATCGATGTTGAGATTTCCCGCCGCACGAATGGTCAGGATGCCCGGCTCGGAAAGAATGGCGTTGCCCGCGGCATCCACGACCGGATTTCCCTGGGCGTCGAGCACGGGCGCGCCGTAGCGCAGGGTCGACAGGTCCCACGTATTTTGCAGCTCCAGGCCGCCCAGGCTGTTGTCGATCTCCTCGCCCGGTTCGACATTTACGGGAGCCGTGCTGGAGCCGAAGAGGCGCGTTTGGATTGCGGAAGCATTGGTCATGAAATTCGAGGCATTGTTCTCCGCGTTTGTTTCGTAGTCATCGATGAGCGCGCTACCGCTCTGCAGGGCGTCCTGGACGTAAAAGCCTTCGACGATAATGTTGGAGGCGTTTTGGATCACCGTGCCTGCGATCGGCGCGATCGCGACATCAACGGGCGCGCCGCCGTTGGAGGCATTGACCGACACGGGCGTGTAGACGGAGCCGGCGACGTAACTGCCTCCGGAAACCTGGGGTGCTCGCAAAAGGAGAGTGCCCCCGGCTGCGCCGTTCACCGCAAGGTCGATTTCCGAACCGGCTATCAGGTCGATCGCGGCCGAGGAGGTCGAGGGCGACGAACCCTCGTAGGAACCGGCGGCAAGAGTTACCGTCCCACCCTGGCCGGCGTTATTCAATTGGTTTCCGGCAACGGTCAGCAGCGAACCCGGTTCGAGGGTGACGCTGCCGCCGGCTTCGAGATCAATGGTACCGCCGACCTGGATCGGATTTCCCGACGGATCGGTCGCGCCCACATTCGAGGCATTGATCGTGCCGGTGACAATGATCGAACCTTGGTCCGCGGAAAGATTAAAACTGTTGGCCACAATGGTATCATCCACGGTGACGGTCGAATCGTTTCGGTCCCGAATGGTTTGCTGGGTCAACCCCGTCAGATCATTTTCGAACGAGGAGAGCACGCCCGCCCCTCCGCCCGAGGCGTCGAGGCTGCCCACATCGAGCGAGAACGTGCCTCCGCCGCCTTGTGCCAGGACCGTGCCGGTTCCCGCTTGTGTCACGACGCTTCCCTGTCCCTCGATCTGGCCGGGGGTAAACGTGCCTGCCGCAGTGATGGCCACACTGCCGCCGTTGCCGGCTCCGCTGTCGGCCGTTCCCAAGCCCGAGGCGGCGGAGACATTGACCAGACTTTGATTTCCCATGCTCACATTGCCGTTGAGGGAATCGACGACCACCTGACCTCCATCGGTGTACTTGGTAAGGTTGAAAACGGTTTGCGCGACTCCGCTCACATCGAGCGTTCCGTTCACCGCGATATTCCCCCCACCCGGCGAGCCCGACGCGCCGGTGGCCTGCAGGTCCAACGATCCGCTATGCAAGACAATGCTTCCGCTGTTTTGGGTTATGCTGCTCCCGATCAGCGAGAGGCTGGCGCCCAGGCCGCTCGAATCGACCGGCGTCGCGGGATCGTTCATTGGCGCCTGGATCACCAGGCTGCCGGTTGCGCCGATGGTTTCATCCAGAGTGGCCGTCGTGGTCGGGGCGACCGGCTGGTCCGCGGTTGGCGCGCCGGTGATGAGCGGGGTGGTCAGAGTCAAATCGCCGCCGACGGTGAGACTGGCGGGTGTTGGCGTGGCGTCGCTGCCGGCGGCCTGCGCGCCAAGTCCTTTGAGGAGAATGGCCCCGCCGGCGTTGAGCGCGACAGTGTTGAATTGATCGATCTGCACCGCGTTTGAACCGAGCGTGATGGTCTGCGCATTGATGGTCAGATTGCTCGTTCCGAGCCCTGTCAGCGAAGGGAGAACCGTGCCGCCGGGCAGGTTGTCCAGGCTGACCGTCTGGGCATTGATGGTGACGCCCGAAGAACCCTGGGTGTCTCCATAATAGATGGCGTCGGCATGCAGGGCCAGGTTCGCCTCCTGATAGGTTGTTTGGCCCGAGGCATTCATGCCGACGGTGCCGATTTCCCCGCTCCCGTAGATGGCAATCGAGGAATAGCTCAAAAGCGACAAGGACTGGGTCGAAGCCAGCAGGGAGTTCAATTGCGACGCGGTGATGACGAGGCCCGTCGTGGGAGGCGTGACGGGAGTGCCCAGTTCAAGATTGATAAATCCGCTGTCGAGGGTCACCGACGTGCCGCTGAGAAGGGGAGGCGCGGTCGTTGAGGTGTTGATCGTGACCAGATTGGTCGAGTCGAGCGTCAGGGCGCCGACCGCCCCTCCGTTCGCGTTGAGGATCCTGACCCCTTGTCCGATGTTCAAAACGGAAGTCGTGTCGGGTGTCGGGGACGACCGGGTGATCTGCGCCGAGGGATCGCTGCTGATCCGAAGCAAGGCGCCGTCGCCTTGGAGGGTGAGCGCCTGGGCGTTCCCGGACAATTGACCCAATTGTTCAATCACCGCGCCATCCTCCAAATCGAGGGTGGTGTTGGAAACCAGGGTGATGTCCGGCGCGGCCAATCCGGCGACGGGCGTGCCATCGACGACGGTCGAGGCCCCGCTATTGTCGACCACGAGGTTGTTGGTGGTCACGGTGACCGAGGTTCCGGTGTCGGTCGTGGTGCTGTAACCGCCGATCAACAATGTGCTCGCGCCAAAACCGGTTAACTGGGACGACTCGAGAACAAGCGCGCCCGTGGTGGGGACCTCCGGGCCGGGATTGGGTCCGACGATATAAATATCCTCGGGACTCGCGATGTCAACCGCCCCTCCCAACCCGCCGCCGCCCGGCTGCGACAGGAGCGTCCCCTCGATCGTCATGCTCTGGGTTGCATCGAGGACGAGTTGTCCGGCGTCGACTGGCAGACGTGGAACGGCAAGATTGTTGCTCGCGGCGTTTTGCGGAAAAACCGTGTTTGCCAGGTTGATCGTGTAAGGCGCCTGGGTCAGTACCGAAGATTGCGACGAGATTTCAAACGCACCAAAGATGGGCGAGGAAGCGGGATTTAACCCGCTTGTGACGTAGCCCGAAACGAGGCTGGAGCCGTCCGGTTGCAGGATGGAAGCCCCCGGAGCGCCGCCGTTCGCCGTGCTGACGAGAAAAGCTCCGGGCAAAAGCGCATAACGCGCGGGCAGGAGCGTGTAGTTCCCCGCCGGAAGTCCGTTGCTTGCATTCAGATAGATTTGCTCGCCGACGGCCAGGCTCGAATTGAAATAACCGGCATCCTCCACATTGTTGGTTTGCAGATTGGTATTTTCGGCATAAGTCCCGTCGGGCGCGTAGTTCGGGGAATAACCCGGAAGAATGGCAAAACCAGTCGATGAAAAAGTGCTCCCGGTCGAGGCAAGGATGTCGTTGGTTCCACCGGTTCCCGACGTAAACTGGTACGCAAACAAGTCGCCCCCGCCGCTGAGGTCCGTCGTTGATCCGCTCAGAATCTGCACGTTCTGGCCTGTGATGTTGATCGCCTTTGGGGGCGGTCCCGTCAAAGTGATGTTGTTTCCCTGGGGGTCGAACCAGTTGCCGTTGTCATCCACGATACCGTAGGGAACCGTCATTCCGACGCCTGTGGTTGGGTCGACTCCGGAAACCGACGTGATGCTGCCCGATGCAAGCGTGATGTTCTGAGTGGAACTCGTGCCGAGATTAATGATGCCGAAAGGCGCCCGCAAGACACCGGCCTGCTCGATGGAAACGGCATCGATATTCAAAGTTCCCCCTGCGGAAAGGGGCAGGGGAGGCAATGCCTGGCCTGTCGGCGAAGTGATGCTGACATCGGTGGCCTCGATGGTGAAGGTCTCCTCCGTTGGCGGATAGATTTGCGCCGCATTCATATTGATCTGTCCCGCGACCTGCAACGTGCCGATGCCCCGGATATCGCCGCCCTGAGTTGGGAGGGAATTAAAGGTGAGCGTGCTGATGTTTTGCAGCGAGAGGTTGCCGACGTCGGAGAGCGTGTTCGCATTGACGGTGAGGCTTCCCGGTCCGGCAAGCGCGGCCGGGTAGGAGCCGATCTGATCCGGCTCCAACGACGTTGCGTAGGAGTTGAGGGCGATGTAGGGCGAAATCAGGACGACCGGCGCGTTGGCATAAATGACGCCTCCAGTCGTCCCGGTGGTTGTATTTCCCGAACTCAACGCGACGTTCAGGCTGTTGGAAGTCGTTATGTTCACAGGCCCGACAAAGTCGAGAGTCCCCGCCATGCTCAGGGAAGCGAAGCCGCCCGCCTTGCCGCCGTTGTCGGCGGCGGCCGGGTCCGAGGCGGTCGAGACGAAGAGGTTGGGATTGGCCGCGAAATAACTGTAGACCGGCTCGCCGCCCACCGCACCGTTGACTGTTGTGCCCAGGTCCGACGATGAGGAAGGAATCGGCTGGCCGTCGATGACGGCCAGACCGGTGGGAGCGTTCGCGGGAAGGGAAAATCCGCCATTGAGTCCCTGTTGCGAAACGATGAGGGTCACATCCTGCGTCGTGGGGGGTTGGACGCTCGGATTTGCGGTGACGGCGAAGCCCGAGGAAACGGAAAGACTCCCTCCTTGAGCCGCAGGACCGCCGGCGTCGCCGAGCAGCGTCGCGTCGGAATATAAAAGCTGGGATGCATTCAACGTGATCAATCCGCCGTTGCTGTCGACCCCGGTCGGGACCGGGGGCAGGGTGCCGATCCTGTTTGCGGTTTGGCCAAGCGAGTCCTGCGTCTCATCCAAAACCGCGCTCGCGCCCGAAACATCCAGAATCGCGCCCTGTTCGGCGACGATGTTGCCGGTGATTTTGATGTTTCCTCCGGGCAATACCGAACCGGTATAATAACCGAGGCTGCTGAACGTCTGTTCGGTCGTGCCGGCGGCCGAAAGAAGGCTGTCGGGGCCCAGATCGACCGTGGGAAAGGGCTGGTCGGTCGAGCTGTCGTAAAAGAGAAGTTTGTTGCTGCTGACGCCGGACGTGTTGCCGCCGTGGATGGAGATCGTGCCTCCGGGCGCGTAGATGTCTCCCAAAACGGCTACCATGCCGTGCGCCGCCGAAAGAGAAACGCCCTGATTCGAATTCGTCTGAGGATCGGTTTGAATGGTTGCGCCCGATTCCATCACCAGATCGCCCCGCACCAAAAGCCCGCCGCCTCCTCCGCCGTTTTGGTAGACGCCGCCGCCGGCCTCGGGAGGACCGTCCTGGGCGAGATTGCTGTTCACGCCCTCGGCGTTAAACGTCAGGTTGACCGGGGTGCGTTGCGACGGCAGCAACTGACCAGCCTGCGCTTGACTCAGGGGTGCAAGGGTGACGCTGTTGCCATTGATGTTGGCGACGGAACTCTCGACAAGGGGGCTGATGGTTGTCCCGGACGCGATGAGCACGGCGGGAGAGACAATCGGATCGCCCGCCGCGTTAAAAAGGTAGTTGGGGCTGCCGTTCGGGAGGGTACCGTCCGTTTCAATCTGGCCCAGGCCTTCGATGGTAAAAGCGCCGAATCCGCCCTGGCTGAAAAAGTCACCCGCACTTCCCGACTTGTCGAGCCACAAAGTCGTGCCGTTTCCCGTGACCGAAGCCTCTCCCTGGACCATGGGGTTGGACGAACTGTCGCCGTTGAGCAGGGAAGAGCCGCCGATCTGCACCAGCGGCGCCTGAATCGTCAGTTTGCCCGCGTCGCCAATGTTGCCCGAATAACCCGTTAACGTGGAACCGAGGATCAGCTGGCCGCCGGCGACGAGAGAAGCGGCTTGGGGATCCTCTCCTCCAAGAATGGTGATGCTCCCCGCATTGCCATAGGTTTCCTGCCCGATCGAGTTGATGGCGATACCGCCGGAGACGTCGATCGCGCTTCCAGGGGCAAGATTCACGTCCAATGCCGCTATCGAGACGCTTCCGCCGCTGGTCTCGAGGGGAAGGGTGTCGGGTGCGGGGGCGGTGGGCAGATCGTCGACAATAAGCCCGGTTGAACCGAGCGAAGCGTTTGGACCAAGCGTAAACTGGCCCCGCTGGGGATTGGTGGCCGGCGTGCTGAATTGCACCACGGTTGTGGGTGAAACATCCAATGCCGTAAAACCAAGCCCGCCTCCCGGTGCGAAAACGGAGCCTTCGATATCGATATTGGCCGCGAGAAATGAAATCTGGCCGCCGGGAACGGTCGTCAGGGAGACACCCTGCGGGACCGTGATCGTGCCGCTGGCGCTCGTATCGATCGTCAGGTCGCCAAATCCATTGGTGTTGATGATGTCCTGCGATAGAAAAATCTGATTGGCCGACGGGGTGTTCTGGCTGATGTAGGCATCGGTCTCGAATTCAATATTGGGAGATGATGAAAGATAGACGCGCGAGATATTGTCCGACGTGTTCTGCAAAAAGGAGAGATCAAGCCGACCGGCCTGCGGTACCGCCGAAATTGCCAGTGTTGTCGGCAGGAAAGAGGTTCCCGTGTAAGTCGAGTCGAGCACGGCGTTCGACGTCCGCTGCAGCGAACCGGCCACGGTATTGCCGTAAAAATTGCCGTTCAGCGTCATGGTCGGCGCCGTAAGCGCAATCGCCCCGGCATTGCCCCCCTGGATATAACCCGGGTCGAATTGGGATCCCGTCAGCAGCGTGTCGGCGAAAGTCTGGGTGACGCCCCACTTTTCCGAGGTCGTCGTAAACCCGGTAAAAATTCCCTGGTAAACGAGGTTGGGGGTTGCTTGCGAGATGTTTAAAATCTGTCCGTTCGACACGACCTCGGTCGTCTGCACGGTTGCCCCCGCATAATTGATCCAGCCGCCCGACACGTTGATCGATGCCGCCGGTTCGTTGACCGTCGCCCCGTTGATATTCACAGCCGCCGCTCCGGCCAGGCTCACGGAAGTGCCCGCATGAAGAGCGACCGTTCCGCCATTGGTCGTGAGTTCACCCACGGTCCGCTCGATATCGTTGACATAGCCCGAAACATTGCCCAAGGGTGTGCCGACCCACGGAGTGCCGTCGTAAACGCCCACGTCCCGGATATCGACATCGACCGTTGTTCCACGCAACGCGCCGTTCTGCTGCAAAGGCGAGTCGGCCAGCTCGGGGCCGCGCAACTGTACGGGAATGATGTTTTCCGCAACCGATGCGCTCACATTTTCCGAGCCGGAGACATCAATGACCGAACCGGGATCGAGCGTGATCTGACCATTATTGTTCGAGAAATCGGTGCTTTGGGAACCGGGCGTATTTCCAATCGTATACCATGACCCGGCATTCAAGGTGACGCCGGACGTCAACTCGGCGCCCACCAAGTCCACCGCCGGGCTCGATGTGGGCGACGGCGCAGTCGCTCCCGGCGCGAGAATGAGAGAGCCGGGAAACATCACGATATTGAGCCCCTGAATGTTGATCATGGACGAAAAGGCCAATTGCGTGCCGATGGTGGTTGCCGTGCTCGAAAGCTCGGGCAGAATTTGAGTTATGCTTTGGCCGCCCAGATTCACCGTCCCGGTGGCGAAGGGAAGAAAAGCCGACGTTCCGTTCACGGTTTCACCCGCCGCGTTGTAGTCGGCCAGAAGATCGATTCGTCCGTTGAGCGTCACCGAAGTCGAACCATTGATCACCCCGAGTTGGTTGACGGTCTGCCCGGTAAGAGTGACGTCCGCCTCGGTCGATTCGATGTCCCCGCCAGGCGTGACGATGTTTCCTTCCGCGTCCAGGGTGTTCGCCGCGTTGGTGACCACCCCTCCCTGAACTGCGGCGAAGCTGGGCGCGCCGCCGGTTGCGGTGACCGTGCTGCCCGCCGGAATCGCCGTGGGAGTATTGGCCATCAGCGGAACAGGCGTCGTGCTGTTTGGCGGGGTATAGGTCCCGACCTGGCCCGTTCCGGAAAAGGTGAGTTCGTCATTGTTCGGAAGACCGTTGAAAGTGAAGGTGCCGGTGGGGAGCGTAGCGGCGGCGGCGCTGACCTGGCCGACGAAAACATCGAGGCCGCGCAAAGAGGCGTCGTTCGCGTTATGCGCCGAAAAACCGACCTGCAGACCCGCGGCCAGAATGGTTTGGCCGTCCGGGGTCGAAATCGTGCCGTCGTTGGTCACATTCGGCGCGATCAGCGCAACCTGCCCCCCCTGGCCCTCCCCGTTCACGGGACAGCTAAGCTGGGCCCCCGCTTCCACGGCCACATCTCCGGTGGGGACACTTCCTATCGTCTGGGTTCCGCCGGTCGGGCCCGTCCAAAGAGGCGCGACCGTCGTGGTGGTGACCCTGTGCCCCTTCGTGCCCGTCGTCGCGGTGCTGATGGTGAACAGCGAGGAAAACTGGAATTGGTAATCGTTCCCCGCATCGTTGAGCAGGCCGTTGGAGATGTAAGCGGGGTTCAAGGCCAGGGACGACGCCGTCAGGGCGCCCACATTGACTTGGGAGGAGCCGCCAAAGATGATGCCATTTTGATTGATGACGTAAACCTGTCCCGGCGCCTGGATCGAGCCGAGAATTTGCGAAGGGGCGATGTTGGCCGCAATCTGGTTGATCGCGACCCATTGGCCCACGTTTGCTCCACCCTGACTTTGATCGAAATCGAGCGTGGTGTTTTTGCCGATATTGAACGTCTGCCACGTCAACAGCGCCTGCTGCGCCGTCTGGGTGATCGTCACCGTGGTCGGGCCCGAAGTTTGTCCGGTCGAAGGCGAGTAGGTTGATTGAGTCAAACCCGAGATGCCCGACCACGAGGTCGGCAAGGTGTAGCTGGCCAGTGTCGAGGGAATCGCGCTCGCGGCGGCGAAGGAGACCGTGCCGCCCGTCGTCAGGCTGATGGTGCTGCCCGGGGCCACGCTGGTGGCGACACCGCCGGTAAGCGGCGTGATCGTTCCACCCGTGGTGATGGTTCCAACCGTGCCTGTGCCGGAGACCGTGACCTGGCTTTTGCCGCTCGCGTTGGGCGGAAGAGTAAGCGCCGTGTTGGCCGCAAGCGTCACGGAGGCCGTGCCGTTGGCGTTGACCGTCACGGGAAGTGTCGTGGCCGTCGTCGAGGGGTCCGCCGCATCCGCGCCCTGCGCGCCGGGTACCAATCCGCCGATGGCGAGACCATCCGGCACCGTGCTCGGTGCGGTCAGCGCCGTGTTGCGAGCGGCGGCCTGGGCCGCCTGCAACGCTTGCAGCGCCTGAAGGGAATGGGTCAGGGAAGCCTGGGCCTGCTGGGCCAGCACGCCTGTCTGCACGGCCTGGGATGTCGCCGCCGTCGCCGCGCTCGCTGTTTGAGACGTCGCCGCAGCCGACCCTGCCGAGCCCTGTGCGGCATTGGCGCCGCCTCTCAGTGTATTGACCGCATGGGCGCTTGAGCCCAAAGCCAGGAGCCATCCGCCCGCAACCGCCGCGAGCAGCTTGCCGCGATCAAAAGCCCACGCCATCGACGGTGCGGTGGGGCGAGAGGTGAGGACAAACGAAAAGGGGCGCAACATCGCCCCCAAAGTATAATGACTGCGCTGTCGATTTCACTGCGAATAGACTGCGTCTTCCAAATGTAACCTGTTCGCCTTCATTTGCCCCGGCTATTCGATTGAGATATCTAAATTTAAGCCGGGTTTGTGGGTTTGGCGGAAGACGATGTCTTTGCTTTATCCGGTTTTTCTGCTTGCGGAACGGCGGGAACCGGTCCCGGCGGTTGCCCCGAAGTAACGGCTTGGTCGAGAAGTTTGTATTTGTAGTCCTGCACCAAATTTTCAAGCTTGACCCGGGTGACGCCGACAAACGGTTCCTTGGCGGCGAGCGCATCGCCAAGGCCGAATTTTTCGTAACGGGTGAGAATCTCGTTGCCAATTTTGAAGAGCGCCAGATTCTTCGTTTCACGGTCGTCGACCGTTCGTTGAAGCAGGGCGGCCTGGAGCGCAAGTTGGGCGCGCGCGGCCTCCTTGGCGGCGGCAAGCTGCGCGGCCTGATTGTAGGCGTCCTTCCATTGCTTGAGGGCGTCATTGAGCCTGCCGATCTGCCCCGTTTGGTCCGCAACCTGCGCCTTGAGATCGGCGATGGCTTTGTCCGAGGCGGCTTTGTCGGCGGCGGCCTGATCGGTCAAACTCTTGACCTGGGCGCTCAGCGCGTCGACCTTCGCCTGCAAGTCGGCCTTGTCCTTGTCGCTTTGCGCCTGCGCGGCCTGGAGGGTGACGACCTGGTTCTGGGCGTCGCGCAATTGGAGCATGGTGTCGCGCAGGGCCTGGCGCAGGCGCGTCTCGGTGGAGGTCGTTTCATCGTCGGCCATCGACGCGCGGGGCGCGATCAGGGCCAGCAGGATGAAGACAGCGAGGTGGAATGGTTTTTTGTGCATGGTCGAAACGGGGTTTAGAACTTGGCGTTGATATCGAATTGAAGGAGGTCGTTTTTGTAGGTCGGGCCGGCGATGGAGTCGGCGCTCATCACGCGGAGACCGGCCCAGACCCGGGGGGAGAGCGCGAGATTGCCGCCGATCGTATACCCCTTGAGATTGGTGCCGACCAAGGTGGCCCCGAAATCGGCATCGGTGAAACCGTCCACCGTCGCGTCGGATTGGACATAGCGATAACTCAACTGCACGTTCCAATCCCAAAGCTGCGCGAGATCGACCTTCCCCAAGTCGAGGCGTACCATATAGCCCATGTCGCCGCCGTTAAAGGAATTGGGGTCCGACGGGTTGGTGGTGTTGTTTTGCGGCCCGGAGAAATTGGCGGGACCGCCGTTAACGATGTTATTCCGGTCGAAGGCCACGTTCTTGATGAATTCACCGGTGAGCGACATGTGGAACGGATCGAAGTGCGAATAATCGAGACGGGCCGTCGCGGCGACCACATCGAAGGGAGTCGCGAGACCGAAATACTGATTCTGGACATCCGCGGGGTTCGGATCGGTGAAGTTGCGAAGGGCGATGTAGGTGTTGCCGTTTTGGGCGAAGGCGGGCCTGCTGTCGTCGGTGTCTCCGACCGCGCTTGCGCTTGCGATCGGAATGGGATCGGAAACCTTGCCCTGGATATTCTCGAAATCATAATAGGCGCCGGCTCCCTTCAGGGTGAAATCCTTGTCGATTTCCCATGTGGTCCCGCCTTGGACCGCAAAAAGATATTTGTCTTCGCTGCTGAACTTCGCCGATTGATCGGTCGAGAAGTTCAGGTCCGTGTTGAAGACCGGGAAGGCGCCCCCGGTGAGAAACGGCGTCACTCCCGGAGCCACTTCATATTTTCCACGGACGGCCGCGCCGTCGAAAGCGAGGTCATCGGCCCAGATCATACTGGTGTGGAAGAAGGGGTTGTCAAAACGCCCGATGGTGAAGGTCAGGTCTTTGTTCGGCTGAGCACCCAGTTCGTACCGGATGAAAGCGCGGTCCAGCCAGATCTCGTATTTGCCGAAATTGCCTCCCTGGCCGCCTCCGGTAGTTCCGCCCAGGGTCTGGTTTTCGGTGACGGGCGAATCATCCGAACCCGTCGCGATCCGCATGCCCGAAGTGAAACCATTGCCCAGGTCCATTTCCGCCCCGATCCGTGCCCGGAGACGAAAACGGTCGCGGTCCTGGTCGACGTCATATTGTGGCAGGCTGTTGGGAAGGAGCGCCGGGTTGACGGTCAGGCCGTTGGATGAAGTATTGATGGCGTTGAAATTGATGAATCCCGATCCGACGGCATTGCCCGAGGGATAGTCATCGCCTTCGTAACGGACCCGGATATCGCCCGAGACGTGAAACCGCTTCACCCAGTCGGGGACCGCGTTTGCGGCGATCGTGTCCGCCAAATGCTCCTCGCGCGTCTGCTCCATGACGTTCTGGGTCACTTGGTCGGTGATCTGCTTTTTGACCACGTCCGGAACGTAGGCCACGCGCACTTCGTCATCGGCGGCGGGAGCTGGAGCGGCCGCCGGAGCCGGGGCGGGCTGGGCCTGTTGCGCGGTGAGAGCGCGTTCGGCCTTGGCCTGCGTTGCCGCCGCCTGGGCGCGGGCGACATCGGCTTCCTGCTGGGCCTCCCTGATCAGACCGTCGGCATCTTCCCGGGTGATCAGGTTCCGTTTGACCATCAGATTAATGAGATTGATCGTTACGTTCTGCGAAGGAGTCGTCTCCGATGCATCCGCCGGGGCCGAAGCGGCGGGGGTCGATGGAGCGGTGGTATTCGCGGCGACGGTGGCAGGAGGCGGTTGGTCCGGCGTGGCAGTGGGGCCGGCCGGATTCGAATCCGTGGCCAGGGCCGGGGTGGCGTTTGCGGATGGATCGGAGGATGGCAGGGCGTCCTCATTCGTCGACATATCCGTTGCGGCGTCCCCCGATGGCGGACGAAGACCGGGCGGTGAGACGTGGTTTGCCAGTGGAGGAGCCGGGTTTGAATCCTGGGCGCGGACCGGCGATGCCGCAACGACGCAACAGCACGCGACAAGCAGCGGACCGAGCCATTGGCGGCGAAAAGTTCGTTGGTGAAACATGGTAAAAGGATTGTTTTTGGCAGTCGGTGCCGGGTTAGCTGGGGCGTTGTTCACGGATCATCATGACAATTGGCATGGGCATGTCCGCCGGCGGAGGATCCTGCAATTGCAGGCCCACCAGCACTTCATTCTTGATGGCCATGTCGAGGGCAACATCGCCCGATGGGTCGCTCAGGACGGCGCGGGTGATGCGCCCGTTGGAATCGGCCCAGATGCGAACCTTGATCTGGAGATTGGCGTCACGGGTCTTGCTGTTTTGACGCAAGGCGTTGGTGATGCAGGCCTGCACCTCGGCCGCGTACCAGCCATACCTGCTTCCACCCCCCCCGCCGCCGCCTATTCCGTCGCCACTCCCGCCGGCGCCGCCAATCCCATCATCCGAGGGAGGTCCGCTCGCTTTCGGTCCGGGAAGCCCGGGCGGCCTGTCGATCTTCGCCTCCTTCGGTTTCGGTTCCGGTTTATCGACCTTCGGCTGTTCCACCATCTTTGGCTCCGGAGGCTGAATTTTGGGCGGAGGGGGAGGGGGCGGCGGCGGGGGCGGCGGGAGCGGAGGCGGCAGCAATTTGACCATGATCTCCTCCGGCTTGTGCGGCGGGGGAATCTTGCCGGCAAACAAGTAGACCCCCAGCCCGATGCCCGCGATCAACAGGACGATCACGCCCACGACGATGACGATGCCGTACCTCTCGAACAGGCTCCGCTCTTCGTTCTGGTTGTAATCGCTCATGGTTTCGCTCCGCCGCGGGTTACTGCCCCTTCAGAGGTTTGGTCGCCAGGGCCACTTCGGTGATGTCGAGTTTCGTGCAGACGTTGAGCACATCCATGATCCCCTGGTACTGGGCCGCGCTGTCTCCGCGGATGACAACGTGGAAGTCGGGCGTTTGAGCCTTGTCCTGCGTGAGGCGCTGCTCGAGTTCCGGCAGCGTGGTCGGCACGGTGTTGAGGATGATCTTCCCATCGCTTGAAACGGTGATCGACTCCAGCTTCTTCTTGGCCTGGCTCGTCGCCGCGCTCTCCTTCGGCAGATGTACCTTCAGCCCCTGGAGTCCGGCCGTCGTCATGATGATGAAGATGAGCAGCAGCACCAGGTAGAGATCGACCATCGGCGTGACGTTGATGTCGTCGTACGCCTTGCCCTCGGTATCGGCTTTCATGGACATAAGAACGGGTTCCCTTTTTTGAAGCGTGCGATCACTCGCCGGCGTTGCTGTAGAACTCGGCCATCTTGGTTACGAATTCGTCGATGAAGACCTGCAGGTCGCTCGTGACCGTCTTCATGCGCGAGACGAGATAGTTGTATCCGAGCAGCGCGGGGATCGCGACGAGAAGACCCGCGACGGTGGCGACCAGGGCCGCCGCAAGACCCGGCGCGATGGCGCTGATGTTGACCTCGCCCGTGGCGGCAATCGCCGCAAAGGTGATCATGACGCCGACGACCGTGCCCAGCAGACCCATGAAGGGCCCGCCCGCGATTGAAATGGTGAGGAAGACCAGTCCGTCGTTGAGCGCATGGTTCTCGCGCACATAACCGCTGTCGAGGCTGGCGCGGATCGCCTGGATCGACCGGGACGAGAGGTTCCCCCCTCCACCCATGCGTTTGCCGATCTCACCCGAGCCGATGTGGTAGATCCGGTAAAGAGGCGATTGATGGATGAGCCTCTGGACCTTCGGCCCGACATTGCCTCCAAGGCTTTTGACTTTGTCCGCGTCGTTATGATCGAGGGCCGTGAGGTCGAGCGCGACCTGCTGCCACTCCTTAAGGAAAAGCTTGTTCCCCTTTTGGACGAAGTTCACATAGAAATATTTGGTGATCATCACGTACCAACTGACCACCGACATGATCCCGAGAATGCCGATGACCACCCAGCCGTCGATGGTGACCGATTTGAGGATGACCCCGAAAAGGCCGAAGGCCCCGCTGAGCCATCCCGCCGGCGGCTGCTCGTCCCCGCCCATCGTCAACAATTTGGCGGCGGAATCGCCACCCTGCTCCATGGCCGCGAATTTGATGAAGCCGGGGCCGCGCGCTGTCTTTGAAATTTCGAGCTCATCCAACTCCCCGGTAAAAGACGTGTTGCCGGCGGTCGCATCGGGCGCGTCTCCTCCCACCTGCGAGGGACTGCCCAGCGCGGGAAGAGGGGCGCTCAAGCTCCCGTAGGCCGCGCCGTCAAGGTAGAGCGTGATTTTTCCGCCGTCGGCCACCACGGCAAGATGATGCCAGGCGTTGACCGCGATGGTCGCGCCCGCCGGACTCCGGGCGCCGTTGACTTCCACAAAAGGAACGCCATTGTCCGCGCCGACAAGGAAAGCATTCGTGCCGTCCCGACGGCTGAAAAAGACCGCGTTCGGGCTCAAAATCGCCGGCTTGACCCAGGCCGACCATGTCATCGCCCCTCCATCCGCCCATGTGAGCGAGCTTGACGCGGGGATCGTGATCGTGTGCTTGCCGTCGAGTCGCAGACCGGGGCCGATCAAGGCGCCGTCATCCGACAGGCCGGCGTTTTGCGCGTTATTGCCCGCGCCGCTCGAATCAGCTGCCGGCTGGCTGGCGTTGTCGGCGAAATGATAGACCAGCACCGTGTCGGTATCGTAGATCGGTTTCGCCGAGGCATCGCCGGGAACCGTCGTGTCGCCGGTATTCCCATAATAAAGCCAGAGCGTCGTGGAAGCTCCCGGCTTGAGATTCGGAACATTGACCCAGACGAATGCTTCGCCCAGCAGCGAATCATATTTTTCGATCCGATACGGCAGCGTCGTCTTGTCGTCGTCGGCCACCAGGCGGATGTCGCTTCCGTCATCCTTCGCCGCGCTAAAATCAAAATCGGCCAGCCGGATCAGCACCGGCCCGGCGCCAATCGCATCGGTGATCGCGCCGCCCGTGGGGCTTGCATCGACGGTGATTTTCTTGCGCAGGGTCCATTTGTCGTTCCACCAGGCGTGGGCTGTGCCGGACAAGGCGAGAGTGATGACCAGAATGGGCAGCAGGCGTTTCATGATGGGCTTGATCGTCGAGTTCATAGACATTCTAAAATTCGGCCCATACCCGGAAGGTAAGGAGAGCTTCGTACGCATTCGTCTGGATCCCGTTGTCGAGCGGCAATCCCACATCGAACGATCCGTTGTAATGATCCTGGAACTTGATCCGGGTGCCCGCCCCGACGCTGGCCAGCCTGTATTGCTCCTGTTGTTCGGGAAGCGCATCGTCGATGGTCAGCAAGCCCGCGTCCCCAAAAACGTAGAACCGCCATTCGTCCACCGGCTTGCCCAGGAAATCGCCGAGAGAAGGGGTCCGCATTTCCATGGAACCGAAAAGGCCGTTGTCGCCCAGCTCCTCCGATTCGAGATAGCCCCGCACCGTCCCCAATCCGCCTCCGCTGAACTGTTCGCTGTTGACCAGCGGCGTCTCCGACGCCTGCCCCTGCCCCTTGACGAAAAGCTGGAAGCCGCCCGGCAGGTCGCGGGTGTGCGAGAGGTCGCCGCGGAAGTAAATAAAGCTCGCGTCCGCCCCGTGGCGATTTTCCTCAAACTGGGCCTCATCACTCCCGAAAGCGCGAAAATCCATGATGATGCTCGCATTGAGGTCCGTTTCGTACCCCTTGCCGACCCATGACCCGCTGTAGGCCGCGCTGAAAGGATAGTAGGTCACGGGGGTCACCGTATCGCCCCCGGCAATGCTCAAATCCTGGTCGAAATGTTTGTAGTCGATGCCGAGACTCACCGAATGATAGAAATCCTTTTGCGCGGGCAGCAAAATGACCGCCCGTCCGCCGATGATGTCACCCTTTCCCACCACCCCGATTCCACCCAGCGTGTTGACGCTGCTGTCCTGACTCGTCCCCTGCACAATCAGGTTCAGCCAGTCGACTCCTGGGATCCGGGCCAGATAGTAACCCGAAAAAACCTTCACCTCGGTCGGATCTTCCGGCGACAATTGAAAACTGGCCCCGATCGAATGTTCCAATTGCCAGAGGTTGTCGTAGCTCACGGAACCGTTGAGCCGCAAGGGCGTGGTGCCGGCGCTGTACCGGTTGTTGATTTCCAGGCTGCCGTGCAACGGCATCGTATCCTTCACGTTTAAATCGACATCGACCGTGCCGGGAATTTCCCCGACGCTCAGCGTGGGAGTCACCCGGCGGTCGGCAAGCTGGTTGAGCGCGACGAGATCATGCGTCACCTGCGTGAAATTGGGCGAGGCACCCTCCTGCAGGGACGGAGCCTCCCGTCGGATCTCCTCCGGCGAAAAATAACGCGATCCCATCACCCTCAGCCGTTCCACCTCGCCTTGGAGCACGTGCAAAATGATCACGCCGCTCCGCGCATGCTGCGGCGGAATTTGCACTGAAACGGTCTCGTAACCCTTGTCGTGGTACGCCTGCTCCAGCGCCCCCCGCGCCTGCTCCACGTCCGCCGCCGTCCGATAGGGGCCGAGATAAGGATAAACCGCCTCCTCGACTTCGTCCCGGGGCAGGAGATGTCCGCCCCCTTCCACCCGATATTCCTGAATGTAAAAGCGGGGCGTTGAATCCTTCTGCCCGGCCGGCTGGCTTGCGTCCGCCGCTTCGGCTTGAGGCGAACCCGACCCGGTTGAGACCGCCGTTGACGCCCAGGCGAACGTCGGCGAGAGCAGAATCGCCAGTTCGGAAATCGCCACGATCGACACGCGCTCCAACCATGAAGCCATGGGCCTCCGCAGGGTCACATGCGTGCCGCTCTTGAAGGGCTTCATAGAGATGCGAAAGTGTGGTTGACCGCACCTAAACGGGTGATCGTATGTGCCGGGATTCGGAGTGTGCCCGGTTCAAAAATACGCCATGAAGTCATATAGATAATTTCTATCCGAATGGGATTCATGAAGGATTAATGAAGATAGTTTGCACGAGCGCCGCTCATCTTAAGGAGGGCTAACTACTCTTCAAGAGTTATACTGTTACGAAAGGGTGACGTTTGTGCGTCAAATGCAACGAGAGCCGCCTCATTGTAAAAATATCCGATGACTCTATATGGATTTTGTCCAGACTCGAATCTACGGAAACAGATGTTTTAACTCTCGAAAACATGTATAGAACGATAAAAAAATCCCGGAGCCATCTCCGGGATTCTCTACTTATAACGATCTAAAGTGATTAGCCTGAAAAACAATCGGGTCGTGTTTTAGACTTCCGCCACTACCGCGCCATATTCTTTGTATCGATACTTGTGATAATAGCTGTGCTGGCCCGGCCCGACCGCATTGAGAACGACGCCGAATACTTTCGCATTTCTGCGAAAGAGGTCGTTCAGGGCCGACCGAACCAGATTGATCGAGCTATGCCGGACCCGGGCCATAAACAGAATGCCGTCCACCCTCGAACAAAGATTGGCCGCATCGTGCGCCGCGAAGAGGGGCGGCGTGTCCCATAAAACCATGTCATACTCGTCCAGGCTTTCCTGGATCAGATCATCCGTGGCCCCGGTAAGCAAAAGGTCTCCCACACGGCTCGGAATTTTTCCCCGGGGCAGCAAATCGAGATTGGAGATTTTTGTGGTTTGGGTCGCCTCGCGCCACGATAGTTGGCCCTGCAGATAATCGGACAGGCCGGGACCGAGGGGCAGATCGAAAATCAAATGAAGAATTCCCCTTCGAAGATCGGCGTCGATGAGCAGCACCCGGATTCCCGAAAAGGCGAAAGTCGTGGCGAGATTGGCCGCCAGGGTCGACTTGCCCTCCCCCGGCGCCGCGCTCGTGATCATCAGGGACCGGTTCCGGGCGAACTCGGAGCGGCCAAAAAGGATGTTCGACCGGATGTCCCGGTGGTGCTCGAGGAAATCGTGGCGCTGGTCGTCCTCCGATAACAGGGGCACCCGTTTCGATTTCTTGTCGAGGCGCGCCAGCGGAATCTCTCCCACCAGCGGGAAGTCGAAATTTTCTTCGATATCGAGCCGGGAATTGATCTTATCATCAAGAGAGATCACCGCAACCATGATGGCGAGCCCCACAACCAGTCCGCCGGCGAGTCCATACAGAAGACGAAGGAGATAGTTGTGTTTGACCAGCTGGGCCGGAGAGGCCGCTTCCATGATGACAACGTCCTCCTGGTCGAGCGACTTGTTCAAATCGACGTTCTGAATGCTCGACGCCAATTGGTTGTAAAGGGCCTGTTCCCGGGTGATTTTGCTCTTCAGTTCCTGGTACGTCCCGAGGCGCTGGCTAAGCTCAAGCGACTTGCTGTTTTGCGTGACAATCTGCTGCTCCAGGTTTTTGATCCGAAGCTCCAGGTCCTCGCGGTGGGCGTCGCGGGTGGTTTGGCTCCTCGTTTTCAGCATTTCCAGGAATTTTTCTTCGTTTGCAATCGAATCCGCCAGAGCTTTCATCTTGGGATGCGCGTCCTTCAGATAGACGCCAAATTGCTCCCGAAGAATTTTCAATTTTTCGATCCGGTCCTGCTCGTCAAGGATGGCATCCGGCTCATGGTTGACGTTATCGCCCGGCAGGGCCGATTCGATTGCAGGGTCGGTGTCTCCGACCTTTCCGATCGCCGTCACCGAGTCGCTTTCGATCGAAGCCGCAAGCGGGTCCTTGTTTTCCAGTGAAAGGAGGTCGTGCTGCTTCGTCAACTCGGCGAGTTCGCCGTTCAATTGGACCAGATAGGCGGCGGCGTTGCTGCTTTGTTCCTCGATGAAAACCACGTTGTTGTTCTTCTGAAAATCGAGTAATTCCTGCTCGTCGCCCCGTATTTCCGCATCCAAATGCGCGATTTCCTCGGTGATCGCCGAAACGGCTTCATCCGTGGTCTGGTTCCTCCATTCCCGTTTGCTCGAGAGGTACGTGTCCATGATCGAATCGAGCAGCAATTTCGCGTAGTCGGGATTGGTCGAAGTCACCGTGAGACTGAAAATCGACGTTCTCAGCTCCAGGCCGGCATCCACTTCCGCGTCGGGATCCACAGTCACCTCGGGATGCATCGAGGCCACGCGATCCACCGCCTGATTCACCGTCTGGGGCGACTTCATCACGGCCACCTGTGTGCCGTAAAAGTTCACCAGTTCCATCCCCTCATTATAAAGCTCGCCTTGCGGCAGCGAAATGCGGCCGCTTACCATCATCCGCGAACTCGAAACGTACTCGGGAACGTCGCGAAGGCAGAGATAGTCCGTGACGGCCAATCCCAGCATGATCGTCAATGCGGCAATCCACCAGTAACGGCGCGCCCAAAACTTCCAGCGGTAGGCTTGAACCGACAGCAAGGCGCCCGTACGGTCGGCGGTGGGGATGTCGCCAGGTGAGAGTTCAGGCAGATCGGTCATGTTCATGGGCTAAAAATTGACCCAATTTTTTGGTACGATAATATAGTCGCCGGATTTCACGACGGGATCATCGGCCGACTTTCCGTCGAATACCGATTTAACATCAACAATCTGGAAATCCTTGACGTTGCTCAGGTCGGGAGGCCGGTTGCCGGGCACCTGCGATCCCCGATGAATCAATTTCACTTTCCGCTGATCGGCGAAATCTCCAAAGCCCCCCGCGCGCAGGATCATCTGGCTCACCGTCATAGGCTGTCCCTTCAAGAGTTCCTCCGGTCCCTCCTGGTGCACTTCACCGACGACCCAGGCCATGTCGCGCGGCTTCTGCTTGTCGTCGCCGATGATGACGTCGAGGCCGACAATGACGGTGGCCTGTTTGTAGTAATCGACTTCCAACAGCCGTTTCACTTCCACCGCGACCTGATGGCACGTTTTCCCCTCCACCTTGACCCGTCCGATGTAGGGAAAATCGACTTCGCCCGTATCGGTGACAACCCGGGTGACGGCTTGGTCCCGATCCTCAATCACACGGAAGCTGATGCTGTCACCCGCTTCAAGAGATATCTTGTCATCCAGCGCGGCCATCGAACTCAGTGTGGCCGCGGTTACAGACGCGGCTGGAGTCGTGTTCGCGGGATTCGTAGCCGCCGCGCCGGGCGACGGCGTCGTTTCCGAATCTTTCGAATTTTTACCCGGGGATTGGCCGGAATCCTCGGTGTCCAGCGGGATGGCCATGTTCGACGGACCGTTCGTCGCCTCGGAAGGAGGCGCCAGCGGCGGAGGAGTCGGGAAGGTCGACATCTGCCCATGACAAAGGGCGGTGAACACGATCCAAATCCCGCCAATGCTGATAACACGCAGTTCTTTCATAGGCCCGGGTTAAAATTGATAGCGGAATCCGACCGTTCCTAAATTTTGATAGTAGCTTAGCGTGCTCGGATCCGCATCCTTGAGGATGTATTGATAACCCAGGCTAAGGGTCGCGTGCTTCGACAGGTTATCATCGACATTTAAACCGACTCCGTAGCGATTCGACAATTCATGAACGGCGGCATCCGAGTCGTCGAGGTTTTCCCACCACAGATTTGTGTTCACGTCGATCGTCGATGTCGCCTGCCATGTATCGGCGTAATTGGCATAGATGCGTTGCGTGAAGTTTGAAGTAAGCCCCGGCAAAAACTCCCGGCCCGCGGTCAATGATTCACTCAGGGCATCATTAATTCGGTGGTTTACCCCCGCGCTGGCGTAGTAGGAACTGATGTCTTCATCGTCACCATTGAGCCCCCCCGTTGAATAATTCGAAAAATAGCCCCCGACTTGGGCGTTCACCGAGAGGTTGTGAGAAATCGTCGCCGTCACGAAAGGCCCGGCGGAAACCGTCGTATAGTTGTTTTGGAAGTTCTGCTCGTATCTCACGTCCGAAAAGGAGGTGCTGATCCCGGTGTTGATCGACGGATCAACCTTGATCGTGATCTTGGGCGATATCGTATCGCTCTGGTTGGTGAGGTAATCATAGGCGCTTTGCGTAACCCACAAGTTGGCGTGGTCGTAACTCACCGAAAGCACAATGTCGTTCAAGTCCCAGGTGGCCCGAACCCCGGCATCATTCTGAAAACGCGAGAGCCGGGTTGAATTGCTCAACTGACCAATCTGAGTCGGATCCTGCTGATAAGAAAAGCCGTCGTAGAGGCTGATGATTACGTCGCCCACAAAAAAATTGAATTCGGCCTCCGAGTCCGGGGAAATGAGCAGGCTATCGTACTGCGAATGCAGGAGATACATCTGATAACCGATCCCCAAGTCGAGAGTGAGCGTATTGAGTTCGGAAATTTTCCAATTGGCATGGACCACCGAAGATGGCGTCATCACGATGTCGGTAATCCGTCCCGTATTCGCCAGGTTGATGTTATCATTAAAACTGGTGGTGATATCAGATTCGAGTCGGAGAGTAACCGGACCCAGTCGCAAATTGTACGCCTGATTGACACCTGATTGTTGCAATTGCTCGGCCACACTTTCCCCGGATAGCGACTCACGACTCGTATCTTGGGATTTTGCCCTGTCGATCATACTCATCAGTGTGCACGAAAACGCGCAAACGAATATGAATCTTAAATTAAACGGTCTCATATATCAACCGATTTTCCATGTGGACGCAGCTATTCTTTCGAAGTCGCACTGCGTATAGGCAATCCAAATGACAAATGACAAGCCTTTAATGTAACGTCATATATTCGACATATAATCGTCATATAAAAGTCACAATGATTTGCATTAATTATAGATCGGCTCTCTTTTCAGAAGGCAAAATATCCGCTTATGTCACTCGTATTGGAATACATCCCGGCCGACCGGAGACTTGCGGCTGAGAACAAATCGGTGGAATGGTTTTGCCTTCGGACACATCCGAAGCATGAGCACCTTGCGGCGGCCCATCTTCGGAAGATGGACCAGGTTGAAGTCTTCCTTCCCCGGATTCGCTTCAAGCGCGCAACCCGTCAGGCGTTCGTTTGGGTCACCGAAGCCCTCTTCCCCGGTTATCTTTTTGCCCGATTCGACTGGAACCTCCGTCTGCGGCAGGTGCACCATGCCCGGGGCGTCCGCGACATCGTCCATTTTGGGCAAAACTGGCCGGTGATTTCCAAAAACACCATTCACGAACTCCAAGAGACCATGGGGATGAACGAATTGCATACGATTTCCCAGGAATTCTCCCCGGGCGATGCCGTTCATTGCGCCGACGGGAGTCTGCGCGGTCTCCACGCCATCGTTTCACGCGTTATGCCCGGCCGGAAACGCGTCGAGGTCCTCATGGACCTTTTGGGACGGCAAACGGAGATCGAATTGACAATCGGTTCGTTGATCAAGGAGGGCGATGCGCGCGCCGGGCTGTTTCGTGGATGAATCGGCCCGGCTATAGCGGCCAGACTCCATCCGCAATCCAGTAATCAAGCAGCTTGGCGTACTCGATGTTGACATGCTCGCTGAAACCTCCCCGATTGGACTGTTTCGGTTGATAATCGAGATAGGAGGGACGCGAATAAAATTGGATGTCCGGCGCAAAATGCTCGAAGCAGACCAACGCCCTTCGCGAATGAAACCAGGAAGTCACCAGGATCACCCGATGTGCCCCCATTTTGCGCAGCAGCGGAATCGAAAATTTCGCATTCTCCAGCGTGGTGAGCGCCTTCGGTTCCCGCGTAATCACTTCCGCCGGCACGCCATTTTTCTCCAGAACCTGCACGTTCGATTCGCAATCGCCATATCCGGTGACCAGGATTCCCGGCGCCGCGCCCTGTCTGTATAATTCCGCGGCCCGCTCCGCCCGGCCATCCCCGCCGCCCAACACCACCAATTCATCCCCCTTCGTCTCGCCGCTGTCCACCGTCAGGACTTGCTGTGGAAATAAAAAGGCCGCGGCGCCCAGGGTAATGACGCCAAAAAACATGGTAATAATCACCCGCCCAAAGATGCGGAAGATGCGTTTCATTCACCCGTTCTCGACGCAGGCCGGCTTGGGACCCCCGCCGAGCATCCACTCATAGACCGACGCCATTTCGACCGCAAGCTTTCGCCAGGCAAAGCGATTTTCCACCAGCGTGCATCCCCGCCGTCCCATCGCCTGCAACTCCTCACCCGACATCGCAAAAAGTCGCCTCAATCCTTCCGACAGGCTCTCTGCCGTCGGCTCCAGACGCAGCGCCGCATCGGCGGCAAATCCTTCGGGCAGGTTGCATTCGGCGGTCATCAACACCGGCTTGGCGTATGCCCACGCCTCCAGCACCACCATCGGCAGGCCTTCGCTCAGGGAGGGCAAAATGAACGCGTCGCAAAAGCGGTAACAGGCCTCCTTGTCGCCGCCAAACCGGGGCCCGAGAAAGTGGATCGAGGCTGCCCCACGATCACCGCAGGCGTTGTCCGCCCAATCGATCCCCAGTTCGGTCGCCTGCCGCTTCAACTCCGCTTCGTGACCGCCTTGGTTCCATCCGGCAATGGCCAGTATCCAGTCCCTGCCCGGCGACCGCGTCCCGCTCCAGGCCGTGAGCAGATGGGCCAATCCCTTTTTCGGATGGAGCCTTCCCAGGTAAAGCAGCACTCTCCTGCCCGGGGGAAAGAGAGCGTCGCGAAGCGCCTCATCGCCGGCGATTGCCGGGGGAGGGGGATCGATTCCGTTCGGAATCACGCAGATTGGGTTCTTCAGTCCGTAGTCGCGAATCGAAGCCGCTTCGGTCCGGCAGAGCGCCCGCAGGCAGGCGGCCCGCCGGAGTTGCTCATCCTGAAAAAACCACCCCGCGATCTTCTTTTTGAAACCCGAATTTTGCAGCGCCCACCGGTCTAGCATTCCGTGCGGCGCGACCATCAGCGGTTTGCCGGACCGGCTCGACCAGCGAAGCGCTGCGACCGAAGGAAACTTCCAAAGCCCCGCCAGGTAACCCAGATCTGCCCCCGTCTTTGTCAGGGCGCTCGTAAATCCCGGGGCGAAACCGAACGCCCGCGGGCCCTTTACCGGCAATGTAATCGGCAGGAGCGGGGACCACGCTCCGAGATCCGAATCGGTGTGCGAGTCCCGCAACCCGACGACCTGGACATCGATCCCCATTTGCGAATGAAGGTTCTGCTGAAGCCGTCTCTCCGCCTCGAAGATGCCGCCGTTGACGCGCGAGACCGAGTCGATGATGCAGACCGTTTTCATCGGTGCTTGAGAACCCTTGGCAGCGCGCGATCGAGCCGGGTGGAAACGACGGGAGGGCCCGCCAGCGCGACCTCGATCGCCTCCGATAATCCCCGGGCGAATCTCTCGCACCCCCATTCCGCCACGATCTCGCTGCTTTTCGCTCCAAAAACCGTCCGCGGGAAGCCCGGGGCCGAAACCTGCGCCATCTTCTGCGCAAGCTCCTTCACATTCAGCGGGTCAAAGGTGAACCCGTTCACGCCTTCGCTCACCAGCTCCGGCACGCACCCGCACCGGTTCGAGACCAGCACCGGCAACCCGCTCGCCATCGCCTCGTTCACGACCAGGCCCCACGGTTCCACCGTGCTCGGATGTATGAACGCGCCGGCCAGCGCATAATAGGCGGGAAGGTCGGACACCTGTTTGAATCCCGGCATCATGACGTGATCCCGCAGCCCGAGCGCGCCGAGTTGCGACTCCAGCGCGCCGCGGAGCAAGCCGTCGCCGAGCAGCGCCAACGGCCAGGGCGTTTCGCACGAGCCGCGATAAAGCGCATACGCTTCCAGCAGGCGCGGCAGGTTTTTCTTTTCCACGAACCGCGCGCTGGCCAGGAAGTAATCTTCCGGCAACCCATGCTTTCTCCGGGCCTCCCCGCCGCAAGCCCCGATTTCTTTCGCCTTTTCGCTGAAAAAACGATTGTCCACCGCGTCGTAGCCCATGAATATCCGCTCCGCGGGCATCCCCAATTTGGTCAGATAGTCGCTGTGCCGTTTTCCGCCCACCAGTGCCGACGAGAACAGCCCGACGAGCCTCCTCTTGATCCATTCCTTCCAGCCGGTTCGTGGCTCGTCCCACTCCGTGCTCTCCGACATGCAGACCATCGGCACGCCCCGTCGCGCGCACCAATCCATCGCGCCCCACGCCGCCGGGCTGGCCCAACCGGGGACGACGACGACACCCGGCCCGAATTCATCGAGCACCCGTTCCAGGCGTCCGACTAATTCCGACCGGCCCACGCCCTCGCTCGTCCCCTGCTCCACCAGCGTAACCCGCCTGAAGGTTCCGGCCGTCGAATTCTTCTCCCAGGCATAGACCGCGCTGACCCCCGCCGCTTCGATGGCCAGCAGGTTCCAATCGGCCGAAGCGGCCTGCAATCGGGCGATGTGATAAGGCCCGAAGTTATCGAAGATGATCGCGACCGGAATCATATTATCAGATCAGGCCCCGCTCCCGAAAACAGGCGATCAGGCGTTCGCCATATTTCTCCAACGTGTAGTTGGCGCTGTTCTGGCGCGCGTTTTCGGACATCGCCGCCGGCAGATTGCGATCGGCGGCGAGCTTCTCCAGCTTCTCCGCAATCGCATCCGAATTTCGGGCCGGAACAACGAATCCGTCCACGCTGTCGCGAACGACGCTCCCCGTTTCCGGGGTGCAAATCACCGGCAGGCCCTGGAACATCGCTTCATAGGTCGCCGTCGCCGACCCCTCGCAGAGCGAAGGCAGCAAAAAAACGTCCGCCCAATCGTAGTGCGAGGCCATCTCCGGGCGCGGGACGATTCCGATCAGATCAACATATTCGCGCATCCGTTTTTCCGCTCCCGGCACGATTTGGATCGCTCCCGCCATCCGAAATTCCGCGCGCTTTCCCAATTCCCTGGCCGCCGCCAGCACATACGGCGCTCCCTTGCGCAAACAAACCGCGCCAACCGTCAACACCCGCAGCGGCCCCGCGCGGCGCCTCGGCTTCGCGGAAGCGAACGCCCTCCCGTCGATCCCATAAGGGACCACCACGCATCGCTCCTTCGCCCCTCCGCTCGCGGCGATCCCCTCCCTCACGAACTCCGAACCGCATACGACCACGTCCGCGGCCGCCCACTCGGCCGATTCGCGCGCGCAATAGTCGTCCATGAGCGATCCCTCTTCCACCGGCACTTCCCAATCCGGAAAGCGGGATCCCTCATCCCTCAACACGGCCCGCTCCACCGCCCTCGGCGCAATGGTCTGCTCCACAATTCCCTTCAACCCGCGTCGCCGCGCCTCCTCCAGCGCCTCCAGACCCGCCGAATTAAACACATAGACGGCCCCCGCTTTCCCAAAGCCGTTCGAAATCACGCGCCGGCAAAACTCCCGCCCCGACCAAAGGAACGCCGCGTTCCGCTCATCCGTATTCTTCGCCCGCGCCAAACGCCGCGCATATTCCAGCCCGAACCCGGTGAAGGCCGTGATCCGGCCGGCCGGAATTCCCCCGGGCACCCGGCTCATCAGCCGTTGTATCGGGGAGGGGAGCAGCGCCCGGGGCGCGAGGCGCAACAACCGGGGCCATCCCTTCCGCGCGCAAATGTCGGTGTAGAGCCGTTCCAACAGCCCGGCCCGATCGAGAATCCGGGGGACCGCGTAATCCATCCGCGCTCCAAGCTGAGCAACGACGACGCTCATCCCGTTTCGTCGGCGCTGTAAACCTGCGAATCGAGTCCGCCGGGACGTGACCCGACCGGCGGATAGCTGATTTCAGGCAACTCCAGCCAACGCTTGTAATCGCTCCAGGAAACCGGCTCGCGCTTGCCCAGATAATGGGGAATTCCGGCCACCGCCTGCGCCCACCAGATCGGTTCCCGGACCACCCAGCCCGCACCCCGCGAACAGGCATAACAAAATTGAGAATAGATGCGGTAGGCCGCCAGCAGGAGGACGTGCGGAAAAGGGCAGCGCATGAGCGTGCTCCAGAACTCGTTGCGCGCATGCCGATGGTGGGTCCGCATCTCATTGCGCTCCACTCCTGAATAGTGATGCCGGATCATGACCGAAGGGTCGTAAAAAATCTCGTGTCCCGCGACGATGCACCGAAGAGCATAGTCGGTCTCCTCGTAAGCGTGAAAAAAAGAGGCCTCATAGCCGCCAAGTTCCAAATAGGTGGAACGCCGCAGCACGGCCCCGGCGTTGATAAAGGAACGGGTCGGGCGCGGGAGACCAAAATCGAGCTGATCGAGCGTCCCCGGATATTCATCCGTGCGCTGGGGAAAATGCAACACGGCCAATTGCGGGCGTTGCTCAAAGAGAGAAACGATTTTGGCAATGCAATCCGGCTCTTGCGGATAACTGTCGTCATCCAAACTCAGCACGAGATCGCCGCGCGCTTCCCGCATCATCCGGTCGCGCGCGCCGACCGATCCCGTGCTCTGCTGGTGGACGAATAATCGCGCCTCGGGCAGTTCCGATTTGACGAAATCGACGGTGCCATCCGTGCAGCCATCCGCCGTGACCAGAATTTCCAGGGGCGGCGGCGAGAGTCGCCGCAGAACCCGGCAGGTTCGCTCGAGATCGCGAACACGGTTCTTCGTCGGGATAATAATGGAGACCTGCAGCGGCATCCCGCTGTTGATCGCCCTCTCCTCACAAGTCAAAAGAGAGGTCCAGGATCGCGCTTTCGGCAGGCGATCTTCGATTTCTAAATAGGGAACGGCCCGCCTCCTCACCAATTTGCGATAGAGCCTAAAAATGGCCGGGGAAGCCGGAGAACGCCGGTTTCTCTCCTGCCATATGGCGTAATAACCCCGGCCAAGGCCCTCGATCATGGTCCAGGGACGACCGACCCGCATTCCGTGCCAAAGTCCGTTCCAGGTCGTTGCGGCAAGATAAGCGGGCAGGATAGGGGCGGGAGCATGGTGCCATCCGAACAGCACGTTGTTGCGCCGACCATAGAGGTCCATCCGGCGACAGTCGCGCCGGGGCGATTCAAAATGATGGATCGGATCGCTCCAGCCCAACCGCACCACGTATCCAGCCTCGAGCATCCGCAAACAATAGTCGCCCTCTTCTCCCTGGTGAAACAAGACCTCGCGATAGCCCCCAAGCCGCAAAAAGAGGTCCCGCCGCAAGGCGTGCGCCGTGCCTATGTAGGAGGAACAAACGAATTTGGCGGAAGCATCCGGAGATTTCTGCCTGATCAAATCGGGGTTCTGACAAACATTGACGAAGGGAATGGCCACGGCGCCAACCGCCGGCAGGTCGAACTGTTTGAGCACGTCCGCCACGATGTTATTGGTCGAGAAACAGGCATCGTCGTCTATGGAAAAGATGATCGGTGCGGACGCAACGCGAGCGCCGTAATTTCTTTGCACGATGTAACCTTCAGAAGTTTCAAATCGATGCAGCTTCACTTGCGGAAACTTTGCCGCGATCATTTCCGAAGTCCCATCCGTGGAGCCGTCGTCTATGACAATGGTTTCCACTTCACCTTCAAGTTTTTGAGCGAGTGCGGAAACAACCGCCTTATCGAGGTCATTCCGGCGATTTCGCGTCGTGATGACAATGGAAGCTTTTGGCGGCATGCTTTTAGTCCCGAGCCATGTACCCGAATTTCAACAAATTCATCCTTCCGACGCGATCAAGTCTGTTCCTGCCAGCAAATCCAAATAGCGCTTCAAAATCGACTCGTAATCATACCGGGCCTTGAACGCCGCCGCCACCGATTGGGGCGTCATTCGGCCGACCCGGATCGCGTGGGCAACCTCAACCACCGCCGCCGCGAACGCGCTCGCATCGTCCAGGGGCGCGAGCCGTCCCAACTCATCGTCGCGGAGAACTTCGGGCAGTGCGCCAACCGGCGTCGCGATCAGCGGCCTGCCCCGGCTCAATACCTCCAGCGCGGCCAGACACTGCCCCTCGGTAAGAGACGTATTCAGGAAAATATCGCAGGAATCAATGGCCCGGGCGACCTCCGAGCGCGGAGTTTCCCCATGAAACACCACATTTTGCAGCGCCAGGTCCGCACACCTTTGTTTCAACTCCTGATGTTGCCCGCCATCTCCGAAAAGATGCAGCTCATACCGGTTGTCTCCCCGCAGCTTTTGGGTAAGAACCTGATAGATTTCCAAAAGATAACCGAGATTTTTTTGAGCCGCCATGCGCCCCAAAAATCCGAGACGAATCGTCCCGTCCCCGCGACGGGCCGGATAATCC
Organism: Methylacidiphilales bacterium; assembly: GCA_035948935.1. GTDB lineage: Bacteria > Verrucomicrobiota > Verrucomicrobiia > Methylacidiphilales > UBA1321 > JABDGH01. The sequence goes on along the minus strand of DASZIP010000019.1, from coordinate 324,591 downwards.
GCGGGTGGCTCCGATTCAGGCGGAAGATAGGGAATATTTTCGATTCTTCCGCGATAGCCCGCCTTTTCGAGGTCGTGAACGCCTTCCTCGCTCTGCACCGCAATGACGTCAAAATTCTCGAATTGAGAAGAGGCTGGGGAGGCCCCCCAGTATTCCGCCGGCCGGTAGGGCATCACCAAAATAAACGGGATGCGCCTTCCGTTTTGGCCGCCGGCCCGGCGAAGAAGTCGGAGGATTCGCGGTGGCGGCGGTCGTTGAAAAATCACCGCGGCGGCCCGGCGCACCGCCGTCAAGCCGATCGGCGCCAGGACATAATCGGGCACATTCCACCTGCAGCCCCAGCGCCATGGAGAACGCGAAATTGTCGCTCCCGAGTTTACGATATCATTGAGCAATCTATGGTCCTTGCCCCTATTACCCCACATCACAAGTTCCCGCTCCGGATAAGTCGCCGCAATCGCCAGCAGAAAATCACGCGCGAACGCCTCGATCCCGCCGACCTTCGCAAATCCGCCGAGATACATCACGATTCGACGTTTCTTCATGGCTGAATGGACTGCTTCGGCGCTTGGTACCGCGCCGGCCTGCGCCTGTCTTTCGATCCGAGGGCCTCCGTTGGGGAGGTATTCCCCAGCAATGCGAAAACAACCAGCGGCACGGCCTGAAAAAACATGCCGGGCACGAAAGCCGCCGAAAAGCTCTGGCTCACCAGCCAGTGCGACGCGCAGATAAATCCGACATAGCAGAACAGCCAGCGGGGACTGGTTCCTCTCTGTGCGCGAATGTACACCAGGCCCATGATCCAACTCAGACCGAACCAGAACAACGGACAAAAAACGCCGTATTGAACAAAGGTGTCCGCGACACCCCCGTCCGCGGCGCCCGTCCCAAGCAGGCGAAAACCCGTCACCGATTCCAAATCATCGAACATCTCGTCAAAGGAATAATACCCTTGCCCCAGAACGGGCTTGTCCTTCCACCACGCGCGCGGAATCCAATGATACAGAAGTTCAAGATGGCCCGTCCCATATTGATACTTGCCGGTCTGATAAATCGTTCCGATGAGCTGGCAATTATTGAGATACTCGTTGTCCTCGGGTTGTTTGGCCCGCTCCTCAATCGCCGCATCCAGGTTGAGATTTTGAATCGCTTCACCCCAGGTGCCACCTTTATAGGTGACGTCCCGGATTTGCAAAAAGAGCAGCATCACCAGCGCGATGGCGGCGAGACCTCCGCAGAAAATGAACGGCTGGGGCGGCCGTCTCGTCGCCATCGGCGGAACGAGCAGGAGAACCATGATCGCCGGGAAGAGCGGTCCGCGCCGTGCATTGGCGATATGGGGAAACATGAAGGCGGCCAGTCCGATAACCGTGGCGATCCAGAGATATTTTCGCATTCCCGGTCCCATCTTGCACAACGTCCAGACCGCCATCGCCAGCCCGGGATATCCCACATAAAAAAGCAAATACCAGTAGGCGCTGCTATCTTGATACCGGAGCGTCCCGGACTCGGCCGCACGCATCACCGAAAAGCCGCCCGCAGTCCCGACCATCAGGAAGAAAAAACCGGCCAGCCAGAACCGGAAATAGGGATAGATTCGTTTTTCCGGCGCCCGGCTGCTCTTGACCCGGGTGCCCAGGCTCCAGCCGGCGAGAATTCCAATCAGGCAGAGCAGAGGCATCAGTTGACCCAGGTTTGTGATTCCGTTTCCGAGATAGGCCGATAAGCTGATCTTCGCGTCGTAAGCCATGTAGCCATAGAAGTAGGCCCACATCGCACAGGCCAAAAAAGGCCATTCCAGCATCCGGCCCGGCCGCCAGAATCCCTCCGCTATCTTCCACGCGCAGATTCCCACCGTTCCCGTCCACCAGATCCACATCAAATTGTTTTCCATATTAATATTACCGCCTGCTGGTCAGCTTGGCCTCGGTCATCAACGGTTCCTTTTTTGCAAAAAATAGTTCCGGCGTCAGCAAAGCCCTGCGCCAGATTTCCGCCACCCGATTGAATCCGTAACGGGACTCCGTCCAATCCTGCAGCCGGCCGCCGTCGATATCTCCCGCGCGCACCCGTCTCGCCATCTCCACCACGCCCGCTTCAAACTTTTCCCAATCGGTCCCCGCGGTGATGATCACATCCGGGTTCTCTTCGCCCAATTCGGCCGTGCCGCCCGCCGATGTCGCCACCACCGGTATCCCACGCTGCATCGCCTCGACCAGCACCAGCGGCAGTCCTTCGTAAAGGGAGGGCAACACCACCATGTCCGCCGCATCGAAAATCTTCCCCAGATCGCCCGTCGTATAAGCGCCATGCAGGCAAACGCTCTCCTCCAGGCCCAGATCGGCGATTCGCGCCCGCAGCCGGTCCCCCTCCTTGTCATAATCGCCGCCATGGAGATCGAGTCGCGCTGGCCCGATCGGCGCCCGCGCATTCCACGCGGGCCACGCTTCGATGAGCCGGTCGGGCCGTTTATGGGGAACCATCCGGCCGAGAAAGGCGATCCGCAGCGTCCGTTCGGGGACCCGCGTCTGCCTCGCCGGAGGCCGCATCGGCCCATCGGACGTCAGAAACGGCAGCGCGCGCACCGGAATATGAGGCAGCATCCCCGCCATTTCCCGGCCCACCCTTCGTGAATTCGCCACCACCGCGTCCATCCTCGCCGCCACTTCAGCGGCAACCGAGCCTTGCGCGGGACACTCCACAATCTCGTGATAGATCTTCCACCCCTCCGTTCCCGCAAATCGGCCCGCCCACAGGTGCATCCTCCCTTCTCCGACGCAATAGACGACGTCGTAATCCCGGCGCAAAAGAAAGGGCCACAAAAGAAACGCCCAAACCTTCCCCAGCACACGAAAAGCTCCAAATCCAAACGGCGAAACGATGACCCGAGCCCCCAGTGCTTTCAGGGCCGCAATCGCCTCATCGGGCCAGTTCGTCGAAGCCGCCGCGACCGTCACCTCCGCTCCCGCCCGGCGAAGAACCCGGCAAAGAAGCGTGACATGCGTTTGCGCTCCGCCCACCGCCAGCCCTCCGCTGATCAGAATGCGTTGAGCTTTCATCTTGGTTTCGCCGCAATCCGCCGTCATCAAGCCCCCTCACGATGAACCAATCGCCTCATACCGGCCATGCCTATTGCCGCGCCAACTGGCACCACGCGTAGAGCCGCGTCCGATGCCCCCGTTCAAGGACAAAAAACCACATGAACGCCGCAAGAAGGACTCCCGAGATCGCCCCGCTCCCAAGAACCGCCGCCCCCTCCGTCGGAAACAGATTTTCCGAAATCGGCAGCCAGACCGCAACCATCACCGCGACGAACAACCCCGCCACCGGCAGAAGGACATTCATCACATGGCTCTCGAAGCCGATCCGCAGCCGCTTCAGCCCACGGTAGACCATATACCAATGGTTCGTCGCAAGTTCGGCGATCAGCGTCGAGGAAGCGATCCCCAGCAGCCCGAAACGGACGCCCAAAAACACCGACAAGGTCAACTTCAAGACCCCCGCCCCCAGCGCCCAAAAGGCAAAAGCCTCGTCCTCCGTCGCCCGCGAACCCAGCGTGATGATATAGCATTGGGCTTCCAGCAGCAGCAGCACGAAGAAAATGCACAGAATCGGAAGTCCGATGTAATTTCCCCTTCCCAGCCACACGTCGAACAATCGCGGGCCGAGAACCAGAACGCACGCCCCCCCCGCCGCCATGATCCCCAAGCCCAAACGCAGGTTGCGGACGACAACCCGATGGACCTCCGCGATCTCCCCCGCCTGCCAGAGATGACTCACAAAAACGGCCGACGCCCCCGCTACGGACGCCGCCATCATGTCAAGGTTGTAGAGGACCAGGTATGCCGCCCGATAGGCCGGGATTTGCGCCGCGCCATTCATGCTCGCGATAAAGAACTGGTCCGTATTCAGCACCATCAGGATTCCGACCCCCGTCACCCATGCCCGCAGCGAAGGGGAAATCATGCTCCGCACAACCCGCCCGTCAAAATTTCCCCGAATATGAAACAACTCGGGACGGCGGCTCCGCGCAAAACCAAGCAGCAGGTACCTCTGCGCAAACAACCCCACCGCGGCAACCGTCGCCAGCGCAACCAATCCGCCCCCCATGTAAAGCGTCACGATCTGCGCCAGCAGCGTGATCGTCGAAATGAACGAACCCAGCACCGCGTCCCAACCCACATAGCCGACCCCCGAAAGCAGGCAGTTCCACACCTGCGCCCAAACTCCAAACGCCTGGCTCAGGCAGAGAATCCCCCACGCAGTCCATACCACCGGCAGGCTCAAGGTCGTCAAGTGCAGGTGCTGGAGATAAATAAAACCCGACAAGCCCGACACCAAAAATGTCCCCACCGCCAGCACCCGGTAAATGCGTCGTCCCGATTCCACCAGGTCCGCGATCTCGCGCCGCGTCTCCTCGTTCAGGGGCGTTTCGGGATCGCTCCCGCTCTTCCCCTTCGCCAGCGCAATCCGCCGGGTCAGCGTCGGGCCCAGGCCCATGTCGAGAATAAACAGCAACGCCGAGGTCTGGGCGAGCAGCAGCCAGACGCCAAGTTCCTCCTTCGCCAGATGGTGAAACAACACCGGCATCAGAACCAGCGCCAGCACAATGGTCACCCCCCGGCTGAACCAGCTTGCCGCCGCCCCAAACGCGATTCTTTTCGTAATGCTCACGAGACTATGGGGGCAGGCTGCCGCCCTTGGCCTTTTCGCGATATGCCGCGAAAAGCCCTCGACTCGACTCCAATCGTTTTCTTCTCAGGCAAAGTTTCCCTTTTCCCGATTCAACCCCGCATTTCAGCTTCCCCCGCCAAGCATCTTCAGGACAAACGGCACCACCCGCCGCCCGTTCCGCTCCCAGCTCCGAAGCAGCTTCAGGCGCGCGCTCACATGTTTTCGCCGTTCGCCCGAAAGCTTTTGCGCCTGCTCCCCCAGACGCTCCAGCCGCGCCCCGCTGTCCTTGAAATGCGTCAAAATCTGCTGGCTCAAAAAGCGCCCCGCCAGGTTCCGCAGCTCCGCCACCGCCTCATAATGGATCCGCCGCTCCCCCGCCACGTAAACCGTCCGCACCGCCCCGAGCTCTTCCAGATACTTCAATCCCTGACTCGCCGAACCTTTGCTCAGCCCCAGCCGTTCGATCAGCGTGTCCATCGGCAGCGCCTCATGCGAAACAAAAAGCAGCCCGTAAATTTCCGCGTAGGAACGGGGCTGGCCCAGGGCGCGCGAAAACTGGACAAAAAGATTGATCGCCTCCACTTCGACCGGCTCAAGGCTCGACGCAACCGGCCGGGTGTCCGACTTCTCCGCGAGATTCAAACCCATCCCCCCATCCTGATCAATTCCCTCAGTTTGTTCAATATAAATTGAAAAAACTTTACTTCCCCGCCCGGCGTTGCAATGGTTTTCCCGAGGCGGAAACACCTCATCGAGGCTCCCGCCCGGGCCGAAGATAACCCATGAAAACCATCATCCAACATTATGACAAGGAATATTATAAGGGACATTACGGCGCGTTCCTCGATGATGAAAAATATGTCCAGTCCGTCGCCCGCTTCTATCAGTATGCCATTTTTAACAGGCTTGATCTCGGCCCCGGCGACAGAATCCTCGATTTTGGATCAGGGCCGGGCCATCTGACCCTCGCCCTCGAAGCCGACTGCTACGACCCAAGCCTCTTTATCCAGGGCTACTTAAAAGAAAAAAAGAGAACGGCCTATTCCCATTTGACGCAAATACCCAGGGGCGTCTACCGGGCCGTATTCAGTTCCCATTCCCTGGAGCATTCTTTCAATCCGGGCGATGAGCTTAAAGAAATCCACGCCCTTTTGGAAGAAAAGGGGATCCTCATCCTCGTGCTCCCAAAAGAGACCATTCCTGGCAGGCCGACGACTTCGGTTGACGACAACAGGCACTTCTACGCCTGGAACTTCCAATTGCTCACCAATCTGCTTTCCGCGACGGGATATCGGGTTATCAATCAGCGCATGTTTCATGCCCCCTATGGGTTGCGCACATTGGCGAAGCGTCTATCTGTCGATGCCGCCGTCGTTTGCTCCCATCGATTCGGATGGTTCGTCCATCACTTTCCTTCCCTGCTGACAATCGCGGAAAAAATATAGGATACCCCCTCGATTTCGGCATGGAAGCGAGGCTTCCCCTTCGCCGTCGGTCTCTATCTCATCCCTGCAAGATCACCCGATGCCTTTAATTGTCACATTCTTGTGACAATCTCTTTTTCTCTCCTGTCTGCGAGCGCCGTCCCTGTATCATGGCGCCCCTTTTAAGGGCACCAGCCATGTCTCATCCGTTTCAGTCCATACTCGGCATCAAGTTTTACGTCGGAGAATTGCCCGGGTTGCTTGATCTCTGCGCAGCCGGCAATTTCATTGTCGTTCCGGCGGCGCCCGCGCTCGTCGATCTTACGACCGATATTTATTACCGCAATGCCCTCGAAAAGAGTGACTTGGCCATTACCGATAGCGGCTACATGGTGATCCTCTGGAAATTTTTAACCGGCCAAAGCCTCCCTCGTATTTCCGGCCTTAAACTTCTTCGCGGACTTCTCGCCCGAGACGAATTCAAGCGGCCCGGAACCTCATTCTGGATCATGCCCTCCCAAAGCGAAACCGAGGCCAACCTCGCCTGGTTCCGGAGGAACAACTATGCCGTGTCCAAAGAGCAATGTTATATCGCCCCCATTTACCCCAGGGGAACTCTTGCCGATTCCCATCTCCTCAACCTGATTGAAGCCCGCCGTCCCCGGTATGTCATGATCAACATCGGAGGCGGGGTCCAGGAACGCCTCGGTTTCTACCTTAAGGAAAACCTCTCCTACCGCCCTTCGATCATCTGCGTCGGCGCAGCCATCGCTTTCATCACCGGACAGCAGGCCGCCATTCCCGTCTGGGCCGACACCCTGATGCTCGGCTGGTTTTTGCGCTGCCTCCACGCACCCAAAAAATTTGCTCCGCGCATCTGGAAAGGCCTGCGCCTCATGCCCCTCCTCGCCAAGTATCGCGCCCGCAGCGTCGCCCATTGATCCGGCGGGAGGCTCCAAATGAAAACGTAAACCTGCCACCATGGCCATCAAACCCCACCCCTTTCGCCGATTGAAAAGCTCCGCCCGCCTTTCAGGCGCGATCCTCGCGGCAGCCTTCTTCTCCGTCGGCCACGCTCCCGCGCAGCAACCGTTGGCCGACTCGACCGCCCAAACTCCTCCAACCGCCGCCGATACCGTCAGCGACCTCCTCAAGCAGTCTTCCCAGCAACTCGCCAATGGAGACTTCGATCAGGCCATCCGCGACGCCAGCCTCGCCATCCAACTCGATCCCCATAGCGCCCCCGCCTACGAAATGCGCGGCTCCATCTACATCCGGCAAAAACTCTGGGACCGCGCCGAGCGCGACTACACCGCCGCCAACCGCATCAGCCCCGACGTCGCCTATAAATATCAACTCGCCCAGATCAAATTCCTCCAGAAAGCTTACGACAACGCCCGCCCCCGTTTCGCCGCTCTTCTGGGAGATACGCGTCTCGGCGATCTCGCCGCCTACAAGGTTTTTCTCTGCGATCTCCTTGGCGGACACGAGGCTCTCTCAGCCGGCGATCTCACCGCCCTCGGCCAGGCGCAAACAACGCCATCCTATTACTACTGCCACGCCGCCTGGTATCTCTATCACAACCAAAGGGCCGAGGCCAACAAGTGGTTCGCCTCCGCCGACCATCTCTTCGATACCTCAACAGCCAGCCTCTACATCTCAAGCCTGATCGAGGCCCAGCGTTTCCGTCCCGCCATCGTCACCTTCGTCACCAAAGACGGCACTCGATATGACCATGTCCACGTCTTTCTCGAAGAAACCGGATTGCGCACATTGACCGCCAACGGTTGGGTCACCCTCCCGCTCGACCAGCTCCCCGACGACCTCTCCGGCTTTCCCGGCGACCTCCGGGAACTCATCGCCAAAAAACGCGCCGCCCTCCTCGCCATCCCACCCCCCATCAGCCTCCTCACTTTCACCACCATCTCCGGCAAATCCTACGACCAAGTCCACTGGTCCCTCGAAGACACCGGCCTTTCCGTTCTCACTCCCGATGGCTGGATCGCCGTCCCCTTCGCCCAACTCCCCGCCGACCTCTCCCCATTCCCTCCCGATTTGCGCCAGACCATCCTCCAAAAACGCCAGTCCGCCCCCGCCACGCCAACCCGCGACGGCATGGTCAGCTTCATCACCAGACATGGAAAAAAATACGACCAGGTCAAGGCATCCATCGCCGGGTATGGGCTCCGCATCCTCACCTCCGACGGCTGGATCGCCGTCCCCTTTTCAGAACTCCCCGATGATCTCTCCCCATTCCCGGCCGACTGGCGCCCGCAAATCCTCGCCAAACGCCAGTCCGCCTCCGATGAGGACGATCCCTCCGGCATGAAGCTCGTCAGCTTTACCACCAAAAAGGGCAAGCCCTATGACCAGGTCCGCGCTGCGATTGGAGAAAGCGGTTTGCATCTCCTCACTTCCCAAGGCTGGATCGCCGTCCCTTTCGACCAACTCCCCAACGATCTTTCGCCATTTCCCACGGAATGGCGCGAAAAAATCGCCGACATGCAAAAACTTCGCAAAAGCGTCACGACATCTCAATCGGCCGCGAATAAGGATACAAGCTCGCAAAACTGACTATGAATCACCCCTATATATAAATCCACAATCATTTCTTCATAGTATCGTCACCATTTCTTCTTTTAAATGTCACAATTGGAAATTCGCGCCGTAAATACCCATTAAACTCTTGAACAAGCTCGAACATCCCTTAATTTGCTCCCGTGCTTAGCGTCCTCAGTATAGATAGGACCAGTTCACGCCGCTGGCTCACTCCCATCGCGGCCGCTGCGCTTCTGTTTGCGATCCTTCTTTTTATCTTCCCCTATAATTCCGGGGACTCCTCCATCAACAGCCCCCTCGGCCTCGCGCTTTGGACCATGTGGACAAACACCTTATCGTCGGCGTCCGGTTCCGATTCCCCCGATTACACCTACTGCCTCCTCGTTCCCGCCATGGTCCTCTATCTCCTTTTCGAAAAAAGATCGCAGATTACCCAAACCCCCATCCGAAGCAGCAACCCCGCAATAGTCGCCATCCTCATCGGCCTCCTCCTTTTCTGGATCGGATCGAGGGCGGGCAAGCAGTATATCGGATGCGCCGGAATCCAGATCCTTATCCTCGGCATCATCTTCTGGTTTTGGGGCGGCGCCATGTTCCACCGTCTCTTTTTCACCTGGGCCATCATCTGTTTTGCCTGGCCTTTGCCCTTTCTCGACACGGCCGTTGCCTTCCCCTTGCGAATGATCGTGAGTCGCCTCGCCAACCTCTCGCTCAACCTCGTGGGCATCCCCTCCATTCAAAACGGAACCGCCCTCCTCTCCGCGCCCGCCCCGGCCGGCCTCCCGCTCGGCGCCCGGTTTCAAATTGATATCGCCGATCCCTGCAGCGGCCTTCACTCGCTTCTGCCCCTCCTCATGTTCTCCGCCTTTTTTTGCTACTTCTTCCTCCCCAAACCCTGGCAGCAATGGACTGTCTTCCTCACCACCCCCCTCTTCATGATCGTCGGCAACGTCGTCCGTATCCTCATGTTGGTCATCGGCTGCATCACCTGGGGATCTTCCTTCTCCATCGGAACCGGCGATCAACCCTCCTGGTTTCACGAGGGTTGCGGCTTCGCCGTCTTCGTCCTCGTCCTCGGGCTCGAATGTATCTTCGGATATTCGTTGATCGCCCTCGGACGCCGCTTCTCCGACCCTTCAACCGCCGCTGCCCCCGCCCAGTCCAAAGTCGCGCCTCCGCCCGCCACCGGCGACATCCCCTTCGGGCGCAGCGGCATCATCTTCACTCTCGTCCTCATGGTGGCCATCGTCTACCTCGTCACCCCGCCCGTCTACCTTCCCTCCGAAGCCGGCGTCCTGATGACCCTCCCCGATCAAGTCAAAATATCCGACGTCGACGGCGGCGATTTCTTCGGCAGCGACGCCCCCGTCAGCGACGCCGAACATCGTCTCCTCCCGAAAGACACCGAATTTTCCCGCAAGAATTACGACGACTTTCACGACCATCAAATCTTTTTCTCCATCGTCCTCAGCGGCCTCCAGCAATACACCATCCACCCCCCCGAAATCTGCCTCGTCGCCCAGGGCTGGAGCATCGTCGGCCAGGAGGACATCCCCATCCGGCTCTCTTCCGGCCACAAGCTCACCGTCCGAAATCTCAGCCTCCAGCGCGAGGTCATCGACGCCCGGCAGCAACACCGTCTCGTCAAGGCCTACTACATGTACTGGTACGTCGCCGACGACATCACCACCCCCTCCCACACGACCCGCAACTGGATGAGCAGTTGGGACCGCGTCGTTCACAACCGCGATCATCGATGGGCCTACGTCATCGCCATGTCGCCCATAACCCAAACCATTCGTTCCGATGGACTTGACGCCGAGCAAACCCGCGACATGCTCACCAGCTTCATCCGTCAAATTATCCCAACCTTCCAAAAAAATGAGATCCCTGGATACACCGATAACTCCTGACCAGGCGGGTCCCGGCGAAATATCGGCCCCAAACACCCTTTAGGGAACCCCTCCCTCCCGAATTACAGCCCCCGCAAACCCTCCGGCTCCTCCCCAATGAGATTGGACCTCTACGACAACTCCGATTTCGACCGCGGTGCCGGCAGGCTTAAGGAAGCCCTCTGGGTCTTCTGCAAATGTCTTTTCTTCCTCAACCCCTTTCCATGGCCCTCCTCTCTTCGCGTCCGATTGCTTCGCCTCTTTGGCGCTCGGGTCGGCCGCCGTCTCGTCATCCGCTCCGGCGTCAACATCACCTTCCCCTGGCGTCTCACCATCGGGGATCACGTCTGGATCGGCGACGAAGTCCTCATCCTCAGCCTCGCCCCCGTCACCCTCGGCTCCCATGTATGCATCTCCCAGCGCGCCTTCCTCTGCACAGGCTCCCATGACTGGCGGTGTGAGACTTTTAACCTCCAGACCCACCCCATCATTGTCGAAGACCGCGTCTGGATCTCCGCCCAGGCCTTCATTGGTCCCGGCACCCGCATCGGAAGCGACTCCGTCATCAGCGCGGGAACCGTCCTGATGAAAACAATCCCCAATAATTCCTTCGCCAAAGGTAATCCGGCCACCGTCACCTCCCTATTTTCCAATCAACAAACTTCCGAACCGGCAAAAGCGTTTGGCGCGTGATTTATTTCACGGCTCTATTTTCCCCGCTACGAAATATTGCCGGGCAAGTATTTCCCTGACCGGGTACTCAGCAGGATGACTCTGTAACCATATCGTCATTTTGACAGCGCATAGATGCGTCCACATGACTTTTGCGTGGCGATTATATGACATTATGATGATAAATTTGTGCTGGCACATCATTTGCGATAAATAGGTTACAAGTAAATAACCTTGATGTGACGTAATGGTCACATAAACAGCATATCACATTAAATCATAATTACCCACATAAGGAGTCTGCCATGTCTCAATCCATTCGTTATTCCCTCTTCAAAATTGCCTTCAGTTGCACGGCAGCATTACTTCTATTCACCGATGCAGCGTCGGCCAAGACGCAGACCGAAACCTTCACCGCCTCAGAATCGCTGGGATGTTCGCAAAGCGACAACAACTTTGTCCTCCCTGGTTTCAATACGACATTGGGCACCCTCGATTGCATAGATGTCACTCTGACGTTTTCCGGCCGATCGAGCATTCGCGTAATCAATGACGGATCCGCCCCTCTAGGCTTCAGCGATGCATCCCTAACCGTGCCAATTGACGTGAGCGGCCCCGACGGCATTGACTTCGATACGTCACTCACCGGAGATATTGCCTCGGGCACGGCCAAGCCTGGATTAAATTCCTTCAAAACCATGAAAAACTCCGTAACAGATTCGCAACAGATTAATCCCGGCGCATATAATCTTTGGGAGAACCAACCCGACAACTTGGTCAGTTTTATCGTATCGAAAGGTGATCCCACATATCAAGGCGCCGACCACGGAGGCGATCTTTTCTTTGGCGGCAAAGCCACGGAACATGGCAAAATATCGGTCGAATATATCTATACAGTTCCCAACTGCCTGGGAACGGGAGGAGCCGAGGCAGTTCCCGAGCCTCCGGGAAAGTACTTCTCTGGCATCGTTGCGGTTGCTCTGATGCTTGTGCTGATCCGACGCAAAAAACTGCTCAGCACCTAGAAAATGTCCGGCGGGCGCCGAAACGCAAAACAGCAAACACGCCCATACAGACGAACCCCAAGGTCCACGAGGAGGGCTCCGGGACGGCGTTGTAGGTATAGGAAATGGTTCCCGTTGGCGTGGCGCTGGCATTGCCGCCAAATAACACGTTTGGATTGGCCGTTGTGCCTCCATAGGTCCCGGTGGGTGCGCTCAAGGTGAATTCGGGATTCGCCGTTTCATAAGAGGAAAAACCTGAACTCAATGTCAGGTCCACGGGCGAATTGACGGTGTTTGCAGGAAAGTTTGTAATAACAAACGGACCCGCATTCGCAGTTCCCGAGGCGACCGTCGCGCTGACAGGGACGGCGGTCAGCAGTGCGCTTCCATCGGGGCCCGTCAGCGAATAGCTGAAAGAGGCGCTCGCATTTGTGAAGCTGCCCGGGGTTGAGCCTTCATTTAAAATCGACACATTGGCCGATGCGGCAATATTAAAATCGAGCGTAATCCCGGTAAGGGTGCCCAGGCTCGTATTAAAACCCGTGACGGTAAAGTCTCCATTTAAACTGCTAATCGAAGAGCCTGTCAGATCGAAGGTCTCCGTAGCGGCCACGGCATTACCACAAAATAAGAGAAGGGCCAGAGCGCCGAGAATTGAGGGGAAAGAGTTCGGGGTTTTCATTGGGTCGTTTGTAAGAACGACCGCTCATTCCAGCAAGCAAATTACGGTTTCAATCGGGCAACTTTTATGTGGCTATTGTAATGCTTGAACGGAACGAGCGTCCAATTCCGTCATTTTCAACGGCCCTTTCCCTCTGCCATCGAGCCTTGTCGCGATTCTGGTGTCCGATTCAAATTCGGCAAGATCGGTTTGCAAGATCGATACCCTATGCGTGTAACCGTCACCCGAACGTCGCCTGATTGTAACACTGATTCGATTGCATCATGGCGAGTAATGCAGCACTCTATAAAGAAGGGAAGTCCTCATGAAATTAATAACCATCACCTCCTTTTATAGTGCTTTGGCAGTTGTCTTGTTTTCAGGAGTTAATTCTGCTTCCGCGCAGGACACAGAAACCTATACCTATACCGAGCCTTCCACTCAGTTTCCATTTACAGACACCTTTACGCTTCCTGCCTTCAATACCAACTTGGGTACGCTCCAGGTGGTGGATCTCTCTGTACAAGCCGATACAACGGCCGATGTTAAGATATATAACGCCTTGCCAAACGCACAGGCCTTCACGAATGCTCAAGCCAGCATCGCTACAACGGTTACCGACCCCGATGGTAATATTTTATCGGTTACAGACCTGGCGGAAGCCCCGAATGCCGTAGCCGCCCCGGGCCTCAATGATTTCCCCGGGATTGTCGGTACAGGCTCTCAATCAGTCGACATTAGCCCGTCTGACTTTAGTGCTTGGGAGAATAATCAAGGCCACACGGTGACATTGGATTTGTCGGCCGAGGACGGCACTTTTAGCGGAAATGCTCCGCCTGGCGTCTTTTTTGGTGGCGTTGCTGTAGTGGACGTTTCAACCACCGTCACCTACACGTATGCGGTCCCCGAGCCCTCCACTTGGACGTTGTTGCTGGGCGGCTTGGGTCTGCTGGCTTTTGGGCGCTTCCGCACGCGGACTGCGGAGAAGACACCGACCCGCCGCCCTCTGTAACTTTCAGCAAGGGTCGATGGCTTCGGCGCCCCCGCGCTGCTTTGGGCATTCCTCTTGGCCTTGAGTTTAAGCCGCCATTTTCATCTCGTTTGGGTCAATTCCCCGTCGCTTGCGACGTGCCGTTCGTAGCCGTCGTACCAAGGTAGCCCGCGCAGGCCCTTGCGCGGGTGTCTTCCGAAGGTAGCCGTCGACCTCCGGGCGACGGTGCCTTTTCGGGTGGCCCGGCAACGACAGGCGTGCCTGTGTTGTACGGATCGTCCCGCTCAGACGGGACGACAGGAAGCGAATCCCCAATACCCCGCTGCTTGCGGCGGGGTTCTTTATTCGGGAAACAATTACATGGTTATTACCTGCCGGAATGAAAATAGAGATCGTCCGATGCTCAATATTACCAGGGAAAAAGCCTTATGGAATAAGTCTATATCAAGTCAGAATTTATCCTCCAAAGAATTAAGGGTTAATGGCCCACCTCAATTTTCTTACATATCGAAATGGAAAAGATGCGCAAGAGACACAGGTCCGACGCTTCCTTGTGACCTTCAGCGCCGCAAGCCCGCAATCCTCCGGCGCAGGGCGCCCTCACCTCTCGTCTGGGCCGTTTCTCCCTCGGTGGCCGTTGTTTCCGAAATAGCCCGGCTCTTCTCACTCACTCGCCTTGCCCGACGCCTCTTCACGCGGCAACGCGCCCCGTCATCTCTCCGGCGGTCGGTTGCCGCGCGCTCAAAACAACATCATCGAAATGGACGCTTCCAAAAATATGCGGCACGCACTCTCATATAGAAAGTCCGTCAGAGGTTGTCCTATTCCTGTCACAGGCCGTTCTCTAAAACGTTACACTAAATATATTGAACCGAGTATTCAAATCGCGCATTGTCCGGCCCGTCACACAAAACTTTCAACCCGTAATATAGGCAAAAATAAAAGGAATAAATGAACTACACCAAAAAACTCACTCTCATCGGCCTCGGCTCTCTTCTCTTTTTCGCGTTGCCCCATGCCGGCGCGCAAGTCATCACCCAATGGAATTTTGAAAACGACGCCGTCGCCGTTAACAACACCCCCGCTCCCTCCACCGGCACAGGCACCGCCGACTCCATCGGCATGAATATCTATCCGACCCCGAACGTCGGCGTGACCACCGACGACGTCGTCGTCGGCAAGAACTCCGACACCGGCGCGAACGGCGTCGCCGATCTCACCAATACATGGCGCGTTCGCGGGCAGGCGGGAAGCAACGGCGCGGCCAACGGCTGGTCGAGCGCCGCGCCCATCGCCACGCAGGGAGCGCAATTCTTCGTTTCCACTGCGGGCGTCACCTCCGGCGCCATCAACGTCAGCTTCGATTGGTATGCGACCACCCAGGGTGAGGCCAATCTCCAGTTGGAGTACACCACCAACGGCGGAACCAACTGGAACAACCTCGTCCTCACCCTCGGCGGATCCGACACCGGCCTCCAGGTTTTGACCAACAGCAGCTCCTCCAACACCGTGACCGGCTCTTATGTCAGCGATAATCTTCTCAACAACTCAAAGGCCGGGCAGGACTGGTTCACCGATTTGACCGCCACCATCACCGATCCCAACGCCCTCAACGATTCCGGATTCGGCATCGAAATGGTCAACGCCTCCACCGGGGTCGACGACGTCAGCACTCAGGGAACCGCTTTGAACAACAACAGCGGCAACTGGCGCTTCGATAACATCACCGTCGCCGCCGTCCCCGAGCCCAGCTCATGGAGCCTGGCCCTCATCGTCGCCGTCGCCTTTGTCGGCCTGCGCCTCCGCGCCGGCCGTCTCCTCTAATTCTCCGGCTCCCACTTCTTGAGGTTCCCTATGCCCGACTTTTCCTTCGGGGCCCGTTCGCGGGCCCGTCTCCTCGGCGCGCTCCTGGTCCCAGCCATCGGCGCGCTTGGCGCATCGCCCGTTTCCGCCCAAAACTACTTCACGCCGGGCGACCTCCTCGTCAGCAGCAGCACCTACGCGGGTACCGCAAGCACCATCACCGTCGGCCAGGCCCTGCCCATCACGCCGACGGCCTACGCAACAAACAACGGCTCGTATTATGGAGTTTTTGACAACGAATTGCCCGACGCAAACTTCGGCATCACTTCCCCCATAACCATCACCCAGCTCACGCTCACAGGCGCCGGCACGGGGGTGGTTATCAACGTGCCAGGCACTTATCTCAGCACGAGCTTCTCATCGAAATCAGAACTGGGTCTTAATCTCTCAACGGATGGGACCGCCGTGACGTTCATGGCTTATCCTGCCGTCGCCAATCAGTTGGATCTTTCCAATTCTGCGACACCGGGAAACAATTTTTCAGGCAATACAGATGTGGCTCCCGCCACCTATCGTGCCATTGGCCAGATCAATTCCGACGGCAGTTTCACCACGCCAACCCAAATCGTTGACTACTCGGGCGACAACGCGCGTAACGCGATTCTAGCCAATGGCTATTACTATACCGTCGGCGCATCAGCCAGTTCCGCTCCTTCACTTGCAGGTGCGGAAATTGTGACTCCGGGAGGAACTGCGGGATCGAATTCCACTTCGCTGGGAACTTATGGAACCAAGGATTCCCAGAATAACTTTCGCGGAATGACGATCTTCAACAATACCTTGTACGTCTCCAAAGGCAGCGGCGGGGCCAGTTCAAGCGTCGATACGGTTTATCAAGTAGGCACGGCCGGAACTCTTCCGACTGCCGGCGGCAATACGATCTCAATTTTGCCCGGCTTCAACACGGTCACTCAGGGAGCCAACTCGACGAGCGGGCCTCACCCCTTCGGCCTCTGGTTCGCCAACGCGACCACCCTTTATGTGGCTGACGAAGGCACCGGCGTATTGGCAGACGTTCAGAGTGGCGGTGTTTCGACTTTCACCGGCTCCGGCAATAACAGCTACGCCGGTCTTGAAAAATGGAGCTACAACGCGTCAACGCAAAAGTGGGTCCTCGATTATACCATGATAACGGGGCTGAACATCGGAACCAACTATAGCGTATCTGGAACAAACGGTGGCGTAGCCGGAACCTACACCACCGCCCCCGATGGCTTGCGTAACATCACCGGCAGAATCAATGGTGATGGAACCGTCACCATTTTCGCCATCACCTCCACAGTCAATGGCGCTGTCACCGGCTCCGTTCCAGCCGGAAATTACGCCTACGATGAAGGTTGTGACCCGAACCAACTCGTTTCAATCACCGACAACATCGCCAACACCTCCCCTGCCGTCGGTGCCGGCGAAACCTTCCACCTTCTCCAAACCGCCGCTTACGGCCAGGTTCTCCGCGGCGTCTCATTTACTCCCATAACGGTCGCCACCGACACCCCCGCCATGCCCGTTTGGGGCCTCTGCCTCCTCGCCGGTCTGCTCCTCCTCATCGCAACACGCCTCCTCCCCCAACAAAACCCTCCTCTTGCAATCAGTTCCGGCGTTGCAAACCAAGTCCAATTTTCCCCGCGTCCTGGCGGCGAAACGTAACCAGAATCCAAATCACCACCGGCACTGAAAAACTCGCCCCCAGCTGGTTGATCAACGCATAATCGAGCTCCCCCGCGACCTCCTGCCAGAAACCCGAAAGCCTCATCAGCGAAACATCGCTCGAGTTGTCCCAGATCCACGCTTGAAGCGAAAAAAGAATAAAGCAGTGGACCAGGACCAGCCCTCCCGCAAGCGCCGCGCCCCGCCGCCGCCACGGAATCGGCGTCGCCAGGATCAGCGCCATCGTCAACGCCGTCGGCACCCAGCCGATCGACCGCGTGTCCAAATCGGTCCGCTTTACGACGCCCTTCCCTCCGCCATCCGTCAAATCCCGATTCCCCAGCGTCATCCGCGTATCGAGACCCTGCGAAACCGCCCCCCCCTCGCTCGGCGCAAAAACCACCACCCGCTTCCCCTCGTCGCGGCTAAACGCCACCTCCCCGAGCCCCCGGAAATAGTCCCCGTAAACCCCGTTCCATCCCGGCCACGGCGCAATCAGCAACCCGAAAATCACCACAAACCGGAACAAAAAACCGGCCGCCGGGCCCCGCCAAAACCTACCTTTCAATCGCCCATCCCTTCCAGCCCGCAAACAATAATATCGCCACGATAATAAAGACCGCCGGCCATATCTCCAAATGCGCCGACGCAAAAAAAGCCGGAAAATGACTCCCGATCCAGTAAAGCGTCACGATCCGCACCAGATTCAGCAGTTGCAAAACCACGATCCCCGCAAACATCCCCGCCAGCTTGTGCCTCCACGGGCCCGGAAACGCCAGTATCGCCGCGCACAACAGCCATGTCGGCTCCACCGCGTCGCACCCCCGCCGGATCGCAATCGCAAACACCAGCGATTGAATCGTCACCTCCGTCACATGCGTCCTCTGCCCCAGCGCGTCCAAAATCAGATTCGACATCCACGCGTTCGCCTCCAGATAGCGATAGAGAATACCCTCCGAAAACGGTATCGCCAAAACACCATAGAGCAACAGCACCAGGGCGCCGAACTTCGCCCCAAAAAAAAGCACCGGCCCCTTGCTCGCAAACCACGATCCCCATTCCCCCCTCAACCCCCTCCAGGAAAGCCCCGTCTCCCTCTTCTTTCTCATAGGATTCACGGCGCGCGCGCTTTCATCCAGGTGGAATAATAATCCGGTCCGCCGGAATTCACGTCCGAAGTTGAGCGTCGCGTCATCTTAGAGCGCATCGGTTACGAATCGAGGCGATCTTTGTTACAAATGGGTGACAGCGTCGTCTTTCATTTCTTCACCCGACAATTTTGGCAAACTCGTCCGCCATCAACCGACCCTCCACGGCTTATGCCACGGCGAACCATCTCCCCTTTCGAATCATGAAAAAGCTCATCTGCGCCTTTTTCATATTCTCCGCGTTCTCCACCCACGCCGCCTTGACCCTCGTCGCCCGCGAACCCTTCATCGGGCCCGGAACCCTCACCGGCTCATCGCCCGGAACCAACTTCACCTCCGTTACGGGAACACTCACCATGGTCCGGGTCGGCCCCCGCACATCCTCAATCCCCGCCCCCGGATGGTCCGCCGACATCCGAACCTCCGGCCCCGCCAATTATCGCGGCACCGTCAATTTATCCGGCGCCGCCGCCAACTGCGGCATGTGGGGCGCATGGATTCGCATCAAAACCCTGCCTCCCAGCGGCGGTTACATGTCCGTCCTCCAGCTCCTTGACCAGTCCACCAACGTCGTCATGGATTTCACCATCAATTCCAGCGGCGTCATCTCCTTCGCCCCTTATGACAGCGGTGGAACCGCCCCCACCTTCACAAGTCCCCCCACAATCCCCAACACTTGGGTGTGGCTCGCCGTCGCCTGGCAAATCCAATCCGGCCCAAACTTTCCCTACGGCATCCGCTGCATGTCCATGCCGCTCGGCGGCGCTCTCACAACTTGGGGAAGCGCCAACGGCCTCAACGCCCTCGCCATCTCCTTCTCCGCCGTCAACGTCGGCCTCCAGACCGGCGGCACCGGACCCATGCTCAGGATCGGCTGCCCCAGCCTCTATTCCATGTCCGGCTTCTCCGACATCGCCTATCCCTCCGACATCATCCCCCCCGTCGAACAATCCAACAACTGGTACGTCAACACCGTAACCGGAAATGACAGCAACGAC
This sequence comes from Methylacidiphilales bacterium, assembly GCA_035948935.1. GTDB lineage: Bacteria > Verrucomicrobiota > Verrucomicrobiia > Methylacidiphilales > UBA1321 > JABDGH01. Next base: position 305,058 of record DASZIP010000019.1, on the reverse strand, counting down.
GGAGCCACCCCCGCAACCGCCTGGCAATCCGCCGCCAAAATCACCACCGAATCCCAATACTGCGGCATGCTCGACAGCAACGCCCCCGGCCCCGGAGGCGGAGACGTCCTCACCATGGACACCAGCGCAGCGCCCCTCATCATAGGCGCAAACACCCTCACCTTCGCCACCCAAGGCTTGAAGGTCCAGCCCGTCGCCGGCCAAACCTACATCAACTGTCGCGCCGAAGAGTTCTTGAACAACGCTTCATTTACCCCAACCCCCGGCCTCGCCAAAACCTACCAGACCGCCGACACCCAGGCCAACGTCGTCGCCTGGGAAAACGACAAATGGATGTGGCATGTCAAATCCGCCTCCTATGGCGCATCCGCCGCCGTCACCAATCCCCCAACCGGCGTCACAACCAACTACGCCACCACCGGCGCCGCCCTCGACGCCGTACCCGGAAGCTTCTATACCGACGGAACAAATCTCTATATTCACCCCTTCGGCGACACCGACCCGAATACCGACGGCAACACCTACACACGATCCATAAATCGCGGAGGCGGCCTTGCCGCCGTCGCCTTCACCTCCGGAAATTACCGTGCCATCGGATTCTATATCAGAAAAACCACCCTGGTTGACCAATTCGACAACGATTTCGGCGCCTACTGCTTCCAGGACGGAGTCCTCGCCGGTTCCGCCTTCAGCAGCTCCGTCGAAGGCGGCTACTTCGCCTACGGCGACAAACATTGCTTCGGCTCCACCACCGGCGTCACCGGCTCCACCCTCCTGGTCCTCAACACCGAATGCGAACAGGGACACCCCTATTGCGCCTACGGCGGCCAGACCCCCTTCGTCTCCTACTCCGGCGCAACCACCGCCGACAACGTCCACACCTATCAAGGCTGCACCTGTCTCGCCCGCAGCGGCCTCATCGGCTCCACCACGGGCGACCCCGTCGGCACTGGCGGCGATATCATCTATAGCCACAACAACGGCGCGGGCATTTCCTTCGCTTCCATCACCCTCGACAACTGCAACTTCGCCAGCGGCTCCGCAACCATGAGCGTCGCCGCCAATCTTTCCCTTACGAACCAGACCCGGATCGGCCAGGTCAACACCTACTGCCCCAACACCACGATCCAGCAAACCATCTTCCCCAACCAGCTCGTCGCAATGGACGCGGGAGCCTCCAGCCTCACCGTTCAGAATTGCCTCATCAAGCCCACCTTCAGCCTCACTCCCGCGCCCCCTTATTATGGCTTTCTCATATCCGGCTCCGTCCTGATTGAAGGCTGCACCTTCGATCTCTCCGGCATCACCGGCAACTCCTCATCCTATTTTCAACAAGCCATCATCCAGCGGACCGGCCTGCTCAACCTCACTTTCAGGAACAATGCTTACATTGTTCCGGCCGGCCAGAACATGCCCCTGCTCTATGACGCGACCGCCTCCGACACTCTCACCTTCGACCATAACGCCTACAACCTCGGCGCCGGAACCATCCTCGCCCGAGCCTACAACGGCTCCGCTTCCTCCAACCTCACCTTCTCCCAATGGCAGGCCCTCGGCCGGGACTGCTCCAACAGCACCCTCAACTCCAATCTCCTCCTCCAAAACGACATCCCCCAATCGGGATCGCCCCTCATCAACGCCGGCGCCGACCTCGGCTCCATGGCCGACGACACAGGCGTCATCTATGCCCATCGCAATACCATCGGGGCCTACCAGGGCAACAGCCCCTACCTCGCCCCCCAAACCATCTCCGGCTTTCCGCCCCTTCAAACTCTTTCGACCGGCAGCCCCGTCAGCTTCCCCACCGTCACCGCCTCCGGCCTCGCCATCACCTACGCCGTCGTATCCGGCCCGGCCCGGATTTCCGGCAACATCCTGACCTTCACCGGAACCGGCACCGTCGTCCTCACCGCCAGCCAACCCGGCAACGGCCTCAATGCGCCCCTCTTCGACACCGAAACCATCACCGTCACACCCCCCGCCGCCTACGTTGTCGACACCCCCGCCATGCCCGTGTGGGCGCTCGCCCTCCTCGCCTCCCTCCTCGCTCTCGCTGCCGCTCGCTTCCTGCGAACCGCATCATTCTCCTTCCCCATCAACTCAAGCCGCGGCGCAGCCACAGGCCCCGGTTGATCAAGTCGGGATGTCGGGCGGGGCAGTTGACGGAACCGGGAAACCACACTTTCGCAAAAGCCTCAATTTCAGGCGCGCATGTCTTCCTGTTAAAACCGGACTGCTTCGTCTAAGCTAAAAAACGATGCTGTCATCATGCTTACAGTTCTTCGAACAGGGCGGGGTCATCCTTCTCCTCATCGCCGCCAACGCCTTCTTCGTCGCGGCCGAATTCGCCTTCGTCAAAATCCGCGAATCGCAGCTCAAATCGATGCGCGTCAAGGGCAGGAAAGACTGGCGCCTCGGCTTTGCCATCCGCATCGCCAAAAATCTCGACCGCTACCTCTCCGCCACCCAACTCGGCATCACCCTCACCAGCCTCGGCCTCGGCTGGGTCGGCGAGCCGGTCGTCGCCGGGTGGATCGAAGGCCCTCTTGCCGACATCGGCATCGTCAGCCACGCCGCCGTCACCTCCATCGCCTACGGACTCGCCTTCGCCGGAATCACCTTCATCGACATCGTCTTCGGCGAACTCGTCCCCAAATACTTCGCCATCCGCCGCCCCAAAACCGTCGTCATGTGGTTCTCCGCGCCCCTCATTCTCTTCTACAACGCCGCCTACCCCTTCATCTGGCTCCTCAACCGCACCGCCAACCGCCTCCTCATGTGGATGGGCATTCCGCCCACCCGCGAATTCGACCACGGCTTCAACCAGGAGGAATTGCAGTACGTCCTCATGAACTCCCGCCACGTCCACCCCTCCGACGACCTCGTCAACAAAATCATGCTCAAGGCCCTCCGCCTCAAGGAGACCACCGCCGAACAGGTCATGCTCCCCCGCGAACAGGTCGTCGTCCTCTGGCGCGACAAGCCCCTCGACGAAAACCTCGCCATCGCCCAAAAATCGGGCTACAGCCGCCTCCCCTATTGCGGCGACACCCTCGACCAGGTCCTCGGCGTCATCCACGTCAAGGAACTCCTCTGGCAATACCAGGCCCTCGGCCCCCAAACCAGCCTCGCCTCCATCGTCCGCCCCATCCTCACCTTCCTCGCCAGGACCCGCCTGCCCGCCATGCTCGAACTCTTCCGCAAATCCCGCAACCACCTCGCCCTCGTCCTCGACGCCGACGAAAAACTCCTCGGCCTCGTCAGCTTCGAAGACGTCCTCGAGGAGCTCGTCGGCGACATCCGCGACGAATTCGACATCGAAAAAGGCCCCTTCTTCGAGCGAAGCAAAGAGGCCGTCCTCGTCGACGCCGACCTGCCCCTCCGCGACCTCGCCACCGAAACCGGCTGGCCCCTCCCCATCCAAACCACCGACACCGTCGAGAAATGGGCCCTCCGTCAATGGGGCCGTCTTCCCCACCCCGGCGACGAAACCGAAATCGACGGCTTTCAACTCACCGCCACCGAAGTCACCCTCCGCCGCATCCGCCGCCTTCGCGTCGTCCGCAAGCCCGTCCCCCAACCCGCCGACCTCGACGCCGACGCGACGGGAGACCAACCCTCATGAAATTCCCCCAAACCCACCCCGTCCTCCTCGGCACCGTAATGACCGCCGCCGGTTTGCTCTGCCTCGCGCGAAAAAAAATCCCCGCCGACGCCGTCGAGATTCGCGTCGACGCCCTCCTCGCAAAAAAAGTCCCCGTCGAAAAAATCGAGGCCGCCCTCCGCGCCAAAAAACATCCCGTCCTCCTCACCCTCCGCATCCCCTCCGAGGGCGGGCGGATCGCGTGGAAAGCAAAGCAACGCCGCGAACTCTTCCTCCGCCTCCTCCCCAATGTCGAAGCCGTCGACGTCGAGCTCGCCTCCGCGCGCGCCATGCGCCCCGTCATCGAACAGGCCCGCCGCTCCGGCAAAACCGTCGTCCTCTCCGCCCACGCCATCCAAAAACCCGCCTCGCCCGCCCAAATCGCCCGCTGGATCGCCCGCTTCGATCTCCTCACCCCCGCCATCCTGAAAATCGCCGTCCGCATCGTCTCCTGGCGCGACTTGCAGCGCCTCGCCGCCCTCCTCCTCAACCATCCCGACTCGCCCATCGCCGTCATGGGCCTCGGCCCCTGCGCCTCCCAATCCCGCGCCGTCCTCACCGCCCTCGGCTCGCGCCTCATCTACGGTTACCTCGACCAACCCGCCGCGCCCGGCCAACCCTCCGCCGCCGAGGTCAAAAAAATGGTGCCCCAACGGGGCGACTCAACCCCAGCCCAGGGTAAATGTTCCGGAAAAAGCCGGCCCTGAAGGGCGCCTTAAATCGAAAGCGCGATACCTTTTCTTCACGTCTTCCACGGCTTGACTCACGCTCACCGTTCTCGCGAGTCCAAAAAGAATATGAACATGGCCTTCCACCGAGTTGATGAGTGTCGGTGGCACCCTATTCTTTCCCAATCCCATGCTCCGCGCGATAGTCCTTGAAGCGGTTGATCAGGCCGTTGGTCGAGCTGTCGTGGGTGGCGATGACCCCGGGCTTTTCGAGTTCGGGCAGGATCGCCTTGGCCAGCTGCTTGCCGAGTTCGACGCCCCATTGGTCGAACGAATTGATGTTCCAGATGATCCCCTGCGTGAAAATCTTGTGCTCGTACATCGCGACCAGCATGCCGAGCATCCTCGGCGTCAGCTTCGGGAAAAGAATCGAATTGGTCGGGCGGTTGCCGGTGAAGACCTTGTGCGGAATCAGCTTTTCGAGCGCCTCGCCGGTCATGCCGTCCTTCTCGAGTTCGCCGCGCACCTCGTCGGGCGTCTTGCCGCGCATCAGCGCCTCCGTCTGCGCGAAAAAGTTCGATAGAAGGATCAGGTGATGCTCGCCCAGCCGATTCTGCGTCTCGATCGGCGCGAGGAAATCGGCCGGAATCCACTGCGTGCCCTGGTGGATGAGCTGGTAAAAAGCGTGCTGCCCGTTCGTGCCCGGCTCCCCCCAGATGACCGGGCCGGTCACGGCGCCGACCGGCTCGCTGTCGCGCGTCACGCCCTTGCCGTTGCTCTCCATGTCGCCCTGCTGGAAGTAGGCGGGAAAGCGGTGCATATACTGGTCGTAGGGGAGAATCGCGTGGGTGCGCGCGCCAAAAAAATTGTTGTACCAGACGCCGAGCAGGCCGAGCGTGAGCGGAATGTTTTTCTCCGGAGGCGCGTTGAGAAAATGCTGGTCCATCGCGTGCGCGCCCTCCAGCAGCCCGACGAAATTCTCGAACCCGACGCTCAGCGCGATCGGCAGGCCGATCGCGCTCCAGAGCGAGTAACGGCCGCCGACCCAATCCCAAAAGCCGAACATATTGGCCGGGTCGATGCCGAACTTCCTCACTTCCTTTTCGTTGGTTGAAAGCGCGACAAAATGTTTGGCGACGAAGGCCTCGTCCTTCGCCGCCGCGAGAAACCAGTCGCGGGCCGAGTGGGCGTTGGTCAGCGTTTCCTGCGTGGTGAATGTTTTCGAGGCGACGATGAAGAGGGTCGTCTCCGGCGAAAGCGTTTTCAGCGTCTCGGCCATGTGGGTGCCGTCGACGTTGGAAACAAAATGGGCCTTGAGGTTCGGCTGCGCGTAGGGCTTCAGCGCCTCGGTGACCATGACGGGCCCGAGGTCGGAGCCGCCGATCCCGATGTTGACGAAGTCGGTGATGGCCTTGCCGGTGTAGCCTTTCCATTCGCCGGAACGCACGGCCTTCGAGAATTGCTCCATGTGCGCCAGGACCGCGTTGACGTCGGGCATGACGTCCCTGCCGTCGACGAGGATCGGGCGGTTCGAGCGGTTGCGCAGCGCGACGTGGAGCACGGCGCGGTTCTCCGTGATATTGATCTTTTCGCCGTTGAACATCTTTTGCGTCCAGCCGGCGACGTTGCGCTCCTCGGCCAGGTCGCGCAGAAGGCCCATCGTCTCGTCGGTGATCCGGTTCTTCGAGAAATCGAGGAGAAGTCCCTCGAACTCGAGCGAAAATTTCTTGAAGCGATCCGGGTCCTGCGCGAAAAGGTCGCGCATCGGGACGAGCTTGTTCTCGGCGTAGTGGTTCTCAAGGTTCTTCCAGGCGGGAAGGGAGGTGACGGCGCTCATGCCTTTAGAGGTAAGACAAGAAAACGGATCATGCAACGGCTTTTTCTCGTGGTCTATCCGTTTGAACCCCCCAAAGGAGACTTCTTCAAAAATCTCTCTCTCCACAATCCGTCATCCTTCCCCAGCCGCGGCAGCAAGCCGCGCCCTGGGTGAAGTGGAAGGGGGAAGGCGCCGGTTATCAAAAAAAGCACCGTCATCCTGAGCGAGGCGAGCGGGAGATGAATTTGGCCGAAGAATGCCGCCGAGCCGAGTCGAAGGACCTTGGTGGCAAAGGCTGGTCGTCGGGCATCAAGGTCGCGTTCCCGTCCAAGACAGGGCGGCTAAGCAGCCGCTGGTGGCGCGGCCTTTTCTCCTCGTTCCCAAGTTGCACTTGGGAACGCGCTTGTCCCCGCAACTCCGTTGCCTGCTTCCCACCTCTTCAGTCCTCTGCAGTCCTCCGTGCGAAACCTTCCCCCGATTGATTTTTGAAATGCGATCGTCATAGACCGCCGCTGCATGGAATCTACACCCGCGTCGTCAATTTCGATTTCGTGGCGGCCAGTTCGCGCGAAAGCTGGTCATTCTGGGCCTGAAGGACGGCATTTTGCTGCGAGAGATTCGCACACTCGTTCCGTAGATTATCGAAATTGTGCCGGCTCAGCGAAGTTCCCTCGGTCGCTTCGCGCAGCGTATCGCGGGTCTCCTGCAGCGCTTTCTGGCTCAGGGCGAGTCCGCGCTGCGCGATCGAGGTCTCCTCTTTCGAGTGCGCAAGCTGCTCGCGAAGCGAAGTGATTTCCTCCTTAGGCTTTTCGTCCCCCCCGCCCGCGTTGGCGGGACTCTCCTTGAGCGCCGCAAGCTCCCGGTTCCGTTCCTCGAGTTTTTGGCGGAACCCCTCAATTTGCTGTTCCAATTCCTTGCGTACCCGCCCCGATGCCTCCTTGGGAAGCTGCTCCTGCTTGAAAGCCTCGAATTCCTTGCGAAGGTCGGCATATTCGCGCCGGGCCTCGTCTCGTTCCTCGGCGAGGATCGAAAGCTCCTCCGTTTGCGGCGCCGTCCCCCGCCCCTGCGCGGCCTCGCGGGCCTGACGCAGTTCTTCCAGCAAAATGGCGTTTTCCTTGAGGGCATGGTCGCGCTCGTGGATCGTGTGGGCGAGTTCGTGGTTCAACAGGCTCATTTTTTGCCAGGCGGCGCTAAAATCTTCTCCCTCCCCGGCGACGGCGGTATCGGACCCGTGGCCCGCCTCTTCCTTCACTTCTTCGCCTCCGGATGGAGAAGGATGGGACGGCGCCGGATGGGAAAAAAGCGCCTTGAGGCTCGGCATCGTGGCGGTCCGACGGGGCAACGCCGGGAGCGCGCGGTGTTCCGAGAGAAGGGAAGGCGGTTTGGAAACGAGGGAAATGCGGGCCGTCGAGGCGAGCCCCTCACCGGAAGCGGGCCGGGTTTCCGCCTCGGCTCCCGGATGGCCCGGGAGCGCTTCAGTCACAGGTTTGGGCCCCACCTTTTTTACCAGACGGGAGAACTTTTCCTGGTCAAACCACGAGGGAGATGTACTCATCGCTTTGTTCGGGAGCTGTCAAATCGAGTTTGGCTTCGAGTTCCGCGGCAAGTTGATCGAAGACCAGCGCGATCGCGGGGGGCGCTCCGCGGCGAAGCAGGCCGAGTGGCATTCCCTTCATGCTCGCGTGGATCACCGCCGGATCGCGCGGAAGCATCGCCTGGCAAACCAGTTCGGGCGGGAGCACGCGCTTGATTTCCTCGACAATCTTCTTCGTGTCCTCGACATGCGGATCGGCCAGGGTGAGCACCACCCCGATCAGCGAGCACGATTCCTCGTTTTCGGTCTGCAACTGGTTGAGAAAATCGACGGTGAGCATGAGGGAACGCAGCGCGAGAGGTTCGCACTGCTGGGGCACCAGGACGTGGCTGCAACTGCGCAGGATGCCTTCCGTCGGCCCGTGCAGACCCGAGGGGGTGTCGAGAATGACGAGATCGTACCCCGCCTCCGACGCCGTCTTGAAGAAGGGCGCCAGGCGTGCGCCGTCCTGCAGGCTCGAACACCACTTCGAGATTTCGTTGGCCGGGATCTTGCCCGCCATCACGATCCCGAGCGTGTCGAGCTTGGTTTTCAGGAGGGCCTGGTCGAACGGCACGCCCGAGTTGAGGATTTCGTAAAGACCGACATAGGTCTGGGCGCCGGGCGAAAGCGACAGCCCGACCGAACCTTGCGGATCGGCATCGACGAGGAGGGTCTTCCATCCGCGCTTGGCGAGTGAGAAGGCCAGGTTGATGGCGCAGGTTGTTTTGCCCACGCCCCCTTTTAAACTTGAAATGGCGAGTGTAATCACGAGAGTCCTTTACTTTAAGCTATTCATAAGCTTTATCGCCAGCTTGAAACGAAAAAAATAAAAATAACAGCGAACGGTAATCTTTTTTAGACCTCTGCCAAAGCTTCTCTTCAAAATTCCATCTCTGCAAAACCTCGTCTCTTTAAAATTCCGTCATCCTGAGCTCCGTGGTAGCCGTCGACCTCCGGGCGACGGTCTTTTCGGGCGGCCCGGCAACGACAGGCGTGCCTGTGTTGCCCGGGTCGTCCCGCCCAAGCGGAACGACAGGAAGCGAATCCCCTCCTTCCCAAACTTGCCGCCCTTCGCAGGAGTTTGTGTTCCTCGTTCCCAAGTTGCATCACGCGTGCGTGCTTGGGAACGCCCTTGTCCCGGCAACTCCGTTGCCTGCTTCCCACCTCTTCAGCCCTCTGCAGTCCTCCGTGCGAACCTTCCCTCGTTCCCAAGCTGCACTTGGGAACATTACTGCCGTCCGCAGCACCTTGCTCCCCGCGAAATTCCATTTCGCGCCGCCTTTCCCGGTAGAGCATTTCAAAATATCGTGCACCGGGGTATCCGTTCCGGGCCATCCTGAAAGGATGGCCATCATACAGCCCAGGGTAGTCCCGCCACGGCGGGACTACCCTGGGTAAACGGCCAGGCGAACTACCCTGTAAGAGACCTCTGCGAAAGTCTCTCTTTTAGGATTCTGTCATCCTGAGCTTGTCGAAGGATCAGTTCGGTTTGCCTTTTTCAGAGGTGGGGAACTGATCCCTCGACAAGCTCGGGATGACGGATCGCTTAGACAATGGGTTTTGTAGAGATCTCTGAAAGGGTTGAAGCATGGTTGCCCACCCGGTTGTAGCGATTTCAACCCCACCGCCGCCCATACGTTCCATTCCCCTCCTCAAATCGCTCGCCTCCGCTTTCCGGCTACACAATTTCCAGGCTGAAATCGATCGCCCGGACGCTGTGCGTCAGGGCGCCCACGGAGATAAAATCGACCCCCGTCCGCGCCACGTCGGGCACCCGCTCGATCGTCATGTTGCCCGAGGCTTCGGTCGCGGCCCGCCCGGCGACGAGCGCCACGCAGGCGCGCATCTCGTCGAGCGACATATTGTCGAGCAGGAGAACATCCACGCCGAGGGAAATGATTTCCGGAATTTGTTCGAGATGGTCCGCCTCGACCTCCAGGACGGTCTCGGGATCGAGAGCGCGCGCGGCCCGGACCGCCTCGGCCAGCCCCCTGCCCGTCCCCATCAGCGCCATGTGGTTGTCCTTGATCAGAAACCGGTCATAGAGGCCGAAGCGATGGTTGGTCCCGCCGCCGCAACGGACCGCATATTTTTGCAACGCGCGGAGGCCGGGCGCGGTCTTGCGCGTGTCCAATATCCTCGCCTTGGTTCCGGCGACCGCCTCGACGAAACGGCGCGTTTCCGTCGCGACGCCGGAAAGCTGCTGGAGAAAATTAAGCGCGCACCGCTCGGCCGTCAGGATCGCCGCCGCCGGACCGCGAATCTCCAGCACCGTGTTGCCCGGCTGGAGGTTCGTTCCATCCTCCGCCCGCGCGGTCAGGACGAGCGTGGCGTCCTCCTCGCGGAAGACCTGCTCCGCCACGGGCATTCCGGCGAGCACGCACGCTTCCTTCGCGAAAATCCGGGCCGCCGCCTGGGTGTCGAATTTGATGCAGGCCAGCGTCGTGATGTCGGCCGGGCCTCGGTCCTCGCCCAGGGCGCGGGCCGCCGCCTCGCGGATAATGGCCGCATCGGGGGGTGAAATCATGACCGGAATGTAGCAGATTGCCGGCCGCGGTCTATGCCTGCCGCTGATGACCGGCACGTATTCTTTTTTCGTCCGCGGTTCCTCCGACAAGCGCAGGATGACGAAAGAGGGACGGCTGCCACGCGTCGCTTTCCACCCCGCCAAATCCCCTCCATGCGCAAGATGGGCTAAAAATATAGGCCCCCCAAGCCATCTAAGCCAAGCCGGGGAAGCCCCGTCCCAATCAGGGTCAGGCCGGAGGCTGACCCTCCAGGGCGGCGCTGCCCAGCGTCTCGCCGACCTGGAACCGGGTGAAGCGGCGGATGACGATGTTCTCGCCCAGCTCGGCGATCTTGGCGGTGAGCAGGTCGTTGATCGTCTTGGCGTTGTCCTTGACGAACGTCTGCTCGAGGAGGCAGACGGTGCTGTAGTACTTGTCGAGCTTGCCGGCGATGATCTTGTCGACGACCGCGGCGGGCTTGCCCTTGACGGAGGCGGAGGCGACGTCGCGCTCGACGGCGAGGAGGCTTTCCGGCACTTCGTCGCGCCTGACGTAGAGGGGCGTCGCGGCGGCGACCTGGAGCGTCACGTCCTTGACGAAGGCGCGGAAGCTTTCGTTTCGGGCGACGAAGTCGGTCTCGCAATTGATTTCGACGAGGACGCCGACCTTGTCGCCGACATGGATGTAGGAGCCGATGACCCCTTCCTTCGCCTCGCGACCGGCCTTCTTCGAGGCGGAGGCCGCGCCTTTTTTGCGCAGGATGGTTTCGGCAAGGGCGAGGTCGCCCTTGGCTTCGACGAGGGCCTTCTTGCAGTCCATCATCCCCGCGCTTGTTTTGTCGCGGAGCTGCTTGACGAGTTCGGGGGAAATGTTGTCGCCTTCGGGAGAGGCGGGAGCGGTCGTGGTCATGGGAGTGGCAGTGGTTGACATGGATTTCGATTCTAAAGACAGCGACGGTCATAGACCGCCGCTACAACTGAAGAGCGTTAGGCTGAAACTCCGGTGAGCGACTCTTCTTCGACCGGCTTGGCCCCGTCTTTGCCGCCCGCGCCGGACTTGGCGGAGCCTTCGATGATCGCGTCGTTGAGCGCTTCGAGGATCACGCTGATGGAACGGATCGCGTCGTCGTTCCCGGCGATGGGATAATCGACGAGGTCGGGATTCGCGTTGGTGTCGGTAATGGCGACGACGGGGATGTTGAGGCGGCGCGCCTCGGCGACGGCGATTTCCTCGCGCGGGACGTCGACGATGACGATTGCCGACGGATATTTTTCCATGTCCTTGATGCCGTCGAGATTGCGGTGGAGCTTGGCGTTTTCGCGGCGCATAACGGAGACTTCCTGCTTGGGCATCTTGTCGGTCGTGCCGTTCGACTCCATGGTATCGATCGACTTCATCCGGGCGACGCTTTTGCGGATGGTTGCGAGGTTGGTCATGGTGCCGCCGAGCCAGCGCTCGGTGACGTAAAACGAGTTACTCTGCCGGGCCAGTTCCTTGATGGTCTCCTGGGCCTGCTTTTTGCAGCCGACGAAAAGGATCTTTTTGCCGCTGGCGGCGACGTCGCGCAGGAAATCCTGGGCGGCTTCGAGCTGCTTGACGGTGTGTTCGAGGTCGATGACGTAGATGCCGTTGCGCGGCTCGAAAATGTAGGGCTTCATCTTGGGGTTCCAACGCTGGGTGCGGTGTCCGAAATGGACGCCGGCGTCCAGCAGTTCCTTGATATCGACTCGATGCATGATGTGCTTTTCCTAAGTTTATGACTCCGGCGGCGCTCATGGAGAGCCGGCGCAGCTTCCGTTTCTACGGAATAAGTTTTCGTTGGTGTGCCGGCGGGGCCGGCGTTGATTTCCGATCCCGCCGGACGGACGGGCCGGTCGACGGGAAGGTTCACTATGGAGATTTCCCCAAGGAAAGCAAGGGAAAGTGAACCGGGGATTTCGCACCCGGCGCGCGTCTTGCCTATCCCGGCGAGGTCTGACAGATTGGCCTCATGACGCAAAACCGGCCGCCCGATGACGACGATGTCCGGGCGGGGCTGGAAACGAAACCGTTTCTGGCGCATCTGGAAGACCTTCGCTGGACGATCATCCGCTGCATCGGCGCACTGGTGGTGGGCGTCATCATCTGCGCCTTTACGGCCCCGTATATTCTCGATGCGCTCTACGTTCCCTATCGCCAGACAGGGCGCGATCCGAAGGATCTTTTTAATTTCGGCGTGGTCGATCCCTTTTCGATTCACATGGAGATCAGCCTTTTCGGCGGGATTATTCTTTCGCTGCCGTTTCTGCTTTATTTCGTCGGGCAATTCCTGCTTCCCGCGCTCACGCCGCGCGAGAAGCGTTTTCTCGCGCCGATCTTCGCGGCGGGTGCGGCGCTTTTTATCGCGGGGGTGACCTTGTGTTACACCTTTGCTTTGAAGGCCACGCTCGAGTTCTTTTTCGCCTACAGCAAGTATCTCGGCTTTGAGGCGACGTGGACGGCGAAGGCGCTGATCGATTTTGAGGTGCAGATGCTCCTCGGTTTCGGCCTCGCCTTCGAGTTGCCGCTGGTCATTCTTGTGCTGAATCTTTTCGGGATCGTCTCGGCCGCGCAACTGGCTTCGAAGCGCCGCCACGCCGCGCTGACTATTTTCATCGCGACGTGCTGCATCATTCCCTCGAGCGACCCGTTCTCGCTGTCGCTTCTTTCGGTGCCGATGTATCTCCTCTACGAATCGTGCATCTGGATCGCGCGGGCCGTCGAACGGCGCAGGGCGGTCGATTAAGTCCCGCTGGGCTGGGCCGGGGCGGGCAAAAGGTCCGAGTCGCGGGGCTGGTTGAAATAGTCGGGGCTGATCATGACGGAGGCGGGAGGATCGGGGTCCCTGTAGTCGCTTGGATGGACCACATTGCGGCCGATCGTGTCGTCCTCGGGAAGGCTCTCGGCAATCGTGACCGGCGTGCCGATCTGCACGAGCTTGAAGAATTTGACCGAGGCGTTTCTATGGAGGCGCAGGCAACCGTGGGACCGGGGAACGGGCCAGACGTAGCCTTCGTGAAAACCGAAACCCGGGGCGAACTCAACCCAGTTGGCCATCGGGTAGCCGACATAAGAATAACCGGGCCCCGGGGAGGCTCCCGCGCTGCCGGGGAACACGTTGTTGCCGTTGACCCAGAAGCCGTATTCGCCGGAGCGCTTGGTCCGGTCCTTCGCGGTGACGGTGAAGTGGCCGGTGGGGGTGGGGTGATCCGGCGTGCCGATGCTGAGCGGCGTGACCATCAGCGGGCGATCGCCTTCCATCACGTAAACCATTTCCGCTTTCAGCGAGACAAGGACCCGGACGTCGCCGGGTGAAGTCGGCGCGTAGGCGTCGACATGGTAGGTTCCGCTGCTGAAGTTGGAGCTTGTGGCGCATCCGCCGAGGAGGCAGGCGGTCAAAACCAAAGAGGCGAGGGCTGCGAACGACGGCCGGAAGGCGGGGCGCTCCGGCTGGGAGGAATTTGGAATCATCGGCGGAGACTACCATAATTCGTCCCGCATCCGGCAAGACTTTTGGGCGCAAGGCGGAATAGTCAGAGATTGTTCGACAAGCGGACGTTGAGCGATTTGACCCGGAAGCCCGCGGTGATTTTTTGGAGGATTTCGAGGGTCAAATCGACCGCGGAATCAACCTGCTGCTTGGACCGTTTTCCGTCTGTCAGCGAACGAGACGAGCGAACCCCGTCCTGAAATAACTTCAGAATCATGATTCCTCCTATGATTAGGCGCGGACTTCATTTTAATGCCGGACCTTCGTTCGCGCAACCGGGAGATTTTCGAATGTTTCTCAGCCTCTAGAAGACCTCTGCGAAAGTGGCGCTTTGCAAAAAAACACCGTCATCCTGAGCGAAGGCGAGCGGAGCGTTTCTCTTCTCATTAAGCGTTCGCCGAGCCGGAGTCGAAAGACCTAGCTTCTATTCCTGATAATAGCCAAAGGAGGAGGAACCTCCACCGTGAGCAGTCACTTCTGCCGCCTATATCGGTGTGACGAGAGCGCTCCTTGAGAAAAGAAATCCTGATTGGGAAGCCCTGCGGCTATTTTGACGGCAACATAGGTCCTTCGACTCCGGTTCGGTGGCATCCTTCGGCCAAATCCATCTTCCGCTCGCCTTTGCTCAGGATGACGGATTGAGGAAAGAAAATCTTTCGCAGAGTTTAGGGACTCGACCGGCCATAAACCTTGCGGCTCGTGGCGATGGCCCGATCGAGATCGGAATCGTCGTGCCTTGACGCAAAATCGCCCGCCGCTTTCATCAGCCCGGGATCGTCGGGATAATAGAAGACGGCTTTTTCCCAGGCGGCGCGGGCCGCATCGAGCGAACCAAACTCCTCCTCGGCCTGCGCGAGGTACTGCCAGTGACGTCCGTTGCGCAGGTCGAAGCAATCGGTGTGGCGCGCCAGCGCCAGGGCCTCAGGCCGCTTCCGGTCGAGGTATATCTTGAGCATCAGTTCCGCGCCGTAGTTGCCGAGGCGGTTGGGCGGGATGCTTTCCAGAACGCGCAACGCGCCGTCGCCATCGCCGGCGGCGTAGTCATCATAGGCGCGGAATTCGGCGGTGACGGCGTCATCGTGGAACGATTCGGCCTCATGCATCAGCGCGGCGCGGTGGGCGTCGGAAAAGGGCGGGTCCGAAAAGCAAAGCCAGCGCGCGGCTTCCCAATACCACGGCGCATGGTGCATCCCCTCCGGCAGGCCGGTGAGTTTGGCAAAGGCGAAGTCCTCCAGCCCGAGCGAATTGAGGGCGATGATATTTCGCCCGAAGAGGCTGACGTCGCTGGGCATGCCGTTGGCGGCAAGGTCGCGGTCAAAGGCGGCCATGATCTCCTCCTTTGTCACGGTGGGCAGATCGGGCCGGACTTCGGGCCGCGTCCAGACGGAACTGTTCGGCGAGTAGAAGATGAGCCGCCAGCCGTTTTGCCTCAGGTAAAAGGGCCATTGGTAACAAAAATTGCCGCAGACAATGAAATCGGGCCGGTAGGCGGCAAGAAGACGGGGCACAAAGGCCGGGCGTTCGTTGACGAGGCCGACTTCGTGGATGAACGCCTCGTCGTACTTCCCGAAGCCGGTGTCGGAAAAGGTTTCGCCGTTGTCATAGCCGCTCATTTGCAGCCAGCCGCCGTCTTCGCAGCGATGGAAAAGACGGCCCTCGACGCCATGCGCCTTCATCCAGTCCGTCGCCTCGGTGGAAATTTCGGTGCGGCCCTGGTCGTACTCCCGCCATTGGCGGCGGAGGCTCGAATCAAAGCGGTCATCGAGCCTGCCGACGACGGCGATGGCGACAAGGACGGTGACCGTGAAGATGCCGAAAACGCCCGGCCACGATCCCGATTTTCGCGGGGTCGAGGCGAAGGCGCCGGTGCTCAGGACCAACAGCGGGACGAACAAGCCGAAGACCGGCCACGCCTTGTTGACCGATTGGGCCTGGACGTAGAGCAGAAGCGCGAGGACGAGAAAGCTGCAGGCAATCGCGCCGCCGCGACGGATCATCGCCAGCGCGACGACGATGATCGCGGTCAGGGTCAGCCAGCCGTAAATCGTGGCGAGGCCTCCGCCGAGCGGCTCCATTTCGCCCACGTAAGCGCGGATCGATTCGAGGCTGTCCTGGAAAAGAGGGGGGTAAAATCGTTCCCAGCCGTAGGGATTGACGAAGCAGGCGAGCAGGATCAGCAGGAACGCGCCGAGCCAGGTCCGGGCCGTCTTCCACGGAAACGACCTTTCCCGCAACCGGCGGCGCACGATCATTTCCGCTCCGAAAAGCCCGACCATCGCCGGGCCGAGGACGAAGGCGCTGTGGCAATGGGTCCACGCGACTTGCAGCAGCGCCACCGGCCAGAAACGGGTCCAGGTCTCCGTCTCGCGATGCCGCAGGAGAAAGACGCCGAGGGTGGCGACGGCAAGGTAGGTGACGAGATGCGGGCGCAAGGGGAAGGCGATCTGGAAGAAGAGGAGCATCAGGCCGATGGCGATGGCGGCCAGCGGGGATTCCCCAAGTTGCAGGCGCCGCGCGCCGCGGAGCAAGACCGCCACGAGTGTCACATAGGCCGCCGCGGCGAGCAGACACGGCCCCCACCAGCCGAGGCTCCAGGCCGCGTAGAGAACGATCTCAAAGAGCGGGTATTCATTGATGACCGGATGGCCGAGATTGGGATAGTTGAAGAGGTCGCGGCTGTAGGGCGCGGCGTGCCGGACCATCCATTGCCCCTGGGCGACTTGGAATCCGAGATCGACCTGGTTCATCATCGGCGCGAAGCCGCTCAGCGCCACGTAGGCGAGGATCAGCACGACAAAAAGCCGGTACAGCTTCCCGTTCAGGCGTTCCGCAAGGCTCTCGTTCGGCACGCGCCATCGAACCACTCCTGCGGAGGGCAGTAAAGCTTCGCCGGAGAAAAACCGCTTCTATCCCAGGGTCGGTCCCGACGCGGACGATTGCCGCCGCAGGGCGACGATGACTTTCTGGAGGCGCTCACGCAGGTTCAACGTTTCGAGGATGTCCTGCTTGCGGTTCACGTCCTCGATGAAGCTGTAGGTGACGATATCGGCGAGTGCGTCGTAATCGCTGATTTCGTTGAGGAATTTCAGGATGCCCTTGGCCTGGATGTCGCCCGCGTCGTGCATGGCGCCGATCATCTCGAGAACTTTGACCGAGAGGGCCTCGACCTCCAGCGCGTTCGATTCCTCCGTGCTGAGGATTTCGATCCTCCCGACGTAAAAGGGCTTTTCCTGGACGAAATCGGTGAAGCGGACGCGGCTGACGCCTTGCAGGATGAGGTTCGACGTTCCGTCCGGCTTGTCGACGCACGCGCGGATCAGCCCGACGCCCGCGATCCGGTGCGGCACCAGCGTCGGGCTCGACGAGGTGTGGGGCAGCGCGACGGCGAACATGCGCTGGCTTTCCAGCGATTGCTTCAGCATGGCGCGGTAGCGCGGCTCGTAAATATAGAGGGGAAGGAGCGCCTGCGGAAACAGGATCGCGTTGGGGAGCGTCATGATCCCCACTTCTTCGGGAAGTTCCATTCTGGAAATATAGCACGGGTCATGCCGATTGCATTCGACAGGACCGGCTGAAAACGGGTTACATTTTCGACATGCGCCTGGCAGGACGATTTCTTCCACGGATGCTCGGGGCGCTTGCTCTCGCGTCGGCGGCCCTTCGCGCCGATCCGGGCGATGTGGAGAGTTCGCACGACTACCCCGGCTTTCCGCGCCTGCAGGGATTCGTCATCACCGACTACGACGAGGACAGTCCCGCCGGGTTCGATTTTCCGGTGGCCCGGCCTTTGCCGATCGACGCGAACCATGTCGAGACGGTCCACGTCAAGGGCCATCGCTACATCATCCGGTACGAATGTTCCGCCGGTCAGACCCCGGGCCTGTTCCAAACGCAGCGGTATTACGAAAGGCTCGCGGCCGCCGCCGGCTTCACGATTGAAAAGGACGGCGCGGTCGGCGGCGTAACGGAAACCTTTTACCGGGCCGACGGCAGGCGCAGGACCTGGGTTTATCTCGAACCGGCGGTCAACGCCAACGTTCTCACCATCGTCGAATCGACGGGGAACGCCTTACCGCCGCCAGCCGCGCTTGCGGCAGCCCCAACGGCCCCCATCCCCTCCGCGCCCGCGCCTGCTCCCGCTCCGCCCGCGCCTCCGGTCGACCCGAACGGCGACGCCCTTTACAATGACCTGAGCGCGAATGGCCGCGTCGCCGTTCCGTTCGTTTTTCAGCCGGGCAAGAATGTCCTCGACGCTTCGTCGCAATCGCTGGTCGACCGCATCGCCGCCATGATGAGCCGCCATCCCGATCTTGTCATCCGCATCGAAGGCCACACCGATAATGTCGGGGACCCCGACGACAACATGCGTCTTTCGGCCGAGCGGGCCCTCGCGGTGCAGGCGATGCTCATCACGGCCCACATCGATCCCAAGCGGCTCGACACGCTGGGCGTCGGCGGCCTGCAGCCGCTGGCTAGTAACGACACGGAGGAAGGGCGCGAAAAAAACCGCCGGATCGAGATCGTCGTGTGGAAGCCCTACCCCGCGTTCCACGCTCCCGCCCCCAACGGCAAGAATTATTATCCCGCCGCCGTTTTACCCCCGGCTTCCGAGAGAGCGGGGCTTTAGGGGTTGGATAACCCATTGATAAGGGTCGTCATCGGCATTTATTCCCCTCATTCCCAAGTTGCACTTGGGAACGCACTTGTCCCCGCAACTCCGTTGCCTTCAGCCTCAGCATCATTCCATCACCCTTCCCCTGCCTTTTCCCTTCCAAAAATTTTCCGCTCTCTTTCCCTAATCCCTCTTCGGAAAAAAGCGGTCCCAGGCCTCGATGGTTCCCTCCGCCACGTCCGCCGACGCGATATGGCCGCCCTGCGCGCGAATCTTTTCCTTCACTTCGTCGACGGCGTTCGCGGGGCACGCCAGGTGATGCGCGTAACGCCGCTCGAGCATCGGCAAATCGTTCAGGTGATCTCCCACCGCCATAATTTGCAGCGGCAAAACGCCGATGCCGTTGGAAATCGCCTCCAGGCACGCGCCCTTGTTGTAGAATTTGTGGCTGAACCGGAAGTAGACCGAGTTGCGGACGGCGACGAGCATCGGCCAGTCCTTCAGCAGGGGTGTGATGAAGGCGGAAATCTCGTCGGCCTCCTCCTCGCAGCTCGCGATGATGCCGAGCGGCGAGCCGGCGTCCTCGACCAGTTGGGCCTTCGTATGGCGCGAAATATAGTCCTCGACCAGCTTCCACAACGGCTGCACCGACTCGAAAAGCTGGGTGTGAAGCAGCTCGCATTTTCGGTTCCATTCAAACCAGCCGATCCCGCGCCGATCGCGCACGAGCCAGATTTCCCGTTCCAGGGCGACGACCCAGTCGGGCCAGATCGGCGCGTTGCGGCGCACCAACTCGTCCCGCAGGCTCTCGAAGGTGCGGCCGGTGTTGACGATCCAGTAGAGGGTGCCGCGTTTGCGCCACGCCTTGAGCCGCTCGAAAAAAGCGGGCGAGATCGGCTTGTAATCGCGCTCGGCGATGGTGCCGTCGAAGTCGGTGCAGAGCAGGCGCAGGCTGGTCGAAAGCAGCGCGGTTTTTTTGTCCAGAGTCGTCATGGTTTTCCGGCGCCGGGGAAACGGCTCCGCCACCCGAAGGCCGCGCCGCAACCGAGGGCGGGCAGACCCGTGCACAATCGCGCCATGAAGAGACGTTCGGACATCGGACGACTCTAGGTTTCGCCGCAAAAATGACAATCCTTGTATCGGTAAAAAAATGTCTTCTTTTGCGTCAATCCCTTTACCTTTTTCTGATGCTCCCCCTGCCGCCGCTCCACTTCTCCGTCCTGGGCTGGCTCGCCGTGACGGGCGGCGCGTTCGCCATCGGGTTGAACAAGGGCGGCCTGACCGGTCTCGGCATCTTGCCCGTCCTGCTCTTTGCCATCGTTTTCGATGCGAGGAATTCGACCGGCTTTGTCCTGCCGCTGCTGGTTACCGGCGACGTCTGCGCCGCCGTGATCTACCGGCGAGACGTCATCTGGAAAATTTTCTGGATCCTCCTGCCGCCCGCGCTCGCCGGGGTCGTTCTCGGCTACCTCCTCATGGGCCGGATTTCGGATTCGGCCTTCGGCCCGCTCATCGGCTGGATCATCATCGGGCTGATCGCGCTCCAATTTCTGCGCGGCGCGCTCGGCGAGAAAATAGACCACGTCTTCGAATCGCACGGATTCGGCCTCGTCATGGGCGTCCTGGCGGGAGTCACCACCATGATCGCCAACGCGGCCGGCCCGGTCTCGACGCTTTATTTCCTTTCCGTACGCCTCCCGAAATGGAACCTCATCGGCACCTCGGCCTGGTTCTTTTTCGTCATCAACCTCTGGAAAGTTCCCTTCAGCGCCGGTCTCGGACTGACCAACGCCTACTCGTTGACGCTCGCCCTGATGCTCGCGCCGCTGGTCCTGGCCGGATTTTTCTGCGGACGCCTCATCGCCGGACGCCTGCCGCAAAAAATCTTCGAGCGTTTCGTCCTCGCCTGCACCGCCATCGGCGCGCTCAAGCTGATTGGGTAGGGACGGCAGGTGCTGCTCACGGCAGCTATTGCCGTCCCATTTATTTTGGGACGCCATGGGACTCGCGTCCCTACCTCTTCCACACGCTCACGCACTCGATCTGCGCGGTCCGCGGAAAAAGATCAACCGGCTGCACCGAAACGAGCCGGTACGCCTTCGCGAGCATCCGCGCGTCGCGCGCCAGCGTGGCGGGATCGCACGAGACATAGGCGAGATGCGCGACGGGATCGACGCAGAGCGCCTCCGCCAGACGCACGGGGAGTCCTTCGCGCGGCGGATCGACCAGCACGCTCGTTTCCTTTTGCGCGCCGGTCTCTTTTTCCGCCGACCCGGCAAGCGCGCGAAGTTCCTCCGGCAAAACGAAGGCCGCGTCGGCCTCGCGCCATTCGACGTTCGCCAGGGGCAGCCGCCGCGCGTCGCGCAGGGTGCGCGGATCGTTGTCGACCGCCAGCACCCGCTCGAATCGCCCGGCCACGATTTCCGTAAAGTATCCGCCGCCGCAATAACCTTCGAGCAGCGTCACGCCCCGCTCCGGCAGCGCGTTTGAGACCAGTCCGCGCAGCGTGTCGCGCATATCGTGGTTGGCCTGAAAGAAACCGCTCGGCGGCGCCGTCGCGTCGCGCAACGAATAATGACCGTCTGCGGGGCGGCTCGAGCGGAGGCGGGCCAGTCGCGCGTTCACCTCGGGCCGCGCCAGAAGGCATTCGCGGATGTCGACGAGATCGCGTCCGTTCACGTCGCGAAAACCGACCCGCCCCGATTCGGCGTGCACCGTGATCCGGTTGCGATAGCCGTAGGGGTTCGGCGCGGCGATGATCGGCAGCACCGGGGCGTCGGGCCATTTGCCCACGCGCGCGAAGGCCTCGTGCACCTGGTTTTCCTTGAGGCGGCATTCCTCCGCGTAGGCGAGATGTTGATATTGGCAGCCTCCGCACTTCGCATACCAGGGGCACGGCGGATTTTCGCGGGCCGGGCCGGGCTGGAGAATTTCGACGATCTCTCCGCGCGCATGATGCGCCTTCCGTTCGATGATCCGCACCCGCACCCGGTCGCCCTCGGCGGCGAAGGGCACAAAGACCACGAACCCCTGCGAAATGCGGGCGAGACCGTCCCCGCCAAAGATCACTTTCTCAATCGCGACCTCGACCGTTTCCCCGCGGGACGGAGCGGGTGAGGAACCGGCGGCGGAATCGGAATTCGCCTCCATCACCCCACCTTCGCGAGGGCCGCTTCGAGGAGGATCGCATCGGCGGCGCGTTTGCTCGCGCCCGGTTCGCCGAGGGTCGAGACGATTTCCGCCACGCGGCGTTTCATCGCTTCGCGGCGCTGCGGGTTGTTGAGCAATTCGAGTGCTTCCTGCGCCACCGCGCCCGCCTCGAGGTTGTCCTGGAGAAATTCGGGCACGACCGCCTCGTTGGCCATCACGTTGACGATGCTGAGATGGTTGACCTTCACCACGCGCCGCCCCACCGCGTAGGTCAGCGGGTGGACGCGATAAACGACAATCTGCGGGATGCCGACGAGCGCGCATTCGAGCGAGGCCGTTCCCGAAGCGACCACCGCGAGCGCGCAGCGCGAGAGATGGGAAATGGCGTAGCCGACGTTGTACTCGAAGGTGAAGTTCGGCGCGGGAAATTTCGCCAGCATTTCAAGGGCGTATTTCTGGATCGCCTCGTTCGGCGAAAGCAGGATGAATTTGAGGCCCGGCTGGTTCCGGCCCATGATGTGCGCCGCGTCCCAAAGCACGGGCAGATGCTTTTCCACCTCGGTCCTGCGGCTGCCCGGCAACAGCGCGACAAAGTTGGGATTCGGCTCGACGACGTCAACCTTGCGAATCCGGTCGAGCACGGGATGGCCGATCCATTGGACGTTGAATTTCGGCGCGACCTTCGCGAACCACGCCTTCTCGAAGGGGAGAATCGAGAGGAGCAGGTCGATGTCCCGCTGCATCGCCTTCACACGGCCCGCGCGCGACGCCCACACCTGCGGGCTGATGTAGTAGATGATCCGCGTTCCGGGCAGGTCCCGGCGCAGTTGCGGGGTGAGCCGGAGATTGAACCCGGAACAATCGATCAGGACGACCGCGTCGGGCCGTTCGCGCTTGGCCAGGTCGAGCACCTGGTCGCGGAACTTGCGGAACTTGAAATACTGCTTGATCACCTCGGCCAGCCCGAGGACTGCGTGGGCCGACAAATCGAGGAGCTGTTCCTGCCCGGCCGACGCCATGCGCGGTCCGCCGACGCCGATGATCCGCGCGCGCGGCTGCTTTTCCTTGAGGGCGTGGATCAGTTCCGCGCCGTGCGCGTCGCCGCTCGCCTCTCCCGCGACCATGAGGATGATCGGGAACCGCTCGGAAGAAGAAGGGTCGGGAGCGCGCATGGCAGGGGCGAAAAAGAAAAAGGAAAAATCAACTTTGCAGCGCGTTTTGCTTCGCGATCTGCTCGGTGATGAGCATGGCGATCTCGAGGGCCACCGCGGCCTGCGCGCCGCCGACCCGCGGCTTCCGGCTCGACCGCGCGCACTCGGCGAAGGCGGCCAGTTCGAGCTTGAGCGGTTCGTCCTTCTCCACCTTGATCGTCTCCTTGATGATCTGCGAGTTGACCTTGCGATAAATCTCGCCGCTCTGGTCGAAGTAATCGAGCGAAAGATAGGCGTCGTCCTGAAAGACGCGGATTTTTCTCACCTTCTCGAAGCTGATCCGGCTCGTCGTGATGTTGGCCACGCAGCCGTTCTCGAAGCGGATGCGCGCGTTCGCGATGTCCTCGCCCTTGCTCAGCACCGCGGTGCCGACCGAGTCGATCGACTGGATCGGCGAGCGCACAAGATGCAGCACCACTTCCAGGTCGTGAATCATCAGGTCGAGCACCACGCCGATGTCGGTGCTGCGTCCCGGATAGGTCGAGAGCCGGTGCGCCTCGATGAAGCGGGGCCGCGTCAATTTTTCCTCCAGCGCGTTGAGCGCCGGGTTGAACCGCTCGATGTGGCCCACTTGCAGGACGAGGTTTTTCGCGTGGGCGAGATCGACCAGCGCCTTGGCCTGCTCCGTGTTGTCGGTGATCGGTTTTTCGATCAGCACATGCTTGCCGAGGCCGAGAAACAACGCGCCGATCTCGTGGTGCGTGTTGGTCGGCGTCGCGATGGTCGCCGCGTCGATTTGCTCCGCCAGCGCCTGGGCCGTGTCGAAGGCCTTCACGCCGTGCCGCTGGGCGACTTTCTCGGCGACGTGCGCGTCGAGATCGTAGAGGCCGACGAACTCGACCCCGGCCAGTTGCGAATAGATGCGCGCGTGTTCGCGCCCGATATGTCCAACACCGACCACACCGACTTTGAGGTTGCTCATAGTTTTTCCTTCAGAAGCGATTCGTCCGCCGCGAAGAGGCTGATCTTCCAGCGCGCGGCCTGTTCCAATACCAGTTTCCGATCCAGAAGCAAGGTGCGCCGCGCCTCGCAGGCGATCACCCTCACGTCGCAATCGCGCGCCTGCTCCATCGTGCGCGTCCCGATCACGGGCACGTCGAAACGAAAATCCTGGTCCGGCTTGCTGACCTTCACCAGCGTCACGCCGCCTTTTCCGAGCCGTCCGCCCCGTTCCATCGCGGCGTCGGTCCCCTCGAAGGCCTCGACGGCGACGACCGTGCCGTTCTTGACGAGCACGCTCTGGCCAATGTCGAGCCGGCTCATCTCCTTGGCGATCCGGAAGCCGAGCGCGACGTCCTCCATTTGCCGCTCGGAGAGCTTCGGCCCCGCGATGGTACCCGGTTCGGGCAGGCAGTCCTCGAGGAAAGTCGTCGCGGGCAGAAGCTCCACGCCCGCCGATTTAAGTTCCTCCGCGATGGCCGCGAAAATTGTTTCCGCATTCCGCTCCTTCAGCCTCGCCAGCAGGAGCGCGCCCTTGAGATCGGGGAGCAGGTCGAAAAGATTTCCCGGCGCGATCTGCCCCGCCATGATCGCCCGCGTGATCTTCTGCTCGCGAAAATAATTGCAGAGTCCGCCCAACTGCCCGACCCGCAACTTCGTATAATGGTCGGCCAGCTTCCCGACTTCCGGCGCAGTCTCCCCCGAGAAACCGGCGATGACGATCCGCTTCACGCCGCGCGCGCGCGCCGCCTCGGCCAGCAGTACCGGGTAACGTCCGTTTCCCGCGATGATCCCCAGGGCGTCAAGATGAGATCCCGGATTCATGGCTTCTTCTCGAGCAACCGTCCCTTGAACTGACGCCGCGAAAACCAGAGCATCCCGAGCAAATCGACCGTGGCCCGCAACGCCCGCTTGCCGCCCGCGACCTTGCTGACCCCGGCGTGGCGCGCGCGATGCTCAACCGGCATCTCCCCGATTTTGTAGCCTGCAGAAAGGACAAGCGCGGGGATGAACCGATGCATCCCGTTCCAGCCCGGCAGCCGTTTTGCCGCCTCGGAACGGATCACCTTGAGCGTGCAACCCGTGTCGCTCGTGTGGTCCTGGAGCAGGACGGAACGCACCGCGTTGGCGACGCTCGAGGAGAGGCGGCGGATGAATTTATCATTGCGATGCAGGCGCACGCCAGTTACGAGGTCGAGCCCCTCGTCCTCGAGTTTTTGCAGCATCCTGGGCGCGTCCATCGGGTCGTTCTGAAGATCCGCGTCCATCAGGATGATGAACTTGCCGCGCGCCTCCTGCATCCCGTAATACATCGCCGCGCTCTGCCCGCTGTTCTTGCTGATGTGAAGCCAGCGGATGAGGAAGGCCGGGCTTCCGGGAGGCTGCGCGAACGTGTCGGTGCTGCCGTCGTCGACGAGGATGATTTCCGCCGGCTCCTCCATCACCCGGAGCATCGCGTCGATTTCGCGGATGAGCCGGGGCAGATTTTCCGCCTCGTTATAGAACGGAACGACGACGGAAAAAAAAGGATCGGGATTCATCAGGAGCTAAATCGGCACAAAAACCGAGTCCCAAGCATGACGCTGACGAGGGAAGAGATCAAGACGATCCAATCGCCCCACCTTTCGTAGAGCGTGCCGTGCGCCGGGTAAATTTTGAGCGTCCCGGAAAAAACTCCGCCGACATCGATCTCCCGGCCCGAGGCGCCGAGGAACCGGTCGGTCACCCTGCCATTCTGGTCGATCTGGCACGAGATGCCCGTGTTGGCGCAGCGGATCATCGGCAGGTCGTGCTCCACGCAGCGGAAAAGGGCGTGGTTCAAATGCTGCCGCACGCCCCAGGCCGCGCACCAGCCGGTGTACCAGCCGTCGTTGGTGATCGTGACAAAAAAATCGGGCCGCAACCGCGCCGCCTTGTCGACCACCTCGGGCAGCGTGTCCTCGAAACAGATCAACGGCGCGAAGCTCAGCGGCGGTTTTTTCATCGTAAACAGCTTCGGCCCCGGCCCCGGCGTGAAGTCCATCCCGACGCCGGCCCACTCGCGGAGTTTGGGAAACGTGTCGCCGAAGGGTAAAAATTCACCGAGGATCACCAGCCGGGTCTTGCGGTACTCGTCGCATTGCTTTCCGTACGGACTGAAAAAATAGGCGCAGTTGTAAAGCAGCGGCGCCTTGACCCCTTTTCCATCTGCGTCGAGCTTCCTGGGGCCATCCTTGAGGTCGAAATCCTGCGAGCCGAGCAGGAAATAGCCGTCGTAGTTCTCGCAGATGTCGTGCACCGCCTCGTTCATCGGGCGGTCATTGAAAACCCCCTCGCTGATCATCGCCTCGGGCCAGATGAGAAGGTCGGGACCTGTGGCGATGGTGCGGAGGGACATCGCCTCGGTCTTTTCGAGCGCCTCGGTTTCCGTCTCCCGGAAGTTGCCGGGACTCTCGTTTCCGTCATAGGGAATCTGCGGAATATCGGGCTGGATGCAGGCGAAGTTGAGAGTGGGGCCGGGCGTCTCACCGTCATGCCGCTGGAGATGATGCCAGCCGAGCGCGAAGCAGCTCGCCGCGATGAAAAGCGCCGCTGCGAACGGCAACGACACGCGAACGACCCGCTTTTCCCGGAGCGTCTCCGCGATCCCGAGAACGCCTTCCGCCCAGAGGACATTCACCGTGACGAGGACGAACGAAATCAGATGCACGCCGCCGAACGCCGCCAGTTGGCGGAACACGATGCTCGGCGCCTGCGAGATGCCGAGTTCATTCCAGTTGAAGCCGGTGAGAAACCAGCTCCGCCACCATTCGAGCGTCACCCATAGCGCCGCCGCCGCCGTCGCCTGCAAAAGAACCGAAGGCGATGTCCCGCCTTCCCTCCGCGCCACGAGCCGTGTCACCAGCAAAAACCAGACCGCCGGATAGAGCGCCAGATAAAGCACGAGGAAAAACGCGCCGATTGGCGTCACGTTGCTGATCCACCAAAACGTGCCGCCGAAATAAATCAGCCCCGTCAAATAGCCGTGCCGAAAGGGCCGCCGCCGCGCGCGTTCGCTCCGCGTGATCACCCACCAGGCGGGAACGAGCGCGATCCACCCGCAGGTCGCGCTCGAAAACGGCGCGAGCCCCGCGACGAGCAACAGCCCCGACAAGGCGCACCACCACCGGCGATACGAATCAAACCAGCGATCAAACACGCTCCAAACTGCCAAGAGACGCCCGAAACGCCAATCGTTTAAAATCCCGTCTCCAATGTCCCAAACTATTTCGCACGGAGGACACGAAGTTCACGGAGGCTCGAAAATCTTTCCTTCTCAGTGAACTCCGTTTTCTCCGTGCGAAAACCCGGCCTTTTTCTTGCGGTGTCAGAAACAACCGTCAGTACGTCAACGGAAAGGTGGGCAGGTCATCACCATTCAAGAATCGGCCGCTCGTGTTCCTTCGGACGCGGTAGATCGGGAAAATCAGCAGCCTCCGGATACTTTTTTGCCATGTAACGCGCGACATCCCCCAGCGTTTTGAAACGGTGCCGGCGTTTAGGCTTGGGTTTAAGAATGACTGTGTCGCCATGTTTCTCGATGACAACCTCCGTTCCCTTGAAACGAAAAGCCTTCGGCAGGCGCACCGCCTGGCTGTCTCCGTGCTTGAAAAGTTTGGCCGTTACCATAACTCCAACTTGTCCTGCATTACGCAAACGTCAATTTTGTTCTCGTCGCCGACGTCTTCAACTAGCTTAAATCATTTTGAAAAGACGCCATAGCCTCTTAGATGGCCATTCGCCCCGGTAAAATGAAACCCTTTCTTCCCATTCTGCTTTATGTCGTGCTGGCAATCGCAGGTTGTTTTGCGATTTCGTGGGGCGCATACGTGATTTATGAAGCTTGGGTTAGTGCGTCGTGGGCGCACACAACCGGCATCATTCAGGAATCACATGTCGATAGCTCTTTATCGTCCGGTCCGCATGGAGGAGGAATCAGCTATAACCCTGTCGTTACCTATGCCTATACGGTTGATGGGCACTCGTATCTAAGTTCCAAAATTGATACAAGTTTGTTTTGGAGCGCAAAATCGAGTCGTCAAATTGTAGATGCCTATCCTTTGGGAAGCCAGCGGCCCGTCTATTTCGCTTCGTCAAATCCTGCTGACTCCATGCTTCTAGCGGGCCTGCATTCAAGAAGCTTCCAAGCGATAGTTCTGGCCACTTTGCTTACCTCTGGCGCAATTCTCTTTGGCACCGTTGCTTACCTAGCTCCAAAGTATGGAAAAAAGGAACCGGACGGCTCATATTTTTTTGATTCCAACTCACCAGTAACAAAATTTGGCCTGATCGGTTTAGCCGCAATAGCATGCCAGTTTGTTTTACTGTGGAATCTTCGTTAAGAAATCTAATCCCGATTACGCCCTTTTTACCTGACTTTCCGTAAAAAACCGCTACCATTCGGCTTGTGCGCGCAAGATTTCCCCTCATGGTCGCGGTCTCCCTCGCCCTGCATGTGTGCGTGATCGCGGCAATCGCCCTTGCCTATTGGCACGAGACAGCCGGTTCCGCCGTCGCTTCGCCCGCGATGACAACACCGGCCAATCTCGTGATGTCGCTCCAATCCGGGAAGACGCCCAGCCTCCTCTCCCGGCAAACGGCTTCGCCCGCCCCGGCAGCCGCCATTGCCGCGCTCCCCTCCTCCGCTCAATCGCCGGCGGGAAGCGCGCCGCCCAATCCGGCGCCGTATCTCAATGGCGCGGACGGCGTCGTCTTCGTCCTCGATATTTCCGGCAGCATGTACGAACCCTGTGCCGGCTCGACCCGCATCGCGCTGGCGCGGCAGACCCTCAGCCGTCGCATTCGCGCGCTCAAGGACGGCACTCCTTTCGCCGCCATCCTTTACGCCGGGCACGCGCGCGCGAGCGGCCCGCTCGTCGCGGCCAGTGACGCCACCCGCGAAGCCGCCGTCCGCTTCATCATGCGCGATGTCGATTGCGGCGGCGGCGCCAACCTGCCCCAGGGCCTCGCCATGGCCGAGCAGCTTCACCCCGGCGCCCTCGTCCTGCTGAGCGACGGCGATTTGAACATCTCCCTGAACGACCTCGCGAGCAAGGCCGGCGACATCCTCGGCCCCAAGGGACACGGCCCCGGCCTCACCGTCATCGGCATCGCCCCCCGTTCCGACGTCGGAGACCAATATCCCCTCCAATATCTCGCCGAGCTCCAGGGCGGGACCTATTGCGCCGAGCAACTCGAAGGCAATGCCGAACTCGTCACTTCGGCCCGCGGCCCGGCCAAGCCCGCCTCCGCAACGCCTTAAATTTTCCCCGCCACCAGCGTCAGCCGCCGCCAGTACCAGATGATCTTGCCGTCTTCCTGGCCGATCTTGAAAAGCTCGCGCACCGCCCCCGGCGCCTTCGCCAGCATTTCGAGCACCTTCTTCCGGTTCTCGGGTGGCGTGTTGGCCACGTTGAAATACCAGTTCAAGTCGGGCTGCTTGAACGATTCGACCTGCGAGCGCGTCACCGTCAACCCGGCGTCCACGCACCATTTGCGCCACACGTTCGGCGAGACGAACCGCGCGTGGCTCGGATCGCGCAACCGCTCCACCGTGTCCATCCAATCGTGGGCCTCGACGTGGTCGTCCGGCACCGTGCCGTCGATCAGCACCAGGTAGCCGTACGTCTTCAGCACCCGCGCCGATTCGCGGATGAACATTTCCGGCGAGCTGAAATGGTGCGCCGCCACGCGGCACGTCACGAGACCGAACGTGTTGTCCGCGTAGGGAAGCTTCTCCGCCGGGTGCTCCCGAAAATCGATCTTCACGCCCTTTTCGGCGGCAAGCTTCCTCGCCTGCTCCAGCATCGCCGTGGAAATATCGCTCGCCGTCACCTGGAAGCCTTTCTCCGCCAGATGGATCGCCGTGTGGCCGTTGCCCGTGGCGACATCGAGCGCGAGCGTTCCGGGACGCAGCTTGAGATCGGCCACCGCCCTTTCGACATCGGCCGTGTCGGCCAGGATGTGCGACTTCCCATACTGCCCGGCCCGCTCGTCGAACTGCCCCTGCGAGGCGAGCTGCACCTCGTCGAGCGCGCTCCGGAAATTCCCCGCCCGCATCTTCGTGTACCAGGCCTCGAGCATCAGGCAGTTCTCCGGCAGCGACGTGACGCCCGGATAAAGAAAATTTCCAATCACGCCGCACAGCGCGTAGTCGGCGTAGACCGGCTGGTCGCCGGTGAGAAACGGCTTGCCGCCGAGGATCATCTCGAACGGCTGGATCACGTGATGGAAAGCCTCGATCAACTTGTTCACGTCGCGGAGCCATTCGTCGAGACACCCGACGCCGAACTTCCGTTCCTTGTGCCGCCGGTGCAGCCCCCGCTCGATGTCGTTCTTGATCCACTTCTCCCAATAGGCGTCGCACACCTTGAACCCGCGCGACTCGCATTCGTTCTCAATGTAATGCAGAAAAATCCGGTGAATCCCCTCGACCTCGGTCGGGAAAAGCCGCATCAGCGGCGCGAGATTATCGATGTAGCGCGGCACATCGTCGCCCGACGGGCTTTTGTCGTAAATCACCTCGTGACTGAAAAGGTCCTCCAGCACCGGCGCCTGATAGTAGTCGCCCTTGGTCAACTGAATGACCGGCGTCGGATCGCCCACGTGCAAATTCACCAGGTCGTACGCAATCCCCGAATGACGCAGCGCCAGCTCGATCGGAATGCAAAACGGACTGTAGGCGTACTGATACAGGCGAAGACGAACGGGCGTGTCCATGGCTTTTAATGTAGCGGCGGTCCATGACCGTCGCACTTAAAATATTCTTCTCCTTCCCTCTCGTTCCCAAACTTAATGCCCTTCGCAGGAGTTTGGGAACGCAATCGTCCGCGCAATTCCATTGCCGATCCCGCCGTGAGGGTGGCCGTCGCACTCCGTGCGGCGGATTTTGAGGTAGCCAGCGCAGGCCCTTGCGCCGGTGCTTTTCTTCTGGAGGGCCGGACGCCAGGCGTGCCTGCCTGTCCTGACCCATTCTGATTCTCCAATTTCGCACAGAGGACTAAAGAGATTGCTGCAGAGAAAGGCAGAGGCTTTCCGTTTCCGAATTCTTCAGCCCCTCTGCAGTCGCCTCTTCGGCCCTCTGTGCGAAACCTGCCTTCTTTCCCTCTCCAATTTGGTCATTTGGTGAATGCGGTAATTTGGTTATGCTTCCCTGCCGTGAAATCCCTCCGCCCGCTCTTGCTCGACCTCAATCCCGAAGACTGGGACCTCGGCGACGGCCCCGATTACCGCCGCAGGCAGATCGCCGAATGGATTTACGCCAGGCGCGCCGACTCCATCGCCGAAATGACCAACCTCCCCGCGTCGCTGCTGCGGCAACTCGAAGCGGCCTATGACTTCACCGCGCTCAAGCTGGCCAAGCTGCAAGGTTCTCACGACACGACGAGAAAGCTCCTCTGGGAATTGCGCTCCGGCGACTATATCGAAAGCGTCCTCATCCCCGCCTCGCCCGATCTTTTCGGCGAGCGTTCCGACCGGTTCACGCTCTGCCTCTCGACCCAGGTCGGCTGCGCCTACGGCTGCAAATTTTGCGCGAGCGGCCTCGATGGCTGGAAGCGGAACCTCACCGCCGGG
Source organism: Methylacidiphilales bacterium (assembly GCA_035948935.1). GTDB lineage: Bacteria > Verrucomicrobiota > Verrucomicrobiia > Methylacidiphilales > UBA1321 > JABDGH01. Next base: position 273,835 of record DASZIP010000019.1, on the reverse strand, counting down.
GAAATCGTCGCGCAAATCCTCGAAACGGAACGCGCCACGAAAACGAAGATCAACAATCTCGTCTTCATGGGCATGGGCGAACCGCTCGCCAATTACAAAAACCTGATGCAGGCCCTGAACATCATCAACACGCCGTGGGGCGTCGGCATCGGCGCGCGGCACATCACGGTTTCCACCAGCGGACTCGCCCCGCAAATCCGCGAGCTGGCCGGTCAGCCGCTGCAAATCCGGCTCGCGCTTTCGCTCCACGGCGCGACCGACGACGTGCGGCAAAAGATCATGCCGGTCAACCGCAAGTATCCGCTCGCCGAACTCCTCGACGCCTGCGCCGATTACCAGGCCAAAAAGCGGAAGATGATGACCCTCGAATATATCCTCATCGAAAGTGTGAACGACTCGACCGAACAGGCCGCGCTCCTCGCCAAGCACGCCCGCCGCCTCCACGCCAAGGTCAACCTGATTCCCTACAACACCGTCGAGGGCCTCGAATGGCGCCGCCCCACCGACCCGGTCATCGACCGCTTCGCCGCGATACTCCACGCCGCCAAAGTCACCGCCACCGTCCGCCGCGAAAAAGGCCACGACATCGACGCCGCCTGCGGCCAGTTGCGCCTGAAGCAGTTGAAGGCGGAGGCCGCGACGGTTTAGACTTATCGCTCTATTTTTTGCGGCGCAGCCAGACCAGTCCGCCGATAACGGCCAGGAGGAGAATCACGATCAGGGAGGCGCGTCCCGTCAGATGCTCGACAAGGGGCCAGCTCGCGCCTGCGAAATAACCGAGAAGCGTGAAACCGGCCGACCAGAGAATCCCGCCCGTTACATTGAAGAAAAGAAAGCGGCGGTAAGGCATGTTCGAGGAGCCCGCCGCCAGGGACACGAAGGCGCGCATGAACGAGGTGAAACGTCCGAGGAAGACCGCCGCGCCGCCGTACCGCGTGAAAAAAACGTCGACCCGGTTGAAGTGCTTTTCATCCAGACCCATCCATCGGCCGTAATGGATAAGCCTCGGGCGGCCAAATTTTCGACCGATATCGAAACCGATACAATAGCCGAGAATGGCGCCAATCGAGGCAACGACGATGAAATCTCCGAGATCAAGCTCTCCGCGCGCGGCAAAGAAACCGCCGATCACGACGAGGGTTTCGGCCGGTAAAAAGAAAATCGCCGAGCATTCCAGGGTCACGCAAACGAAGATCGCGAGGTAACCCCAATGTCCCATTCGGCCGACGAAATGGAAAAGATGTTCGTGCATGGCCCCGCTTGGATTTCAACGCAGGAGAACGGAAGGCGCTTCCATCCGCCCGCGCGGCATATTCTGACGAAAATGTCACGATAACGGAACTTTTTTAAGCGGGTTCAATCGCCCGCAACGAGCGGAGCCGGTTGTGTCCGCCAGGGCAAGTCCCTAACGGGACGCGGACGGCGGTACAATCAATTCCCAGTCTTAACAGACCTGGGTTTTTCCCTTGTCGGCGCTTGTCAGGACGCGTTGGAGAAGCTGCTCGCCGGTCATGCGGTGGGCGGCGTCGTGCGGGCAGGAGGAGACACAACTCGGATTGGGCGTCGTGCGAAGGTCCCTCGAGTCGCAGAGGTCGCAGTTGGCCGCTTTGGGTTGCGCGGGCAAACCCGCGGGATGATTCTGATTGGGTTCGATAAAGATGCTCCCGTACGGACAGTTGGCGGCGCAGAGGCCGCAGCCGATGCAATGGTCCTCGATCACGATCTGGAGATGCTTGCCGCGATGGATGGCGTCGACGGGACACCCGGTCATGCAGTGGGGCGTTTCGCACGAGCGGCAGGCCGTGGCGACCATGTAATTGGCGAAACGTTTTCCGTCCCGGAGCATCCGGGTCATCGGCACGCCGTGGGACTCGGTTCCATGGCGTTGAATGCAGCCCCGCGTGCACTCGTCGCAGCGCGTGCAGCAGTCGAGGTCGAGGACCAGCACGCTCCGCGCTTCGTAGAGGCCCTGCCCGACGTATTCCTCCATCAGGGCGGTGGGGTCTTCGTCGCTGCGGAGGCGGTTGAGGGTCTGGGCGATCAACCGGCGGCGGATGACGGGAAAGAGCCGCACCATTTCCAAAAAGTCGGCGCGGTTGAGCCGCGCCAGTTCGAGGTGGTCGAGGGCCGTGACCGTGGCCGTCTGAAGTCCCGCGGGGAGGGCGCTGGTGAGATCGCCCCCCGCGCGGTCGAACAGGCCCTGGAGGTAGCGGTCGGCTTCGTCTTCGTACCGGTAGGCGTCGTCGCGGGACAAACCGAGGAGGCTGATCTCCCCAAGAGTCGAACCGGGGCCCCGGGTGAGAACGCGCCCCGCTTCATTTTTGTAGCGGGCCACGTTGATCCGGACATGGCCCATGCGAATGATAAAGAAATCATGGGCGCGCTCGCCCTGGTCGCAGACGGTCTGGCCCGGGTTGACACGGGCGAAGGAGATTCGCTGCCGGAGGTATTCGACGATTTTTCGGTGGTCGTCCTGCGGAAGGTCCCTGAAAAGGTTCGTTGAACGCAACACGAGATCGAGGGCGCGCTGGCGGTATTCGACCTCGATTCTCCTCCGCTGGCTCGGAAGGCGCATGAGGCGGTCGAGAACGTTCCGGCGCAGTTCCCAGACCTCGCCATTTTCGAGGGCCACGACATCGGCGGAGCGGGGCAGCGCGCTAAGGCACGCCATTTCGCCGAAGATCAGATTGGCCGGAGTAAGCTCGACCTGGAGGACGGGAGCCGGGCGATGGCGCGGAAGGAAAACGCCGAGAAGCGATTCGTTTGGCGGGGGGGAGGGGGGATAGACTTTGACCTGGAGACGTCCGCTCTTGATGAGGAAGGCGGTGTTTCCGGGATCGCCCTGGTGGCAGAGAACTTCCCCCGCGCGGAACCGGCGTCGGACGACAAGCCCCTGCTGCCAGAGAAGGAACTTGGGCGGGATGCCCGTAAAGATCGGGTCGGCGAGCAGGTCGCGGGCGGGCAGCACCTCGCTGGATGAACCCAGGGAGGAGAGTTTGACTTTGGCGACGGGTTTGAAGCTGATCGCCGTCGTGGGGCACGAGACCATGCACTCGCCGCACTGAACGCAACCCGACTCCGCCATGGGATCGTTCAGATCGAATCCGATTCCCGCCGTCGCCCCCTTGCCCGTCCGGCCAATGATGTGGTTGGCCTTGACCTCGTCGCAGGCGCGGACGCAGCGGTCGCAGAGAATGCAGGCGCTGTGGTCGACGAGGAAAACGGGAGACGAATCATCGAGGCCGCGGCGTCCCGCCAGCGGCGCGGCGGCGGGAGGCGGATTGGAAAGGACGTCGAGTTTGAAGCGCGAGGCGTCGGCGTTGCAGCGGTCCGACATCAGGCCAAGTTCGTTGTAGGTCGAGAGTTCCGGCGTCAGCGGGGCGGGCTTGAGATGATCGGCGGCCAGCAGTTCCGTCAGCGTCTTGACGGCCCCCCGGACGCGGTCGCCGTCCGGCCCCTCGGCGTTCATGGTGAAGACTTCCATCCCTTCATTGATCTGGTGCTGGCAGGCGGGCAGAAGTTTGCGCTCCGCCGCGCGCTTGCCCCGTTTCTGGCCGTAAATCTGCACGATGCAAAGGCGGCAAACCGCCACGGGCTTCATGTGGGGCTGGTGGCAGAGAACGGGGATGGGGATTTTCGCCTCGTCGCCCGATTCCTTGACGTACAGGGAAACGGCCGCGTCGTAAATCGTCGTGTAACGGGGAGTCGTCCGGTCCTGCAAATCGAGGACGAGATTTCCGTTCGCGTCGGTGAGCGGCCTGGCCAGAGGAACCTGGACCGTCTGGCCGTCGATCTGCAGGGTGATGATTTTGTTGTAGTCCTCTTCGCTCGGGTCGTCCAACCGGATGAGATTGCCCTGGCCGTCGCGGCTGAAGAGCCCCTCGTCGTCGTCGCGCACGAAAAGACCGGCGGCCGGTTCAGGTATGGGAATGGATGGCGTGGACATGGCGCTATCTCAATCCCTGTGGAGATTGTTGCGAAACGCCCTCTTTAAAAGTTCCGTCATCCTGAGCGGAGCGAATGCTTGCATTCGCGTAGTCGAAGGACCTCGTTTGTCCCAAAGCTGTGGGTTGCTGCCGCAGAAAATTTCGTTGCAGAGAACGGCTTGGCGGCCTTGCTCGAAGTAGGTTGAACCCGTGGTGGGAATCGCCAATAAAAGAAACAAGGTCCTTCGACTGCGCTCGGGCCTGCCGCCACGGAAAAAGAAAATTTTTCGCCTCGCTCCGCTCAGGATGACGGAATGTTAAAAGAAAACCGTTGTTCAGAGTCATGGCCGTGTCAGGATGCGTGACCATTCAGGTGTTGGTTGACATCGCCATCGAAGTAGCTGACGACGGCGCGAAGAGGCACCGGCACGGAGCGGCCCAGGCCGCAGATGGAAGCCAGCTCAATCGCCTTGCCCATTTCGCGCATGAGCGGAAGGAGTTCGTTTTTCCAGCGTCCGGCTTCGATTTCGCCATTCAGCAGGTGCGCGCCGAGCGACGCCATCTTTTGCGACCCGATGCGGCACGGGACGCATTTCCCGCACGATTCGTTGCGGTAAAATTCCATCGCGTTCACGGCCTGGTCGACCATGTCGCGGTCCTCGGCGTAGACGACGAGTCCCGCGCCGAGCGCCTGGGTGGGGCTCAACGCGCGGAAGAGATTAAGTTCCAGCTCGAGGTCGAGGATGTCGAGTTCGGTCGCGGCGGGATCGAATCCGCGACGCCCGGCGAGTTCGATCCAGGCTTTGTTGTTGATGTGGTCGCGCGGCAGCCCGGCCTTCGCGGTCAGCTTCGCCGGAAGAAATCCGCCCGACGGCCCCGAGGGTGCGAAGGCTTTGAGCTTTCGGTCCCCGGCGATTCCCCGGCAGTAGTTCTCGCCATGGATAAGCTCGCGCACGGTCATGCCCATCGGTACTTCGTAAACGCCCGGACGCTTCACGTCGCCCGAAACGGAAAAGAGGCGGCGACCCTGCCAGCCGTTGACGCCGAGTTCGGCGTAAGTCTTGCCTCCCTTGAGGCAGATGTAGGGCATCCACGCGTAGGTCTCGACGTTGCTGACGATGGTCGGGAGGTCCTCCAGGCCGTTGGTTTCGAGTTTGGGCGGAAGATTGCGCGGCTCGCCGCGACGGTCCGACATCGCCTCGATGAGGGCGCTCTGCTCGCCGCAGATGTAACCGCCGGGGCTGACGAACACCGAGACGGGGAAAGACCGGCCCAGGGCGGAAGCGTCCCGCCCGCATAATCCCAACTGCTCGGCGCGGCGAATTTCCCTGCGGCAAGCCTCGATCTGCTCGGCGTATTCGTGGCGGATGTAGATGAATCCCTGGGTCGCCTCGGTGATCAGCCCGGCGAGGATCACCCCCTCGACGACCAGGTGCGGCAGGTGGAGGAGAATTTCCCGGTCCTTGAAGGTGCCTGGTTCGCTCTCGTCGCCGTTGACGACGATGAAGCCGCGGCTGTCGCTCCCGCGCCGGCGCGCCCTTCGGATCGCGTCGCGCACGTCGCGCAATTTTTGGATCGAGGGAATTCCCGCGCCTCCCATGCCGCGCAGGTCGGCCTCCTTCAGTTCCTGCAAAACCGTTTCCGACCAGCCGCCCAGCCCGGGCCCTTTCGCCCAGTCCCGGTCGGTCGCCCAGGCCGTGACGGCCTCGCCGATTTCGGGATCGGGACACGCATCGGGGCTTAGGCGGCCCAGGGCGGCGCGGCGAAATTGTTCGATCTGAACGGGGGAAAACCGCGCCGCAAGAATCTGCGCGGCGGCCTCGAGCGCCGCATCGCGAACGGAAAGGGCCTTCACGACCGCGGCATACTTGGGTGCGTTGCCGCCGGACGCGTTACTGCCGGACGCAGTCCCGCCGTAGGGATTGATCACGAAATCGGAAGCGCCAAAATCCTGATCGGCATCGAGGTCGGGCGGCGGCGCTTCGCCGCGAAGGTGCGACTCAACAATTTCGCGAAGCTCGCCGGCCGGGCGTCCCAGGTGGTAGCTGTCATGCTCGTCTCCCGCGATGGCGACGCAGGCGGCGGGGGCGCGGTCGCATCGGCCCACGCACGACACGCCCTTGATCTCCACGTTTTCGCCCGCGAGCGACTGCAGTTCCTCCATCATCGCCGTCGCCCCGGCCAGGTGACACGCCATGTCGCGACAAATGCCGAGCGTGATCTTTTTCGGAGGCGACAGCCGAAAGTGGGGGAAGAAACTGGCGACGGCCTGAAGGCGATAAAGCGGCGCCTTGAGTTCGCGCGCGGCCTCCTCCAGGCCCTCCCGTTTCAGGTAGCCGAATTCGTGCTGGATTCGCTGCAAGGCCGGCACGATCCGGGCGCTATAGTCGGGAGGTAACGTGGTCGCACTCATGATTCCGAGAACGCGGACGATTTCTGATCCAAGCTGCCCGAAGTCTGCCCGCCAGCAAGATTTAATGTCGCATCTTCCCTCGTTCCCAAGTTTATCGCCCTCCGCGGGAGCTTGGGAACGAGGGAAAGATCCCGGCCCACACACGCCGCCCCTCACTGAGAAAAGGAGACAAGCCTGTCTTTCTTTACTTCTTGCTACAGCTTTAGCATTTTGCAATAACTGGATGCTTCGACCGACAGGGCCTCCATTCTATGGGAGAAGCTTCGTGAATCAAAAAATGTCACGTTTCTCCTCCAAGCCAGCCACACCTTTTCGTCCATCCCGGCACTCGGCGTGGCTTCTTGTCGCCCTTGCTTTGACGATGACCGGGAGCGTGCACGCACAGACAACCCAGGTCAAAACCAACACGGCGGGTTCTCTTGGTGCGGGAGGAAGCTATGTCAGCGGCACCGCTCCCGGCTCCGCAGATATTGCTCAGTTCAATAGCACCATCACGACGGCTCAGACAGATACCTTGGGCGGCAATTTGACCCTCGGCGAAATCCAGGTCACCAATCCCGGCGGCCCCATCACGATTGCCGGTGATACTTCGGCATCCACGCTGACCCTCGGAGGCACCGTGATTGTCCCGGGTGTGAATGGGCTTCCCGGTGTATACGCCGGTATCGATTTGTCGGCGGCCACGCAAAATCTTACCTTCGGCGCCAATGGCTCGGCGAATGATGCGGTTACCATCACAAGTATTCAGACGTGGCTCATTCCGAGAGGTCGAAGCCTCACATTTTTAGGCACCGCACCGTTCAATTATGGCTCAGGCGGAAACGGACTGACCATTGCCGGTGGCGGCACGGTTAATTTCAATTATGGTAATACAGTGGCCGCCATCTCCAGTTCGAACGCCATTTTCGCCATCATGGGCAGTACGCTGGCGATCGACATTCAGGACGTAACAAATGGCCATGCCGCGACCAACGTTCTCGGCAACTCTCAGTGGAATAGCTACGGTAGCACATTCGACATGAATGAGGCGAATAACTCCGGTGTCTGGAAGCAGACGTCTGGCCTCCTTGGTGTCGCAAGCGGGACGACATACTTTACGATCACGGGGACTGGCACGGCTTCAGGGGCCCAATACGTTTTTATCGATGTGGCTGGCTATGTTGGCGGAGGCCTCCTCAGTTTGCCGATTGCCAATGGTTCCAGTTGGGTGGCGATCGAAGGAAGCGCCCAAACGCTGGGGTTTGCCACCTACGGCTTAAACGACTTTGCCGAAACAGGCGGCAATACCAATACCAGCGTTACCGCCGCAACCTACGTCAACGATACCTGGGCGTCCTCCAATAACACAACAGTGACGACCAACGATGCGCCTGCTTCCGGCTCGTCGACCAGAACCCTGCGATTCAATAATGCCGGTGCGTTTACGGTGACGCTTTCAGGCACAAACACGATCAATTACAGCGGTATCCTGATGGGCAGTACGGTCGGCGTAAATAATTCCACCATCACCGGCGGCAATCTCACCAGTGACGGTAATCTCAACCTGATCAACAACGACACGACCGCCAGTGGCGGCAGTCTCATCATCAACTCAAATATGACGGACCCGGGAGGGGAATTGGGAGGGATTGGCATCACGGCAGGACAAACAACGACCGCGAATGTTCCAGGCTCGATTCAGTTGGGTGGCACAAACACTTTTTCCGGCCCCAGCTATATCGATGGAGGGACGGTGATCCTGACCAGTCCGAATGCTTGGAATGGACAAAGCCAGCTCAATTTTGGGCCAAATGGAAGTTTGAGTTTGGGCGGCACCTTCGATCTCAACGGTAACAGCATCACCGTGGCGGGGCTGAATACGACTCTGGTGGGAGTGAGCGCCATCTTACAGAACGCCTCATCCCAAAATGCGGTTTTGACCGTAAGCTCAAGCGTCAACGCCGCCTTTAACTTTTCCGGCACGCTTCAGGACGGTGCGGGCGGCGGTACGCTGAGCCTGATCCAGGCCGGCACCGATCCGCTGACTCTCTCCGGCGCGAACACCTACACCGGCGGCACCGCCGTCCAAAAAGGGACGCTGATTTTAGCCACCGGGGGTAGTCTCTCCAGCAGCACGAACTTGACTCTCGGCAGCGGGACGACCAGCGGCATCTTTCAACTGGGAGACGTCTACAATATTGTCAATTATCAACAGGGAGCCGTTAGCGGCGCGGTCAACACGACGGTGGCGAGCCTGAGCACTTCCGGGACCGGCACCGCGAACCAAGTGGTGGGCGGCTACAGTAGTGTATCCATCCTCACTGTCAGTAACAGTGGCACGGACACCTACTCAGGACAGCTTGGCGGCAGTGCAACCAACCAAAATAATCTGGCTCTGATTAAAACCGGTTCAGGCCCCCTCACTCTTAGCGGCGCCAACACCTATAACGGCGGCACCACGATTAATAGCGGCACGCTCGTCGCGGGCAATGGCTCCGCCTTCGGAACAGGCAACGTAATTTTGAACGGCGGAATCCTGTCCACCGACGCCGGCAATCCAGTCGTCAACGTGGGCGGGAACTTCACCCAGACCGCAGGCACCTTGCTGGTCAACGTGAACAACCCGACCCAAGGTGCCAGCTACAACGTCCTCAATGTCACAGGCACGGCCGCGCTCGGCGGAACGTTGGAAGTCAACGTCGCGGGCTACACGGGCCAGACCTTTACCTTTGTCCTGACCGCGAACGCAATTACCGGCAGCTTCGCCAACGTTGTCAACGATCAAGCGGGTAGTACTTCCATCTCCGAAAGCGTAAACGCGGGCAATAATACCTTGACGGTGACGGTGTCGGTTTTCTCGCCAGTAAGCTTCAGCCAGTGGGAAACCTCCTATAACATCAGCAGCCCCGCGACCGCCACGCCTTTGAACGACGGAATTCCCAACCTGCTCAAATACCTCGACGACATCGATCCGACCGCACCGATGAGCACGGCTGATCGCGCCGCGTTGCCCGCCGTGGGAACCACCACGATCACCGGAACGCCTTATCTTACCCTCACCTTCCGTGAATACGCACTGGAAACCGGAATCACGGTCAACGTGCAAACGTCCCCCGATTTGCAAACTTGGACAACACTAACATTGACAACCACAACCCCGACTCCGACAACCTACACACTTCAGCAAGTGGACACCGATTCGACCACCGGCGACCCGATCATGCAGGTGCAGGTTCCCATCACCGGAACCAAGCAGTTCATCCGGTTGAACGTGACTTCGCCATAAGTCCCGGAGGAAGCACAGCTTCCCCGACAAGCACGTTCCCAAGTTTACCGCCCTCCGTGGGAGCTTCGGAACGAGGGATAATAATAGTTCTTCCCAAAGCATGGCCTCGTTCGTTTAATCATCGGCTTGAGCCAGTCCTTACCCTCCGAGTCATGCACAACAAACGCCAGGGTCGTGAGATCAAAAGATCGAATCGCTCGATCTGTTGGCTGCTCGGCATTCTCCTGATGCTCCCATGCACCGGCATCGGCCGGGGGCAGGTTACAGGAGGATACCCCGTTAACGGAGCGGTTGGGGTCGACTTTTCCTTCCAAATCCTAGCCGCGCAAACGCCGACAACCTATTCCGCCAACGGCTTGCCGTCCGGACTGACCATCGACAGCGCGACCGGCCTGATTTCCGGAACGCCGACGGAAATCGGGACAAGCAGCGTCACGCTCACGGCGACCACCGCCACCGGGTCCACCAGCGTCACCTTGGTCATCTCGATATCGCCGCCGCCGGTCATCACGAGCATCCTCAGCGGGTTTGGTTCGACCTCCGCGCCGTTCGCCTATCAAATCACGGCCAGTGGAAATCCCGCCGGTTTCAGCGCAACGGGACTGCCCGACGGGCTTTCGCTCAATGCCGTCACCGGCGTGATTTCCGGAACGCCCACCGTGACCGGGACATTTCCCGTCACGATTTCCGCGACCAACGCCGCCGGCACCGGCAGTGGCGTCTTGACGCTGATGATAACGGCCGCCGCGCCGGCTTTCAGTCAGGAATATGTTTTGCTCCATAGCTTCAACGACGGTTCGGTGACCGGGGAGGGGACCTTTCCGGGCGCGATGGTTCAGGCGTTGGATAAAACTTTTTATGGAGTGACCGCGCAGGGCGGCGCGACCGCTTCCGGAACGATCTTCAACCTGTCGGCGGCGGGAAGCGCGGAGGTCCTTGCCAATTTGGGAGGCGCGAATGGATCCGCTCCCCAGGATTTGGTGCAAGGCTCCGACGGCAATTTTTATGGCACGACCCAAAGTGGCGGCTCGGCCAATCTGGGCACAGTCTTTAAAGTGACTCCCGCCGGGGTGACGACGGTTCTCCACACGTTTGGTGACGGGAGCGTCGCCAATGACGGCGCGAACCCCCAGGGAGGCGTGATCGAGGGCGCGGACGGCAATTTTTACGGCACGACCCAATACGGCGGCTCGGCCGGTCTCGGCACCGTCTTCATGATGACCCCTCAGGGCGCGGTGACCATCGTGCATAGTTTCGGCGACGGCAGCGTGACCAACGACGGGGCCCAGCCGGTCTCCGCACTCGTGCAAGTCAACGGGGTCTTTTACGGCACGACTTTAAGCGGCGGCGTTTCGGTCGATAGCGGTACTGTGGGCAGTGCCACCGTGAGCGGGACCAGCGAAGAAATCGACAACGGCACCGTGTTCAGTTTCTCTCCGGGCGGAACGGTGACCATCCTGCATAGTTTTGGTGATGGGAGCGTAACCAACGACGGCCTGCTGCCTCGCGCCGGCTTGACCTTTAATGCGGGTTCGCCGGGCACTTTGTACGGCGCCACTGTCAACGGAGGCTCGGCGGGTGAGGGTACTGTTTTCGCGATCACAACCTCCGGTGCGGTGACGATTCTTCATAACTTTGGCGATGGTTCCGTGGCGAATGACGGCATCAATCCGCTCGGACCCGTGGTCACGTTCGAGCATTCGAACGGCGGCCTGACGATCTTCGGCACGACGCAGAATGGCGGAGCGGCCGGCCAGGGCGCGGTTTTCGCCATCGATGCGTCCAATAATCTCACCGTCATCCATAGTTTCGGCGATGGAAGCGTGACGAACGATGGAGCGACCCCCATGGCCGGCTTGTGCCTCGACGCCGGCGGCAATCTTTATGGCACGACGGTGGGCGGCGGCGCTGGAAGCGGCGCCATGTATGCCATTGCGGCGAACCTGAACCCTCCGTCGGCGACGTCCGCTCCGCCCACCTGGACTTTGTCGGGAACCTTGCCGCCGGGAATGACCTTTGATAGCTCCACGGGCGCCATTCTGGGTGCGCCCTCCATCGGCGATCAAGGCGGTGATTACACGGTATCGATTACTTCGCCCCAAAACGTGACATCCACCGAGACGTTCGATTTAACCCAGACCTTTGTCCAGTGGGCGCTGACCAAGTCGACCAGCAATGTTGCAACGGCCACGCCCTTCAACGACGGAGTGCCCAATTTGCTGAAATATCTATATGACATTAATCCGACCGTGCCTATCGGTGCCACGGACCGCGCCGCGTTGCCGACGGTCGGCATCGACACGACCAGCAATCCGGGCACCACCTATCTCATCCTGACCTATCGCCAGAACCCGGGCGTGCTTGGCCTCACCGTCAATGTCCAGACCTCCGCCGATATGAATACGTGGCAGACCGTGAATCCTCCCGACCTTTCCCGGCAGGTAGGCGCCGATCCGGCCACCGGCGATCCAATCATGGAGATGGGAGTCGAGATGACCGGCCCGGCCCCGCAGTTCATTCGGTTGAATGTGACTTCTCCATGAATAGAATGCGTCTGGTCATCTTCGTCGCGGGCTTCAGCGCCGCCGTGATGTCGAGCCGGGCCGAGGACGCGCTGCCCGGGCAGGTCTCGACCGGTAGGCCGTCGTCCCAGCCCGTGTCCACCACGACTGGCGATCAACCGGGCGATGTCACGTTGACGCCGGAAAATCCCGTTCCGAATAATCCGCTTCCGCCGATCCCCAAACTGGAACTGAACATGCCGCAGCAATATGCGCCCGTGCTGCCCCCGCTCAATCCGGCGGAATCGAGTCCCCTCTACGAGCCGCAAATCTATGTGAAGGCCTATGAATTCACCGGCAACCATGTCTATGATTCGGCCACGCTGGCAAAATTGCTGGATAAATATACGGGCCGGAAAGTAACCAGCGAGGAACTCGAGGCCGCCCGGCAAATCCTCACGCTTTACTATGTCAACCACGGCTATATCAATTCGGGGGCGATCCTGCCCGACCAGGACCCGAAGGACGGCATGATTCATTTTCAAATCGTCGAGGGAAAACTCAGTTCGATCGCGATCACCGGCAATCATTGGTTTCAGACCTGGTGGCTGCGCAATGAGATGCGGCAGGCGGCGGGCGAGCCGCTCAATTTCAACAGCCTCAAGGAGGGCATGCAGGTTCTGCGCGAAAACCCGACGATTTCCCAGGTCAACGCCGAGTTGCAGCCCGGCGGCGCGCCCGGTCAAAGCCAGTTGAAGATGGAAGTCCAGGACAAGCCGCCCTTTCGCTTCAGTGTCGAGTTGAACAATTATCGCCCGCCGAGCGTCGGCTCGACGATCGCGGAGGCCCATCTGGCCGACCTCAACCTGACGGGCAACAACGATCCTCTTCTTCTCACCTACGGCATCGCCAATTCCACCCAAGGCAGCGGCTACGAGTTCAGCGACCTCGACAACATCGGCGGCGATTACCGGTTTCCCGTTTCGCCCTGGCGCACCACCATGGAAATCGGGGCGGACAGGAATAACGTGGGCGTTGTCGAGGCGCCGTTCAATCAGCTCAATATCATGAGCAAGCTGACCGAATATCACCTCAGCCTTCACCAGCCGGTATTTGAAACGCCCAAACGCTCCCTGATCGTCTCCTTCGAAGTCGACAGCCGCCGCAGCGAAACCTCTCTTTTCGGCCAGCCCTTCAGCGTGTCGTCCGGAGCCGATAATGGCGTGGAGGATGTTTTTGTGCCGCGGTTCATCCAGGAATTTGTCGACCGCAGCCAGGTCCACGTCTTCTCGTTCCGTTCGCAATTCAGCCTGGGAATCGACGCGTTTGGTTCCACCATCAACGCCGGCCCGCCCGATGGACATTTCTTCGATTGGCTCGGCCAGGCCCAGTATATCCGGCGCTTGGGCGACACCGACAACCTCATCGTCTGCCGGTTGAGCGGCCAGATCGCCGACCGTCCGCTCCTCTCCCTCGAACAACTCGAGCTGGGCGGTATTTCCAGCGTCCGCGGTTACCTCGAAAATCAGGCCCTCACCGACAACGGCGTCCTCAGCTCGGTCGAGGTGCGCATGCCGCTCTGGGAGGACAAGGACCATAACTCGTTGTTCTCGCTCGCCCCGTTCACCGATTTCGGGATCGGCTGGGACAACGTCGAGACCACCGGCCCCGGCGCCGCCAATAATCTGGGCAGGCAGGGAGTCGCCATGCCGAGCGCCGGGATGGGCCTCCTTTTCGATCCTGTCAAATACTTCAGCAGCCAGCTTTACTGGGGCTACGGATTTAACCGAAGGCAGGTGCCCGACGGCAACAGCCTGCAAAATCAAGGAATCGAATTTAGCGTATCGTTCAACGCCCTCTAAGCATGAATAACCGGCGCGCTCTTTACTATCTTCGTCCCATCGCCGTTTTCACCGCCGTGATGGCCTCCCTCCTCCCGGCGACCCGCGGCATGGGCGACCCGGAGCAGACCGCGAAGTCGATCGCCGCGGCTGAGGAGATGACCTCGCAGGGAAACTTTGCCGCTTCCCTTCCCTCCTGGCGCGCCGCTTGGGACGAGGCCTCCGGGGAGAAAGATTTATCCGGACAGCTCACCGCCGCGTTGGGCCTGGCCGACGCGCTTCAGGAACTTGGCCAGAATCGTCTCGCCGAGCAGGCCCTCGAAACAGCCGACGCTCTCGCCAAAAGCAAGGGAACCGAAAAAGCGCTTCAAGTCCGCATCGAATCGAGCCTCGGGGCGCTCTACATGTTCGACACCAATCCCGATGATGCCGAGGGGTTGCTCACCAGGAGCCTCGCCATGGCGCGGCGGCTCAAAGACGCGCATCTGACCGCCACGGCCTTGAACAACCTCGCCAATTTGCATGTCTACCAAAAAAAGACGCAGCAGGCCCTCGACGAATACGGGGAGGCCGTCTCGCTCGCACAGGCGGGCGGCGACCGGGTCCTCGCCGCCAAAATCTCGGCCAACCGGGTCGAATGCGCGGTTGAAACGGCGTCGTGGGACGAGGCAAAAAAAGGGGCCTGTGAAATCATCGCGCAAGGCCCGCGCCTCCCCGACACGCACGATAAAGCCGCGGCGCTGCTCAGCGCGGGGAAAGCCTGCGTCGACATTTTCACCCAAAGCGATTCGAAAGACGACGATCTCCGCCTGAAGGCCTATGCCGCCTATCGGCAGGCCGAGCAGACGGCGCGAAAGATTTACGATGACCGGGCGCTTTCCTACGCCCTCGGTTATCAGGGCGAGCTCTATCAATTGGAGGGCAGATCGGACGAGGCCCTTGTGCTGACCCGTCATGCGGCGCTCCTGGCGCAACAGATCAAGTCCCCCGACATCCTCTTCCGCTGGCAGTGGCAAATCGCGCGCATCATCAGCCTTCAGCGTCAACTCGAACCGGCCATCACCGCTTACCAGTCGGCGGTCGCCACGCTGCAAACCATCCGTCACGACATGTCGCTCCATTTCGGCAACGTCAATTACCACTCCTCCTTTCGGGAGGCCGCCGGGGCCGTCTATTTTGAGCTGGCCGACCTTCTCCTGCAGCGGGCCGACCACGCCCAAACCGACGCCGAAATCCAGGCCGACCTCGCGGCCGCCCGCGACACCTCCGAGGACCTGAAAGCCGCGGAACTCGAAGACTACTTCCAGGACGATTGCGCCAACCTGTTGAAATCCAAAATAACCAGGATCGAAACCGTTTCATCCACCGCGGCCGTCATCTATATCATCCCTCTGCCCGACCGGACCGAAATTCTCGTCAACATGCCGTCGGGCCGCATCGAACGCGTCAAGTCCCAGGTCACGGCGGCCCAACTCGAGGAGACGGCGACCGCCTTCCGCTTCAACCTCGAAAAGCGGACCACCGACGAATACCTCGAACAGGCCACGCAACTCTACGACTGGCTGATCAAACCCCTGACGCCCCTGATCGACAACGGCAAGATCGACACGCTCGTTTTCGTGCCCGACGGCGCCCTGCGCACCATCCCCATGGCCGCCCTCAGCGACGGCGACCGCTTCCTGGTCGAAAAATACGCAATCGCGACCACGCCGGGCCTGACGTTGATGGAGCCAAAACCTTTGACGGCCCGGAAAAACAATTTAATCATCAACGGCCTGTCGGACGGCGTGCAGGGCTTCCCGCCGTTGACCTATGTGCCCGATGAGGTGAAAAAGCTCAACAATCTCTATGGCGGACCCGAATTGATGAACGCGAAATTCATTCAGCCGAACATCGACAGGGAATTTTCCACCGACACCTATTCCATCGTCCACATCGCCTCGCACGGGCACTTCGACAGCGATGCCCGAAAGACGTTCGTCCTCACCTACGACGGCAAACTTTCCCTCGACCAACTCGAACGGATGATTCGTCCCAGCCAGATGCGCGACCAGCCCGTCGAACTGCTCACCCTCAGCGCCTGCCAGACCGCCGCGGGCGACGACCGCGCCGCGTTGGGATTGGCCGGCATCGCCGTCAAGGCCGGCGCCCGGAGCGCCTTCGCCACCCTCTGGTTTGTCAACGATGAGGCCTCCTCCATGCTCGTCGGCGATTTCTACGCCAACCTCCACAACATCGCCGGCATTTCCAAGGCGAAGGCGCTGCAAAAAGCGCAAATCAAACTCCTCTCCGATCCACGCTACGGCCACCCGTGCTACTGGGCGCCCTACCTGATCATCGGAAATTGGTTGTAACCCGCAGGCATGAACATCCCGGAAATACCTCGCCCCGCCCGGATCGCCCTCCTCATCGGCCTCGGCGTCTTTTTGCTCACCGGCCTCATCTGGCGCCTCGGCCTTTTCCAGGAACCCGAGCTGTGGGTCTACGACCATTTTGTGCGCTGGCATTCCAATCCGGCCGCCGCCGATAAGCGGATCATGCTGGTGGAGCTCACCGAAAAGGACATCGACAAGCTCGATTATCCGCTGCGCGACGGCGTGCTTTCGGAGGTGCTCGAAAAAATCGAGGGTGGGGGCCCCGCAGTCGTCGGGATCGATCTCTACCGCGACCTGCCCGAGCCGCGCAACGGCGCCGAACTGGACACCCTGAACAAGACCCTGCTCCGCTATCCGAACATCATCGGCATTTTTCTCTTCGGCAACGAAGCCGATCCCTTTGGCGGCGTTCCCCCTCCTCCGGTTTTGAAAGACGATCCGTCCCGTTACGGATTTAACAATCTGCTTGATGTGAAAGTCATCCGTCGCGGGTTTGTTCTTTGGCCCTTGGACCCCAACTACAAAGGCAATCCGTATCAGTCCTTCTCTTTTCTCCTGGCGGAAATTTATCTGGCAAATCGGAATATCCCCATTTCACAAGACGGCGCCGATATTCGCCTCGGCAAAACGGTCATTCCCGCGCTGAAAAGCAACGATGGCGGGTACGTGAATGACGAGCCGGAAGGCTATGCCTTCATGCAGGATTTCCGCGGTCCCCAGGCGTTCGACACCTTGTCGATCAGCGACGTTCTCCAACTCAAGGATCCCGCCGTTTTTAAGGACAAGATTGTGCTCATCGGAATCGAGGCCGGCAGCAGCAACGACACGTTCACCACCCCCATCACGCCGCCGTTCGCCACCAAGAAGCCGCCCGGTGTCTTGATCCACGCGCAAATGGTGAACCAGCTCCTTCGCGCGGCCATCGACGGAGACAGGCCCACAACCGGCTTCAGCCAGCGCGTCGAATGGCCTTGGATATTTTTCTGGTGTTTCTGTGGGGTTGCCGTCGGCTTTTTCGTTCGGTTCCATATTCTCTTTGCGCTCTCCGTTGCCCTCTGCGTGGGGCTGATCGTCTTGTCAGGCTGGCTCCTCTTTTGGGATGGGTACTGGATACTGGTTTTTGGCCCGGCGGTCGGTTTCCTGGCGACAGCCATGCTGGTCAAGGCTTACGCCGCCAGCTACGAGGAGCAGCAGCGCGAAAACCTGATGAAGCTCTTTTCCCAACATGTCTCCCCCGACGTCGCCGAGGAGATGTGGACTCATCGGGAAACGTTTCTCCAGGGCGGCCGGCCTGCGGCGCGGAAACTCATGGTCACGGTGCTGTTCACCGATCTCAAAAATTATTCGACCATCTCGGAGAAGATGACGCCGGCGGAGCTTATCGCCTGGGTCAACGAATGCCAGGGCGCACTGGCGCAGCACGTCGGGAAGAACCGAGGCTTCGTCAATTGCTACATGGGCGACGGCATGATGGCCGTTTTCGGAGCCCCTGTCCCGCGAAAGAACGAGACCGAAATCGCGCGCGACGCGATGAACGCGGTCACATGCGCCCTGAGCATGGCGGACGAGATCAAACAAATGAATGCGCGCTGGAAAACGGAAGGCAAGCCGCTCGCCGGCCTGCGCGTCGGAATCTATACCGGCGAAGCCATGGCCGGTGTTTTAGGCAGTGACGATCACCTCGCCTATTCGGTCATCGGCGACACGGTCAACACCGCGTCACGGCTCGAAAGCGTCGACAAGGAAGGGACCATGACGAGCGCCGGCGACGAGTGCCGGATTCTCATCGGCGCCCTTACTTGCCACTATATCAAGGATCGGTTCCGTGCGCGGCATGTCGGAACGGTCAGTCTCAAGGGCAAAGCCGAAACGACCGAGGTCTACAAAGTCCTTGATTCTATCGATCAAGGCGAACAAACTAATCCCGGGCGCCAATGAAGCTACTTCTCCTTGTCAGCGGTTTGGTTTTGGCGATGTCCGCGACCTCATCCTTCGCCCAAACAAACGCGCCGCCAAGTCCCGCGCCCCCGGCCTCCGGCGCGCCCGTCCCCGCGCCGCCCAGGCTTTTGATCTTTCACGCGCCCGCTGGTGATTCCGGCGGCATTCTTCCCATTCGCGTCGGGGGTGGTTCCCGTGGCGGCGCGGCCGATGATCTCTCCATCGAGGTCCTCGTCCCCGACCACGTCGCCCTCACGACCCAGGCCCAGCCCTCGCTTTACTGGTACCAATCGAAGGAGGCCAAAACGCAGTGTGAAGTCAGCGTCACCGAGCCCAAGAACCCCAAGCCGCTCCTCCTGCTTAAATCATCCGCCGTCACGCCCGCGGGCATTCACGCCATTCGCCTCTCCAAATTTGATATCAAACTCAAACCCAACGTCGTTTATCGCTGGAGCGTCGCTGTCGTCGTCGACCCCCGGAACCGCTCCCAGGACATCATCGCCAACGGCGTCATCAAGCGGATCGATCCTTCACCCGAGCTGGCGGGCAAACTCGGCCAGGCATCCGAGACGGACAAGCCGGCTCTCTATGCCGAAAACGGCATCTGGTATGACGCGCTCCAATCCATCTCCGACCAGATCGACCACGCCCCACAGGACGCCTCCCTACGCCAGGAACGGGCCGGCCTCCTCAAGCAGATCGGCATGGATGGCGTGAAAATGGACGCCGACCTCTCCAAGTCGCCTTAACCGAGCGAAGCCATGGCTTGCCGCGCCAACCCAGGAGCCGATTCGATGCGGGTGCAGCTGTGCCGGGCCTCTTTGTCCGCCAAATCGATCCGTCGCGCCATCCCGCCATGGTTGCTCGCTTTCCCGGTCTTGCTTGGGTTTCATCCGGCGTTCGCCGCTCCACCCACGACGATTACCCCGAACGGCTTGGGGACTTCCGTCATGCCCCCGACGGGCGGAATATATAATATTACGGGCGGGACCACCGCCGGCAATAACCTCTTTCACAGCTTTTCGACCTTTAATCTCGGCACCGGCAATACCGCCGATTTCAACGTCTCGGCCAATATCACCAACATCCTCGCCCGGGTGACCGGCGGCCCCTCGAGCATCGACGGCACGATCACCTCAACCATCGGGGCGGGCGGTCCTCTCAGCAGCGCCAATCTTTTCTTGATCAATCCGGCGGGCGTGATGTTTACCGCGAATGCCCAAATCAATCTCGGCGGAAGTTTTGTCGTCAGCACCGCCAACTACGTCAAGTTCAGCGACGGCTCCTATTTCTACGGCGACGTCAACCACCCGATCCAGGACGCGGGACTCACAAGCGCCCCCGTCAGCGCGTTTGGATTTCTCACTCCCACGCCGCAGCCGGTTTCGTTCACCGGTTCGCAAATCACGATGCCCGCCGGAACGGGCATCCATGTGATCAGCGGCGACATCGACCTCAACGGCGCAACCCTGCTCGCGCCGGCCGGCAACCTCACCCTCTTTAGCGCCGCAGCCGGCGGTGAAGCGCCCTTTAGCCTGGCCTCGCCCGGTTCCGGATATTCGTCCGCCACCATCGGCCAATTCGGCTCCATCAGCCTGACGAACGGGTCCCAGGCCGAAATTGACGGCGCCGGAGGAGGCTCCATGGTCATTCGCGGCGGCCGGATCGTGGTCGACAACTCGTACGTCACGTCGGGGAATTACGGCAACGTCGCCGGAGGAAACATCTCGGTGCAGGCCGATCAACTGACCCTCAGCAACGGGGGCTTCATCGGCACCGATGCCTTCGGAGGGGCAAATGGCGGTTCGGTTGACGTCAATGTCGCCGAAGCCCTCGATATTTCCGGCGCCGGTTCCCAAATCTCCGCCAATACCGACAGCTCCGGAGACGGCGGAGTTGTCGCCGTCACGGCGGGTTCGATCGATCTGAATGACGGCAACATCTTTGCCAACGTTTCCAACCCCGGTGCAACCGGCCACGGCGGCACCGTCATCGTCAACGCCGGATCCATGACCATGGAGGGCGAGTCGAGCCTGTCATCCATCACCGACGGACCCGGCGCCGCTGGAACGGTCGACCTGACCCTGACCGGCCCTCTGACGATGACCGATAATGCCGCCATTGCCGCCGATACCTACACCGCGGCCAACGGCGGCGACATCGACGTCGTCGCGGCGCAGATCGACATGACGGGACAGTCGTTGATCTCGGCCAACACCTTCTTCTCCACCGGCAGGGGCGGGCAAATCGACGTTCAAGCCGGCTCGCTTTCCATACAGGGGACCGGCTCCCAACCGGCCGACTCCCTCGGCATCACCGCGCAAACATTGGGCCCCGGCGACGCCGGGGAGATCAACGTCACCGCCGGCGCCCTTTCGCTCGGCGGCGGCGCCGTCATATCCGGCGCCAGCTTCGGCGGCGGCAACGGCGGCGACGTCTCCGTCGATTGCGTGCGGGGAACATTGTCCGGCCAAAGTCTCATCAGCGCCTCATCCCTCTTTACCAACGCGGGGTCCGTCGACATCACCGCGAACGATTCTCTCACCCTGTCGAGCGGCAGCAGCATCAGCACCTCCGCCGGGGACAACGGCGGCGACATCAGCCTCAAAGTCGGCCAATTGCTCTACCTCCTCGACAGCGACATCCAGGCCTACGCCGGCGTCGCTTCCACCCACGGCCAGACGATCGGTGGCAATGGAGGCAACATCTTCATCGACCCCGAATTCGTCGTTCTCGACGGCAGCTTCATCAGCGCCAATGCTCTCTCCGGCGGCCAGAATGGCGACATCACCAACTTCGCCGGCTATTTCTTCACCAGCGACAGCCTTCTCCACGCCACCGGCACGATTGAAACCACGCCGCCCGACCTCGATCTCGCCGCCAGCCTCGTCTTCCTCCCGGCCAACCTCGTCAGCGCCGAAAATCAGCTTCGCGAACGGTGCGCCCAGGCCGTCAATCACGAATTCAGCACCTTCATCGTCGTCGGACGCGGCGGCATCGAATCCGCCCCCCAGGAATTGCAGCCCGACTTTGGCTTGAGCCCCCGCCTCCCCGCCCCCGGCGCAGGGCAGGGGATGGGCCGCTAAAGAAATTCAACCTGGGCGGCGCATCCGAGCGCGACTTGTGCTGACCTCATGCAAGTCCCGGTCCATCACCCAACCCACGCAATTCATCCGCCTGGATGTCACCAGTCTATAAATAGGCTTGCCCACCTCGCTTATAACCGGTAATTACTGTTCCGAGCTAAAGCACTTTCAAGGCGTAACTTCTTCATAACCCAATAGGCGCATGAAACTCCCCCACTTTTTTACTGTCGTTGCTTTGGTTCTAAGCACGATGTCAATTCAGGCCCAGACGTATACGGTCCCCGAAGGAGTCCTCACTTTTAGTTTGCCCGCCGGTCCCAGCACAACCTACCTCAGCCTGCCATTGACATCCGACCCCTCCTATCGGGGAGTCGTCTCGTCCGTCATTGCCGTCACCTCGAACACGATTGCCGTCGACGATAGTCCGGCTCCGTGGACGGCGGGTGCTCTGGCCAATCTCTATTTCGTAAAATTCCTCAGCGGGAACGAAACGGGCCGGGTTGTCCTCATCACCGCAAACACCACCAATTCCCTCACCCTCGACACGTCCGATAATAGCACCGGGCCGACAGTCAGCCTGACCACCTCCGGCTTCAACGTCCAGGCCGGAGACGCCTTCGAGATTTTCCCCGCCGACACCCTTGCTTCTCTCTTCGGAGACAACACCGCCCAAAGCCCCCTCCTTTTGGTTGGAAGCAGCGCCTATTTAAACGCGGATGTCGTCAGCGTCTACGTGACGAGCTTCTTCAAGTTCCAGTCCTACTACTTCAACACGACCGCAGGCTATTGGGAGCTCAAGGGATCGACCGCAAACGCCAACAATACGATTCTTTATCCCTACGGGGCTTTGACGATTTTCCGGCGCACAGGCTCAACGGTCCTCTCCTTTACCGTCATGGGTCGCGTGGCCGAGGTTCCGATCCTCACCAAGACGGGGACTAACGCCGCCGTTTTTGGTTCGTCGAATTATCCTGTCGACCTGACTCTTGGCCAGCTCGATTTGGGATCCCATTGGCAGACGAGCACCGCTTACCTCAGCGCCGATGTCCTTTCGTTATACACTCCGGCTCTGTTTGGCTTTCAGAGCTACTTTGAAACACCAACGCCCACCTGGCGGACAAAGTCGAGCGCCACCGACGAAAGCAGTCTCGTCACCGTCCATGCCGGGGACGTCATATCCCTTTATCAGCGTAATACGACCAGCGGCGCGGCGTCCTTTTTGTCGGCCGCCATGCCTTACACCTTTCCCGCCAATACCGACTTTTGAACCAGACAATCAGAGGAATATGAATGAATGCCTACAACCTGCGGTTGCTGGCGGCTAGTCTTGCCGCCCTCACGACACTTGCTTTGGCGCCCTTGAAGGCCCAGACGACCGATTGGACCAATGGCGGCGCCGATTCGCTATGGACCGATTCCGCCAATTGGAGCAATGGTTCGCCCGCCACCCTCGGCAGTTCCGCCATCGTGGTCGTCGGGGTCCAGCCCACGAACAATACCATCGCAGTCGACACCGATGATATAACCAACACCATCACCAGTCTGACCTTTAACAACACGTTGACCGGCGCCACCACGATCGAATCCGCCGACGGGATTGAACAACTCACAGTCAACGGGGCGGTCACCAATTCAAGCACTCAGAGCATCAGCTTCACCCTGTCGATGCTTGCCGGGGCCACCGCCACTTACGCGGGCGGCCCCGCCGGAGGCAGCCTGAACTTCGACACCTCCCTCGATCTGCAGGGCCATGTCGTCACGATGACGGGGACGGTGAACATAACGGGGTCCTTGATCGACTCAGCCGGCGGGGGCATTCTAACCGTTGGCAGTGCCGGCACCGCCGGAACCGTTACCCTGACGAACGTCAATAACAGCTTCGGGACCGGGCCGACCATCGTCAACGGCACCCTGAGCATCCCCTCGCTGGCTGCAGCCGGTACGTCTCAGCCCCTGGGTGAAGGCGCCACCGTCACCTTCTCCGGCGCCAGCGCCGCCGCGCCCGCCATCCTCCAATACACCGGCGGCACTGCGACATTGGCCCAAAACATCGTCGTGACTGCGGCCGATGTCGGCACCGTCAACAACACCGGCGGCGCCGTGCTCACCCTGGGCGGCGGTTCGGGCGGCACCATCACCAACAACACCGGCAGCACCCTCAACTTTACCGGCGGCTCGTTCAACCTCGCCGGCCCCATCACCGGCAGCGGATCGACCGGCGTCAGCGGCGGCGGCTCGCTTGTCGTCTCGGCTGCAGGCGCTCTATCGTCCTCCACCGTCCTGATCCTCGGCGCGACGGGCGAAACGGCGTCCACCACCAATACCGTCGACCTCGACGGCACGCTGCAAACCATCGGCGGCCTCTCCACCATCGCATCGGGCACCAACCAGGTCATCAACAGCAGCGGCACCGCGACCACCCTCACCGTCAGCCCGGCAAGCGGTGCCACCAACACCTTCGCGGGTTCTCTCGGTGGAACCGGCGGCAACAACAACTTCGGCCTCACGCTCAACGCGGCAAGTTCCACGGGCGTTCAGGTTCTCACCGGCGCCAACACCTACACCGGGGCCACCAAAGTCGAGCAGGGAACCCTCCAGATCGGCTTTGGCGGAAGTCTCGCCTCGACCGCGACGGTCACCCTGGGCAACAGCACGGGCAACACCATCGGCGTCTTCGCCCTCGGCAATGGCGGCGGGGCCGTCAGCCAGACCATCTCCAGCCTGACCACTGCCGGCACCGGCGTCGGCAACGCGGTCGTCGGCGGCAGTTCCTCCGTCTCCACCCTCACGATCGACAACGGCACCGCCGACGCTTTCAGCGGCGTCATCGGCGGCGTCGGCGCCAACCAGAACAACATCGCCCTCAACATGGGCGGTTCGTCCACGCTCACCCTCTCCGGCGTCAACACCTACACCGGTGCGACGACCATCAGCGCGGGCACGCTGGTCATTGGCGGCGCGGGCAATCTGGGTTCCGGAACCTACGCGGGCGCCATCGCCGATAGCGGCACGTTCAATTACAACAGCTCGGCGGCGCAAACGCTTTCGGGCGCGATTTCCGGCGCGGGCGCGGTGGTCCAAAACGGCTCGGGTACGCTGATCCTTACCGGCACCAACACTTATACCGGCGGGACAACGATCGCGGCCGGCACGCTGCAACTCGGGAACGGCGGCGCCACCGGCAGCCCCGGCCACGGCAATATTGTCGACAACGGGTCCCTGGTCGTTGATCGCACGGGCACGATTAACGATAATGGCGACATCATTTCCGGAACGGGCACCGTGACCCAGGAAGGCGCAGGCAGCACGCTGAACGTCACCGCCAACGATACCTACACGGGGGGAACGACCATCAGCGCGGGCACGCTGACCATAAGCGGCGCGGGCGATCTGGGTTCGGGAACCTACGCGGGCGCCATCGCCAATAGCGGCACGTTCAATTACAACAGCTCGGCGGCGCAAACCCTCTCGGGCGCGATTTCCGGGGCGGGCGCGGTGGTCCAAAACGGCTCAGGCACGCTCACCCTCACCGGCGTCAACACCTACACCGGCGCGACGACGATCAGCGCGGGCACGTTGGTGGTCAACGGTTCGCTCGCGGCGGGCAGCGCGGTCACCGTCGCCTCCGGGGCGACCTTGGGCGGCGACGGCACCATCCACGGCACAACCAGCGTCACAAGCGGCACGGTCAACGGCACCGGTTTGACTTTGAGCGGTGGCGTGACTTTCAACAGCACGGGCAACACCTTGAGCGGCACCGAAACCGGCGCGGTCACCGTGGCTTCCGGCGCGGCCGTGACCCAGAGCGGAACCCTCACGGGCAACGTCAGCCTCACCAACGGCGCTTCCACCGCGTTCACCGGTTCGGGAACCGTCGGCGTCGTTACCTTGAACGGCGGCGGCGATACGCTCACCGGCAGCGCGTCCCTGATCACCAGCGGAATCACGGTCAACGGAAGCACAAACACGATTGCGGGCACCGTCACGGGCGCCATCACGCAGGCCGCCAGTTCAGGCTTGACGGTCACCGGCACCGTGGGCGCCGATGCGCTCGCCAATCTCGCCACTCTCAGCGGCACCGGCACGGTCGGCACCATAACGCTGGCGGGCAACAATACGGTCAGTAGCACGGGAACGCTCACAACAGGCGGTATTACGGTAAGCAGCACCGGCAATGTCATCGGCACCGGCACGATAACGGGTGCGATCACGCAGAATACGAGTTCAGGCTTGACGGTCAGCGGCACGGCGGGCAGCGATGCGCTGGCTTCCGGTGCGACCTTGACCGGCAGCGGCTCCGGCTCGGTCACCACGGTGACTTTGGCCGGAACCGACACCTTGACCGGATCATTGACGACAACAGGGATCACGGTGAGCGGGGCTGGCAACACGATCGCCGGCACGGTAACGGGCGCGATCACGCAGAATACGAGTTCAGGCTTGACGGTCAGCGGCACGGCGGGCAGCGATGCGCTGGCCTCCGGTGCGACCTTGACCGGCAGCGGCTCCGGCTCGGTCACCACGGTGACTTTGGCCGGAACCGATACCTTGACCGGACCATTGACGACAACAGGGATCACGGTGAGCGGCGCTGGCAACACGATCGCTGGCACGGTAACGGGCGCGATCACCCAGAACGCGAGCTCGGCCTTGTCGGTCACCGGCACGGCGGGCAACGATGCGCTCGCCAATCTCGCCACCCTCAGCGGTACCGGCACGGTCGGCACCGTGACTCTCGCCGGCAACAACACGGTCAGCAGCACCGGAACTTTGACGACAGGCGGCATCACGGTGAGTGGCGCCAACAACGCCATCGCCAGCGGCACGGTCGCCGGCAACACCACTCTCAACAACGGCGCGGCTTTGGCCCTCAACGGCACCAGCACCCTCAACGGCACCGTCCTGGTGAACAACAACGCGACATTAACCGCGGCGGGCACGACCAACACCGTTGGCGCGATCACCCTCGATTCCGGCGGCGCCATCAACCTGCAAAGTGGCGCGTTCAACACCCTGAACGCCACCACCCTCACGGTCCCCAGCGGCACGGGCACGCTCTCCATCGACGTCGGTACCGGCACCGACAAGGTCAGTCTCAGCGGCGCGGCTTCACTGGCGGCCGACTCGATCGTCCTCAACGTCGACGCCCTCACCGGCGCGACCACCGGCACCGCCTATAACTTCGTTTCCGCCTCGGGCGGCCTCTCCGCGTCCGACTTCACCCTCGGCACCTTGTCCGGCACCTTGGCCGGCGACACCGCCGTGTTCAGCGGTAGCGGCACTTCTATCAGCGTCACCTTCAGCGTTGCCAACGGGTACTACTTCACCGGCGGCGGTACGAATCCCACCGTCTTTTCCGAGTTGGACAATTATAGCACCGCCCCCAGCGGCGGCACGGTCCCGACAAACGCGATTACCGGAACCACCAATATCTTCGTCGGCGCCACGTTGCCGGCTCCTCCCACGAATCCCACCCTGGCGGTCACCTCAAATATCGCCATCAACACCCTCACCTTTACGCCCACCGGCGCGGGCGCGCTCATCAGCGGCGGCAGCACCCTGACGATCAACAACGGCCTTACCGTCGAGACCGGCGTCGCGGGCACCGAGACGATCACCGCGGACATCGCCCTCGGCGGTTCCCAGACATGGACCGTCACCGATGCGGGCAGCATCCTCGATGACCAGGACGGCATCAGCGGGACCGGCTTCTCATTGACCAAGGCCGGATTGGGAACACTCACCCTCGGCGGCGCCGACACCTACACCGGCGCGACCACGGTCAGCGCCGGCGCGTTGAACATCGCCAATAACAGCGCCTTGGGCACCGGCGTCGGGACCTCCACTTCGGGAGTCACCGTCGCCGGCGGCGCGGCGCTCCAGATGTCGGGCGGCATCACCACCACCACGGCCGTCGCCTTGAACCTCAGCGGAACCGGGATTTCCGGCAACGGCGCGTTGGAAGGCGTCAGCGGCGTCGACACCTACACCGGCCTCATCGCCCTCGGCGCGAACGCCGCCATCGGTGCCGACAGCGGCAGCACCGTCGACTTGACCAACACCGGAACCCTCGCCAACAACGGCTTTACCTTGACCCTCACCGGCGCCGGCAACGGCAACCTCGCCAGCATCATCGCGGGCACCGGCGGCCTCGCCATGTCGGGCGGCGGCACATGGAAGCTGACCGGCGCGAACACCTTCACCGGCGCCACCACCATCAGCGGCGGCACCCTCGCGCTTGGCGCGGGCGGCAGCCTCTCGACCAGCAGCGGCATCACCCTCACCAACAACGCCACCTTCGACATCTCCACCGCCGGCAATCAAACCATCAACGATCTCGTCAGCGCTTCCGCCTCCACCCTCGTCAATCTCGGAGCCAACGCGTTGACCCTCGGCACGTCCGATTCCACCACCTTTGCCGGCGTCATCGAAGGCACCGGCGGCAGTTTGACCAAAGTCGGCTCGGGCACCCTCACCTTGTCGGGGGTCAACACCTACACCGGCGGCACGACAATCGACGGCGGCGCCATCAGCGTCGCCGCGGTCGACACCAACCTCGGCAGCGGCAACCTCACGCTCGGCGGCGGTGAACTCATCACCAACGATCCGGCCCCCGACACCAACAAGACCATCACCCTGGATGCCGGCACCAACACCCTCGCCGCCGCGACCAACACCACCGCGACTTACGGCGGTGTGATCAGCGGCCAGGCTTTGACCATCGGCGACGGCACGAACAAGGGAACCGTTCTGCTCGCCGCCGCCAACTCCTACACCGGCGCAACGGTGGTCAACGACGGCACCCTCCAGATCGGTAACGGCGCCGCCGGATCCATCGCCAACGCCAGCGCGGTCACCATCGCCTCCGGCGCGACCCTCGCCTTCGACGAGGCGACCGCCTCGACCCAATCCAACACCATCACCGACAACGGCACGGTGGTCGATATGTCCGCGGGCAACCTCACCCTCTCCGGCGTTATCAGCGGCGGCGGTGCGTTCGCCCAAACAGGCGCGGGCACGACCGTTCTCTCCGGCGCGAATAGCTATGGTGGTGCCACGACGGTCGCCGCAGGCACCCTCCAAATCGGCAACGCCGCCGCCGGATCGATCGCCAACGCCAGCGCGGTCTCCGTCGCGGGCGGCGCAACCCTCGCCTTCGACGAAGCGACCGCCTCGACCCAATCCAACAATATTACCGATGGCGGCACCGTCACCGGCCTCGAGGGCGCGGGCGTCACCAACACCCTCTCCGGCGCGATCAGCGGCGGCGGCGCGTTCACCCAAACAGGCGTCGGCACGACCGTTCTCTCCGGCGCGAATAGCTATGGCGGCGCCACGACCGTCGCCGCAGGCACCCTGCAAATCGGCAACGGCGCCGCCGGGTCCATCAACAACGCCAGCGCGGTCTCGGTTGCGGGCGGCGCAACCCTGTCGTTCGACGAAGCGAATGGCGCGACCCAATCCAACGCCATTACCGATGGCGGCACCGTTGCCGGCCTCGAGGGCGCGGGCGTCACCAACACCCTCTCCGGCGCGATCAGCGGCGGCGGCGCATTCACCCAAACGGGCGCGGGCACGACCGTTCTCTCCGGCCCGAACATCTACGGCGGCGCCACCACGGCCGTCGCGGGAACCCTCAGCCTGACCGGCTCCCTGAACGGCACCAGCGGCGTCACGACCAGCGGAACCGGCGTCTTTTCCGAGACCAATGCCGGCGCGATCGGCGGCGGCGCGACCTTTACCCAGGGCAGCTCCGGCACCAGCGTCCTCGGCGGCGTCAACACCTACACCGGCGCCACGGCGGTCAGCGCGGGAACCCTCAGCCTGACCGGCGCGCTGAACGACACCGTCTCTGTCACGACCAGCGGAACCGGCGTCTTTTCCGAGACCAATGCCGGCGCGATCGGCGGCGGCGCGACCTTTACCCAGGGCGGCTCCGGCGCCAGCGTCCTCGGCGGCGTCAACACCTACACCGGCGGCACCCTGATTTCCGCCGGAACGCTTATGGTCGGCAACGCCAACGCCCTCGGAACCGGCTTGGTCACACAGAATGGCGGCAACCTCACCACTTCCGGCAATGGCGGAATTCAAATCAACATGCCGGCCGGTTATACCCAGACCGCCGGCACGCTGACCATCCAACTCAACGCCGCTCCGGTCGGCGGATTGAATGTCGCCAACGACGTCCTTAACGTCACCGGCGCCGCCACCCTCGATGGCTCGCTCGCCGTCAAATTCAATTTTGTCCCGGTCAAAGGCGATCTCTTCACCGTGGTTGAAACCACGACCGGCATTACCGCGGCGGGCCCGGGCTACATCACGCCGATTACCAATCCCGCCGGATACCAGGTAACCGGAAGCATCATCAACAGTGGCGACGATTTCTCTCTCGATGTCATCTCCGTCAATTTGCAACTCAACACCATCCCTGGAATCTCCCTGACCCCCAATCAGACGGCGATCGCCCTCTATCTCGCCAACCCCAATCTCGCCACCTCTAATCCGGCCCTCTTTAATGCCTTCCAATCGATCATAGGCAGTCCGCAGGCGGTGGAAGACGCCCTGGAGCAAATGAACCCCGAAAAATTCGCCAACTTCGCCCGCACCAGTGTCTTCAACAACGCCGTTTTCTCGACGCAGATACTCGATGACTATCTCGAAAGCGGACGCGCGTCCACCGGCGCTTTCATTGCCCGCAACGGGCAGATCGATTCGAGCGGCCTCACCATCCTCGATCCGAACATGGACCCCGGCCTCGCCCAGGTCAGCAGCCGCCTCCTCGCATGGACTCCGGCTCCCCTCCCGCACGGCCTCCTCAGCGATAGCGCCGATCCCGTCCTGGCAGGAATCGACATGGGCAACATGCAGCCGACGAGCTCTCCGGAAAAGGGCTATGATTACAACGTCTTCGTCGCCGGCAACGCCGTCCTGGCCCAAAACTTCTCCCAGGCCGACCTGGCCCATTCCGACAGCACCAGCGGCGCCGTCCAAACCGGCATCGATTACCGGATCACCCCCCATCTCCGCGTCGGCGCCCTCTTCGGTTACACCCATACCGATGCCACCCTCGATAATATCGGCAGCAAAGCCACCGTCGACAGCTACGCCCCCGGGGCCTACATCAGCTACGCCCAGGACGGCTGGTACGCCAACGCGATCGGCAGTTACGGGTTCGATAATTTTACCGAGGACCGGAACCTTTCCATCGGCGGCGCTACGGCCGTCGCGCATGGCGCCCCCGATGGCGATCAGATCACCGGCGACCTTGACGGCGGATACGATTTCCATGTCAACAAATGGACCTTCGGCCCCCTCGCCGGAGTCCAGTACACCCATCTCGACGTCAACTCGTTCACCGAGGACGGCGCCGAAGTGCTCGGCGCCGACGAATCCGTGAACAAGCAGCAAACCGATTCCCTCCGCAGCCGCTTCGGCGGCCACGTAAGTTATGTCTTCCAGACCGGAAAGGTCCTCCTCACCCCCCACCTCGATGCCTCGTGGCAGCACGAATTCATGGATCAGAGCCAGGGCATCGACGCCCAGCTCGTCAACGTCGTCGCAGCGCCGTTTACCGTCACGACGCCCCACCCCAGCCGCGATTCGGCTCTCATCGATTGCGGCCTCACCGCCGATCTCAGCGGACAGATTTGCCTCTTTGGCGATTACGTCGTCCAGGCGGGCCAAAGCAATTATTTCGGCCAATCGGTCCAGGCCGGCGTCAAGATCGGCTTCTAGAATAGGTGGACATTCCGTTCTCTGTAGCGGCGTGCGGTGGTAGCCGTCGCGCGCTGCGCGACGGTCCCATCCCTGTTTTCCCACCCGAATCGACTTGATTGATACGGCGCCGCGTTATCATGGGATTCATGCCAACCCGACAAGCGGAAAGGAGGATCCCGCCCAATCACCTCTTCGCCATCACGGCGTTTCTGGCGCTTGCCTCGGCGGGACACGCTTTCGGCGCGCCCTCCTTGGCCCTCGGCGACGTCAACACCATTCTCGGACAGGCCGCCCAGGCTGCCGCGACTTACAGCCCCAACAGCGTCATCGCCGTGACCGATCGCGAAGGTTTCGTCCTCGGCGTTTACGGCGTTTCCGGCCCACCCACCGCCACCCAGACCGCCAACGCCATCGCCAAGGCGGGCACCGCCGCCTTCCTCAGCAGCGGCGGAGAAGCCTTCACCAGCCGGACGGCCGGCTACATCATCCAGCCCCACTTCCCGCCCGGAATCTCGAACACCTCCCCCGGTCCGCTCGTCGGCGTTGGTTTTTCCAGCCTCCCTTTTTCCGACATCAACCATTTCCGCAATCCGGCCAATCCGGCCATCGGCATTCCCGGAACCAGTTTGAGCGGAAATCCCGGCGGGGTTCCCCTTTACGAGGGCGGCATTCTCGTCGGCGGCGTCGGCGTCGACAGCGGCACAACTCCCGACGCCTTGAACTTTGTCCCCGGACCCGACATCGACGAAAACATCGCCGTCATGGCCCAAAGCGGTTATGGCCCGCCCTCAAGCATCCTCGCCACCCAGGTCCTGATCAACGGCATCCGCCTGCCCTACACCGATTTCACCGGCGGGTCTGCCGGAACCGCCGCGCTCATTCCCGGCAACTTCGACCCCGCGTTCCCCGCCACCGCCTCCCCCGGCGCGCCTTTCCAGGCCGGACTTCTCCCCTACAACACAAACCCCCTCACTCAGACCGCCATCCCCATCCTGCCCGTCCCATCCCCCCTCTCCACGATCTCAGGCGGCGAAGTCCGCGACCCCATCATCGCCAGCCCCATCGCAACGCCCGTCAACGGTCAGCCCCGTCTCAGCCAGGCCGAAGTCACCACCATCCTTTACCAGGCCGCCGTCCGGGCTGCGCAAACCCGCGGCGCCATTCGCAATCCCCTGGGCTCCGCCGCCGAAGTCTTCATCGTCGTCATCGATTATTACAACACCACCGGGGCCGGTGTGCCGGTCGCTCCGGACGCTCCCCTCCCTCCCCCCTCGACCGCTCCGTACGCCTTTCCCCGGCCCCAGGTGCTCGGCTCGTTCCGCACTCCCGACGCCACCATTTTCAGCTACGATGTCGCGGCCCAGAAGGCCCGCACCGCCCTCTTCTTCTCCAACAACACCATGGCCCTGTCGAGCCGCGCGGTCGGGTTCCTCGCCCAGTCCACTTATCCGCCGGGGATCGACGGCACCGCCGCCGGACCCTACTACCTCCTCCAAAACGCCCTTTCGCAAAACCCCATTCCGCCCGCCACCCCCAACGCCAACGCCTCCGTCAATCCGTTTCTGCCCAACGGCATCACCATCTTCCCCGGCGGCTTTCCCCTCTACCGCAATGGAGTCCTCATCGGGGCGATAGGCGTCAGCGGCGACGGCGTCGACCAGGACGATCTCATCTCCGCCGCCGGCACGGTCGGGTTCGAGGCGCCCACCGCCATCCGCGCCGACGAGTACACCTATCGCGGCGCCCGTCTCCCCTACGCCAAATTTCCGCAAAACGCCTCCCTCTAATCTCCCGTGGCCGGCATCGCAACGTGCAGGCCTCCGGCCAACCCTCGGGCCTTCCGATTTTTTGCTTTCCATGCCGCTTCGGGCGGGGAAACTTTGTCACCCAACCTGCTGTCCCAAACGGCGTTTGAATCCGACTGCCATGAGAACCTATGAAAGGTCCGCTCCTTACACTCCTTGTACTGGGGCTCGCCGCTTTCTCCCCCCTCCTCTCCCAAACCTCGACCTACGACGACGCCACTTACAACCCTGATCCGGGAGCGTCCAAAAAACCGATCCTGCCTCCCTTTTATCAGACACCCCCCGGCACGCCGCCCGACTACGGGCTGGAAAGGGACCCGCTCCTCGACCAGCCCCACGCCCCCCTGCTCGATATTCATCGCGTCACCAAAACCTGGCAGAACCGCGATTACCCCGAGGAGCAACTCCCTCCCGGAACCATCGCCGTGCCCGACCGCTGGGATTTGGATATCCCCGTGTGGATGCGTTACAACAACCCCGAACCCGAGACCCCCTACATGTACGCCACGCCCGAGTTGTGGGACCCCTACAAGCAAAGCGTGTTGAAGGGCGACGTGCCGGTTCTCGGGCAGGACATCTTCCTGGCGCTCACGGCCACCAGCTTCACCTCCTACGAGGCGCGCGACATCCCCACCCCCAGCGGCGTCAGCACCGCCGGCGCCAACAGCTCCGAATTTTTCGGCCAGGGCGACCAGCAGGAGGTCGATCAGTTCCTCTCGTTCAAGCTCGATCTCTTCAAGGGCGAGACCGTCTTCCAACCCGTCACCTGGGATTTGCACATCGAGCCGGTCTACAACATCAACTATGTCCGGGTCAAAGAGAACGGAATCTTGAGCGTCGATCCCCGCGGCAGCGGCGCCCAGTCCGACAACAACGGCGTCCTCACCAACAACAGCGGCAACGGTTCCAACGCCGGCGGCAATCCCGGCGGTTTTACCAATCCCGGCGGCCTCCTGCCGGGCGATCCCGGCGCCCTCCTCGGCCCGGGGCCTGGTTTCGTCTACGCCGGACCCGCCGAGTTCGGAAGCAGTTATGTCACGCGCACCAAGGATTTCGCCGCGTTGCAGGAAGCCTTTCTCGAGCTTCATCTCGCCGACTTCACCGACAACTACGACTTCATGTCCCTCCGCGTCGGCAATCAGCCCTTCAACAGCGATTTTCGCGGCTTCGTCTTCAACGACACCAACCTCGGCCTCCGCCTTTTCGGCAACATGGACAGCAATCGCTGGCAGTACAACCTCGCTGCGTTCGACATGCGGGAGAAGGACACCTATTCCGAGCTCAACACCTTCGACTCGCGCCACCAGTATGTCTTCATCGCCAATGTCTACCGCCAGGATTTCTTCGCCAAAGGCTACACCGCCCAGCTCAGCTTCCTCACCAATCTCGACGATGCCGATACCCACTACGACCGGACCGGAAACCTCGTCGACCCCGAAGTCCTCGGCGGCCCGATCGAACCGCACGACATACGCGCCTACTATTTCGGCTGGAACGGAGACGGCCATATCGGAAGGTTCAACGTGACCCACTCGTTTTACGAAGTGGTCGGAAAGGACACCCTCAACGGCCTCGCCGGCGGCCCCGTCGATATCAACGCCCGGATGGGCGCGCTCGAACTCTCCTACGACCAGGACTGGATCCGCTACAAAGCCTCGTTCTTCTACGCTTCCGGCGACAGCAATCCCACCGGCGGCCAGGCCACCGGCTTCGACACCATTCTCGACAACCCCAATTTCATCGGCGGGCCCTTCAGCTACTACGCCCGGCAGGGCTTTGTCTTCGGCGATACCGACGTCAACTTCAAGCAGACCAACAGCCTCGTCATCGACCTCCGCTCGAGCAAGACCGAGGGCCAGGCCAACTTCGTCAATCCCGGGGTCTTCATTTATGGAGTCGGCGCCGACATGGACCTGCTGCCCACCCTCAAGCTCTTCCTCAACGCCAACTACATTCGCATGGCCGATGTCGAGCCGGTCGACCTCGCCCTCCACGCCGCGAACATCACGCCCGAAGTCGGATGGGACCTCAGCGCCGGCGTCCAGTATCGCCCGCTGTTGACCAACAACATCATCCTTTCCGCCGGACTCGGCGCCTTGCTTCCCGGCAACGGCTACAAAGCCATCTACGAATCCAACACCATTCCGGTCCCGGGATACGACTCGGGCCCGGCCGGCCATGTCGACGCCTTCCTCTACAGCGGTTTCGCCTCGGTAACCTTTACCTATTGACCCTCCGGTGAAACTTCCGCTTCCACTGACCCTCGTGCCCGCGGCCCTCCTGACCCTCAACGTCGCGCTTGCGATCGTCATGGAACGCCCTCTTCCCGCCGCGCAGTCCGCCGACGCCTCGCTCCCTCCGCGCAACCTGATCGACCAAACCCGTGCCCAAGCCGATGCCAAAAGCGTCGCCTGTCTCGCCTGTCATCACGGGATCGAAGACATGCACAACTCGCCCAGCGTCGTGCTGGGTTGCGCCGACTGCCACGGAGGCAACGCCTCCCTCGCCCTGGAAAAACAATTTTCCGGTTTTGAGAAAGACCCGGCCCGTTACAACGCCTTCAAGGCCGCCTCCCACGTCCAGCCGCTCAACAAGGAATTCTGGAAAACGTCGGCCAATCCCGCCAATTCCACGGTCGTGCTCAACCACGAATCCCCCCAATTCATCCAGTTCATCAATCCCGGCGATCTCCGCGTGGCGGAAAAGGCCTGCGGGTTGTGTCACGGCGCCGAGGCCCAACGGCAGGGCGCCGCGGATGGCGACATCGTCGATCAGGTCACCCACAGCATGATGAATCACGGCGCCATGCTCTGGGCCGCCGCCGCCTATAACAACGGCGCCTTCCACTTGAAGAATCCGCTCTTCGGACAGGATTACAGCGCGAACGGCGAGCCGCTCGCCCTGACCAGCCCCCGCCCCGTCACCGCCGAAGAGACGCGCACGAAAGGTTTTCTGCCCGAACTTCTCCCCCTGCCCCGATTCGAAATCGGCCAGCCCGGAAACATCTTTCGCGTGTTTGAAAAGGGCGGCGTCCTCCCGTCGCAGCTCGGCAACCCCAATCCCGACGAGGAGACCGGCAAGCCGATGAACACCCTCTCGGATCGCGGCCTCGGCACCAACACCCGGATCGATCCCACGATTCTCAACGCCCAAAAAACCCGCCTGCACGATCCGCTCCTCGGCTTCATGGGCTCGAACGATCATCCGGGCGATTACCGTTCCAGCGGCTGCACCGCCTGCCATGTCGTCTATGCCAACGACCGCTCCCCGACCAACTCGGGCTGGTACGCCAAATATGGCAACCAGGGCCTCAGCTTCAGCCTCGATCCGACCATCCCGAAAAACGAACGCGGCCACCCGATCAAGCACCAGTTCACCACGGCGATTCCGAGCAGCCAGTGCATGATCTGCCACATGCACCAGGGCAATAATTTTGTGAACCCCTACCTCGGCTACACCTGGTGGGACGAGGAGACCGACGGCGAGTTCATGTACCCCAAGGTGCAAAAGGACCCCACCGACGAGGAGCTGATCCAATCGGCGCTGAAAAATCCCGAAGCCGCCGCCGCCCGCGGACTCTGGGGCGATTTGAATTTCCTGGAGAAGGTCTCCGAGCTCAATCCGAAGCTCAAGGACACCCAGTTCGCCGATTACCACGGCCACGGCTGGGTCTTCCGCGCCGTCTTTAAGAAGGACCGTCACGGCAATTTGCTCGACGCCGACGACAAGATCATCGCCCCCGACGATCCCGATAAATTCGCCAAAGCGGTCCACTTGAACGACGTCCATCTCCAGAAAGGAATGCAGTGCGTCGATTGCCATTTCATCGCCGACGACCACGGCAACGGGATGCTCTACGGCGAGACCCGCAACGCAATCACCATCGCCTGCGTCGATTGCCACGGGACCATCGACAAACGTCCCACGTTGATGACCTCCGGCAAGGGCGGCCGGCTCGACAAGGACGGGAAGGTCGTGCCGGTCAACCTCAACGACAGCGCGACCTCGTGGGGGCCGCGCTTCTTCTGGCAGGGCGCCGAGCTCTACCAGCAATCGTCCCTCAGCCCCGACGTGAAGTGGAACATCCCGCAAACCATCGACGTCATCAATCCCCTCTCGCCCCACTACAACGCCAAGGCCCGCTATGCCAAGACGCTCTATCGCGACGGCACAACCTGGGGCGATGTGCCGCCCACCCGCGAAATGTGCCGGCGAAAACTCGCCCACGACAACTCGAACATGGATTGCCAGATATGCCACTCCTCCTGGGTCACCAGTTGCTTCGGCTGCCACCTGCCGATGAAGGCGAATGAACGGGTCATCACGAATAAATTCGAAGGCACCGTCAGCCGCAACTTCACGACCTACAATCCGCAGGTCGTCCGCGACGACGTCTTCATGCTCGGATTGGACGGCACCGTCAAGGACCACCGGCTGGCCATCATCCGGTCGTCGAGCGCGGTCGTCGTCGGTTCGCAAAACGCCAACCGCGAATGGGTCTACTCCCAGGAGCAGACCGTCTCCGCCGAAGGTTACAGCGGCCAGGCCTTCAATCCCCATTTCCCCCACACCACCAGCGGCGTCGGCACGACGAAGAATTGTACCGACTGCCATCTCTCCGCGCAAATGGACAACAACGCCGTCATGGCGCAACTCCTCGGTTTCGGCACCGGCACCGTGAACTTCTTCGGCCGCTACGCCTACGTTGGCGCCGGTTCGGGCGGCTTTTACGGCGTCGTTTGGACCGAGCAGGACGAGCCCCAGGCCGCCATCGGCAGCCATCTGCAGCAACTCGCCTATCCGAAAAATTTTGCTGAACATGTCAACGGCGGACGCATCCTCCACGAGGCCTACCACCACAACAGCCTCGATATCTTCGGCGGCCATGTCGTCCAGGATTTGACCCTCCGGGGCGAATACCTCTACACCGCCGCCGGAACCGGCGGGCTGGAAGTCGACGACGTCGCCGAAATCGACCAAAAAGGCTTCTCCCAACGGACCGTCAGCTCGCCCGTCTCCCCCCTGGGACAGCGCACCTGCGTCCGGACGCCCTACGCCACTTCGGTCGCGTTGCCCGGCACCCTCGAGAACGACCCGAAGCGCGCCCATAATCCGGTCAATGAAGAGCAGCCGATCAGCCCGATCTACGGCTGCGTTTTTGTCACCGACCTCAAGGAGGGCCTTGTCATCGTCGACACCACCTGCCTCTTCGACGGCGATCCGCAAAACAATTTCCTCCACAAGGTCGCCGCTTTTAATCCCGACGGCAAACTTACCGGCGCGACCAAGGCCTTTGTCGCGGGACGCAATCTTTACGTCGCCTGCCCGCGTGGAATCGAAGTCGTCGACATTGAAAATCCCCTGAAGCCCCGACTCGCCGGAGAATACACCGGGCCCTTCGTCCAGAATCCGGTCGATCTCTCCGTCCAGTTCCAATACCTCTTCGTCAGCGATGCGCAAGGCCTCAAGGTATTGAATATCGCCGACCCGATTCGTCCCATTCCCGTTTCCCACGCGATCGTCCCCTTGAAATCGCCCCATCGCCTCTACGTCGCCCGCGATTATGTCTACGTGGCCGACGGATCGGAGGGACTCGCCATCATCGACGTCGAAAAGCCGGAACAGCCGCGACTGGAGCAAATGTTCAGCGCCGACGGCCAAATAAACGATGCGCGCGCCGTCCAGGTCGGTTCCATCAACGCCTCCATGTTCGCCCTCGTTGCCGACGGGAAAAACGGCCTCCGCGTCGTGCAATTGATCTC
The DNA here is from genome assembly GCA_035948935.1 of Methylacidiphilales bacterium. GTDB lineage: Bacteria > Verrucomicrobiota > Verrucomicrobiia > Methylacidiphilales > UBA1321 > JABDGH01. The sequence continues at coordinate 235,206 of DASZIP010000019.1, read as the reverse complement.
GCCCGACACCGTGCCCGGGGCGGAGGGGTTCGATCCCACGCCAAACCCCCGGCTCATCGCCACCTATCCCGTGAAGGACGGCGTCGCGATGGCCGTTTCCCGCGGCCTCGACCGCGACCGCGTGGTCGATGAAAGCGGCAACCAGACCGTCGTCTTTGGCCGCCGCGGCTCGCGGCCCTTCCATCTCGATGAAATGGCGAAATTCCTGCAACACGAGAACGGCGATTTTTTCCGCGTAAGCGATGTCCTCGAACGCGACGGCGTCCTCCAAACCTCGACCGGGAAAAAAATCCCCGATCCCGTTCCTCTCTCCGCGCCGTCCGCGCCGCCGCAACCCCCGCCCGATTCCGGGGAGGAGCCGGTCAAACAGCGCCCGAATTAGAGCATTTTAATCTCGTGCGGGTTAATTCTCCGCCGCTTGCGGCGTGCAGTTGGTAGCCGTCGCCGAGGGACGAGTCCCCCGGGCTGCGGTGCCTTTTCGGGTGGCCCGGACTACTTCGTTGTCCGGGTCCCGCCGTGGCGGGACAGGAAGCGAATCCCTAATACCCCGCTGCTTGCGGCGGGGTTCTTTATTAGCCTTCCGAAGCCACGCAGCCGATGCAGAGCTAACGCCTTTCCCAAAAGCCTGCCATCATCGGGCCCATGAAGACGCTTGTCGTTGCCGAATCCGCCCGCTTCCGCGCACGGACCGGCGCTCCCGCCTCGCTTTCTTCTCGCCGGCCTGCATGGCCTCCATCGGCAGGAACGACTAAAAATAGAGCGTTTCCAATCCGCGCAAGCCACCCAGCCCACCCAAGCTTATTGGCGAGGGTCGGGCGGAGGCCCGGATTGCCCCAAGGAGGGCGGCCCGCCGCCGGGCGGGCCCAGGGGACGGCGCCTGAAGTCGCTCGGTTCGGCCTTCGCGAAATAACCGCCGATGATGTATGGAAATTTTCCGGGAGTAACGTGGTAATGCCAGCCGCGCACCGGATCGTAGCAGGCGTTGAACGCGTTCAGTGGATTCGTGGTCGAGTCCTTGGCCATGATCCCCGCCTCTTGATACGGCCCGTAAATGGGCAGGCCGTCGAAAGCAAAACCGATGACCTCGGAGGGACCGTCGCCTTTGTCGACGAAGGGCGTGTTCACGCAGATCGGGTATTTGTGATAGTGATATTGGCTGTCCGGGCTCGGATGTCCGCAGCAGTAGTCCATGATGTTGGAGGCGTCCTGCATGCCCGCGTCGAACGGGTTGAAGAAAACGACGCCGTTGATGGCCACGCCAATGGGGCCCATCGGAAGTGCGTCATTCCGGTCCGAGTCATTCACCGCCACGGCGTCCGGGTTGAGGACCGGTTCCAGCGGCAGCCGATAGGTCCGGGGCTTTTCCTGGATATGGTTCGGATTGAAGCCCGGAAATTTCGCCGTCGGGTGGTTCGGCAGCCCCTTCGTTATCATCGTCAGAAATCCGTCGCCCTTGAACGTGATGACGACGTTGTCCGGCACGAACTTGTCCTCTGTGACGAGGCTGCTCCGCTCGTCCAGGTAACCGGCGCGAAGCCACGCCGTCATATTGTTGAGAAAGGGGTTGATCAGCCGGTCGCTCTTGTAAAACAGGCGGTCGGAATTGTCCTCCGTCACCGTCAGGTGGGAGGCGTGGGCCGTTTCGCCTGCGTCGGGTTCGTAATACCAGCGGCCGCCGAGGGAGATGAGCTTCCCGATGTCGATGTTTGCAGAGGCGTTCACGGCGGGGATGCGCTCCGCCGGGTCGATCCGGCCGGTGAGGGACCGGGCGCGCTGGACCAGGGAAAAGTCGTCGATCAAAAAGGCGGCGTGTTGCGGCCGCGTCGCGACCCCCTGCCTGTACAAAACGCTGATTCTCACCGCATCGACCTCGCGAAAGGGAAGGAGTTCCTCCAACTCGTAGCTGCGCCACACGGCCGCTCCGCCAAGATGGTGATCGCCGTTGACGGTGAGATTTTTCCGGTCCCGCTCGATTTCGCCGTAGATCGGCCTCGAGGCGCAGTCGAGGTAATTCGTTCCGTTCTTGGAATAAAACTCGATCTTCATCTCGAGCGAATTATCCGGGATGGAAAACCCGTCCTCGGCCAGGCCGCGAAAGCGAAAGCTGATCCAGCGTCCCTTGGACTGATCGATGCCGCGCACAAGCTGGCCCACGGAGCCGCCCGTCGGGGCGTTTCCGGGAAAGATGATGCCGTTGGTGGCGTAATCATCCCAGCCGCCCAGGTATCCCCGGAAAGCCGCGCCCTCCAGCTCGTAATCGACGGGCAGTTTCGACGACGGATAGACCGTTTCGAAGCCGGGATTCTGGACAAGGTTGACCTCGCGCGCGCCGGCCGGCGCCGGGAAGCCGAGGCCCGCCAGCAGGATGAGAAGAAATTTTTTATTCACGGGAAAAGACTCCAAACGACGACGACGGCTTTTGGCGGTCATTCCGCGTTTCTGATTTTTCCGGCGGAAGCAAAGGATCGATCAGTTCCGCCCGGAGGACGGCGTCGTTACCGAGTTGCGCCTCGATCCGCCGGATGCCGAAGCGGGAATTCAGTGTCGTCGAAATCCGATGCGGCGCCGTGTTGCCCGCATCGGATTTCAACTCGCAGCGAACCTCAAAACCATGTTCGCCCGCCTGCATCGAGTAGCGATAGGCGCGCAGGTTTGGCCCGAGGTAGGGATCGGCGATGTCGTGAAGTTTGCGCGCGACTCCGCCATAAAACGGGGAGGGGCTGACATGGTCGTCCCAGACAACACCCGGATCGGCGAGGCACGGAACCCGCGCCAGGCCGGCGGAAATCAGGGCAAGGAGGCTGTCGCGCGGGCCTTCGTAATCGACGGTATAGAAAACATTCTGCGAAAGGAACGCGGTGAGTTGCGCGGCATGGCGGCGGGACCGAAGACGAAACCGTCCCATCTCGTCGAAATCGAGCCGGAGGGTTTCCTCGCGCGCGGCCTGGTTGTCGAGCGAGATGCGGTAACGGTATTCGCCCGGCAGCCAGTTGCAAAAAAGCGCGTGGAGGGCTGGCAACGGCGTGGGTCGCGCCAGCCGTGCTCCTTCCGGCGGAATGAGGGAGGTGTGATACGTTTGCGCGGTTCCGGCCGGGTTGATCTCGATGATGTTTCTCAGGCAAAACGGTCGGGTCGGTCCGCCCGGATAAGCCGTGTCCTGAATTTGGAGATGAAGATGAGGCACGGGAGACCTTCCCGAATTTCCGCAATGGCCGATCGGTTCGCCGCAAACGATCCGCCGGCCCGCGCAGACCAGGGGCGATCCCTGGCGCAGGTGGGCGAGGAGGACGTGGTAACCGGCATCGCTGTGGATGACGACGTAGTTGCCCCAGTTTTCCTCGGGATTATTCGCGCCGGGAGCGTTGTCCGGGACGTGGGCCTTCACGGCCGCGACCGTTCCGGCGCAGGGTGCAAGGACGAGTTTGTTGAAGGTGTGATAATCGTCGAGCGCCGCGCCGGTCCTGTGGCAGCGCTGGTCCTGGGAGAGGACTTCGAAGTCGAGCGCCCAATTCCAGGGAGCGCGATGCGTCATCGAACCGTTGACGCCCTGGGTGATGACGCACTCGTCCTTGAAAGGAAGATCGAGCGCGGGGAGTTGGAGATGGGGAAAGCGGGACGCGTTGAGGACGACAAAACGGCCCGCCGTTTCGGGAAGCATCCCCGGCGCCGGGGAGGGGTGAAGTCCCGCTGGAGCATGGCGCTGGCGGAGCGCGTAGATGAGGACCAGGACGACCAGGTTGTAGGGCAGCGCGCTGGCGGGCAGCCCGAAATAGCGAAGGGCGGTGGCCAGGGCAAGCGTCACCAGGGCGCAGAGGAAGGTTCCGGTCAGCGCGAGGAGGAGGCTCATCCGCGACGGGGCGAAGTAGGCGGTACCGAGGGCGATGCCGCAAAGCAGAAAATTAAAGCCGCACCAGATCACGCCGTCATGGCCCGCGTGATAGCCGAGGAGGTTCAGGGTTTGCAGGCCGAAAACGAGCGAAGCCGATGCGAGGAGGGTCGAGAGCGGCGACGTCGTGATGAGCGCGATAAAAACCAGAAGGCCCGGCAGCGCGCGCGGCTCGAAGATCATCGCGCCGAAGATTTGAAAAAAAGACTGGCCCCACGAGGGCAAAAAGCCGAGGTCGAGCCAGGGGTTGGCCATTTCCACCGGCATGGTCGCGGGCCCGGCGATGGCGAACGCGAGAAAGTAGAGAACGTAGGCGAAGGCCATTGCGGGAAGGCTCTGGGCCGAAAGGCCGAAATGGCGGCTGAACGCGTGCTGCATCGCCACGGCGGTGAAGAGGCCGCCCAGCACCGCCGCGACCCAGAGCGCGAGAAAAATTTGAGGCGGAAAAAAGTAGGACCGGTCCATCAACCCGAGCGTGAGGCAGACGAGGAGCGGGTTGAAGAGGAGATAGCCGTTGCGGATGGCGGCCCGGTCGAAGCCGAGGGCCCAGGCGATTCCTCCCGCCGCGAAAGCGCCGGCGAGTCCCGACAAGCCGATCCCCGGTGAGAGGAGGCTGATGACGAGCAGGAGCCGGCCGAGCCGCGCGTTGGGAGAAAAGAACAGGATCGCGTAGGCTCGCGGCACGCCATGAAGGAGGCTATACAACGGTGTCGTGGCGGAGGCACCGTCGCGATCGGGCATGGAAATCATACGCGGGTCCTTCCGTTTCGACGGCCGTTCGGGCCCGCAGGCGTATCATTCATCGCGGGTACGAGTTTCAATCGATGGGCGGCGAGATGTTCCGGCACTTCTTCCAGCTCCTGGACGTAGTCGAGATTTTCCCGGCGGCGAATCACATGCACCGCGCCGTCGAGGCCGATCATGACCACGGCGGGCCGGTAGGTGATGAATTGCATCGATTGCGTGATGTTGTAGGCGCCGACGGGGTGCAGCACGACATGGTCGCCGGTGGTGAGTCCGGGCAGCGGCGCTTCCTCGCGAATGACGTCGATGTTCATGCAGAGGCAGCCGTAAATCGTCGTGGGGGCGGGAACATCGACGCAGGCTTTGGCGGGGAGAATCGAGGGGAGATACCACGCGGTCGTGTAGAGCAGGTTGATGCCGGCGTCGACGACGAGCGCGGGCCGGTCGGTTTCGTGCGCCGGAGCCGCGCCGGGCGCTCCCTTGCCGTAGGCCGCGAGGACTCCACTCAGCGACGGGGCCGCGGGGGTCGGACGCCGTTTCACCGCGACGACGGTGGAGATCAGGTAGCCGGCTTCATCGACCAGCGCGCGGCCGGTTTCGAGATAGAGCCGGGGGAGGGGACGTCCCGCCGGCCACGCCTGGGTGATGGTATCACAAATGGCCTCGGCGTAACGGTCGAAACTCGGTGTTGTCTGTTCGGGAGAGAGGTATTGGTTGTGGAGTCGCGCCCGCGAAGCAAATCCGCCGCCGACGTTGAGATAACGGACCGGTTCCGCGCCGAGCCGTTCCGCTTCGAGGGCGAGGCGCACGAGGACGGCGGACGATTTGCGATAGGCGTCGGGATCGAGGATGAAGGTGCCGATGTGGGCGTGGAAACCCTGCAGCTTGAGGCCCGGCATTTGCAGGAGCCGGCGGACGACGCGAATAGCTTCCCCGTTGTCGGCGTTGAAGCCGAATTTGGACCAGACCGCATGCGTGCCGGTATCGAGATAAACACGCAGGGCGACGGCGACGGCCCTGGCGCGGTTGGGTTGGGAGGCGATTTCGCTCAGCAGAAGAAGTTCATCGAGATTATCGACCTGGATCATCGCGCCATCGTTCGCCGCGCGCTCGAGAATTTCGCGGCTCTTTAAAGGGCCGTTGAAAATGATGTCGTGTCCCGGAATCCCGTTTTGCCGCGCCTTGTCGTATTCAAATTCCGAGACGACCTCGGCGATGGCGCCCTCGTCATGGTAAACTCGGCAGATCGCATTGAGATAGTTGGTCTTGTAGGACCAGGCGAACTGGACGTCGGGATAGCGCCGGGAAAACGCGCGGTGGGCCTCGCGGTATTTCGTCCGCAAGGTTGCCTCGGAAAAAACGAAGAGGGGACTGCCGTGCTCGCGCGCCATGCGGGAGACGGCGACTTTGTCAATTTCCGGACAGGAGGGCGCGGAACCGAGGCGGAAGGGATTGCACGGTTCCGAGCCGACGCGCTGGATGGCGGGGGAGAGATAGGGCAAACGGTTCATGCGAGGAATTTTGTCTTGGAGGGTGCGCCGGGGACGTCGTCGATCAGGCCGCCGAGCGCGCCCGGTTCGTCTTTGAGGAGGCCGGCATAACGGTTGAGATCGCCGACCACCTCGATTTGATGGCGGATATAAAAGGATCCTGGCGGGCAATCGGGCACCGGTTCGGGCGATGTGTCGAATCGAAGCATGTCGATGAGGCGGGCGGCGAAGTTTGCGCCGAGCATCGAGGGAAAATCGATCCATGCCGGAAAGCGGGGATTGATCTCGATGAGGACGTATTCGCCGCTCGATTCCTCGCGGATCAATTCGATCTCGAACGGGCCGGGCCATTTCAATTCGCGCACGAGCCGGGCGCAAAGGTCCGACAGCCGCGCGTCCGCGACGGTGATGCCGGAGAGCCCCTTGCCTTTGTCGCTCAACTGGGTTTTGCGGATGCAGCAATGGCCCAGCCAGCCGCCGTCGCCGTCGCCCAGGCCCAGCACGTTGAATTCCGAACCGGAAATGAGCCGTTGCAGGATCACCGGACGGCCCCATTCCGATAAAAGATGGCCCGCCGCGGCGGAAAGCTGGCCGACGTTGTGGACGATCTTCGCGTCATAGTAGGGGCCTTTCACGATGAGCGGATAGCCGAGTTCGTTCCCGGCGTGGCATGCGTCCGCGATGTCGGAGGCAAGGCGGGTCTCGGGAACTCGCGCGCCGCAGAGGGCGGCCAGCGCCGGGAGATGTTGTTTGGCGCGTCGTTTCAAGACCTCGACCGCAGGCAGGCAGACGCCGATGCCGCGCCGGCTCAGCTCGCGTCGCAGGCTCGCGAAGACTTCGATCTCCGCGTCGAGCGTGGGGATGAATAAATCGAATGGAGTCTGCTTTCGGATGGCGTCGATCCGGTCCAAAAGAGCCGCGCCGCCCGCCGCCGGATAGGGCATCAAATGGACCTTGTCGGGGCCGCCTTCCGCGTAGATGCCGCTTTCCATCACGTCGTAACTCAAGCCGACGATGAAGGCGTCGCGAAAACGGCGGCGCAGGCTGCGGATGATTCCCGCGCCGGGTTGGGGATTTTCCCCCCGATGCAGGCCGCTGACGGCGATCCGGAGTGGTTTCATGGCGCGGCCTCCCACAACTTCATTTGTTCGAGGGTGCCGAGAAAGACGTCGAGATCGCGGCGCGCCGTCGATTCGTCAACGTCATATTCCTCGAGGAGATAACGGAGCAGGGCGTCGTCGTCGGTTCCCTTTTGCAGAAGCCTCACCAGTTGCACGGCGGGTCCGATGAGCCGGTAGGTGTCTCCGGACGCCGGATCGAATGCGATGCCCCGATCGTTCAGGAGCAGGTTTTCCAGGGTTGTTGTCATGGTAATCATGGGTTTGGGGTTGATGGTGAGCCCTGGTGGTTTTTCAGGGCCTGGTACAAAGCGAGACCTTTTTGGGCCCACGAATAGTCGGAGTCGATGCTGAGTAGCGTTTGGAAATCGGCCTCCGCTTTTTCGCCCTGTCCGAGGTAATAGAGCGACCAGGCTTCTCCGCTGAGGGCCGTCATATCATCCGGGTAATAGGTCAGGACGCGGCGGTAAGAGGCGAGGGCCGCGGCATAATTTTTGGCCGTGTATTGCTGATATGCGGAGACCATCTGCGCCTGGTAGTTCAGCGGATCGAGGCGCAGGACATTTTGGGCCGCCTTTTGGATTTCGTCTCCATTTCCCTGCGCCTCGCTGACGTTCATCAATCCGAGCAGGGGATTGATCGACGAGGGCTGCAGCCGCTCAGCTTCGTTGTAGCGCTTGGTCGCGTTGATATAGTCGCGTTCGAGATAATAGAGCCAGCCTTGGCGCAGATTGGCCAGGAATGCGTTGCCGCCGGAGGCCTGGTAGGCCGTGATCTGGTTAAGCGCCGCGTCATAATCCTTGTTCGTCTCCATGGTCAGCGAGGCCTGCCAATAGTGGGCCGGACCGTCGGAATGGTTTCCATCGGATGAGGTGCTCTGGGCCGAAACAACACCGCTGGTCAGAGCGGCGATCAAAAGTAATGCGGAAAACCTTTTCATGGGTTCGTGAATTTGATCCAAACGTAGGGCTCCTTTGTTAAGCGGCGATGAAGGCGGTCCCGGATTATTGTTAAGGAAACGTAAATTCCGCAGACGCCTTCGGCTGAAACTGTTAACTTCGGGTCTGGAGCCTTCCCGACAAGCGATGAATCCCTCTTCAGATGAATCTGCCGGCAACGAGAGTTCCGGCGCCCGCCGCGTGTTGATGGTGGATGATGACAAAAAATTCTGCCGTCTTCTGATCGAATATCTTAAACCGCTGGGCTACGAGGTGGTCGCGGTGCATACCGGTCTCGAAGGCGTCGAACAGGCGCTGGCCGCCTCATGGCATGCGGTGATTCTCGATGTGATGCTTCCGGGGATCGACGGTCTGGAAGTCCTCCGCCGGATTCGTGTCTCATCGGGCGTGCCCGTTCTCATGCTCACCGCCCGCGGCGAGGAAACCGACCGGATCGTCGGCCTGGAAGTCGGGGCGGATGATTACCTCCCCAAGACTTTTTCCACCCGGGAACTCCTGGCGCGCCTGCGTTCCGTCACGCGGCGGGCCTATCGGGCGCCCGCGATTCAAGCCGTGTCCGACAACGATATCATCATCGGCAAACTGCGGATCGTTCCGTCGGCGCGCGGCGCGTTTCTCGACGGCGGCGCTCTCTCGCTGACGCCGGTTGAATACGAGCTTCTCCTCAGCCTGGCCCGGGCGAGCGGGCGGGTGAAAACGCGGGACCAGCTTTTGGAGGAAATCCGCGAGAGGGACTACGAAGTTTTCGACCGCAGCATCGACGTGCATATTTCCGCCCTACGTAAAAAATTGGGCGACGACGCGAAAAATCCCCGCTTTATCCGCACCTTCCGCTCGGCCGGTTACATGCTCATCCATCCGGAATCTCCTTGAAAACGTCTTTCCCTCTTTTTGCCCGACTGCTGCTTTGGTTTTTCGTCAATCTTCTGCTCTTGATCGCGGGATTGGTTCTGATGGTCCGCGCTCAGTTCGGTTCACTCGACAACTGGCTGCTGCCTGAATCTTCGCAGGCCCAAATCCAGGCAATGAGCGTCGATCTCATTGGCAATCTTGCCCACTCGGCCCGGAGAGACTGGGGCGGGGAGCTGGCCCAACTCAGCGCCGCCTATAAAATGGATTTCGCTTTGTTTGATTTCCGAGGCCAATGGATCGACGGCGCAAAGCTCGAACCGCCGGAGAAAATCCGCCGCGCGCTGGTCTACGCGCCGCCCAGTCATCCTGCGAATGGACCTCCATCCGGTCCGGGCATGCCTCCGCCGGGAGGCCCCGCCGAATTCAATCCCCAGCCGGGAGGCCCTCTCCCGCCCGAGGCTCAACCCAACCGGCTTCCACCCAGGCAAATCCCTGATTTCCCCAAATTCGTTTTGAGATCGAACGCGCCTTCGGCCTATTGGCTGCTCGTGCGCCTTCCGCCGGAACCGCTGCAAGCCGATGGGCCGGTTACGCTCGTGGGGATGACTCCCTCGCTTGGCGTCAGTCCGCTTTTGTTCAACCCCAAGCCGTGGATCGCCGTTGCGGCGGGAATCATCCTGTTTTCGATTCTCTTCTGGCTGCCGATGGCCCGGAACCTCACCAGCCCGATCACTCAGATGACTCGCGCCACGGAATCGATTGCGGAAGGCCGTTTCGATATTCAACTTTCCGATTCCCGTCGCGATGAACTCGGCCGGCTGAGTCACGCCATCAATCGGATGGCGGCGCGCTTGAAGGCCCTTGTCACCGGACAAAAGCGTTTTCTCGGTGATGCCGCCCACGAATTATGCTCGCCGCTGGCCCGGATGGAAATCGCCCTGGGCATCCTGGAAGAGCGCGCCGATGCAAAATCACTCCCCTATGTGAGGGACGTCCGCGAAGAGGTGACCCATATGCGGAAGCTCGCGAACGAATTGCTGAGCTTCTCGAAGGCCTCGCTGGGGGAAGGCCGCGTCAAACTGGAGCCGGTCAACGTGGCCGAGATAATTGAGGCAGCCATTCGCCTGGAGAAAAGCGATCACTGCCCGATCGAGTCGGCCCCGCCCCGGGACCTGTTCGTCCGGGGCAATTTCGAACTGCTTCAGCGGGCCGTGGCCAATCTTCTGCGCAACGCGCTTCGTTACGCGGGCGCCGCGGGTTCCGTTTCCATCAACGCATGGCGCGAGCAGGATCGCGTCTTCATCACCGTCTCCGACCAGGGACCGGGCGTATCGCCGCGCGAACTCGATAAACTCTTTGACCCCTTTTACCGCGTCGACCCGTCGCGTACCGCCGAGACGGGCGGCGCAGGTCTGGGTCTGGCCATCGTCAAGACCTGTGTCGAAGCGTGTGGGGGTGTCGTTCGCGCCACGAACCGGATTCCCCACGGCCTGGAAGTCCGTATTTGCCTGAACCGCGCCGAGTCGGGTGAAGCGAAATAGGGCGGTAAAATTCCTTGTCCTGCCGTGCCGGGTTGGTAGAGTCACACCTCCCGATACAGGTCAATTTTTCAGGTGAGAAAAGCTCAAATGGCGCTTTTCCTTTGAAAAATTGATTTCTTCACAAGGGCCCTTAGCTCAGCGGATTAGAGCGCCTGACTACGGATCAGGAGGCCATAGGTTCAAATCCTATAGGGCCCACTCCTACTTTTCAGAGGTATAATCTGGCAATTATCGGCTGGAAAGTGAAATGCGTTACTAAAACGTTACACCATCCCCTCCTTCCGAATAAATCTCGGCTTGATCTGCCTTAAGGCTTGTATTGTGAGGGAAGTAAGAAGGCGCTGGAATTCGGTACCAAGCGATTAAAGACTGATAATGAGGCTGCTGGCTTTAAACGTACCGGAGATATCCGATTTTGTGGCGGGCTCTCGATAAGAAGCCAAATTAAGAAAGAGGAATTCCGCGTTCGCACATCGTTGTCGTCCCGAAAACCGTGTCGATTCAGCTATCCAGCATTTCGCGGACTTTGTGGACGAGCGTTGATCGGGAATAAGGTTTGGGCAGGAACTCGACTCCTACTTCGAGCACTCTGTGACGCGCAATCGCTTCGTCCGTATAACCCGACGTGAAGAGAATTTTGATTTCGGGATAGGTTGTCTTCAGCCACTCCGCCATCACGTTGCCGCTCATCAGCGGCATGATGACGTCGGTGATGACCAGGGAGATCGGCTGGCCCTGGGATTGATTGACCACGCGCAGGGCCTCCTGACCGTTCGGGGCCGTGAGCACTTCGTAACCCTGGGCTTCCAATATCCCGCGAGCCAGGTGTCTTACGGATTGATCATCTTCGACGACCAGCACGGTTTCCGTCCCGCGCGGCAACGGCCCGGGCTGGACCGATTTGGGCACGACAGCAAGCAGTTGCTCGATTCGCGGAAAATAAACTTTGAAAGTCGTGCCGAGGCCCGCCTCACTGTAAAAGCCGATGTGGCCGCCCGATTGTTGGACGATGGTTTGGCAGGTCGCCAGCCCCAAACCGGTGCCCTTGCCGGACAACTTCGTCGTGAAAAAGGCTTCGAACAGATGCGCTTTGACTTCGTCCGTCATGCCGACTCCCGTGTCGCTCACGCTCAGCATCACGTAGTTGCCGGGAAGTACGCCCGTATGGGTGTCCGTATAACTTTCATCGAGCGTGATATTATTGATTCCAATGGTGAGCTTGCCGCCGTTGGGCATGGCGTCGCGGGCATTGACAACCAGATTCATCAGCACCTGCCCGACGTAGCCCGAGTCGGCCTTGATCGATCCGATATGTTCTCCGGGAACAATCGACATTTCGATGTACTCGTCGATGAGCCGCCGCAACATTTGTTCCATGTCGTTTACCACGTCATTCAGGTCGAGCACGACGGGTTGCACCGTTTGTTTGCGGCTGAAGACGAGCAACTGTCGCGTCAACCCGGCGGCGCGCTCCGTCGCTAGCTTGATCTCCTTGGTATATTTTTGCAACGGACTGTCGGGAACAAGGTCTGACGAGATCATATCGCCATAACCCATGATGACCGCGAGGATGTTATTGAAGTCATGGGCGACCCCGCCGGCGAGCTGGCCGAGCACGTCCATTTTTTGCGCTTCGATAAACAGCGCCTCCAGCCGCTGGCGTTCGGCCCGGTCCTCGACTTCCTGCATGGCCCGGCGCACCGCGGGAGCAAGCCGGGCAAGCCCTTCCTTCAGGACATAATCGATCGCGCCGCTCTTGAGCGAATCAATGGCCCGTTCCTCGCCCAGCGTTCCGGACACGAAGATCAAGGGTATGGCCGGCCATTGGGTGCGCACGATTCCCATTGCGGACAACCCGTCAAACTTTGGCAGCGAGAAATCCGAAAGGATCAAGTCAATGCCGCCATGTTTGAGAGCTTCCACAAAGTCGTCGTGGGTTTCCACGCGAGTGGCCTCACAAATGATGCCCTCGTCTTCCAGGGTGGCTCGAACGAGCGCGGCGTCGTCTGAATCATCCTCCAGGTGCAGGATGTGGAGAGGGGATTTCATTTTTGACCTCTTTGATTTCCGAGAGGAAACGAGTTGATCGCTTTAAATCAAAGCTGCTTCTTTCCGCGTATCCGGGGGCGGTTCATTGACAGCCGCCCAAAAACCGCCGAGCTGCTTGATCGCTTTCGCGAACTCAACAAAATCGACGGGCTTCACCACATAGGCGTTGACGCCGTGCCTGTAACACTCGGTTAAATCGGGCGTTTCGCGCGAAGAAGTCAGCACCACCACAGGTATGGTCTTCAAGTCTTTGTCAGCCTTGATGGTCCTCAATACCTCCAGCCCGTCGACCTTCGGCATCTTGAGATCGAGCAGCACCGCGGCGGGATTGCCGCCCTCGCGCGCTTTGAATTTTCCCCGGCAGTAAAGATAATCGAGCACCTGTTCGCCGTCGTGGACGACGAAAACCTTGTTGGCCAGATTATACTCTTCCAGCGCGTCCAGTGTCATTTCCGCGTCGCGGGGATCGTCTTCTGCAAGCAGGATGTGTTTTATACTCATGTTCATTTATGCCTCGATGTGGTTTGGGATTGAAAAATAAAACGTCGCGCCGCCGTCCACGACACCTTCGGCCCAGACCCGACCGCCGTGCCGGGTAATGATGCGCTGGACATTGGCCAGGCCAATGCCGGTACCCTCGAACTCGTCGTGGCTGTGCAGGCGTTGAAACACGCCGAATAGTTTCTCGGCATATTTCAGATTGAAACCGGCGCCGTTGTCGCGAATGAAGATTGCCGCTTTGCCGTTTTTATCGGGAACAGAACCGATTTCGATTTTGGCCTCGGCGCGATTGCCGGTGAACTTCACCGCATTGGAAAGCAGATTGACCAGCACCATTTGCAGCAAGGCGGGGTCGGCCCGCACGTGCGGCAGTGGGTGGATTTCCCATGCGATGTTTCGTTCCTTCGTCTCCGTCTGAAAATCTTTCATCGTCTCCCGGACCAACTGGTCGAGATCGACGTTGGTCTTTTGTAAGTCCGCCCGCCCGACGCGTGAGAAGGCCAGCAGGTCATCGATCAAATTCCCCATCCGTTTTGCCGCTCGGGAAATCGTCGTCAGATGGCCGAGGTTTTTTTCTGAAAGGGACGGCCCGGCGCCTTTTTGCAACATTTCCACGAAGCCCAGGACATGGCGCAACGGCGCGCGCAAATCGTGGGAGACCGAATAGCTGAACGCCTGCAACTCCTTGTTGGCCTCTTCCAGTTGCGTCGTGCGTTCGACGACAATGTGCTCCGCCGCTTTACGTTCTGTGATGTCGGCGCGGATAGCCACATATTGGCGGGGTTTGCCCAGTTCGTCTAGAAACGGCACGATGGTGGTGTCCACCCAGTAAAATGAGCCGTCTTTGGCCCTGTTTTTGATTTCACCCTTCCAAACCTTCCCGTGCGTAATTGTCGTCCACAGTTCGCGAATGAACTCTTTGGAATGAAAACCCGAATTGATGATGCGGTGGTCTTGTCCCAACAATTCCTCGCGGGTGTATTTGGAAATCGCGCAGAACTTGTCGTTGACGTAGGTGATTTTTCCCTGCGAGTCGGTAATGGCTACGATGGCGTGCTCGTCCAGCGCGGATTTCAAGTTCCCGATTTCCTTGAACGAGGCTTTTAGTTCGTCCGCGGTTCGCATGCGTTCGGCGACTTCGCCCTGCAACTCGCTGTAGGCCTCCTGCAGTTGCGTCGTGCGTTCGGCGACGCGTTCCTCGAGGGTTTCATTGAGACGGAGTATTTCCGCCTCCGCGCGTTTGCGCTCCGTGATGTTGCGGATATTGCATTGAATGAGCCGCTTCTGGTCAACGAAATAGGCGTTGGTGATGAACTCGACCTCGACACGCAGACCATCCTTTGTCTCCAGGGGCAGGCCCTCGTAGCGAAGACGGTCGGCGAGTTGCAATTCGGCGAAAGCGATTTTGGAAGCCGCCTCGCCTTTGAAGGGACCGATTTCCCACAGTTTCCTTCCCAGAAATTCTTCCTGCGAATAGCCGAGCAAATCTTTCATGAACGGGTTGGCGTCCACCACCTGCCCGGTGTCGGCGTCGAGAATGAGAATGCCATCCTGCGCCGTTTCAAACAGCCGTCGGTAAAGGAGTCCCGAAGCTTTTAGCGCCTCGACGCTTCGCGCTTCAGCCTCTTCCGTCCGTGTGTTCGCTTGGTCCGTTCGTGTGTTGGCCTGATCGGTCCGCGTGTTGGCCAGGTCCGTCCGCGAATTGGCAGCATCGGTCCTCGCCTCGGCTTCTTTGGTCCGTGTGTTCGCCTCGTCCGTCCTTGTATTGGCCTGCTCCGTCTGTGTCTCGGCCTCATGCGTCCGCGTGTTGGCTTGTCGCGTCCGCGTATTGGCTTGATCGGTCCGTGTATCGGCATCCTCAAGTCGTGTGTCACGCTTGGGCAAAGGCACTGGATCGCTCGTGTTTCGATCCTTTTTCAACTCATCTGCATCACAAGCCACCGTTTGGCCTGAATCCTCGAGCGGTAATAAGGGCGAACGCTCTGTTTTCAGCACGATTTTGGAATTCACGGTTGCTAACATAAGCTGAAAAACTTTGCGGGCTCTATGGGGTATTCACCCCATATCCGTGCGGCCTCAGAAAATCGGAAAATTTTGGCCGCTCGCGATGACGCATGGGGTACACACCCCATAGGCGTTCCGATCATTCGAGCTTATTCTGGACTGATCAAAGGATTACTTATGCTGCAATACCCCGCCACTTTTTTGATCATCGCGGTCATCGCCGGTTTTTTTGGTTTTGGATCGTTCGCTGGAATAGTGGCGGACATTGCCCAGGTTCTCTTTTTCGTCTCCCTGGGCGTCTTTCTTTTGTCGTTCATTCTTAACGGACGATCTCGGCGGGATTAACCCGGTTTATAAATCAAATAAAAAAGGAATCTTATGATCAAAATAACGGGCATCGTTTTAATTGCATTGGGCGTGTTGGCGCTCGTCTATCAGGGATATTCCTATACGGAGACGAAACAGGACGCCCAGATCGGGTCGCTGAAAATTCAGCATAATGAAACGGAAACAGTTCCGGTTTCTCCCATCGTAGGGGGCGTATTTATCGCCGCGGGCGTCGCCGTTTTGTTTATCGGCAATCGGCGCAAGAGCTAAAGATACGAATTCGATAGACGTTTCTTATCTCGATGTTGTGGGGTGAAGACCCCATTACAATGGTTCGTGAGATCGCTTACTCTAAAAACCATGAAAAAAATAATGTCGCGGCATAACCGCGGAATGTTGTCGGTAATGGCGGTTTTCCTTTCTGCTCTCCTGCTGGGAGGAGCCAGTCAGGCGTGGGCTCGTGATGGCAATCAAAATGATTATCGGGACCAGAATGGTGTGTATCACCACTACGGCCGTTATCATAATCATCGCGGATATTGGCATCAAAACGAAAGCGGTGTCCGCTTTTGGATCAACCTGTAAATTAATCGGCCAAGCGTGTCGGACATAAAGGAAGCCTCTTCATGTCCGACATCGGGTCCGGCTCGGCGGAGCTTGCCGCTCAACGGATCGGGGACTATGGGGTGAACACCCCATTACGCTTATTCCCCGCACCTCCTACTTTTGAGGTTAATGAACAGAAATATCGTCCCGGCTCTTCCCAAGCTCTCAAGCATTGCCATCAACCTTAAACGTTCTCTTTTTGAGATCGAGTTGTTGCTGAATCTTCGCCCGAAAATTCGGGCAAAATCGGTCGTCATCAGGACGACTCCAGTCACTCGCTGGAATGAATAAGGCGCATCCTGGTCACCCAACCGTTTAACGAAAGGCAGCCCACATGAAAACAAATCCCTGGTTCTCAACGGAAGCGAAACAGAGCGCAGATGAAGAGGCCGTTCACCACGACAACACGTCGTGCATGGAAGGCGACAATATCTCGAAGAATCATCACCGATACGGCACGGATAATCGTCTCCTCTGCAAAAAATGCGCCCGCCTGGATGCCGCGGGTCGATGATTCGCCAAGCCATCCAGGATGGTGTATTTTAGAAGGGGAGTTTCCTCCTGGCTCCTTCCACGGAAGTAACCTGTCATGAGCCATGTAACCGAAATCAAAAAAATCGCCTTTTTGGGCGATTACCTCCCGCGCAAATGTGGGATAGCCACCTTTACGCATGATTTGCGCAAGGCCATGGCCCAGCAATACCCGGATACGGAAAGCTTTGTCGCCCCGGTGAACGATTTGGCGGAGGGCTACGAATATCCCGGCGAGGTGCGATTTGAATTCAGCGAAAACGATCTCGATTCGTATCGCCGCACGGCCGATTACCTGAATTTCAGCAACGCGGACGTGGTCTGCCTGCAGCATGAATACGGCATTTATGGCGGCCCGGCCGGCAGCTTCATTCTGGCGCTTTTGCGCGATCTGCGCATACCGGTCGTCACCACCCTTCATACGATCCTGCAAAATCCGGGCGCGGACCAGCGCCGGGTGCTTCAGGAGTTGGCCGTGCTCTCCGCGCGCCTGGTGGTGATGAGCGAGCGCGGCGCCAAAATGTTGCGGGAGATTTACGGAGTGCCTGCGGAAAAGATCGATCTCATCCCGCACGGCATCCTCGACATGCCCTTTGTCGATTCGAATTTTTACAAGGACCAGTTCGGCGTGGAAGGAAAGCACGTTCTCCTGACTTTCGGCCTCCTGTCGCCCAACAAGGGCATCGAAAATGTCCTTCGCGCGTTGCCCGAAGTCGTCAAAAAATTTCCGAATCTGGTCTACATCATCCTCGGCGCGACTCATCCCAACCTGGTGCGCGAACAGGGCGAGGCTTATCGCCTTACGCTGGAGCGGCTGGCCAAGGACCTTGGAATCAAGCGGCACGTGAGCTTCTACAACCGCTTCGTCGATCAGGAGGAATTGAAGGTGTTTCTCGGCGTGGCCGATCTCTATATCACGCCTTACCAGAATGTGGCTCAAACGACTTCCGGCACGCTGGCCTATGCCTTCGGTTGCGGCAAGGCGGTGATCTCAACGCCTTACTGGCACGCGGAGGAATTGCTCAGCGACGATCGGGGCGTCCTCGTGCCCTTCGGCGATTCGAACGCCATGACGCGCGCGATCATTGGCCTGCTCGAGGACGACACCCGGCGTCACGCCATGCGCAAGCGCGCTTATTTGCTGGGGCGCGAGATGGTCTGGAGCAGGGCCGCGCAGAGTTACATGGCCTCGTTCGAGAACGCCCGCCGGAATCCGACCAGCCCGTCCATTCGCCGTCTTGAGGTCAGAACGCTGGAAGAAGAGCACTTGGAGCTTCCCAATCTGCGCTTGGATCACTTGACGCGGATGTCGGATTCGACGGGAATCTACCAGCACGCGATCTATTCGTTGCCCGATTTTTATCACGGCTATTGCATCGACGATAACGCCCGTGCGCTGATCATCACGGTGCTGCTCGAGGAACTCGAATTGGAGGGGCCCGAGTTGCACCGTCTGGCGGAAACCTACGCGAGCTTCATGCAGTACGCCTTCAATCCCGAGTCAAAACGCTTTCGGAATTTCATGGCTTTTGACCGGCGCTGGATCGAGACGGAGGGCTCGGAGGACAGCCAGGGCCGCGCGCTCTGGGCCCTCGGCACCTGTGCGGGACGTTCCAAGCATCGGCATCTCCAGGGGTGGGCCGCCCAAATGTTCGAGCGCGCCCTCCCGTCCGTTCTCGATTTAAAGTCGCCCCGCACCTGGGCCTATACGCTCCTGGGTATCTTCGAATATTTTCGCCGCTTGAGCGGCGACCGCATCGCGGCCCAGGCCCGGGATACGCTGACTGAACGGCTGATCGATATTTTTGATCGGACGGCGACGGATGACTGGCCCTGGTTTGAAGAGAGTCTTTCCTATGCGAACGCCTTGCTGCCTCATGTCCTGATTCTCAGCGGGCGTTGGGCGGACAATGCCAGGGCTTTCGAGATTGGGTTGCGTTCCCTGCGCTGGCTCGTGTCCGTCCAGAAAGCGCCCCAGGGCCATTTCCGTCCGATTGGCTCGGCGGGATTTTATCCGCGCGGCGGGAAGCGGGCCGATTTCGATCAACAGCCGATCGAGGCCCACAGCACCATATCGGCATGTCTGGAGGCCTACCGATCCACCGACGATGCGACCTGGCACGAGGAAGCGCGCATCGCCTTCGAGTGGTTCCTTGGCCGCAACGACCTGGGGCTCTCCCTTTATGATTCGAAAACGGGCGGTTGTTGCGACGGCCTCCACATGGATCGCGTGAATCAAAACCAGGGCGCCGAATCGACCCTGGCCTACCTGATCGCAGTAAGTGAAATGGAGTTGCTCGAACACGATCTTAAAGCCTTCAAGAAACCGACGGACCACGAAAGCGAAGCCTTGAAAGCCCATAGCCTGATCAAGGCCTGAAAAAGAAATACTTACATGAACGTTACCCGAACCGGCATTGTCCTGAAACCTGATCCCGCCCGCGTCCTTTTTCGTCCCTTTAATCCGGCGGGAGACGAACGTCCCCTGCGCATTCTGGCGCGTGTTTTGGCGTTGCCGGAGGCGGAGGTGGTCGAAATGCTCGCGCAGGTTCTGGTGGAATTTAAAACACGCCACCAAAGATTGCGCGATTACTTTCTCGAGCGTTATGAATTCGTCAGCCGTCTGCTGCCCACGGACCAGCCGCTTTCCGATGAACGCAAGCTTCTCATCGGAGCCTATTTCACGCACGAATATTCCCTGGAAGCCGCCGCGCTCTTCAATCCTTCCATTGTTCCGCACCCGGATCAAACCGGACTTGCGGAGGAAACCTTGCGCTTCATTCTCAGTCTGCGCGCAACGGGCGAAGGCCATATTTCTTCCATCACGTTTCGCACCGGTACGATTGACGGCCACGGTAAAATCCAGGTCGATACGCCCTCGCGTTACGTGACGACACCGGAACACATCCCGCCGGTCTCCTACAACAAGGGAATTTTCTGGCATCAACTTCAGGAAATGGGTTTGGTCGATTCGATCGCCGAAACGATCCTTAAAACCCTGCACGATAGTTTTACCGTGGATGAACTCAGCCAGGAGATTCTTTATCTGCGCCGCTACGCGCAGCATCGCAATACCGAATTTGACCGGACCGCCAGCCGCCTGCTCAACCTGGCGAAGTCCAATTACGAGGTGGTCTATTCGCCGGAGCAGCCGCTGACCGAACGGGTCATTTTCCCCAACGCGCCGAATGAATCGAACGGCATCGAGGATGCGCGCTTCGTCCGGTTCATGGAGGACGACGGCGTTGCGACCTATGTCGCCACCTACACGGCCTACGACGGGCGGGTCACGATTCCCCAGCTTTTGGAAACCCGCGATTTTCTCCGCTTTCGCATCTGCACCCTCAATGGTCCCGAAGTGCAGAACAAAGGGATGGCCCTCTTTCCGCGCCGGATACGGGGCCAGTACGTCATGCTCTCACGGCAGGACGCCGAAAATCTCTATCTGATGTACTCGGACGATCTCCACTTCTGGCACACCAAGGCGCCTCTTCTCAAGCCGACCTACAGTTGGGAGTTTTTGCAGGTCGGCAATTGCGGTTCGCCGATTGAAACCGAGGCCGGCTGGCTCGTCATCAGCCACGGCGTCGGCCCGATGCGCAAATATTCCATCGGCGCCTTCCTCCTCGATTTGGAAGATCCCTCGCGAGTGATTGGACGCCTCCCGCGCCCGCTCCTCAGCCCAGACGAAATGGAACGCGAAGGTTACGTGCCCAACGTCGTTTATAGCTGCGGCTCCCTGGTCCATGCGGGCTTGTTGATTCTGCCTTATGCCATGTCCGACACGGCCAGCTCCTTTGCGACCGTGCCTGTGGCCGATTTGTTGAAGGCCATGGAGCCGATCCGTTAGCCTTTGGTAAAAGTTTTCCGCATACAGTGCGTTCCCCCCATTCCAGTCACGCCAGATGGCTCACGAACAGCGCCATGAACGTAATGCTGCGCGGATCAGGAGTCCATAGGTTCGAATCCTATAGGGCCCACCCCTCTCATAATTGCCGATTACCGTCACATCGCTTGGACCGGGGTCCCCCGAATCACCTGCTCATAATTCCAGCCCTGCTCCCGGCAAAGAACCTTTACATGCGCGTCCCATGTCGGCTCATTTTCCGGTCGCCCGGCGACAAAACAATCAATGGCCAGATACCGCATCGGCTTTTCTCCGGCGCATTGGATGGAATGAAGCGTGCCGGGCGGAATGCGGACGACGTCGGTTGGATGGACGGGATATTTTTGCCGCTCAACGCCGATGCTTAAAATTCCTTCGCCTTCCAAAATATAGAAAACCTGCTCGGTGTCATCGTGCTTGTGAAGCGGCGGCGCTTCCGCCGGTTCCAAAACGACCATGAACACCTCGGAGGTTCTAGAGTCGGCCCGGTCCACGACAAGGTCGTTGGTGTGCGTTGGGAAGCGGTAATGTTTGGTTTGAGACGTGGAAAATACAAATTGCATCGATAGGGAAGTTTTAGGGTTCGACGGTGGTAAAATTGGGAATTGGGTGGCCGCTTCCCCAGGAAGAAGGTTGATCTCCAAGCTTGAAATCGAGAACGGCTCCGCGTGATAAAGCGGACCATGGAATCCAGGGGCTCTCATAAGACTTGCCGTTTAATTTCAAGCTTTGCACGTAAGGATTTTCGGGGGCCGCGTTTTCGCCAAGGATTTGAATCGTCGAGCCGTTGTCCAGATGGATGGTCGCCTTCGGGAAAAGGGGGCTGCCGACGACAAATCCTGCCACGCCCGGAATTTCGGGGTAAAGACCCAGCGCTGAAAAGACATACCAGGACGACAAAGCCCCCGCGTCGTCATTGCCGGGAATGCCGCTGGGTTGGTCTGTAAAAAGTTGGGTTTGAATGCGGCGAACCACTTTTTGCGTGCCCGCGGGATCCCCCGCGAAATCATAAATCCACGGCGTTTCTTCGGACGGCTCATTGCCCATCCAGGCCATTCCCCCGTTTGGGCCGGAGTTCACATTTGAGAAAAAAGCGTCCAGGCGTTCAATGGCCTTCTGGTCGCCTCCCATTTTATCGATCAGCGCGTGCAAATCGAAATTGACCATCCAGACATATTGCTCCGCAGTGCCTTCGATAAAGCCGTTGGTTGTGCTTTTTGAAATGTTGTCCGACTTCCATGCGCCGGTCTCGGTTAGGGGACGAATGAACCCGGTCGAATCGTCATAAAGCTTTTTCCAATTGAGAGAGCGGTTTTGATACGCGGTGAATTTTTCCCGGTCGCCAAGCGCCTTGGCAAACTGAGCGAGCGCGAAATCATCATTGCAATACTCCAAAGTAATGGAGGCATCGCCGGGCACATAACCGAGCGACATATATTCCTTCAATCCGCTCCGCACTTTATCCCCGTCGGAGGTCACGTCCGGTTGTGTCGCGTCCCTATCCATCGCGGCCAAGGCGGCGGCGGTGTCAAAGTGCCCGACCCCGAAGGCGAACGACGAGGAGATGACCGTATCGTCACCGTCACCGACCATGCCGCCGGAATTTCGATTCACCTGTTCCCAACGAGGCAAACCGCCGCCGTTGGTCCGGACGCTGGCGTCCTGCTGCGCGTAATTGAGCAGCGACTGGATGACGTCGCTGCTTTCTTTCGGCGTCAAAATGGCGATGAGCGGAGAGAGCGAACGATGTTGGTCCCAAGCCGGAATGTTTTGATATTGATGGCGACCGGCGTCGACGGAATGAATTTGTCCGTCCATGCCGGGATATCGGCCGTCCACGTCTTCGAGGAGATTGGGATGCATGAAACAATGATAAAGCGCCGTATAAAAAGATCGTTTTTGGGCGTCCGTTCCGCCTTCGACCTGGATGCGATTCAAAACGGTGTTCCAGGCGGCATCCGCTTTTTGTCGCACGGCGGCAAAATCCCACCCCTGATTTTCAGCGGCAAGATTGGCTTTTGCATTTTCGATGCTCACATAGGAAATTCCCGCGCGTACCTGCACGACGGGATTTGTCGCGGTGTCAAATGTCAGAATCGCCCCGCACTTTTTATCCTCGGCTTCGGGGGCGTCGCTGACGGCATCTCCGCTCCACGTTTTCGCGCTCTGAAAAGGACGATCGAACTGCGCGGCAAAATAAATAGTGTAAGGATGGTCTCCTCCGGCGATTTTGCCAACATGAGAGCCGGTCACTTCATTTCCATTGATGGACACGGAACCGTCCGGACGAATGAGAAGCGCCACCGTTGATTGGGCGGGAAAGGTGAACCGCGCCATGCCCGTGCGCGGAGTCGAGGTGAGTTCGGTTTTGATTCCGTTGTCCAGCGTGACCTGATAATAACCCGGCGAAGCGGTTTCATTCGTGTGCGAAAATGAGGCGGTGTACTGGCTCCATTTTTTTCCAGGGGAAACGTCGACCTGCTGAATGACCGGCATGAAGGGAATCTCCCTTAAACAAGGAACCCCGCGTCCGCTAAAATGAGTGAGGCTGAAACCTTCGATCGTCCGGTCGGGATACCAGTAGCCGCCGGCGATTACGTTTTGATGCGGTGTATCGGGGCTCCACGCCAGCATTCCGCGGGGACAGACGGCTCCGGGGAAAACATTTCCCGTGTCCCAGCCATAACCGTACTTGGTGAAAGGATTGGGGTCTGTGCCGATCAGCGGATTCACCCATTGGGTCAAGGAAGATTCCTGCGCCGCCAGAAGATTAACCGCTCCCAACAGGATGGCCGCCAGGATGGCAACCGTATTTTTTAATTGTCTGTTCATATCAAATTGAGGTGGATTTGTTGGGCTCTTTTCACGGGGACAACCCGGGTACCTGCGGCGGTGCTGTCGATATTCGAGCCTTGCAGCACATTAGCCATATACCTTGAAGGCTGGGAGGTTTTGGATCGGAAGAGGGAATCTGCCGCAAAAAATCGGGTTTGTATACCAAAAATTCAGGGGTGAATTCGAATCACGATCCATTCCGGCGCACCGGCCCTGTTCTCGAAGACGCGACTTTGGAACAGCAAAAGGACAGTGGCCGGCTGGTTCAAAACCGGCAATTGCTCAGGCCGTTTTTATCGAGGTAATGCTGATGGTAC
The DNA here is from genome assembly GCA_035948935.1 of Methylacidiphilales bacterium. Lineage (GTDB taxonomy): Bacteria > Verrucomicrobiota > Verrucomicrobiia > Methylacidiphilales > UBA1321 > JABDGH01. The sequence continues at coordinate 211,560 of DASZIP010000019.1, read as the reverse complement.
TCCTCGGCTTTCCAGAAGTCGGTGGCTTCGACGACCTGGGTGACGATGGGACTGTCGAATCGATGCGAGGCCGTCAACCGGGCGATGGAAGCTTCCGCCGAGGCCTTTTGCTCCGGCGTATAGTAAAAGATCACGGAGCGATACTGGGTGCCGACGTCGGGGCCCTGCCGGTTCGGCGTGGTCGGGTCGTGGTTGTTCCAGAAGACGTCGAGGAGCTGCGCGTACGTGACTTTTGCCGGGTCGTATTCGATCAGGACGGTTTCAGCGTGGCCGGTCTGGTCGGTACAGACGTCCTCGTAAGTGGGATGCTTGAGCGTGCCGCCCATGTAGCCGACGGTGGTATTGACGACGCCGGGGATTTTCTCGAAGTTCTCCTGTGAATGCCAGAAGCAGCCGGCGGCGAAGGCGGCCTTCGCGATTTTGGGATCGTCCCGTTTCTCCGGCACTTCTTTGCCCTTGGGGACGAAGATCAGCGCGGCCGAATTGAGGCAGTAACGCAGGCCCGAGGGCGGCGGTCCGTCGTCGAAGACATGGCCGAGGTGGGCGTCGCAGCGCGCGCAAAGAATCTCGGTCCGGTCCATCCCCAGGCTGTGGTCGGCGCGGGTGGCGACGTTTTCAGGCGCGACGGGCTGGAAGAAGCTGGGCCAGCCGGTGCCTGAATCGAATTTCGCGTCCGAGGCGAAGAGCGGCAGGTTGCAGCAGACGCAATGATAGATACCCTCCTTGTGGTTGTCGTAGAAAGCGCCGCAAAAGGCCCGCTCGGTGCTTTGGTCGCGCGTAATGGCGTACTGTTCGGTGGTAAGCTGTTTGCGCCATTCGGCGTCCGATTTCACGACTTTCGGCATTTCAATCGGGGCGGTCAGTTTTCCGTCCGGGCCGATGATCCGCACCTTGACCATCGCCGGTTCCGAGCTGTCGTAGGGCGAGGCGGGAACGGTCGCGGAGGGAAGTCCCTTCAGGAGTTCGGCCACGAGCGAACCGGCGGTAAAAAACACGGCGCCGCCGCCGAGTCCGCGGAGAAAATTTCTTCGATTCATTTGAGCGATTATCTGCGAGCCTCTTTCAAGATACACCATCCGGCTCTATTTATCAGACGCGAAAGTGTCCGTTTTATTCCCCGCGATTTTCGACTTTGGGGAAAAGGTAAGCGACCTGTTGTCGGCATAGGCAATGGCGAAATAAGGCAGCGTCGCGCTGATAAGCGCCGCGGGCCAATCGCCTTTCCTGATGTCCCGGGGAATGAGTATTTTCCACGCCACGATATGGCTGTCTATAAAATGGGTCAGCGTATAAGTCCTGATCGAGGAGCGATTCCACCGGGCGAATCGTTCCATCACCTGAAACAAGGTGTTGTGGGTCACCGGCTCCACCTCCAAAGCCGGGTCGAAGACGACGTCTCCCATGGCCGTGAGCCGAATCCCCAGGTCAAAGTCTTCCCCATGGCGCAGAAGGGGATTGTAGTTTCCGGCCCGCAACACCGCGCTTTTCCGCACCACCGTCCCATAGGTGCAGAGGATGCTCTGGTGTTGGACCGGGAGGGGGATTTCCTGTTGGAAGAGATGCCGCGCCCGCCAGCGATCGATCGCGGTCCGCGCGTTTCGATCGACCCACCGGCCATAGACGCCGACCGTCTGTTCATTTGAAAACCACTTGAGCGCGGTTTCCAGGAAATTCGGGGACAACCGGTTTGTGGCGTCGCAGCAAAGCACCAGGTCGTTCCGGGCCGCTTCCATCGCCCGCGCGCGGACGGCGCCCCGCCCCTGGTTTTTACCCATGCGGATCACCCGCACTCCGAGGCCCTCGGCAATGGCGGCGGAATCGTCGGCGGAGCCGTCGTCGACCGCAAAAAGTTCGTCGACCGGATGGGTCTGACTTTGAATGCCTTGAATCGTCAGCGCAAGCGTCCCCGCATTATTATAACAGGGGATGTAGGCGCTGACGGGCGGCGATTCGGAAGTGGACGGGGTCATGATCGTGAGGCGGCGGAAAATAAGCATGCGTCAAGGGCTTCCGACCATTGCCGGCGGAGATGGTCGGCTGAAAATATTTCCTCGGCCCAGGCGCGGTTCTGCTTCGAAAAACGGGCCATATCCTCATCCGCGCACCACTCGATGCGGCGGGCAAGATCGTCTTTCCTGGGCAGGCGAAGATGAGCATGTTTGACCCAGGGCGTCGGAAAGGCTTTTCGATTCCACCCATGTGTTCGCACCCTCAATTCCGGTTGCACCACATATTCCTTCATGGGCGGGTAATCGGTGGTGATGACGGGCAGACCCGCGCACACCGCTTCCAAAACCATGAAGCCGATCCCCTCCATCTTGGACGGCTGGACCGCCACATCGACGCCCCGGTAAAGATCGGCGTGGTTTCCGACATTGCCGATCCGCACATCGATCCGCTCGTCCCTTGCCGGCAACGGGACCTCCTTTTGGAGCCGGACGATGAGCCGGATGTCTTTTCGGCGCGTCCGGCGAAAGGACTCGATGGCATCGCGCGTGCCTTTGCGATCGTCCGGGTCAACCAGTCCCCCGTTGTGGACGAACGTGCGGGCGGGGCCCGTGACCGACTGCGCGGGCAGCGAGTCGAGGTCCAGGCACCAGGGCAGCAGGACGGAATTGTTCCGGTCATAACGCCGGACGGTCTCCAACGCCATGTTGTTCGGGCAGGCGAAGAGATCGCAATAGTCCCAGTTTTTATCGCCGGGTCGGAACCATTCCCAATTCGGCACGGCGACCGTCGCCACGCCGAGCTCACGGGCGCAGCGCAGAAGATCGGGATGCCACGATGCCCGCTCGAAGAAGACGATGCCTTGAAGGCCCCGCAAAACCTCCTTCACCCTTGCCTCCGGAGCTTCCGGCGAGAGGAGCACCTCGTCATCCGGGTTCAAGGGATGGTCGGTGAGCCGTTCGGAGGGAATGACGATGTGACGACCGAAGGACAACACCTTCCGGATGTCGCGCGCCTGACGCCCGAACCCGGTGTCATCCTTGTGGGCCACCACCGCCCATTGGTTGAAATCAAGCGTCTTCATCCCCCTATTTTCACCGGATAACCGGCAAATTTCAACCAGCCAATGGAGCGTTCCATCCCTTCGGAAAAACTCGTTTCCGGCTTGTAATTGAGAAGTTTCTCCGCTTTGGCGCAGGGCATTCGCCAGTCGCATTGCTGCAACGCCGCCATCTCGGCCGTCAGGCGCGGGCGCGGCTTTTCATCGCGCGGCCAGGGAGAGGGCTCCGAAGGAGCCGGCAGCGCCTCCAGCGCCTCCAGCGCCGCTTTGCCCACGCGAATGGCGGCCGTGGGAAAAAGCGGTTTTATCATCTGTAAAAGAGGCGAGCCGCGCAAACCGGCGAGACGGTCCTTCAAGGATCGACGGAACTCCGGAGCTTCAACCTGGTGGACATCCCCGGCGTTGGCGCCGCACGCTCCCAGGATCGGCCCGTAAAAATCCTTCCACGTGATCGTTTCCCGGTCCCGAACCAGAAAATAGTGGCCGTCAACTTCGGGTGCCCGGGCGGCGAGAATGATCGCCTGAAGAAGATTATCGATATAGATCGTATTGCAGATTCCATTCCCCCCGCGAAGGAGATAAGCCGTGCCCGCCAGCGCCTCCAAGGCCAGGTCCGAGCACCAGCGCGAACGGGGGCCAAATACAATGCTTGGACGCAGGCCCACCACCTCCACATTTCCCGTCGCGCGTACTTTGGCCCACAGTTTTTCCGCGCGTACCTTGGCATTATTGTAAGCGAACGGCTGCCGGTCGGAGAGCGGAGTTTCCTCCGTGGTCGAAGGGGGCGGAGCGAGGCCATGCACCGCCGAGGAGCTGAGGTAGACGATCCTCCGGATTCCCGCGCGATGCGCCGCCTCGTAGACTGGCGGGATTGATCCCAGAATGACCGGTTCATCCCCGACGATGGAATGCAAAAGGACGTCGCATCCCTCCAGCGCCCCGGTCAGTTTGGGCGCGTCGGAGACAGCCGTCACACGCCAGTCGAGATCAAATCGGGCGAGCCTTGCCAGGCTCGAAAAATTGCGGACGATGGGGCGCACGGAGGCCTCGCCCGTCAAATGCAGTTTCTCGACAAAACGCGAACCGACAAATCCGCTGGCGCCGAGAACCGCCCATTTCATCGTACGCCTCCGGCGGCGGGAAGCAGGGCCGACCTCCGTTCTTCCGGTGTCAGCCAGGGCATCTCCATCAACGTCCGATTCTGGTAGCACCGCTCGATTAAACGCAGGCTGCGGATCCCCTCTTCCGCCGGAACGGTGGGACGGCCGGCTTTCCGCACCGCGAAAATCAGGTCCCTTAACTGGGCCAGAAAAGCTTGCGGAAAAGTCGATGCCGGGGAAACGGCACCCGCAGGCGAATCGGGGCCGGTGCGGTTTTTCAAGGAACTCTCCAGCACGAAGCTCGAGTCGTTCAGTTCAAGTTCCACGCGTTCGGCTTCTCCTGCGCGCAGCTTCAGCGTGCCCCGCTCAAACTTGATGACGTAGAGATTGGATGTTTTCCAGTCACGGCTGAGATGGACGGTTCCCTTGAAACCGGCCGGATAGGAAAGTTCGATCCGGCAGGTCGCCTCCAAACCGCCCATCGCGTCGTCCGCATAAGACAGCCCGAGCGGTTCGCCAAACCAGTGGACCGCGAGATCAAGGACATGCACGCCGAGGTCGAGCAGCACGCCGCCGCCCGCGGTCGCTTTGCGGAAAAAGGAATCCGATCTTGCCGGCCAGTCGAACGGTCCTCCTTCCTGAATCGAAAAGGAGACGACCGGTCCCCATGTCTTATTTTGGATCACCTGCCGGGTAAATTGCACGTTGGAATAAAAGCGCCGCAGCAGTCCGACGGCCAGTATCCGCTGGTGCTTGAGCGCCGCCGCGATCATCCGGTCGCCCGCCGCCGTGGTCGCGGCCAGCGGCTTTTCGCACAACACCGCGATTCCCGCCTCGAGCGCCCGAATGGCGTGGGCCTCATGAAAGCTCACCGGTGAGGCGACAATGGCCAGGTCGAGAGGCGCTTTTTCCAAAAACGACTCATCCCGGTGGCAAACGGCGTTGGGAAATTGTCTGCAAAGCTTCGCGGCACGTTCGGCGTCCGGGTCAAAAACCGCCGCAACCACGGCCGCACCCTCCGCCTCCAACTGCCGCAGAGCCGGCGCGTGATAGAGTTCGGAGACCGCGCCGCAGCCGAGCAGGGCGATTCTGCAGGGCGGCGCTCCGGCTTGCAAATGCGAATTCGTCTTGCCGGGTAATGGCGAAATTATTTTGGACTTCATGATCTCAATGCGTGTCTACGAAGCCATTTTGCCAAGCGCCAATAAATTCCTTGAGGCGAATACCTGCTGGTGCCAAGGATGCGGTACGATAGTGCTAGATCCGTATTATGAAAATCAAAACGTTCCTTGATTCCAAGGCGCGCCTGGTTTTCGTTGGCGAGTTGGTAAAACCGCTGATAATGAAGGTAGATGGTATTTTCGATGCCTTGGACGCCAGGCTGATCGGAACCGGGACGCATTCGTGCCACTTGCTCCCTGGCGGAACGACCGCTCCAAAGGTTGGAACCATGGATTCGATACGAACCGAGAATCTCGCTGAGATTATACACTTTTCCTCTCAAGGCCAGACCGACAATGACGGGCGTATCAGCGGCGATTCTCCACGCCCGATCATCGAACAGCAGTTGCCTGCATTCATCGAGTCGTCCAACGAAGAAGCTTGTCGGCACGAGCGGCAAATCCGTCGAATGACGACGGAGATCCGCCTGCAGATCGTAAATTCCGGAGGGCGGCAGGGCGGAAGTTTCCGGCGCGGTTGTTTTCCCCAGGTTGCGATAACGGTGATTGAGCAGGACGATATCCCGTTCGCGGGACAGAATCTCGGAGCAGCGTTCCAGCTTGTTGGAATCCCACAGGTCATCGGCGTCCAGAAAAGCAACGTAATCGGCAGTGGCACGCGCAAATCCCGTTTTGAATGCAGAGGCTTGGCCGCCATTTTCCTTCAAGATTGGAATAATGCGCGGGTCTTTAAAGCGCGAAATAACCGAATGGGAATCATCGGTCGAGCCGTCGTCGACGATAATAAGCTCGAAATCCGCGTGGGTTTGCCTCAGAACGGACTCGATGGCTGCGCCTAGATAACATCCGTAGTTATAATTGTTCAGGAGAACCGAGAACTTCATGGACGTTTCAGTCGGTGACCTGTCGAGCCGGTTCCCGTTGGATGACTGAGAAAGTGGATTGGGGATATCCTCGCATGGCGTGTGGTTGGGAAAGTTAAACGATAACTGGAGATTCGGAAGTGTGGGATATCCGCCCCTCATCGCCCGGCGTTGCAGGGTCCGGAATGGGTTGGTCGAAGATGACTTTCAACACAAATGCGCCGTAGCCGTTTTGCTGCGAGATGCGGCGGACTGTGCCTGGAAAAATAGAGGACTCGACATCGAAGATAAATGCGTCCTCGATCATCTCGTGCGCAGCCACGAGAGGTTTTGAAATCATGATGTCCAGAGAATACCGCCCTTCCGCCAGCGGGATGGCTGGCAGGGTACAGTGATGGATGAAAATTCCCGGCTTCGAAGTAAAGCTTAGACCATTCTGAATATCGCTGGGGCAGAAGCCGATCGGAACCCCCAACCCGTCCTTCAGGAAAAATTCAACTCCATAAGTAACAGGCTCGTTTACCTGGATTTTCAAAACCACGGAAAGGTCGTCGCCGTGGGAAAATCCGGAAGACCCAGTTGCCTTGTTCTCCAGACGACCGCCTATGACGGTGATCGCGGGGTTTTTATTAGCCTTGTTCACCAACGAAATCTCGCTGGCGATGAGGCCGGAGGTGGATAAATACTGCATCGAAATCTCGCCTGTTGGGCCGATGGCCTGAACCTGACCGCTGCGAAGCAGGACCGCCTTGGTGCACAAGGTGTTCACCGCTCCCATATTATGGCTGACGAAGAGGACTGTCCGGCCATGGCTTTGGGCCACCTCGTTCATTTTGCCGAGGCATTTCTTTTGAAACTGGGCGTCTCCGACGGCCAGGACTTCGTCCACGATCAGAATTTCCGGCTCGAGATGCGCCGCCACCGCGAAAGCGAGGCGGACATACATTCCGCTCGAGTAGCGCTTGACCGGCGTATCGATGAATTTTTCGATCTCGGCAAACGCGACGATCTCGTCGAACTTCCGCGTGATCTCCACCCGGGTCATTCCCAGAATGGCCCCGTTGAGAAAGATATTTTCCCGTCCCGTCAGGTCCGGGTGAAAGCCCGTGCCGACTTCCAGCAGGCTGGCAATGCGCCCCCGCACCCGGATTTTCCCACTGGTGGGTGGCGTGATCCGGCTGAGGATTTTCAGAAGCGTGCTTTTACCCGCCCCGTTGCGCCCGATAATGCCCAGGACTTCCCCCTGCTTGACCTGAAAAGAGACATCCTGAAGGGCCAGAAATTCGTCCGACTCTTTCACCCTATTCTCCGAAAAAAGAGTCCGCGGTGAAGAAAATAAAGTGCGGACGCCATGTTCGATGCGATGCCGCAAGCCGTCGCGGGAGGAACCCCATTGTCCAAGCCGGTACTTTTTTGTGAGATTTTCGATTGAAATGCAGTAATCGCTCATGAGTCGTCTTTCTCAGATCATGTCCACAAACGACTTTTCCGTTTTTCGAAAATAGAAAATGGCTGTGATGAGAAGGGCCAGGCTGGTGTAAGCGGAAATGACGACTCCCGGCCAAAAGACCGGGACCGCGCCATGAAAAATCGCCCAGCGGAAGCCGTCAATCGCCCCAACCATGGGGTTGAGGGAGTAGAGGAGGCGCCAGAAACCGGGAACTCTATCGCTGGAGTACCAAACCGGTGAAACAAAAAAACCGATTTGTACAATGAAGGGCGCAATAAAACGAAAGTCGCGATATTTGACAGTCAGTGCGGCGATCCACAATCCGGCGCCCAAAGAGGCCGTCAGCGCCAGAAGAATAAACAGAGGTGCGATCAGAATGGTGACACCGAAGCTAAATTGATACCAGATCATCAACACTCCCAAAATCGCCAGCGAAATAAGAAAATCAACGAACCCGACCGCCAGCGTCGACGCCGGAAGCAAAAGGCGCGGAAAATAAATCTTGGAAATCAGATTTGCCCCCGCCAGGAGGCTGCCGCCTGCATCGGTAAAGGCGCTGGCGAATAACTGCCACATCAGCGTCCCGGCGCTGACCAGGAGAACGGTGGGCACAGGGCCTTGCGCCAGCCCCGCAACTTTCCGCGAAATGAAGGTGAAAATCACGATTTGGAGAACCGGACGAAGAAGGGCCCACGCCACCCCCACGGTCGTTTGCTTGTAACGAACCAGAATGTCGCGCCAGGCGAGAAAATAGAGGAGCTCCCGGTAGCTCCACAGGTCCCGCCAGTAATTTTTCTCTTCGTGTTCGGCGGAAATAATCAATTCTTCCATAAGGATGTTCAAATGCTTTGTGGCAAAATGAAAGAAGAAGGGTAATCCCGCGCGCTCCGATACGCAATCATTCCAAAATTCGGTAAAAACGGGCTACGCCTTTTTCAAGGGGTTTGTTAGAAGATAGGGTGCATGACAGCTTCGCCTCAACCAAAAATCCCGCCGCGGGGGCTGCGGCTGTTGAACGTCGTCTCGTCCATCAATCCGGCGGCCGGGGGCGTCTCCGAGTCCATTCTTCGCCTCAGCAGGGCGGTCGTGAATTTGGGCCACGAAATCGAGATCGTCAGCGTCGATCCTCCGGACAGCCCGTGGAGGGAGAACCTCCCGTTCCCCGTTCACATGAAAGGCCCCGCGCGCGGGCCGCTCGAATACTCCCGGGACTTTTATCCATGGCTGGCGCAAAACAGCGGAAGATTCGACGCCCTCATCTCCCACGGGCTCTGGCGATACAACTCGCGCGCCACCCGCCTCGCCGCCCGGTCCGCCGGACGGCCCTATTTTGTTTTCCCACACGGCATGCTCGATCCCTGGTTCAGGCGCTATTACCCCGTCAAGCATTTGAAAAAGTGCGTCTTCTGGTGGTTGGCCGAATATGCCGTTTTGCGGGATGCCCGGGCCGTTCTCTTTGCGTGCGAAGAAGAGCGCCTGCTCGCGCGTAAAAGCTTCCGGCCCTACCGATGCGTCGAGCGTGTCGTCCCTCTTGGAACGAGCGAGCCGCCCGACAACAAGGAAGACCAGCGCCGCGCCTTCGCCGGGGCATTTCCCGAAATCCGCGACAAGCGCATCATTCTCTTTCTGGGCCGGCTTCACGAGAAGAAGGGTTGCGATCTTCTCCTCCGCGCGTTCCTGAAGCTCCTCCAATCCAGGCCGCGGGAGACCTGGCGCGATCTTCACGTGATGATCGCGGGCCCTTGCGCCCACCCCGACCACCTGGGACTGCTCAGGCAACTGGCCGGTTCATGCGAAGCCCTGTCGCCCGGAAGCGTCTCCTTTCCCGGCATGTTGTCGGGCGATCTCAAATGGGGCGCGCTTCGTCGGGCCGAAGTTTTTATTTTACCCTCCCACCAGGAAAACTTCGGGATCTCCGTGGTCGAAGCGCTCGCCTGCGGCACTCCCGTCCTCATTTCACGCCCGGTCAACATCTGGCGCGAAATCGAATCGGACGGGGCGGGCCTCGTCGATTCCGATACCGTCGAGGGCTGTTCCCGCCTGCTTGAAAAATGGCTCGACCTCGCCGATGACGACAGGATCGCGATGGCCGCCCGCGCGGTGGGCGCCTTCAAACAATATTTTGAAATCACGCAGACGGCCGACAGTTTGATTGATACGATCAGGTCATTCGATCCCAACCCGGCGACCCCATGAAGCTCCACCAACAAACATCGATCTACAAATCCCCCTGGAGCTTCCGCGAAAAGGTCGGAATGTTTTTGTGGGAATACGCCTGGCTGCTTCTCTGTTCGTGGACGCCCAAACCGCTCAACGGCTGGCGGGTGTTCTGGCTGCGGGCCTTCGGTGCAACGCTCAACGGCACCCCGTTCGTTCATCAGCGCGCGCGCATCCAAATCCCATGGAACCTCACCATGCACAACCGCGCGTGCATCGGCGACAGGACCAACATCTACAGCCTCGGCCCGATCGAGCTTGGCCCCGAGTCGACCGTCGCCCAGGAGGCCTACCTCTGCGCCGGCACGCACGATTTCGAGAAAACGATGTTCCTCATGACCGCGAAAATCACCATCGGCGCGCGCGCTTTTCTCGGGGCCCGCACTTTTGTCATGCCCGGTGTGACGATCGGCGACGATTGCGTCATCGGAGCGTGCTCCGTCGTCACCAAGGACACGCCTCCCGGAATGATTTGCTCCGGAAATCCGTGCCGCGTCATGCGCCCCCGGTATCCCGAAAAGACAATATGAAAAAGAACATGAGATTGGCCCCGGTTCATCCGGGGGATGTCTTGCGCGAAGATTTCTTGATTCCCCTGGGCCTCTCAGCTTATCGGGTGGCCAAGGATTTAGGCGTCGAACCGATAGCGATCACCTCGATTTGCAAAGGTGAACGGTCGATCAGCGCCATCATGGCCCTCAAACTGGCCCGCTATTTCAAGACGAGTCCCGAAATCTGGACCGGTCTTCAGGCCCAGTATGATCTGGAGGTTGCATCACGCAAGCTCTTCGCCAAAGTTGAGCGCATCCATCCTTGCGCGGCATTGGCGGCCTAAAAAATTTATCTCTTCAACCCCAGCACATCCTGCATCGAATAGAGGCCCGGCTTTTGGGCGCGGACCCATTGCGCCGCCCGAAGAGCGCCCGAAGCGAACGTCTCCCTGCTCGAGGCGCGGTGGGTCAGTTCGAGCCGCTCGCCGTCGGCGGCAAAGTGGACCGTGTGATCGCCCACGACATCGCCGCCGCGCAGCGCGTGCATGCCGATCACCCGCCTGGCCCGCGCGCCCACGTCGCCGTGGCGGCCATGGACCGCCAGGTCGTCATACGCGCCGCCCGCCGCCTCGGCCAGGATTTCTCCCAGCCGCCGCGCGGTTCCGCTCGGGGCGTCGAGCTTCTTCCGGTGATGCATCTCGACGACCTCCTCGTCGTAATCCTCACCGAGCGTCTCCGCCGCGATCTGCGTCAGGTAAAAAAGGAGATTCACGCCGACCGAAAAATTGGGCGCGAAGACAATGGGAATGCGCCGCGCCGCCGCTTCGACCGCCTTGCGTTCGTCCGCGGCATGGCCCGTCGTGCCGATGACCATCGCCTTGCCGCGGTCCGCCGCGGTCTTCGCAAGATCGCCCGAAAGCGAATGGTGCGCGAACTCGATCAGCACGTCGCAACGGTCGATTGAATCGAGCACGTTGTCGCCCTTGTCGACGCCCGCGATCAGTTCCAGCTTCGGGTCCTGTCCGGCCAGACGCGCAAGCGCCTCGCCCATCCGGCCCTTCGATCCGACGATGATCACCTTGGTCTTCATGATCATTAAAGCCCGAATTGATGGAGCACAATTTCCAGCCGCTGGCGGTTTTGCGGTTGCAGCGGGACGAGAGGCATCCGCACCTCCTCCGTCATCCAACCCTGGCGCGCGAGCGCCGTCTTCACCGGCACCGGATTGGCCTCGATGAAGAGATCGCGGAAGAGCGGGTAATACTTCCGATGCATCTCCTCGGCCTCCTTCGCCCGGCCGCCGAGGAACGCGCGCACCATCTTGCCGACCTGCTCCGGAATCAAATTCGACGCGACGCTGATCACGCCCGTCGCCCCGACCGCCAGCGCCGGCAGCGTCATCGAATCGTCTCCGCTTAAAATAGCCACGTTGTCCGGCAACGCCTGGCGCAACTGGCTGAAGCGCTCGATCGATCCCCCCGCTTCCTTGATTGCGACGATGTTCGGGTGCTTGAGGGCCAGCGCCGCCATCGTATCGACGCCGATTTCCATCCCCGTGCGGCCCGGAACGCTGTAGGCGATGATCGGCAGCCACGTCGCCTCGGCCAGCGCCGAGTAATGGGCGAAAAGCCCCGCCTGCGACGGCTTGTTGTAGTAGGGAGTCACAATCAGGAAACCGTCCGCGCCCCTCTTTTTCGCTTCCTGCGTGAGATAAATCGCCTCCGCCGTGCTGTTCGAGCCGGTTCCCGCAAAGACCTTCACCCGGTGGTTGACCACCTGGACGGTAAGCTCGATGACCCGCAAATGTTCCTCCATCGAAAGCGTGGCCGATTCCCCCGTCGTCCCGACGGGAATGACCCCGTCGATCCCCGCCACGATCTGATCCTCCAGCAGCCGGGTAAAAGCCGCCTCATCGACGAGACCGTCGCGGAACGGGGTGACCAGGGCGGTATAGGTGCCCACGCAAAGGGCGGCGGGAGAAGAGGGCATAGGGGGAAGGTCAAACCTAGCGAAGGTCGGGCGGCTTGGCAATCAGGCCATTACGACGATTTATAGGCAAACGCAAACCAGGCCGCCCCGGCGAGAAAGCCAAAGCTCACCATGTAGTTCCACTTCAGGCTTTCGCCCAGCACCAGCTTCGCAAAAATGACAAAGACGACGAGGGTGATGATTTCCTGGAGGATTTTGAGCTGATACCCATCGAACACCCGAAAGCCGATCCGGTTCCCGGGCACTTGAAAACAGTATTCAAAGAAAGCGATGCCCCACGAGATAAGAATCACGATCCAAAGAGGCCGGTTCTCCAGATATTTGAGGTGGCCATACCACGCCCAGATCATGAACGTGTTGGAAGCGCAGAGAAGGAGTGTCGTTTGGATGAAGGTCGAGAGAGGCATGGAATAAAACTACAAGATTTTTTCAAATGTAAAGATCAATTTAGCAATGAGTTGCGAAAAAACATCGGACAAGCAATGCTCGATAAGCCTTGACAATTCAGCGTATTTTATTAAGTCTACTGACATTATATACAATATGAAGACCTTCCTCACATCAATCCTCGCTCTCTTTCTTCTCGGCCCCACCCTTGCCCAAGCCAAACAAATCAACCTCCTCAACGTCTCGTACGATCCCACCCGCGAACTCTACGACGACTATGACAAAGTCTTCGCCGATTACTGGAAGAAGCAGACCGGCGACGATGTCACCGTCAGCCAATCCAACGGCGGTTCAGGCAAGCAGGCCCGCGCGGTGATCGACGGTCTCCAGGCCGATGTCGTCACCCTTGCGCTGCCCCCCGACATCGATGCGATCGTGAACAACGCGCACCTCATCGGGCCGGAATGGGAGGGCCGCTTGCCCGACAACAGCTCGCCTTACACCTCGACCATCGTCTTTCTCGTCCGCAAGGGCAACCCGAAGGCGATCAAGGACTGGCCCGACCTGATCAAGCCCGGCGTTGAAGTCGTCACGCCCAATCCCAAGACTTCCGGAGGCGCCCGCTGGAATTTCCTGGCCGCCTACGGATACGCCCTGCACGCTTCGGGCGGAGACAAGGCCAAGGCGCGTGATTTTGTGAAGGCACTCTATTCCAATGTCAGGGTACTTGACACCGGCGCGCGCGGTTCAACGATCACCTTTGTGCAGCGGGGCGAGGGCGACGTCCTCGTTGCCTGGGAAAACGAAGCGCTCCTCAGCGTGAACAAACTCAATCCGGGAGAGTTCGAAATCGTCTACCCCGGCGAGACCATCCTCGCCGAGCCGCCCGTCGCCGTCGTCGATCTCAATGTCGACAAGCACGGCACCCGCGATGTTGCCGTGGCCTATCTGAAATATCTCTATTCGCCGGAAGGCCAGGAGGTGATCGCCCGCAATTACTACCGACCCTGCGACAAGGCCGTGCTCGGGAAGTACGCAAGCCAGTTCCCGGCGATCAAACTCTTTACTGTCGGGGACCTCTTCGGCGGCTGGGGCAAAGTCCAGAAGGACTTCTTCGGCGACGGCGGAGTCTTCGACCAGATCTACAAAGCGCCGACCGCGGCGCAATGACCTTCTCCAGAAAAATTAAACCGCCAACGGCGCGGTCAATTTTTCGCCTTGCCTGATCTTCGCCCGGCCAAAAATAAACAGGGCGATGCAGCCGAGAACCATGAGGCCGGCGGTCGTAGGCTCGGGAACCACCGTGTAAGACCCGTTCAGTTGGGCGTTCAAACCAGTGGTAAATGCCCCACCATTGTAGACAACAAAATCCAAAGTATTGGTATTTTCTGAAACGAATGTCAAACCGGAGAGGGGATTGTATTGATTATAGTTGTCCTCATTGATGGAGCCGCCATCATCCGCAACATTGAAATCACTAAAGAGTTTCGTCCCATTACCGTAGATGGTCACATCATCATCTGAGGCCACTTCGCCTCCTATCGTTATCTCGGCGCCGACGGGAATATTGGTCAAATCCAATTCATAAACGGTCACGGCCGTGTCGGGTGTGCCGTAATTCGTATTAATGTTGGGCGTATACGTTATCCATTGTGCGTTGGAGGCATTCGATACCCAAGCTTCAGAGCCGTTGCCGGGCAGGGGAGCCGCCACATAGGCCGTTCCGGTGAGTGTCGGGGTTCCATAAAATCCGGGAGTAAGCGTCGAGGGGGGCAGAAGGGTGGGCGGATGGCCCTCGGCTCCGTCAGCATAATAGGCGACCGAATAGGTCGGATCGGCCGGGTTGTTGTTGCCGGTCGGATCGCTTGGGATGAGGGTCAGGTCATCAATTTCAACGCCCGTATTGTAAAGATTATTTCCCGCCGCCGTAAGGACTACGGGCGCAGCCTTCATCGAAAGCATGCTCATGCCTGCCAAGCCAAGAAATGCGAGAAGTGACTTTGTTCCTAAATTCATTTTTTTCATGGTCATGTTTTCGGTTGATCGGAATCTGTTTCGATGGGTACCTGCCGGTTATTCGTATGGGGGGTTACAAAAGAACCCCTGCGAACTATAGTAGTCTCTAAAGAAGATATGACAACAAGAAAATTGCAATTATGCCACTTTTTTTCAAGAGCTGAAAATAGAGGGTGCTCCAAGCTTATCCACGCTTTTTATTTTTTTGGAAAGAAACTGGATTGCATGTTATAACGTTTTTTGACGCAACTACTTATGTGGCAATTTTGACAATCCGCAGCGCCTCCGCGATCTCTTCCGCCGTCACATTGAGCGGCGGGAGGAAGCGGACTGTGCCATTCGCGGCGGGAATGAGGATGAGTCCGGCTTCGCTCAACCGCGCCACCACGCTGGCGGGTTCGTCAGCCACAACCATGCCGATGAGTCCCCCATAACCGCGTATCTCCTTGATGCCCCGCGTGCCGACAAGGACTTCCAGTCCCCGCTTGAGTTCCTCGCCCCGTGCCCGGATGTTGTCGGCGAGTTTCTCCCGCTCGACCACGTCGAGCACCGTCAGGGCCACGGCGCAGGCGAGAGGTGATCCGCCGTAGGTCGTGCCATGACTGCCTGGAGTGAAGACATGACAATGCGGCTCGCCAATCCAAACGGCCCCGATGGGATAACCCGCCCCGAGCGATTTCGCCATCGCGATCGCATCGGGCGAAAAATCCTCCGCGCCCGGAACGTTCTCCAGGATGCGCTCGTAGCTCTGCCACCGGCCCGTCCGAAAAAAGCCGTCCTGCACGCCGTCCCACAGCAGCAGCAGATCGTGCTTCCGCGTCAGCGCCCGCAGGCCGAGAAGGTATTCCGACGAAGCGACAAAAACGCCACCCTCGCCCTGGATGCCTTCGATCTGCACAGCGACGGTCTTCGGCGTGATGGCGGCCTCGACGGCGGCCAGGTCGTTGAAGGCAACGTGGACAAAGCCCGGCAGCAACGGATCGAAGCCCTGCTTGATTTTGTCCTGCCCCGTGGCGGAGAGCGTCGCCATCGTCCGGCCATGGAAAGAATTTTTCGCCGTGATGATTTCGTACCGGTTCGTCTCGTGGCCGAATTTGCGCGCCAGTTTGATGAGCGCTTCGTTCGCCTCCGCGCCGCTGTTGCAGAAAAAAACTTTGCCCGGCCCGGTCAGACCCGCAATCCGTTGCGCCAGCCGCCCCTGCCATTCGTTGTAATAGAGATTGGAACTGTGGACGAGGACGTCCGCCTGCCGGGCCAGCGTCTCGCGGATTGCGGGATGCGCATGGCCCAGGCTGTTCACCGCGACGCCCCCGCCGAGATCGAGATATTTCCGGCCCTGGTCGTCCCAGACGTGCCGGCCCCTGCCGCGCGTGAGCGTCAGACTCCGGTTGAGCGTCGACACGACATACCGGTCATAAAGCGCCTGGACCGCCGTGCGCGCCGGAGCTTCCGCCGGGGCGGGCGATGACGTGGGAGACGATTTCACGGGGATTGGAATTCCAACAGCCATCCCGGATTATCAGGCGGATGGGACGAAGGGTCAATCCGGCAAATGGTCCTGCGGAGGGCAGGTCGCTCCTCCCGCAGTTGGGTGACGAGCGAAAATGAAGCCTCCGGCGCGCCGAATCGGACGGTGCGCCGAAAGTTTTCAGACGCGCTTACCAGGCCCAGTGGCCGGGATAATAGTAGCCGTGACGCCAGCGCGGGGACACCCAGTAGGCGCCGTGGCGCGGAGGATAGGCGTAATAACCGCCGACCCAGATCCATCTGCCGCCGACCCATTCGTGATGGCCCGGAACCCAGACGGCGCCGCGATAGGGGCGTGCCCAGGGATGTTCCACAACGAGCGGAGGGGGAGGAGTCCCGACCTGGATACCCACGCCCACGTTGACGCTGGCGGAGGCCTGGTTGGAACCGATGAACAGCATGGCGATGGCGGCAATAACCGGCATGGCCACGCGAAGTGGAGTGATTTTCATAGTTGTCCCTTTGACTCAATCAGGGCCGCGCATCTTCATTTTTTTTATTAGGTAGGGACGCGAGTCCCTTCGCGTCCCTACCCAGGCTAAAGATATGGTGCCGGCTCGTACTGCGGATACTTTTCCTTCAGCTTCTGCCGCCAGTCCGCCGCCGATTTGGCGTCGCCCGCCTTATCAAAGGCGTCGGCGGCGCGGGACATCGCCTGCGGCGTGATTTTCGGATCGTCGAAAAGGACCGCCAGCGTGGCGAACATCCGCGCCGATTCGGGATAATTTTGCGCGGCGAAGGCCGCCTCGCCCAAAAGCATCCGCGCCGCCGCGCTGCGGGGACCCTCCGGCTCCTGCAGCAGCGCCTGGTCCCCGAGCTTTTTCGCCGCGTCGAGGTTTTGCGCGCCCAGTTCGGCACGGCCCAGCGCGAGCAGCACCACGGTCGCGTCCTTCGCGTCCGGCTTGATCCCGCGATATTTTTCGTAAGCGGCCACGGCGGCGGGCCACTCCCGGCCGTGGCTTTCCACTTCGCCCAGTTGCCACCACGCGCCCGCAAGGAGATCGCCCGGGTCGGGATGCTGCGTCACGCGCGAATAATAAGTCTCGGCCTCGTCCCATTTCCCCGCCTTCCGCGCGGTTTCGGCCAGCCAGTAGAAAAGCGCGGCGGGAAGCCTCACCGCGTTCCGCGCCTGCGGATCGGCCGGCGCCGGGATCGTGTCGTACTCTTTCACATAAGCCGCCGTCTTGTCGCAATCCTTTTCCCCGTACGCGCCGAGCGCCAGCCGTTGTGTCGCCGGTTGCAGCCACGTCTTCGCGTCCCAATCGCGCGCCTCGAGCAGGAACGGTTCCGCGCCCGCGTAGTCGCGATTGTTGAACAGCGAATTGCCCACCGAAAACGCCGCCATCGCCCGCAGCGGGCTTTGGGGAAATTGATTCAGCAGCGCGCGAAACGTCGCGACCATCGCCGTTTCCTGCGCCGGCCCGCCCCGCGTGTAAATCAGGCCGAGCGATTCGAGCGCGGCCTCTTGCTCGCGCGAGCCCGCGGGCGCCAGCGACTGCACCGCCTTCCACGCATCGGTCGCCGCCAGCAATTGATCGGCCTTTTGCAGGCAGACGGCGAGGCGGGCCTGCGCGCTCAGGACGCTTCGCGCCTGGGCCTCCTTGTCGTTGCCGGGATGCGTGTCGAGATCGTCGAGATAAGCCTGGTACGCCGTCGCCGCCTTCGGAAAATGGTCCAACACGTCATGGGTCCGCGCGAGATCAAGCAGGATCTCCTGGTGCGGCCACGACGCGTCCCCGGTCTCGCCCGTCAGGCTTTCCCAGAGCGGCAGCGCCTCGGCGAATTTCTTCTCGCGCGACAACTCCTGCGCCTCGAGCAGCCGCACCCGCGCGCGATACGGCGATTTCGGCCACGCTTTCAAATACGATTCCGCCTCGCCCGCCGTTTTCGTCCGGTCGATCTGGGTCAGCGCCAGAAAGCGCTCATACGCCGCCGTCACCGCCGTCTCCTCCCCGCCGAAGGCCGCGAGATAGTGATCGAAACCGGCGACCGCCTCGGGCCACTGCTTGAGCGCGAACCGGGCGTGGCCGAGATCGTAAAGAATCTCGGAGCGGGCGCTGTCGAGCAACCTGTCTTTTTCCGCCCCGTAAATCGCGACCCACTCGTCGTACCGCTTTTGCTGGAAGAGGAGGCGCAGCAGTCCCGTGTTCGCCACCTTGCGCGCATCGCCGCCCGCGTCGAGCTGGCGCGCCGCCTGGAAAAGCTTCTCGGCATCGGTGGACTGCTTCGACTCGAGCGCGGACCATCCTCCGCGCGCCGCCGCCGTCGCCTTCACGGCGGGAACGGTCGCAAGCGCCAGCGCCTTTTGCCAAAGCACGAGCGCCTCGGAATACTTGCTCTCCGAATCATCGAGTTCCGCCAGTGTCTGCGCGGCGTTGCCGGAGAATTTGCCGGTCGGCTGCTCGTCGACGAGGCCCTCGAGCAACGCGCGGCCGTCGATCTCCTTTTGCGTATCGAGAAGGGAGCGTCCCAGCAGGTACTTCGCCGCCTGCTGCAACTCGCCGTCGCCCTTGTCGGCGACGAATTGCAGCGGCGCGATCGCATCGGCGAACCTCCCCTTGTCGAAGAGGATCGCCCCGCGCTGCAACTCGCCGTTGACGCGCAACGGCCCGTCGGGATAGGCGCCGACCTGGAACGTGTAGGCGGCCAGCGCGTCGTCGGTGCGGCCCAGGTTGCGGTACGATTCACCCAGGCGGAAAAGCGCCTCCTCGCGCCGGCGGTCCTGGGGAAAATCGCGGACGAAATCGGAGAAAGCCGTGACTGCGTCGGCGTACTGGCCCGCGTTGAAGAACCCCATCGCGCTGTCGAACCGCGCGGCGGCGGGCGTGGTCACAATCAGTCCGGTGCCGGGTGGAGCGGCGTTGGTCTGAGCCGCCGGTGGCGCGGCGGGCGCGTTGGTCTCCTGCGCCGGGGCCGTTCCCAAACCCGTCAGGAGCAGCGCCGCCGCCAACAGGACAAGCTCCGGCCGCCGCTCCATTTATCGTCCCCACTGGACGGTGATGAGTTCCGCGCCTTCACCGAGAGGTTCGAGGTTGTAACTTTCGGCGCTCGCCGGGACGAGCCAGCTCATCCCCCGCTTGAGGGTGCGGTCTTCGATCTTGAGTTCGCCCTGGGCGAGGAAGTGGTATTGAAAACTCTCCCGGTCGCTGTTCCAGACGCGGTATTCGCCGGGGTAGATGAAGGCCCGCTCGACGGTGAAGAAGGCGCATTGCAGGACCCGTTCGCTGTGGGGCTGGACGAACTGCGGTTCGAAGTCGTGAAAGCGGATGGCGGCCAGCGCCTGCTCGCGGTGCAGCGCCCGCGGGCGGCCCTGGTCGTCGACGCGGCCCCAGTCGTCGACCCGGTAGGTGGTGTCCGAGTTTTGCTGGATTTCGAGGATGACGTTGCCGGCGCCGATGGCGTGGACGCGTCCGCTCGGCAGGAACATCGCGTCGCTTTGTTTGGGATGGATCGCGCCGAGCAGCCCGGGGAGTTCCGGCGTGCCGATCGCCTTTTCAAACCGCTCGCGGGTCACGCCCTTTTTCAGCCCCACGTAAATTTTGGCTTCGGGCGTCGATTCGAGGAAGTACCACATCTCCGTCTTCGGTTCGCCCTCCTGGCCGGGAGGCGGATGGACCTGGACGCTCAGGTTGTCCTGGCAATCGAGCAGCTTGATGAGGATGGGGAAGCGGGCGAGGTCCGGTGCGCGCGTGCCGAAAATCTCGACCCGCCTGTCCTGCCACAGGGTGTGGATGTTTTGATGGGTGCCCGGCGCGATGCCGGGGCCCGATTCGATTTCGCTGCAAGCCTCGGGACGGTCGACGAGTTCCCAGCTCTCGCCGATTTTTTTCCCCTCGGGCAGTTCGCGGCCAAAGAGTTTGGCCAGATTGTGGTCGCCCCAGATGCGTTCCTGGTAGATGGGTTTGAAGAAATAGGCGTTCATGGTTTCAAATAGACGGTCGCGCCCGGTTCCACCTTCAATTGCCGGTTCGCGGAGCCCTGGTTCACTCCGATCTCAAGCAGGCCGCCGCCACCGTAGAGCAGCAGCAGCCGGCCTTTGTCCACATCGCCGTAGGTTTTCACCAGCGGGGCCGAGTAGCTTTCCCGGCCGATGGAAATTCTGACGAGGTTGCCTTCCTTGAGCTTCGCGGCGATGTCGCTGTCGGCCGGCAGGTTCAGGAGCACGTTCCCGTAGCGGTCGATGTGGAGCACCTCCGTCGAAATCAAGCCGTCGGAAAAAGTCGGTTCCTTGTCCGGGAGTGTGACTAGCGCCTTGACGGGCGTGCCGAGCCGTTCCGGATCGGCGCCCTCCGCCAGGTGCGCCGCGACCGGCCCGAAGATGTCCCGGCCATGAAAGGTGCGCGAGACGCCGTCGGCGCGAAAGAACTGGGGCTTGTCGAGCACCCACGCCTTCAAGAAGCCTTCGCGCGCGACGACCCGGGTGAAAAGGCCGTTGTCGGGGCCGATGTAGAATTTCCCCTTCGCCGTCTCGAGCAGGATCGGGTCGCGTTCCGTGCCGACCTGCGGATCGACGACGGCCACGAAGATCGTTCCGGCGGGAAATTCCCCGGCGCACTGGTCGAGAAGCCAGGCCCCCTCGGTCACGTTGAAGGGCGTGACGCTATGGGTGATGTCGAGCAGCCGCGCGTTGGGATTGATGCTCACAATCACCCCTTTGATCTGCGCCATGTAGGGGTCGTCCCAGCCGTAATCGGTGAAAAGACCGATCACCGGCGGCGCGGCATGGGCGGAGGAGGCGGGAGAGAGACCGATCATGGCGAGGACGAGGGCGGCGAATCCGAAAATACCAAATCGACGAAATTTTGGCATATCCCGTAAAGGCTGTCTGAAAAGTCGGCGCGGGTCACGCCGAAAGGATTTTTTTCCTGCGGCCGGGCGAACGATGCGTCAAGTTACTGCGGCCCCTCGTCCTCGAGCTGTTCGAGATGGGGCCCGACTCGTTTGCCGACATAGTCGAGCGATTTGAAAAGCATGATATAGAACACGATCGTGGCCGCGATCGTGACCGCGCCGGCGATCCAGTGGTGCGCCCGCATGCGCTCAAGCGGCGGAGCGAACGCGATCATGCCGAACAGGCTCGCCACCACGATCACCGCGTCGAAGCTGGCCCGCTGCCAGTAACCGCCGCCCAGATGGAGCCACATGCCGAATTCGTCGAAGGTGAGGGCAAGGCTGAAACCGTAGGCCACGGCGCACCACCAGCGCTCGCGTTCGCCGACCCGGAAGAAAAGCAGAAGCCCCGTGACGGTCGAGAGAAGGAAAATGCCGTAATTGAGGTGATGGACATGGGTCTGGCCCATGTGCAGGAAAAGATCGGGAATCATCCGGCCCATGATCAGGATGACGAGGAGCCGTGCCGCGATGAACGTGAGCAGGAAGGTCGTGAAGACGACCCGGGCGAGTTGCCGAAGCCGAAGAGGCGCGGGTGGCGCAGCGGCGGAAGCCTCCTCCTGGGATGGATGGGTTTCGTTCACGGGCAGTCGAAAGCCCCTGCGAAAAGTCGCAGAGGCTCGCGAAAAGGAGGATGCTCTCTCAAGAAGAGAGAACCGTTATTACTTCTTCGACCAGGTGGCCCCGCCGTCGGTGCCGATGGAGAGCTTCGCATGGCCCGACTTGAGGCACGCCATGCTCGCATCCGAGAGCTCATAGTGGTCCATCACGTTGTCCCAGCTCGCGCCGTCGGCGAAGCTGATCGGCACGACATAGGTCGTCTTGTCCACGATCACGCTGGCGGTGGCAGCCGTCTTTTTTTGGATGGTGGCCGCGTCGCTGTCATAAGTGTCGGCGGCGGCGAGGGTGAACGTTGCGAGGAACGCAACGAGTGACAAGGTGAGAACAAGACGGAGGTTTTTCATAGGAGTGGTTTTTGAGTTGAGGTTTCCGGCAAGCTAACAGAAGTCTTTCCCCCGACAATCACTTTTTCAAGGCCCGGCGGGGGGGCCTCTTTTGGCTCAAAAAAAGAGGATGTCGACAAGCGGAAGGATGTCGATGAATCGACAAGCTTGCAGGCGCCCGCCATATAATCTATAGTTTGTTTGTGAAAACTACGTATTCCATCACGAGCGCGCAGGCCAAGCTGCCCACGCTGGTCCGCGAGTGCGCCAGGGGCCTCATCACCATCACCAAACGGGACGAAGCCGTCGCCTACGTCGTTTCCCGCGACCGGATGGAAACCCTCCTGGAGACCATGGAAATCCTGGCCAATCCCAAGGCGATGAAAGCGCTCAAAGACGCTCGTGAGGGAAAGACGAAGTATTACCCCCTGGAATCCCTGGATGAAGATTGAGGTGGCCGAACAGGTGTGGGAATTTATCCGCGCTTCGTCGCCGGAGGCCCGTCGATGGCTTCGCAATGCCTTGCGCAAACTCGAAGAGGAGAAGGGAGACATCAAGCGTCTCGATGGCGAGCTGGACGGTTACTTTCGGCTTCGCGTCCATTCTTACCGCGTCATCTTTCGCTATGATCTTCGCAAAAACCAACGCATCATCCGCTGCGATTTCGCCGAGCATCGGAGCATCGTTTACGAGGCCTTTCTCAATCTCTTCCATTCATGAGCAAAACGACATCCGGCCCGGACGAGCTTTTCGACGTGGTCGACCTCGACGACCGCGTCGTCGACCGGTCGTCGCGCCGCGAGGTTCACGCCCGCAACCTCCTGCACCGCGCGATTCATGTGCTGATTCACGACATCCACGGCCACCTGTTTTTACAGCGGCGCAGCGCGGCCAAGGACACCTTTCCCGGTTGTTGGGATTCCTCGTGCAGCGGGCATGTCGATGCGGGCGAGGATTACGTCACGGCGGCGCGGCGCGAACTGGGCGAGGAACTCGGCTGGCACGACGCAAGCCTGCCGCTGCGGCCTTTGTTGAAACTCCGCGCTTCGCCCGAAACCGGCCACGAGTTCATCCAGACTTTCCTGCTCGGCCCCCTCTCCGGTCCGTTCGATCTCAACCCGGACGAAATCACCGCGGGCCGCTGGATCACTCCGGACGAACTCGACATCCTCATCGAAGAATATCCCGGTCACGTCGCCGGGGCCTTGTGCCTGCTCTGGTCGCGGCATCGCGCCGAAATTCTGGCCGCGATTGGGTAGGGACGCGAGTCCCTTCGCGTCCCATGAATTAGTCGGGCTCTTGCGTCATCCACACATGAGGCCATTTTCGCCAATCGTCAACCAGGCCGGCGCGAACGGGATTGTGCAGGATGTATGCGGCTGTTTCGTTGAATTTTTCATCCCGGCGCAATCGGTGATCGAAGAAGTCCCGTTGCCACTCGATGCCGATATGTCGTCCGGTCCAATGTTTCCATGCACGCACCGTTGGGGCTAATTCCTCCGGAAAAGAGGTCAATAGATGCAAATGATCAGGCATGACCACGGCAAGGGAAGTCCACCATTTGCCTCGCTCGTTATAGAATTGGACGGCCTCAAGTAGTCGTACCGCCGCATCATTTTCAAGCAGCGGATGGCCCGATCGATTCTGCGCGCAAAGCGTGAGAAAGAACGTTTCCCCTGCGGGGTCGCATACCCATGGAGGCGGTTCATGAGGCAATTGTCTTCGACCCACTTGATTCACGGAGTTCAAACAACCATTTTTTGATAAGGAGCACGAGTCTCTTCTTCTGAATCTGGAATGGGACGCGAAGGGACTCGCGTCCCTACCCGTGATTCGTCATAATCGCGCGCGTGGATCCCATCGAGCCGACTTTTACCGTCATGCCGCCTTCGCAGCCGCGGCCGCAGCCGCCCAAGCCCAAACGCGGCGGCCTGATCGGCGCCGTCATCGCGGCGGGAGCCGTGCTCGTCAAGTTTGCCACGCCGCTCCTCGTCCTTCTCAAGACCGGCGGGACCATGCTGTTGAGCATCGGCGCCTACAGCCTGTTTTGGGGCTGGAAATTTGCGGCCGGACTGGTCCTTCTGATTTTCGTCCATGAGATGGGCCACTTCATCTCCGCCAGGTGTTACCGCATTCCCGTGACCGCGCCGACCTTCATCCCCCTGTTCGGCGCCTACGTCCTGCTCAAAAACCGGCCCATGGACCCGTGGACCAACGCGATCATTTCCTACGCGGGACCCTTGGCCGGCGGGCTGGGGGGCTGGGCCTGTTATTGCCTTGCCGGCTTCTACGACGAGGAATGGATCATGGCCGTGGCGCTCTACACGTTCATCCTCAATCTCTTCAATCTCCTGCCCATCCCGCCCATGGACGGCAGCCACATCTGGATCTGCTTCTCGAAAAACAGGACGCCGGGAATGGGCCCTTCCGATCGCGTCTATCTCGGTTTTTTCGTCGCCGCGCTTATCGCGGGACTGGTCCTTGGCTGCATGGACACATGGGGCAACCTCCCTCCTCCGTCGTCGCTGGCTCCGCGCTGAACTGCCGCGACGCCGGCGGTCATCTCAGCCAGGGGATGGGCCGGAATCGAGATCGACTGTAAAGCTCTCGGAATTGTTGGAATCGAAATAGACATGGATCAGGCTGTTTTCCTTCCATAAATTTTCGTCGCCGGGTTTCAGATACCAACCCCTCCCCGTTCGTTCGCGACCCTGGTTGTCGCGAAACTTGAAGATCAAATAGTAGCGTTTCGTCCGGGCCTTCCCGATCAAATCATAGTTTACATCGGTAACCGCGCCCTGGCACGAAAGGCCGTTTGCCAGCAGGTACCGGTTGGTTTTATTCTGCCGGACGTAATAACGGAGAGTGAAGGCGCCTCCGACCGCAATCACGAGACTGGCCGCAATCAGGCCGAAGGTGATGAGGCGAACCTTCTGGTTTTCCGCGGGCAGATTAATGCGGTTGTCGGTGAATTCTTCCGGCAGATAGAGGATGGGGATTGAATCGCCCACCGAGACGGCCGAGTAAGTGTCGCCCTGGACGGCCGAATCGCAATCCGCCGCCATACGCTCCGTCTGATATCGGTAATCCAGGCAGGGCGTATAGTTATCCCCATGCCTGCCATGGCTGACTCTCATGAATTTTCGTTCAACGATTCCCATAGCGGCCTTCGAGTGATACGCGAAGAGATAATTTTGATGGAGCCACCATGACGTGCCGATCAGCAAGGCGCCCGTCACAAGCGTCCATATAATCACGCCAAACCAGAGCGAGGTGTAGGGAACGGCGCGGATCATGGTCTTTGGATCGAGGGCTAAAGCCCATCCAGCGCCGCCTGCGCCGCCCGCGTCTCGGCTTCCTTCTTGCTCGCGCCGTGGCCCCGGCCGAGTTCGCGCCCCTGCCACTCGACGACGACTTCGTAAACGCGCGCGTGGGCCGGGCCGGTCTCCGAAAGGCAGCGATAGACGGGCGGGTGCTCGCCCTCCGCCTGAAGTTTCTCCTGGAGACTCCCCTTCGGATTCGCCTCCGCGCCGTCCCCTTCGTCGCTGATTGCCGCCAGGGAAGGTTCGAGCAGCCGCAGGATGATCATCCGCGCGCCCTCCCAACCGGCTTCCGAGTAGACTGCGCCGATGACCGCCTCCATCGCGTCGGCCAGGATCGAACCGCGCTGGCGGCCATGGCTGTTTTCCTCGCCGCGTCCGAGGATGAGATGCTCGCCCAGGCCCAGTTCCTGCGCCAGCGCCTGGAGATGGTGCCGGTTCACCAGCCGCGCGCGCAGGACGGTCAGCCGGCCCTCGGGCGACTCCGGGAAGCGGCGGAACAACTCGGCCGTCACCGCAAGCTGGAGCACCGCGTCGCCCAGGAATTCGAGGCGCTGGTTGTCCGGCAGCCGCTGCCGTTTCTCATGGCCGAAGGAGGCGTGCGTCAGCGCCTGGCGCAGCAGCCCTTCATCGGCGAAGGAATGGCCGAGGCGCCGCTGAAATTCTTCGAGACCGGAAGTCATCCCCGATTAAAGCATTTTTCCCTTTCGTTCACAAACATACTGCTCTTCGCGCGGGTTTGGGAACGTCTTTCGGCGTGACCCGCGCCGACTTTTCGGACAGCCTCCACCCGTTCATGAAACCGCTCGCATCCTTTAGCCGAAGCCTCCCCTTCCACGCCTGGCACGATGTCGATCCGGGCACCCCCTCGGCCTTCACCGCCGTCGTCGAAATTCCGCTCGGCAGCTCCAGCAAGTACGAACTCGACAAGGCCTCCGGCCTGTTGCGGCTCGACCGGGTGCTCCATTCCGCCGTCCATTATCCCGCCAACTACGGCTTCATCCCGCAAACGCTCGCCGACGACGGCGACCCGCTCGACGTGCTGATCCTCAGCTCCGATCCCGTCTATCCGATGACGCTCCTCACCGCCCGGCCCATCGGCCTCATGACCATGATGGACCAGGACGAACTCGACTACAAAGTCATCGCCGTCGGCATCACCGACCCGGAATACAACACCTACCACGACGTCCACGAACTGCCCCGGCACCGCCTGGCCGTGATCCGCCGCTTCTTCGAGGATTACAAGACCCTCGAAAACAAGCGCGTCGTCGTCGACGACATCCTCCCCGCCCTCGACGCCGTCCCCATCATCGAGAAGTCGCTCGCCGTTTACCGCGAGTGGGCGCAGACGGGGAAGAAGTAAATGATGCCTCGTTCCCAAACTCCATTTGGGAACGAGGCAAGCCCGCCTTCTCGATTCGCCAGCCTCTCTGTGTTCTTTTGCGGCCAACTTCCCCTCCGTGCCGGCAGGTGCGTCCCGACATGACAAATAAGCAAGGTTGCGCAGCGTATTGGATGATTTTCTAAACGGTGCTAGCTTCGCTCACCGTGCAATCCATCCGCTGGCCCCTCCTTTTCGGCGCCGTCCTCGGCCTGCTCGTCTTCACGCTTTACGCCTCGTTCGCGTTCCGGGGCGTCGCGGCATGGATGGTCGGCCTGGTCTACATCGCTTACGATTCGCTCCTGCTCGGCTTCATGGTCGTCTCGAGCCGGATCGCCATCGCGCGCCAGCAGCGGCGGGAAAAAGCCGCGACGCCTCCGGTCTCCCCTCCCGCCGACGGCAAAAGGCCCACCCTCACCGTCCTCATTTGCGCGCGCAACGAACGCTCCGTCCTGCCCGAGTGCCTCCGCGCCCTCGCCGCGCAGACCGAACCGGCGGACGAAATCATCGTCCTCGACGACGGCTCGACCGACGGCATGGTCGACTGGCTCACCGCCGAGTTCGGCCTCACCTTCGAGCCGGTCGGTTCGAGCGCCCTCGGATCATCCGCCCGCCGGCCCCCCCTGCGCGTCTGGAGCAAGCCGAACTCGGGCAAGGCCGACTCGCTCAACCTCGGCTGGAAAATGGCCCGGGGCGAAATCGTCGTCACGCTCGACGCCGACACCTATGTCGAGCCGCGCGCGCTGGCGGCGATCCGCGACGGCTTCGCCGAGGACCCCAGCCTCGGCATCGCGGGCGGCGTCCTCACGCCGGTCTGCCGGCGGACGCCGTGGGCCGGGTTCTTCCAGTTCTTCCAGACCTTCGAATACGCGCGCGGCTTCCTCTGGCGGCTCACCTTCATGCAGTACGACATGCTCCTCCTCATCTCCGGGGCTTTTGCCGCCTATCGGCGCAGCGTGCTCGAATCGGCGGGCGGCTTCGACACCACGAGCTGGGTCGAGGATTACGAACTGACCCACCGCGTCTATCGCGACGCCTTCGATTCGGGCCAACCCCTCACGGTCAAGACCCTCTCCGGCGCGCGGGGAACGACCGATGCTCCCGCCTCGGTCAACACCTTCCTCAACCAAAGACGGCGCTGGTTTGCCGGTTTCATCGCCACCCACTTTAAATATCACGACATGGTCGGAAACGGCCGCTACGGGTCGGTCGGCCGGTACATGCTATGCCTCAAGACGCTCGATTTACTGCTGCCGATATACGCCTTGGCGGCGGCGGTTGTTTTGGTTGTTTTGCTCTCCGTTCACCATTCTTTGAGCGTCTTTATCGTTAAACTCATCGTCGCCAAGCTCATCTTCGACCTCGCCCTCCATGCCTATTCCATCATCCTCTACCAACGCTGGCTCGGCATCCCCCTTTCCCGCAAGCTCTGGATT
Source organism: Methylacidiphilales bacterium (assembly GCA_035948935.1). Lineage (GTDB taxonomy): Bacteria > Verrucomicrobiota > Verrucomicrobiia > Methylacidiphilales > UBA1321 > JABDGH01. The sequence goes on along the minus strand of DASZIP010000019.1, from coordinate 183,358 downwards.
CAATCCCTCGGCGCGACCCTTTCCGAGCCGTTCGTCTTCCAGATCATGCGCCAACTCGGCGCCGTCTTCGGCTGGCTCGCCTTCCTCCGCCGCAAGATCGACTGGATGCCTCAGAGGCCGGTGAGTTTGTCGATTCCCATCACCGAACCGCAATGAGATTACTCTTGAGATCAAACGGTCCACGAGCATCGGGGCCGTTACAAAGTCTTAACCACTTTCCGCGTGACATTGGCGTGCAACGGTCTGAAATGAATATCATGAATCGATCTCACTTTTTCAGCGTCATCATCGCCATTATTGCCGTTACATCACTTGCCTGGGCCCAACCCGCCCGGGCCGCCGACCCCGTCGTTGTGCTCAAGACGAATCTCGGCACCATCGAAATCCAGCTCGATCCCAAGAACGCCCCGATCACCACCGCCAATTTCCTCTCCTACGTCGACAAGAAATTCTACGACGGCACCGTCTTCCACCGCGTCGTTCGCGGCTTTGTCGCGCAGGGCGGCGGCTTTACGGCTGACGGCACCGAAAAGCCGACCGACGCCCCCATCAAGAACGAGGCGGCCAACGGCCTGCATAACGTCCGCGGCACGATTTCGATGGCCCGCACCAGCGACCCCGACAGCGCCACCTCGCAGTTCTTCCTCAACTTCGTCGACAACAGCACCGGCAAACTCGATCCGGGCGGATTCAGCCCTGACGGCTACGCCGTTTTCGGCAAGATCATCAAGGGCATGGACGTTCTCGACAAGATGGAGGGCCTTGCCGGTCCGGGCGACGGCCCGCCCACGCAGCAGATCCTCCTCATCAGCGCCCGGCGCAAATAAGAATATCATCGAGTGGCGGTCTATCGCCGTCGCTTAAATTACTGCCGTCCGCAGTACTGCCGTCCGCAGGACCCCGCTCCATACAGAACCCAAATGGAGTTTGGCAACGAGGAGAAAATGCCATTGACCAATGGGAAATGCCATTTACACTGGCCATTATGACGGCCAGGCTTACCCTCGACAAGGCGGGACGGGTGGTCATCCCCAAGAAATTGCGGGACAAACTGCACATGGCTCCCGGCGACGCCTTCGAATTGGAAAGCACGGAGGAGAAAATCGTTTTGAAGCCGGTGCGGGAGGAGGGCCGAATGTTCAAAAAGCGCGGCATGTGGGTCTTCCATACCGGCAAGCCTTTATCAGCCGAGGTTGTTGATTCTGTCATTCAGTCGATCCGCGAAGAGCGTGACCGCCAAAACATGGGCTTGGAGTGAAGGCGTTCGTCGATACGAATGTCTTAGTTTCTGCCTTCCATACGGATCTCGCGCGTCACGAGGCCAGCCTGGCCTTGCTCGAAAAATATCCACAGACGCAAATCTGTTGTAGTGCGCACAGTATGGCGGAACTCTACTCCACTCTTACCCGGATGCCTCCGCCGCGAAGGGCTCGACCCGAAGAAGCCATGCTTTTCCTGGCCGATATCAAGTCAAGGCTGACCCCGATCGCCCTGACGCCCGAGGAATATTTCGCGGCCATCTCCGAGTATTCCGCGATGGGGGTGGTTGGTGGCGCCATCTATGATGCGCTCATCGCCCGATGCGCCCTGAAAGCCCGGGCGGAAAAAATCTTCACCTGGAACATCCGGCATTTCCGCCAATTCGGCCCGGAAGTGGAAAAGAAATTGCGAACGCCTTAAGGTAGCCGTCGCAGGCCCTGCGACGGTGCGGCTTGGGTGGCCCGGACTACTTTGTTGTCCGGGTCATCCCGCCTCGGCGGGACGGACAGGGGAGAAAGGGGACGGTCATTTTTGCAGAATGTCACCCTCCAAACCCCTTCTCCAAACTCCACACGACACGGCCGCCGACGATGGTATGCGTGGCGCGGGCGGGCAGGTTCCAGCCGTCGAAAGGCGTGTTGCGGCTCAGCGAATGGAATTTCGCCGCGTTGACTTTCCAGGCGCGCTTCGGGTCGATCAGCGTGATGTCGGCGACGGCGCCGGGCGCGAGCGTGCCCCGGTCGAGCTTGAGCAAACGCGCCGGGTTGATCGTCAGCTTCGCGAGCATCTGCGGCCAGTCGAGGATTTTTCCCTTGATGAGAATCTTCGCGAAGATGCCCAGCTCGGTCTCGAGTCCGACGATGCCGAAAGGCGCTTCGGCGAACTCGACCTCCTTTTCGTACGACGCGTGGGGCGCGTGGTCGCTGGCGAGGATTTCGATGGTTCCGTCGGCGAGGCCGGCGAGAAGCGCCTCCTGGTCGCTTCGTTCGCGCAGCGGCGGGTTCATCTTGAAATTCGTGTCGTAGTTCTCGATGGCTGCATGAGTGAGCGCGAGGTGGTGCGGCATCGCCTCGGCCGAAATTTTCACGCCGCGCGTTCTCGCCTCGCGCACGAGCCGGACCGATTCGCCGCTCGAGAGATGCTGCACGTGGACGCGCGCGCCGGTGAGTTCCGAGAGCAGAATGTTGCGCGCGACGATCATGTCCTCCGCGATCCGCGGCCAGCCCGGCAGGCCGAGCACGGTGCTCCAGTGCCCCTCGTGCATGACGCCGCCTGCCGAGAGATTGTAGTCCTGGCAATGGTCGAGGGTGAGCAGGTCGAACATCCGCGCGTAGTCGAGCGCGCGCCGCATCACCTCGTTGTTCTGGACGCAATGGCCGTCGTCGGTGAGCGCGACGACGCTGGCCTTGTGGAGCGAGCCGATCGGCGCAAGCTGCTCGCCTTTCATGCCCACCGTGATGCAGCCGGTGGTGAAGACGTTCACGCACGCCGTTTCGAGCGCGCGCTGGCGCATGAGCGCAATCGTGTTCGGGCCATCCGCAGGCGGGTTCGTGTTCGGCATGGCCAGGATGCTGGTGAAGCCGCCCGCCGCCGCCGCGCGCGTGCCGCTGGCGATGGTCTCCTTCTGGCCGCCGCCCGGTTCGCGGAGATGGACGTGCATATCGATCAGCCCCGGCGCGACGATGAGGCCCTTCGCATCGATGACGGGCACGGAAGAACTTCCCTTGCGCCTGGGCGCGCCTTTGGCGATGCGGCCGTTGACGACGAGGAGGTCGCCGACTTCATCCCGGCCCGACGCGGGATCGATGATCCGTCCGCCGCGGATAAAAAGGGAATGGGATTTGGCTTGGCGCGGGGAAATCGGTCTGGACGGCGGCAGAGGGGTCACTGGCACGAGCTTAAACCGAACGGCGCCTTCGACAAGCCTGCGATGAAGGGCATCTCCTAAAAATGCAAAAGCGCGCGGGGAACTCCCGCGCGCTTTTGTCCGGTTGTTTCGAAACTGGATTAGGTGGATGACGGAGGAGGCGTGGTGCCGCCGCCATCATGATGACGGTGCGCCTTCATCTTCGCGATAATCGGCGCGACATTCGGGTCGGCTGCGATCTCGGCCGCATCCAGCTTGTCCTGGAAGGCCTTCCACTGGGCTTTTTCCGCATCAGTCGGCGGCGTGCCGGCTTGACGAGATGCCTTCAGGGCATCCTGGTCGGTCTGGAGGCTGGGATCAGCCTTGAACGCCGCTTCGCGGGCTGCTTTCAGTTCCTGCCTTTCAGCAGGGGTCAGGAAGCCGAAGCCGCGATGACCGCCGGGAGGAGGACCTGAAGGAGGCGCGTTGGTTGAGTCGTCCGCTTTCGCGAGTGATGGGCAGGCAAGCGCCGCCCCCAAGGTGAGGAGAAGAAGTATTCTTTTCATTACCCCTTGTGACACGCAATCCATGGAAATGGTTTCACATTTATTTGTGTCCAAGCTCGATCGAGGACGTTATCGCTGCTCGACAAATTTATAAAGCTAGCCATAAACATCCCTAATGAATCGCAAGCGCGGGGCCATTTTCGATTGGGACGGCGTGATCATCAACTCGGCTGTCCAGCATGAGACAAGCTGGGAACGGCTCGCCATGGAATATGGCAAGACATTGCCGGAGAATCACTTCAAACGCGGATTCGGCATGAAGAACGAAGTGATCATCCCCGAATTGTTGGGTTGGACAACCGTGCCGACCGAAATCCGGATACTGTCGCTGCGCAAGGAGGCGATCTACCGCGAAGTCGTCCGGGAGCAGGGCGTCATGGCGCTCCCCGGCGTCGAGTCGTGGCTGCGGACCCTGCGCGAGGAGGGAATCGTCTGCGCGATCGCCTCGTCCACCCACCGGGAAAATATCACGACGACGCTCGACGTGCTCGGGCTGGGGGAATTTTTTTCCAACATCGTCAGCTCCGAGGATGTCAAGCGCGGCAAGCCCGATCCCGAGATTTTCCTGACGGTGACGCAGCAGATCGGAGTCGGTCCCAGAGACGCTATTGTTTTCGAGGACGCGCTGGTGGGGATCGCGGCGGCCCATGCGGCCGGGATCTGCGTGGCGGCCGTGGCGACGACCGAGCCGAGGGAGAAGCTGGCGCATGCCGACTGGGTCGTGGACCGGCTCGATGAGTTGAGCGTGGCGCAACTTTGGGACTCCCGTGGAGGGCGGTAACTCCTGCGGAAGGCGGTAAAAGACTATGCGGCGGGACATTAATTGGGTGGCCAAGCGCGAGGACGGCTCGAGCTACGACGTCCGCGTGACCTGGTTTTCCGGGAGCTACAAGATCCAGTTCAAGGAGAAGGGCGCGGCGCGGTGGGATTACGACCGAAAGCCTGCGGCGGAGGATTGGGAGATTTTTCTCGATGCGATCGAGCGGCGGTACCGGCGGAGGCAGGCGACGTACAAGGAGCTTGAGGAAGCGCGGCGGCTTGTGGCGGAAGCGGAGGCGGAAAAAAAGTCCGCCGGGCCGGGATAAATTTAGCGCATCGAATTGCATCGAAGGTTTTTTTATCGCCGGGGGGGGAGGGAGGGCGCCGCGTCGCAGATGAGAGTGACCGTTCCTCGTGCTGAAGCGTCTTAAAGGGCGAGAACAGTTATGATCCCGGTTCAAATCAACTATTGCATGACGCTGGCCGCGGCGACCGCTAGAGTCAAGGCGGCATGGATGAGACACTGGACGTCAAGGGCTGTTTACGACGCTGGAAAGAGGGCGATGAATCGGCCGCGGAAGAACTCATCCGGCATCTTCACCCGGTCATATCGAAGATTGTGCGCATTCACCTTCCCCGGCGGGATGACGAAAGCGACCTTGTGCAGGAGATTTTGATGAAGACATTTTCGAGACTGCACCAGTACAAGGGGGACGCGCCGATTTCGCATTGGGTTTCGCGGCTGGCGCTGACGACGTGCCTGGACCGGTTGCGGGCGCAGAAGATCCGTCCCGAAATCCGCCATGCCGACTTGACGCCGGAGGATTCGGACGTCTTTGACGCGGCGTGGCTGACGGGGAGTACTCCCGACGGGCGGGACGCGATCGCGGCGCGGGACCTGGTCGACAAAATCCTTTCTTCGTTGTCGGCGGAAGACCGGAGCCTTATTCTGATGGTTGACCTGGAAGGGCGTTCGCTGCAGGAAATTTCGGAGACGACGGGCTGGAGCGTCTCGAAGATCAAAATGAGGCTGTTCCGGGTCCGTCCGCAGCTTCGGCAGATGATTCAGAAGCTGGAGAAACAAAAATGAACACAAAAGAAGATGAGAAATGGCAGGCGCTGCTTGCGCTGAGCGGCCCGACTTTCGCGGGAGACGCGGAGCCTCCCTACGGCTTCGTGACCGCGACGCTCGCGCGGCTGCGGGCGGAGAACCGGCAGCAGGAGGAATTCGAGCGGATCGGCTGGCGGGCGCTGCTGGCTTCGCTCGGCGCGCTGGCGGTCGCGGCGACGGTGACGTTGAGCGTGAACCTCCACGACCGGGGAGGGGACTTCGAGCCGGGAGTCAACGGCGCCGTTCAGATGGAAAGCATCCAGCTTTCGTAGACACCCTTGAGACAGGTTCCCCATCATGTCCATGCGCCCCACTCGTAAAATTAAAGCTGAATTCATCGGGGTCTTTCTGATCGGGGCCGTGGCGGGAGGTTTTGTGACGTGGGGTTGCACCGACCGGCTGGCTTCGACGTTCCTGAGCCGGGCCGCCGACAAGCCGGATAGCATCGTGGCGCGGCTGAACAAAAAATACGCCGACGATTATCACCTGACCCCCGATGAACTGAACCGGATTCAACCGATATTCAAGGAAATGGCCGAGCGGACGTATCAATTGCGCCACCAGTTCGGGGTCGATTTCATGGCCTCGTTCGACGAGTATCATGAAAAGATCGCGGAGCAGCTGACTCCCGAACATCGGGCGGCCTACGAAGCGACCATCGCCGATCACAGGAAGAAGCTGGCGGTGCTGTTGCTTCCCGATGAAAGCTCGCCGACCGGGGGGGGCAAGTAGTACAATCGGCGCCGGACATGGCCTGTCGGTTTTAAGGATCATTTATGGCACAGCAAATCAAATCTCCCGGCCCGGCGCCGGTCGCGCCGCATACGAACGGCACGCCGGTTGTGCCGCGAGCCCCGGTCGGGAAGCCGGAGAAGCGCCGCTCGTCGGGATGGGGCTGGATCTTGGTTGTGTTGATCCTCGTGGCGGGTGCCGCGGCGGGTGTCTACTGGTTTTATTTCATGCCGAAGGCGCAGACGGCGAATGCGACCGCGGCGACCGGGAAGCACGGCAAAGGCGGAGCGAGCGACAAGATCCGGATCGTTCCGGCGACGGCGACGAAGGGGGACATCGGGGTCTACCTGGTCGGACTGGGCGCGGTGACGGCGCTGAATACCGACACGATTCAAAGCCGGGTGAACGGACAGCTCATGAAGGTCGACTTCACGGAGGGGCAGACGGTGAGGGAGGGCGATCCGTTGTTGCAGATCGACACCCGTCCCTACGAGGCGCAGCTCGCTCAATACGTGGCGCAAAAGGAGCACGACCAGGCGCTGCTCGACAACGCGAACATCGATTTGCAGCGGTACCAGACGCTGTGGAAACAGGATTCGATTCCGCAGCAGACGCTGGCGACGCAGGAGTCCCTGGTGAAGCAGGACCAGGGGACGGTCGACAGCGACCAGGCGCTGATCGTGGCGACGCAACTGAACATCACCTACTGCAACATCACGGCGCCGATCAGCGGGCGGGTGGGGCTGCGGCTGGTGGACGTGGGAAACTATGTGCAATCGACGTCGGGGACGGGGCTGCTGGTGATCACGCAGGTGCAGCCGATCACGGTGATTTTCACGATTGCGGAGGACGATGTTCCGGCGGTGATGGCGAAGCTGAACACGGGGGAGAAACTGACGGTGGAGGCATGGGACCGGAAGAACAAGACGAAGCTGGCGACGGGGACGCTGCTGACGTCGGACAACCAGATCGACCCGACGACGGGGACGCTGAAGTTGAAGGCGATTTTTGAGAACACGGACAACGCGCTGTTTCCGAATCAATTTGTGAACGCGCATCTGTTGGTGGAGACGAAGAAGGATGTCGTTCTCGTTCCCGTCGCGGCCATTCAATATGGGACGCAGGGGACGTTTGTTTATGTCGTGAACGATGACGATCCGAGGAACGCCACGGTGAGCATGAAGAAGGTGGTGGCGGGAACGACGAGCGTGGACGGCAACACGATTGAAGTTACGAGTGGTTTGGACGAGGGGGACGTGGTGGTGATCGACGGGGTGGACAAGCTGCAGGACGGCAGCAAGGTGATCGTTCCGCAGGAGGGTGACGCGGGGAAAAAAGAGGGTGGGACGACCGCGGATGGCGCTTCCGGCGGTTAGACGACGCTTCATTTAGATTGACGCATGTTCATGAGGAAAATCGCTTCCTGTCGCCCCGCTGAAGCGGAGCCGGGTACAACCCTTTCAGGGTTGTACGTTTCCAAACCCACCCAGGGTGGGCGCTGCTGCGCCAACCTTGGGCTGAATGATGGCAGCCCTTTCAGGGTTGCAAGGCGACTGCTCGACGACTGCGGGGTGAATGAGGGGAACCGATTGAGGAATCCATGAGTCCCTCCCGGACGTTTATTTTGCGGCCCGTTGCGACGACGCTGTTCATGGCGGCGATTTTGCTGGCCGGCTGGGTGGCCTACACGCAGTTGCCGATTTCGGCGCTGCCGGAGGTCGATTATCCGACGATGCAGGTGGTGACGTTTTATCCCGGGGCAAGCCCGGAAGTAATGGCGTCGTCGGTGACGGCGCCGCTGGAGCGGCAGTTCGGGCAGGTGCCGGGGTTGCAGCAGATGACGTCGATCAGTTCGGACGGGAGTTCGGTGATCACGCTGCAATTCAACCTGAGCCTGGACATCGACGTGGCGGAGCAGGAGGTGCAGGAGGCGATCAACGCGTCGGGGACATACCTGCCGACGGACCTGCCGAACCCGCCGATTTACAGCAAGACGAACCCGGCGGACGCGCCGGTCATCACGCTGGGGCTGACGTCGGAGAGTCTTCCGCTTTCGAAGGTCGAGGACCTGGCGGACACGCGGCTGGCGCAGAAGATTTCGCAGCTTTCGGGGGTGGGGCTGGTGAGCATCGTGGGCGGGCAGAAGCCGGCGGTGCGGATCCAGGCGAACCCGACGGCGCTTTCGGCGTACGGGATCAACATGGAGGACATCCGGTCGGCGGTGTCGGCGGCGAACGCGAACCAGGCGAAGGGGAGTTTCAACGGGCCGCTGCAGACGTACCAGATCGGCGCGAACGACCAGCTCCTGAGCAGCGGGGATTATGCGAAGATCGTGGTGGCGTACCGGAACAACGCGCCGGTGCGGCTGTCGGACGTGTCGAACGTGATCGACGACACCGAGAACAACCAGCAGGCGGCGTGGATGGGGACGACGAGCCCGACGGCGAGCGTGGTGCCGGCGATCATCGTGAACATCCAGCGGCAGCCGGGGGCGAACATCATCGCGGTGGCGGACAGCATCAAGAAGCTGCTGCCGAAATTGAGCCAGTCGCTGCCGAGCGCGGTGAAGGTGCAGATTTTGACGGACCGGACGACGACGATCCGGGCTTCGGTGGCGGACGTGCAGTTCGAGCTGATGCTGACGATCGCGCTGGTCGTGGGGGTGATCTTTGTCTTTCTGCGGACGCTCGCGGCGACGTTCATCGCGGGGGTGGCGGTGCCGCTGTCGCTGATCGGGACGTTCGCGGCGATGTACATGTTCGGGTTCAGCATCAACAACCTGACGCTGATGGCGCTGACGATTTCGACGGGGTTCGTGGTGGACGACGCGATTGTGATGATCGAGAACATCGTGCGGTACATCGAGGAGGGGGAGAAGCCGATGGCGGCGGCGCTGAAGGGGGCGGGGCAGATCGGGTTTACGATTGTGGCGCTGACGATTTCGCTGATCGCGGTGCTGATTCCGCTTTTGTTCATGGGGGACGTCGTGGGGCGGCTGTTTCGCGAATTCGCGATCACGCTGAGCTTCACGATCCTGATTTCCGCGCTGGTGTCGCTGACGCTGACGCCGATGCTTGCGGCGCGGCTGATCCGGGAGCGGGAGAAGGCGGCCCACGGGCGGCTTTATCAACTTTCGGAGAGGATGTTCGAGGGGGTGATTTCGATTTACGGGGCGACGCTGAAGGGGGTTTTGCGCGTGCAGCCGCTGGTGCTGCTGATCGCGGTGGGGACGCTGGTGCTGACGATTTATCTTTATATGGAGATTCCGAAGGGGCTGTTTCCGATCCAGGACACGGGGATCATCCAGGGGGTTTCGGAGGCGGACCAGGACATTTCGTTTCCGGCGATGTCGGAGCGGCAGCAGGAGCTGGTGAAGATCATTCTGGCCGATCCGGCGGTGGAGAGCATCTCGTCGTTCATCGGGGTGGACGGGACGAACACGACGCTGAATTCAGGGCGGATCCAGATCAACCTGAAGCCGCTGGAGGAGCGGAAAACGGGGGCGCTGGAGGTGATGGCGCGTTTGCAGCCGAAGCTGGCGGCGGTGTCGGGGATCATGCTTTACATGCAGCCGGTGCAGGACCTGACGGTGGACGACCGGGTGAGCCGGACGCAGTACCAGTACACGCTGGAGGACCCGAGCGCGGATGAGTTGAACACGTGGGCGCCGCAGTTGCTGGCGAAGCTGAAGGCGCTGCCGCAACTGAGCGATGTGGCGAGCGATCAGGAGAACTCGGGGCTGCGGGCGTCGCTGGTTTTGGATCGGGACACGGCGTCGCGGCTGGGGCTGACGACGTCGACGATCGACAACACCCTCTACGATTCGTTCGGGCAGCGGCAGATTTCGACGATGTTCACGGAGGTGAACCAGTACCATGTGATCCTGGAGGTGGACCCGAGGTTCCAGCAAAATCCGTCGAATCTGAACGATGTCTATATCACGCCGTCGACGTCGGGAATTACGTCCGCGACGGGGACGAGTTCGGCCGCGACGAGCGGCGCGACGACGACCACAACCACGGCGACGCCCCTCGTGGCGGGGAGTCTGATGGCGGCACCGCTGGGCGCGTTTACGCATTGGGAGACGAAGGCGGGCCCGCAGACGATCACGCACCAGGGGCAGTTTCCGGTGGTGACGCTTTCGTTCAACCTCGCGCCGGGGGTGGCGTTGAGCGACGCGGTGACGGCGATCGACGCGGCGAAGAAGGAGCTGGCCATGCCGGTGGGGATTCAGGCGGCGTACCAGGGGGAGACGCAGGCGTTCCAGGCATCGCTGACGAGCGAGCCGCTGCTGCTTTTGGCGGCGACGATCACGGTGTATATCATCCTGGGGGTGTTGTACGAGAGCTTCATTCATCCGATCACGATTCTTTCGACGCTGCCGTCGGCGGGGCTGGGGGCGCTTCTGGGGCTGATGCTGTTTCACAATGACCTGAATGTGATCGCGCTGATCGGGATCATTTTGCTGATCGGGATTGTTCAGAAGAACGCGATCATGATGGTCGACTTCGCGCTGGCGGCGGAGCGGGAGCAGGGGCTCAGCGCGTTCGAGGCGATTTACCAGGCGTGCCTGCTGCGGTTTCGTCCGATCCTGATGACGACGCTGGCCGCGATGTTCGGCGGGCTGCCGCTGGCGCTGGGGTCGGGGACGGGTTCCGAGTTGCGGCGTCCGCTGGGCATCGCGATTGTGAGCGGGTTGATCGTGAGCCAGCTGCTGACGCTCTATACGACGCCGGTGATTTATCTCGGGTTTGACCGGCTTGGAAAATGGATGTTCGGGGTGTCGCCGTCGCGCGCGCGCGCGGGCGAAGGGGAAGCGGAGCCGGGCGCGGAGCCGGAGGTGACATGAGCATCTCGGAACCGTTCATCCGGAGGCCGGTCGCGACGACGCTGCTCACGCTCGGCATCGCCTTGGCGGGTTCGCTGGCGTTTTATCTTTTGCCGGTTTCGCCGCTGCCGCAGGTTGATTTTCCCACCATCTCCGTCAGCGCCAGTCTTCCCGGCGCCAGTCCGGAAATTGTCGCTTCTTCGATCGCCACGCCGCTGGAGCGGCAATTTGGGCGGATCGCGGCCGTCACGCAGATGACGTCGTCGAGCACGCTGGGCAGCGCGAACGTCACCCTGCAATTCGATCTCAGCCGGAACATCGACGCGGCGGCGCGGGACGTGGAGGCCGCGATCAACGCGGCGCGCAGCAACCTGCCGGCGAACCTGCCCGGCAACCCGACTTACCGGAAGGTGAACCCGGCCGACTCGCCGGTGATGATCATCGCGCTGACTTCGGATACGGATACGAAGGGGCAGATGTACGACGCGGCCTCGACGATTCTCGCGCAAAAGCTTTCGCAGGTGGACGGCGTGGGGCAGGTGACGGTGGGAGGCAGTTCGCTGCCGGGGGTGCGCGTGGAGGTGAATCCGACGGCGCTCAATAAATATGGGATCGGGCTGGAAGACGTGCGGACCGTTCTGGGCGCCGCGAATTCGAACGTGCCGAAGGGCCACTTTTCCGGCGTCAATCGCACCTGGACGATTGACGACAACGATCAGCTTTACAAGGCGGTCGATTACAGGCCGCTGATCATCGCCTATCGCAATTCGGCCCCGGTGCGGGTGAGCGACGTCGCGCAGGTGGTCGATTCGGTGGAGGACATCCACACCGCCGGTTACGCGAACGGGAAGCCGTCGGTGCTTCTGATCGTATTCCGCCAGCCGGGGGCGAACATCATCGAGACGGTCGACCGGATTTACGCGATGATGCCGGAGTTGCAGGCTTCGGTTCCGCAGTCGATCAAACTGGGCGTCGTGATGGACCGGACGACGACCATCCGCGCCTCGATCAGCGACGTCGAGCGCACCCTGATCATCGCAATCATTCTGGTCATCCTCGTGGTTTTTGTCTTTTTGCGGGACGTGCGGACGATGCTGATTCCGGGGATCGCGGTGCCCGTCTCGCTCATCGGCACCTTCGGCGTGATGTACCTGCTCGGCTTCAGCCTCGACAATCTTTCGCTCATGGCGTTGACGATCTCGACCGGGTTCGTGGTGGACGACGCGATTGTGGTGACGGAGAACATCACGCGCTATCTGGAAAAGGGATTGACGCCGCTGCAAGCCGCGTTGCGGGGGTCGAGGGAGATCGGGTTCACGGTCCTGTCGATCAGCCTTTCGCTCGTGGCCGTATTCATTCCGATCCTGCTCATGGGAGGAGTCGTCGGGCGGCTGCTTCGGGAATTTGCCATTACGCTTGCGGTGGCGATTCTCGTTTCGATGGTGATTTCGCTGACGACCACGCCGATGATGTGCGCGCTGCTTTTGAGGAAGGAGCGGGCCGAGCACGGGAGGATTTACCGCTTTACGGAGCATCTCTTCAACAGGTTGCTGGGGTTCTACGAATACACGTTGACGAAAGTGCTGCGGCATCCGGCGATCACCATGATCGTTTTATTTCTCACCATCGCGCTCAATTGCTATTTGTTCACCCATGTCTCCACGGGCTTCTTTCCCCAACAGGACACGGGACGCCTGAATGGATCGATCGTGGCGGACCAGGACACGTCGTTTGACGCGATGAATCAGCGCCTTCAGCAGATGAATAAAATCGTCCTCGCCGATCCCGGCGTTCAATCGATCGCCAGTTTTACCGGGGGCGGCGGAGGCCTGAATACGGCGCGCATGTTCATCACGCTCAAGCCGCTGGCGCAGAGAAAATCGGCCGATCTCGTCATCGCGGACCTGCGTCCCAAACTCGCGCGGATACCGGGCGCCACGCTTTACCTTTCCTCGAACCAGGACCTCGTTATCGGGGGGCGTCAGGGCAACGCGCTTTACCAATACACGCTGCAAAGCGACGATTTTTCCGAGGTGGCGGAATGGGCGCCGAAGCTGCTGAACGAGTTGAAGAAAGTTCCGATCCTGGCCGACGTGAACAGCGACCAGCAGAACCTGGGGCTGCAATCGGAGCTGGAATATGACCGCGATACGGCCAGCCGCTTCGGCATCTCGTCGTCGCTTCTCGACAACACGCTCTACGACGCCTTCGGGCAGCGGCAGGTCTCGACAATGTACACGTCGCTCAACCAGTACCATGTGGTGATGGAGGCGTCGCCGGAATACGGGCTGAATCCGGAGGGGCTGCGGAACATTTACGTCACGTCGGCGGCGGGCCGGCAGGTTCCGCTCAGCGCGCTGGCCCATGACGCCCCGATGACCGCGCCGCTGGCGGTGAATCACCAGGGGCCGTTTTCGGCTGTCACGATTTCGTTCAATCTCCAGCCCGGCGTGGCGCTGGGCGATGCCGTGGACGCCATCAACGCCGCGAAACAGAAAATTAATTTTCCGGAAACGGTCCGCGGCGGCTTCCAGGGCAACGCCCTGGCCTACCAGGCTCTTTTCCCCACGGAGTGGTACCTGCTTGGCTTGGCGGTATTGGCGGTCTACATCATTCTCGGGATTTTGTATGAGAGCTATATTCACCCGATCACCATTCTCTCCACACTGCCGCCGGCGGGCGTTGGGGCGGTATTGGCGTTGATACTGACTCAAACCGACTTGAGCCTGATCGCGGTGATCGGCGTGATTCTTCTCATCGGCATTGTGAAGAAGAACGCGATCATGATGATCGATTTTGCGCTGGCGGCGGAGCGCAATGAGGGGAAGAATTCGCGTGATTCGATTTATGAAGCCTGCCAGTTGCGTTTCCGTCCCATTCTTATGACTACCATGGCCGCGATGCTCGGCGCCGTTCCGCTGGCTGTCGATTACGGAACCGGAGGCGAGTTGCGTCGCCCGCTCGGGATCGCGATCATCGGCGGCCTGCTGGTGAGCCAGGTGCTGACACTCTACACGACGCCGGTGGTTTATCTTTGCATGGACCGCTTGCGGCTCCGGTTCCGCCGCCGCCGCGAGAAAGAGGAGACCGAAGGTTTGCCCCTGGGGCAGGAGGCTTGAATATGAAAACGATCCTCGCGCGCCGCGCCGCCCTCATCGCCTTGCCGCTTTTTTGCACCGCCTGCTCGGTCGGGCCCGATTACGTGACGCCGACGGCGCCGGTTCCGGTCGGGAGTTACAAGGAATTGGGCGATTGGAAGCCTGCGGCGCCGAAGGACGACGCGATCCGTGGCAAGTGGTGGGAGATGTACCACGATCCCGAACTCAATGCGCTGGAGGAACAGGTGAACATCTCCAATCAAAATGTGATCCAGGCGGAGGCGCAGTTCCGGGAAGCGGCGGCGACGGTGAAGGTGGCGCGGGCGGCCTTTTTCCCGACGGTGACGGCGAATCCTTCGTTCACGGAGTCGCAGGCCTCGCAGAGCCTCACGACCGGGGGCGGTTCCAGTGGTGGTGGTGGTGGCGGGGGAAGCGGCGGCTCGGGTGGAAGCCGGCAACACGTCGGGGCGACGACGGTGAGTCTCTACGACCTGCCGCTGGAAGCGTCCTATATGGTCGATATTTGGGGCAGCGTTCGCCGCAATGTGGAGGCGAATTCGGCGACGGCGCAGGCCTCGTTTGCGAACCTGGAAAATATGCGTTTGTCGTACCAGGCGACGCTGGCGCAGGACTACTTCAGCCTGCACGGCCTCGACGCGCAGGAGGAGCTTTTGCGGACGACGGTGACTTCGTACGAGCAATTTCTGCAACTGACGACAAACCAGTACAACAGCGGGATCGTTTCGCAGGCGGGGGTGGCGGCGGCGAAGACGCAGCTCGAGACGACGAAAGCGCAACTGATCAATGTGGGCGTTCAGCGCGCGGCGTATGAACACGCCATCGCGACGCTGATCGGGAAGCCGGCGACCAATTTTTCGCTCAAGAAAGTTTCCCTGAGCGGGACGCCGCCGGCGATTCCGGTGGGGATGCCCTCGACGCTGCTGGAACGGCGGCCCGACATCGCGGAGGCCGAGCGGCAGGTCGCCTCGGCGAACGCGTCGATTGGCGTGCAGGTCGCGGGTTATTATCCGCAACTGACGCTGAGCGGCTCGACGGGACTTGAAGCGATCGAGTTTTCGCAGTTGTTTTCGGGGCCGAGCTTTTTGTGGTCGGTGGGGCCGGCGGTGGCGCAGACGATTTTCGACGCGGGGGCGACCCACGGCCGGGTGCAGGAGGCGCAGGCGAATTATGACGCGACGGTGGCGAATTACCGGCAGACGGTGCTGACGGCGTTCCAGCAGGCGGAGGACGATCTTGCCGGGCTGCGTATTTTAAAGGACGAAGCCGCCGCGCAGGACCTGGCCGTTGCGGCGGCCAGGCAATCGCTCGACATCACCCTCAACGAATATAAGGCCGGCACGGTCGATTATCTGAACGTGATCACCGCCCAGGCGACCGCGCTCAGCGATGAACTTACCGCTGTCACCATTCAGACCAACCGCATGACCACCAGCGTGCTGCTGATCGAGGCGCTGGGCGGCGGGTGGAACACGGCGAAGCTGCCCAACGCGCACGGGGTTTCCAACGTCCCCGAAGCGCAGGCGCAAATCGGCCAGGACAAGAAATAGATGCCGCGACCGAACGCGGCTTTGGCCTTTTTTTGGCGGGCCGGATGTGGAATGCTCGGCGGGTAAATGATACGTCTCGCGGATTACATCGCCCGGAAGCTCGTTGAACACGGGGTCCGCCATGTCTTTCTGGTCACCGGCGGGGGCGCGATGCATCTGAATGACGCCATCGCGCGGGAACCGGGGCTTCGCTACATCTGCAATCACCATGAGCAGGCGAGCGCGATGGCCGCGGAAGGCTACGCCCGCGTGACCGGGACGGTCGGGGTTGTGAACGTGACGGCCGGGCCGGGCGGGATCAACGCGCTGAACGGGGTGTTCGGCGCGTTTACCGATTCGATTCCGATGCTCGTGATTTCGGGCCAGTCGAAAAGGGAGACGTTGCTCGCCTCGTACGACCTGCCGGATCTGCGGCAGTTGGGCGACCAGGAAGTCGATATCATTCACGCGGTGCAAAAGATGACGAAATACGCGCGGCTTGTGCTCGATCCGAACACGATCCGTTTTGAACTCGAGAAGGCGCTGCACCTGGCGGAGTCGGGACGGCCCGGTCCGTGCTGGCTCGATATCCCGGTCGACGTGCAGGCGGCGATGATCGATCCCGATGCGTTGGCGGGGTACGTTCCCGATTCCGCGCCGCCGCCATATCTGCCCGCCGACGTGGGGGCGATCGTGGGCGGCGTGCTCGAGCGGATTCGCGCCGCGGAGCGGCCCGTGCTGCTGGTCGGGGCCGGGGTGCGGCTGGCGGAGGCGCTCGATTTGCTGGAGGAAATCGCGGACCTGCTGAAAATTCCGGTTGCGACGGCGTGGATGCCGGACCTTTTGCCGACGGACAATCCCTATTATTGCGGGCGGCAGGGAAGCCTCGGAACGCGCGCGGGGAATTTTACGGTCCAAAACGCCGATCTCGTTTTGATTTTGGGTTCGCGGATGTGCATCCGGCAGGTGAGCTACAACTGGAAATCGTTTGCGCGCCACGCCTATAAAATCCAGGTCGACATCGACCCGGCGGAGCTGGCGAAGCCGACCTCGACGGCGGACCGGGCGATTTGTTGCGAGGCGAAATATTTTCTCGAAGAGATGAAGCGGCAGTTGGTTCAAGGCCATTCGCCCTCTGAAAAGCATGCCGCGTGGCTCGGCTGGTGCCGGGAGCGGCTGGTGCTTTATCCGCCTGTGCTGCCCCGGCAACGGACGACGGAGAACGGGATCAATCCCTATTATTTTGTGGAGACGCTTTTTCAGCAACTCGGCGGTGAAGACGTGGCCGTCTGCGGCGACGGGGCCGCGTGCGTCGTTCCGATCCAGGCCGCAAGGGTGCAAAAAGGGCAGCGGGTGATCAGCAATTCGGGCTGCGCCTCGATGGGTTACGATTTGCCGGCATCGATCGGGGCGGCGGTTGCGCATGGGAAGCGGGTCATCTGCCTGGCGGGGGACGGGAGCATCATGATGAACATCCAGGAATTGCAGACGGTGGCCCATTACGGCCTGAAGATCGTGATCCTTGTCCTGAACAACGGCGGCTATCTTTCCATTCGGATGACTCAATTGAATTTCTTTGGGAAGCTGATCGGCGAGGGGGAGGAGAGCGGCGTTTCGTTTCCCAGCTTTGTGAAACTTGCGGAGGCTCATGGCCTGCGGGGGATGAGGATCGAAGGGAAGAATTTTTCCGCACAAATCGCGGAGGCCCTTGCGGCGGAGGGGCCCATTGTGTGCGAAGTGATGCTCGATCGGACGCAGGGATTCGAGCCGAGGCTCAGCTCGAAGAAACTGCCCGACGGCCGGATGGTGACGGCGCCGCTCGAGGACATGGCGCCGTTCTTGCCGCGCGAGGAACTGGCGCGGAATCTTCTGATTCCGCCCTGGGAATAAATCGACTCGCGATGCGGCCTTGTTCTATTTTGAAGAAACGCCCTGACTTATGAAAAGAACGCTACTCATCACCGGAGGCTCCCGCGGAATCGGCGCGGCGATCGCGGAGCGCTTTGGCCGGGAGGGTCACGAGGTGCTGACGCCCTCGCGGGAGGATCTGGATCTTGCCCGGCCCGAGTCGCTGGAGGCTTTTATCTCCCGGCACCGTTCGCGACCGGTCGATATTTTGATCAATAACGCGGGAATCAATACTCTGGGCCTGATCGGCGCCCTGGATGCGGCGACGTGGCAGGCAATGCTTCAGGTGAATCTGACGAGTCCGGTGCGGCTGACGCAGGCGGTCCTGCCCGGCATGAAAGAGCGGGGCTGGGGGCGGGTGCTCAATGTCAGCTCGATTTTCAGCCTGGTGACGAAGGAGAAACGGGCCGCCTATTCGATGACCAAGGCGGGGCTGAACGCGTTCACCCGTTCGGTGACGGTCGAGTACGGCCCGTTCGGAATTTTGGCCAACACGCTGTGCCCCGGCTATGTGGAGACCGCGATGACGCGCCAGAACAACACGCCGCGGGAGATCGAGGCGATCAACGCGACCATCCCGTTGCGCCGACCGGCCCAGCCGGAGGAAATCGCGCGAATCGCCTATTTCCTTTGCTCCGAGGACAACACCTATATCACGGGCCGGGAAATCGTGGCCGATGGAGGGTTTACCTGCCAGTGAAGCCGATGCTCGCCATCGAGAGCGGCGACCATCCTTACCGGGTGGAGGAATACGGCTCGCTGGGCGAGGCGGCGGCATCGGTCGCGGAGGAAGGGACGTTTGTCCTGGTCGACCAATTTATTTTCGATCATTACGGGGAGCAGATCGGGAAGACGAATGGGAAATGCCTGCCGCTGGTCGCAACGGAGGAGCAAAAATCGTTCGAGAAGCTCGCGCCGGTGTTCGTCCGGCTTTTGGAAAACGGCATGAAACGGGACGGGCGGCTTCTTGTCATCGGCGGCGGGATTTTGCAGGACATCGGCTGTTTTATCGCCTCGGTCTTGTTTCGCGGGGTTCGGTGGGAGTTCATTCCCACGACGCTTCTGGCCCAATGCGACAGTTGCATCGGGAGCAAGAGCTCGATCAACATCGGGTCTTATAAAAATCAAATCGGGACTTTTTACGCGCCGGAGCGGGTGCTCCTGGCGACGGATGTTTTGCGGACGCTGCCGTGGGACGAGGTGCGGTCGGGCCTGGGCGAGGTGATCAAGCTGCACCTGATCGCCGGGGAGGAAGCCTTTTGCCGGATCATGAAACTGCTGCCCAACGCGCGGACGGACGGGGCGGTCCTGCCCGAGTGCATTCGTTCCAGTCTGGAAATCAAGAAGCCCTACATCGAGAAGGACGAGCATGACACGGGTGTGCGGAACCTCCTCAATTACGGACACACGTTCGGCCACGCCTACGAATCGGCGACCCATTACGCGATTCCGCACGGGATCGCGGTGACGTTGGGGGTTTTGACGGCGACTTATGTCTCGGCGCAAATGGGGATGGTGAGCGAGGATTATTTTCAAAATTTAAAGGCGGCCCTGGCGGTTTGGCATCGGCCGTATGAGCAAAAATTAAAAGAGCTTCCGATCGAAGCCGTTCTTGCCGCGATCAAATTGGACAAGAAGAACACAAAGCAGGGACTCCACTGCATTCTCACCCGCGGCGCCGGACGGATGGAGAAAATCAGGCTCGGCGCGGAGATCGATCTCGGAAAGCTGATCAGCCGGGCGATACAAATTTTCTAGAGCCCGGGGGCGAAAATTCTTTCGGCGTGACCTGCGGTGATTTTTGGGCAAACTCGAAGAGGAATAAGAGCCATGAACCGGGATATCTTTGAGGATTTGTTCGTTTTGGAGATGACGAACAATCACCTGGGCAAGCTGGAACGCGGGATCGAGATCGTCCGCCAGCACGCGAAGATCGCCCGGTTCAACAACCTGCGGGTGGCGATCAAAATGCAGTTTCGCGACGTGGACAGTTTCGTCCACAAGGATTTCCAGAACCGGACGGACATTCGCTACATCAACCGGGTCAAGGAAACCAAGCTGTCGAGGGACGATTACAAGGAGCTGGTCGAGTTCATCCGCCGCAGCGGGTGCATTCCGATGGCGACACCGTTCGACGAGGAGTCGGTGGAGCGGTGCGTCGAGTTCGACCTCCCGATCATCAAGATCGCCAGCGCCGACAGCAACGACTGGCAACTCATCGAAAAGATCGCCCGCACGCGCAAGCCGGTGATCGTTTCCTTTGGAGGAACGCCCCTGAAGGACATGGACGACATGGTGACGTTCTTCGAGAAACGGGACATCGATCTGGCCGTGAATCACTGCGTGGCCGCCTATCCTCACGAAGACGCCGAGTGCGAGCTCAACCAGATCGATTTTTTGCGGAACCGTTATCCCGGCCACACCGTCGGCTGGTCGTCCCATGAGCACCGCGACTGGAATTATTCAATCACCATCGCCTATGCCAAGGGGGCGAGGACTTTTGAACGGCACATCGACATCGACACGGACGGCGTGCAGGTGGCGAAGTATTCGTCGCTTCCGCATCAGGTAGACGCCTGGCTCAAGGCCTTTCACAAGGCGAAGGAAATGTGCGGCTCTCCCGGCACCTCGCGCAAGATTCCGCTGCAAAAGGAAACCGATTATCTCGATTCCTACATCCGCGGGGTTTATGCGCGGCGCGATCTGAAGGCGGGGCAGCTCCTCTCGGAGTATGACGTCTATCTCGCGATTCCCCTCCAAAAGGGGCAGATATCGACGCGTGAACTTATGCTCGGGGAATATGGCCACCGGATGCTGACCGACTGCAGCAAGGACGAGCCGATTCGGATCGATTCGATGGACACGCCTTACGCTTCCAAGGAGGAACTGAAGGCGCTGATTTATGAAAGGGGACTCTAAAAATATGTGCGCGATTTGTGGCAATCCTTCGTTTCGTCACGGGCCGGGTTATTCGCGGCGCGGCTTTCTCAAGCTTGTCGGCGGCGCGACCGCGGGCGCGGCGCTTTCGGCCCGCGCGCTTTTTGCCGCCGGGGAAATTCCCAAGCCGGAGAACGTGCTTTCACCCGACGAGGCGCTCGCGCGGCTGAAAAAGGGAAACGAACGCTATGTCGACGGAGTGATGAAGCGTCACGACTTCGGCATGGAACGGGGCGCCCTGGCCGGGGGGCAAAATCCGTACGCCGGAATTTTGAGCTGCGCCGATTCGCGGATCGCGCCCGAATACGCCTTCGATTCGGGACGCGGCGACCTCTTCGTCGTGCGCGTGGCCGGTAATTTTGCGGAAGAGAACGGGGTCGCGAGCTTCGAATACGCGGTGAAATTTCTCGGCACGCCGCTGCTCGTCGTGCTCGGCCACGAGAAATGCGGCGCGGTCGACGCGGCGATCAAGACCGTGAAGGACGGCGCCGAGTTGCCGGGGCATCTCCCCCACCTGGTGGAGCACATCGCCCCCGCGGTCAAGACGGCGATGTCGGAGCCGGGCGACCTGCTCGCCAACGCGATCCGCGAGAACGTGCTCCTCAACGTCGAATACCTGAAAACGGCGACGCCGATTCTCAGCGATTACGTCGGGCAGAATAAGGTCCGTGTCGTCGGCGGAATCTACAAGCTGAAGGACGGCCGCGTCGAGTGGCTCTAGAGTCTAGAGCATAGACTATAGGTCGAGGCGCATTCCCTGGAAGACGGTGACGGGAGAGCCGTCGGCAAAAAAGGCGGATGCGGGTGCCTGACGGAGAAAATCGGCGAAGGTTGTGCCATAAAGGCCCTCGACATCGCAATCGAGCGCCGCTTCCCGGGCGGTCCAAAGGGGCCAGCGCGCATGCTCGACCCGGTACTCGCAGGTGCCTCCATCGCGTTGGCGGGCGTATCCCCAGTAATGCTCGCTGACAAATTCCTCGCAGGAACCGGCCTCGGCGACCCTGGCGTCGCCGTTGGCGGAGAGTTCGAGGCGATTTTTCCGGCCCTTGAACGACCATTCGTAGGATATCTTGCGGACCGGCCCGTCGCCTTCGGTTTGCAGCCGGTGGCTCATGGGAAGAGTGACATAATTTTCGTTATAGAGCATCCGGGCGATCCAGGTGACGGCGTGGAGGGGAACCAGTTCCTTGATGAAGACGGCGCCGCGCCGCCAGCCGTCGGGAGCGAGTCTTTTGACGTAAAACCGGAGATTGAGTTCCTCGAAGTTGGCGTGAAACGGCACGGCAACGCCACGGATCCGGGTGTTCACGAACAGGAGGCCGACAATGCTCACAAAGGTTTTACCCCGCCATTGATCCAACTCGGTTCCCATCGGGACGAAAGGCTGAAGCGCCGCCGGATCGATCTCGTAATTCAACATGGCGAGGGAACGCCATTCGGTGGTGAGGAAGGGGGCGGGCATGGATCATCCTACGCGGAGAGGCGGAAACCGGGCAAGGCCGTGCGGGTTCCCATCCCCGCCTTTAAAAAAAGCGTAAAAGCACTCGCGTAAAAGTCACAAGTGAGTTAATTTGCGCTTAAGGTGTGAATCTGTTCCCTTGGTGATTCTTATGAAACGATCCCTCTCCCGCTCCCGTCTGGCCAGGCTCTCCGGCTTTACCCTGGTCGAATTGCTGGTGGTCATCGCCATTATTATCATCCTGGCCGGGATTCTTATCCCTGCGGCCAGTCTCGTTATCAAGACCGCCAAGCGAATGAAAGCCAACACGATGGCGGCCCAGATTCAGACGGCCGCCCTCAATTATTATGCCGATTACAGCGTCTATCCAGCGCCCACAGGTGAGACTGCTGGAACCGATTTCATCATCGCGGATACGGATGCAACCGATTGGCACAGCATGATTTACGGCTTGTGCGGCAATGTCAACCCTTATAACGGCAACACAACCGCCCCATCGGGGGCGATATCTAATACTCGAGCCGTCGCTTATCTCACCCTGAAAAGCACCGATGTCGATGCCAACAACGCTCCCTTGAATCCCCTGCCTCCCAATACCACCCAGCTCTATTATAATATCGCGGTCAATTACAGTTATAGTGGAATTTTGGGGATTAGTCCGCCGGAGACGACCGCACTCGCCATGCCCAATTTTGCCACGGGCACCTCCACCAGCCTGACGTTGACCGGCGGATCGTCCACCGCGGGAATCGCCGTTTGGGCCAATTGCACGGGGAAACCGAACAGTGCGACTGGCAACGCCAATTGGTGGGTCCACACCTACTAGGTTTTTATGCCGGAGACGACCGCATTGAGCCAAGCGCTGCGAAAGAGGAGGCAGTTAAGGTCGTTTACCTTGGCCGAGATTCTGACGGTAATGGCCATCATCGCGATCCTGGCCGCCCTCCTGCTGAGCGCTGCGAGTGGTGTGTTGACCAAAGGCCTCCGCAGTCGTGCCTCCGGGGAAATTTTTGCCATCGGCACCGCCCTCAATAATTACAATACCGACAACGGCGGTTTTCCCCAGTCCAGTAGCCTGCTGACCAATAACTACACCGCCAACGACGGGAGCCAGAGTGCCGGACTTTATCAGAAATCCTCCCAGGTCATTTACCTCGCTCTGACCGGACAAACCAACTACACCGATACCCCCGTCGGAAACAAAAACTACATGCCCAACTTAAAGCGAAACGAGGTCGGCGATGCCGTATCGGGCGGCTCCTATTTTAAGGATCCCTGGGGTTATTCCTACGGCTATTCCACCGGCTCCATTTCTCCGGCCAGCTACCCCTATAACGGCAACGGTTTCTTCGATCTCTGGTCGACCGGCGGGATATTGAAGGCAAAAGTAAACACAAACGCCTGGCTCAATAACTGGCAGCAGCAGTAAACCCTCCCCTCCGCAACCCCTTCGGGATTGGCGGATGGCGGCACGGAGTTATTTCCGCAGTAGGGATAGACCGCCGCTGCACGATCAAGTTAGGATGAACGGCCATCATGGTTCGCATCGCCCGCGTCGTTCCCGAAGTCTCCCTCGATCGCGCCTTCGACTACGCGATCCCCGCCGAACTCGACGCGCAGCTCACCCTCGGCGCGAAGGTCCGCGTTCCCTTCAAGTCCCGCGACCTCGTCGGTTACGTCGTCGAATTCCCCAAGGAACCCTTCACCGGCAAACTCAAGCCCATCCGCGAAATCCTCGGCCCCCGTTCCTTTCTGCCCGCAAGCCTCATCGAACTCGCCCAATGGATGGCCCGCTATTATTGCGCGCCCCTCACCGTCGCGTTGCTGAGCGTCCTGCCCAGGGCCGTCCGCCGCGCCGACGCCGCCTTCAAGCAGCGCCTCTGGGTCGAGCCGCTCGCCGCCGCGCTTCCCGACGAAACCGCCCGCGCCCTCAAAAAAGCCCGCTCCCAGATGGCCGCATGGGATTACCTCCGGAAAAACGGCCCCGGCTGGCTCGCCGAACTCACCCAATCCTCCGGATGCGGCCCGGCCGCCTGGCGCGCCCTCGCCGAACGCAACCTCGTCTCCATCGAATCCCGCGCGCAGGACCGCGACCCCTTCCTCCACTCCCCCGTCGCCGAATCGATCCCCCACGAGATGAACCCCGAGCAGCGCGCCGCTCTCGAAATCATCGCCGCCGAAATCGCCGCCGAAAAGCCCCGCGTCGTCCTGCTCCACGGCGTCACCGGCAGCGGCAAGACCGAGGTCTATCTCCAGGCCATCGCGCGCGTCCTCGCCCTCGGCAAAAGCGCCCTCGTCCTCGTGCCCGAAATCGCTCTCACGCCGCAGACCGTCGAGCATTTCCGCGCCCGTTTCATCGGCGAGAAAGTCGGCGTCGCCGTCCTCCACAGCCATCTCTCCTCCGGCGAGCGCCACGACCAATGGCAGCACATCCGCGCCGGACGCGCCCGGATCGTCATCGGCGCCCGCTCCGCCGTCTTCGCGCCGCTCGACAACCTCGGCGTCATCGTCGTCGACGAGGAGCACGAGCATTCCTACAAGCAGGAGGAATCGCCCCATTATCACGCGCGCGACGTCGCCGTCATGCGCGGCCATCTCGAGCGCGTCGCCGTCGTCCTCGGCTCCGCCACGCCCTCCCTCGAATCGTACCACCACGCCAGGGAGGGCAAGTATCGCCTCGTCGAATTGCTCCAGCGCGTCGAGGAGGGACAGATGCCGGTCACCCACGTCCTCGATATTCGTTCGACGACGAAAGGCGGGCCCCCGGCCCTCGTCGCGCCCCAATTGGTCGAAGCCATCAAGGCCCGCATCGAGCGCCACGAACAGGCCATCATCTTCCTCAACCGCCGCGGCTACTCCTCCTCCCTCCAGTGCCCGCGATGCGGCCACGTCGAGATGTGCCCGAATTGCAGCGTCGCCCTCACCTTCCATCGCGGCGCCGGCAAACTCCGCTGCCACCTCTGCGATTTTTCCAGCGTCGTCCCCCACGCCTGCCCCCAGTGCGGGGCCTCGCCGTTCAAACATTCCGGCAGCGGCACCGAAAAAGTCGAGCACGCCCTCGCCGGCGCCTTCCCCGGCGCGCGCATCGAACGGATGGATTCCGACAACATGCGCGGCAGGGACGCCTACACCAACACGCTCCGCGATTTTGCCGACGGCAAAATCGACATCCTCGTCGGCACGCAAATGATCGCCAAGGGCCTCCATTTCCCCCGCGTCACCTGCGTCGGCGTCATCAACGCCGATCTCGCCCTCCAAATCCCCGACTTCCGCGCCGGCGAAAGAGTCTTCCAACTCCTCATGCAAGTCTCCGGCCGCAGCGGACGCGGGCAGGTCCGTGGCGAGGTTTTTGTCCAGACACGCGTGCCGTTTCATCCCGCCATCCAGTTCGCGCGGCATCACGATTACGCCGGTTTCGCGGAGCAGGAACTCGGATTCCGCCGCAGCCTCCATTACCCGCCCTACGAACGCTTCGTCCTCGTCACCGCCCGCGGCCGCAGCGAGGAAAAAACCCTCTTCGTCATCGAAAACCTCGCGAAGGAAATCGAGCGCCTCGATCTCCCCGGCGCCGAAATCACCGGCCCCGTGCCCGCCCCCATTGCCCGCATCGAGGACCGCTACCGGTTCCAGATTTTCCTCCGCGCGCGCCGCATCATGGCCGTCACGCCCCGCCTGCGCCCCCTCTTCATGGACCGCGCCTGGCCCGACGACATCCGCGTCACCATCGACGTCGACCCCGTCGATTTATTATAGGTAGGGACGCGAGTCCCTTCGCGTCCCATTCTCCCTCGTTCCCTTGCTCCCCGCGAAATTCCATTTCGCGCTGACTTCCCCGGGTAACCGTCACCCGGGCCGAAGCCCTTTCGGCGTGACCCGTTCCAACTTTTCCGACAGCCTCTTATCTTGTGCTCCTGAAACTCCTCAAGTTCATCATCGCCCTCGCATTCATGCCTCTCGTCGCGGGTGAAATCTGGACCCTCATCGACCTCGCCCGCGCCGCCGTCTCCGCCGGCCAATGGCCCGGGGGCTGGGCCGTCAGCTTCGGCGCCGGCTTCGTCGCGTGGCTCCTCATCTTCTTCCTCCTCCCGCGCACCACGTGGCTCTACGTCCTCGGCCACGAATTCACCCACGCCCTCGCCGCCATGCTCGCCGGCGGAAAAATCTCCTCCTTCCAAGTCAGCGCCAAGGGCGGCCATGTCGTCACCGACCGCGTCAACTGGTGGATCACCCTCGCGCCCTACTTCGTCCCTCTCTACGCCCTCATCTGGATGGCCCTCTGGCTCTCGGTCGATTTCTGGTATCCGCTCAAGGCGTGGCAACCCATCCTCTATTTCGGCCTCGGAGTTTTCTGGTGCTTCCATCTCACCTTCACCGCCAGCATGGTCCACCTCGGCCAGACCGATCTCTCCAGCCAGGGCCTCGTCTTCTCCGTCGTCGTCATCCTCCTCATCAACCTCGTTTTCTTCTTCTTCCTCTTCGCCATGCTCGCCCACAACCTCACCATGGCCGGCGCCGGACAACTTTTCCTCCACCGCACCGGCCAGTCCTACGCCATCACCTGGAACCAAATCACCGCCGCCGCCAACTGGGCCTGGGGCCTCTATCCGAAGTGACAACGCTCTCCGTTTTCGCGTAAAATTTTCGCTTCCGCATGAACACCCCACGCCAGGAACTCGAAGCCCGCGTCGCCAGCGCCGTCGAAAAACTCTTCTCGCCCGCGCCTCCCGCCCCCTACGTCCGCCCCTGCCTCGATCCCCGCCACGGCGATTTCCAAACCAACGTCGCCCTCGTCTTCGGCAAGATCATGAAGGCCAATCCGGGCGATCTCGCCCGCCAGCTCGCCGAGGTGGTCTTCGTCCGGGACATCGCCGAAAAGCCCGAGATCGCCGGCCCCGGCTTTGTCAATTTCCGCCTCAAGCCCGACTACCTCGCGCAGCAGGTCGCCGCCCGTTCCGGCGACGAGCGCCTCGGCGTTTCGTCCGTCTCCGTCCCGGAAACCGTCCTCATCGACTACAGCAGCCCCAACATCGCCAAGGAAATGCACGTCGGCCATCTGCGCAGCACCATCCTCGGCGACGCCCTCGCGCGGATTTATTGCTTCCTCGGCCACAAGGTCATCGCCGACAATCACCTCGGCGATTGGGGCACCGGCTTCGGCATGATCCTCCTCGGCTACAAACGCGAGGGCGATCCCGAAAAGCTCATCCTCGACCCCTTCGGCCATCTCGAAACCATCTACCAGAAAATCCAGCGGGAGGCCAAGACCGACGAGTCGGTCCGCGAAGCCGCCCGCCGCGAACTCGTCCTCCTCCAGCAGGGCGACCCCGCGAACCGCAAACTCTGGGAGCAATTCCGCAAGTATTCCCTCGACGCGCTCGAAGTCATCTACCAGCGCCTCGGCGTCCAGTTCGATCACACCCTCGGTGAAAGCTTTTACAACCCCATGCTCCCCGACGTCGTCACCGATCTCCTCCAGCGCGGCATCGCCCGCGAAAGCGAAGGCGCGGTCGCAATTTTCTCCGACGGCAAACTCGCCACCAGGGACGATCCCTTCCTCGTCTCCGAAAACGGCGCCTATCGCGACAACCCGTTTCTCATCCGCAAGTCGGACGGCGGTTACAACTACGCCACCACCGACCTCGCGACGATCCGTTATCGGCACGACCATTTCCACGCGCAGCGCGTCATCTACGTTGTCGGCGGACCGCAGCAGATGCATTTCAGGCAACTCTTCGAAGCCGCGCGCCGCTGGGGCTACGACGACATGAAGCTCGAGCACGTCTGGTTCGGCACCATCCTCGGCCCCGACAAAAAGCCTTTCAAGTCGCGCGAAGGCGACAACGTGAAATTCCGCACCCTCCTCGCCGAGGCCGAGGAACGCGCCGGAAAAATCATCGCCGAAAAGATCGACGCCCTCCTCGCACGCGCCGACGACAAGCCCGGCGAAGCCGCCCCCGACACGCGCCTCGAAATGGCCGGGCACACCCGCGCCGCCCTCGCCCGCGTCGTGGGACTCGGCGCGCTGAAATATGCCGACCTGGCCCAGAACCGGAACCTCGACTACGTTTTCAGTTGGGACAAACTTCTCGCCTTCGACGGCAACACCGCGCCCTACGTGCAAAACGCCTACGTCCGCATTCGCGCCATCTTTCGCAAGGCCGGGCTCGAACAGCCTCCCCGGGCCGAGGTGAAGCTCGTCGAGCCGGCCGAGCTGGCCCTCGCCCGCAAGCTCCTCGACTTCGCCGACTCGGTCTTCCTGGCCGCCGAGGAATACCGGCCCCACTACCTCTGCCTCTATCTCTTCGAACTGGCCGCCCTCTTCCATAAATTCTACGAGTCGTGCCCGGTCCTCGGCCCGAACGGGGAGGGCGTGCGCGATTCGCGCCTCGTTCTCTGCGATCTCACCGCGCGCACCCTGCGCCAGGGGCTGAACCTCCTCGGAATCGACGTCGTCGAGCAGATGTAGCCATCACCATGGCATCTGAAAGGGCGGCCCGATTTCCCAGCGTCCCATAAGTCCTATTTCCCGACTGAAACATCCTTCAAAAGCTCCGGTTGTTTAAACACCGCCGGCAGCGGAGAGTTGTTCTTCGCCCGCCCCGTCGCCAGCGTAACGCGATTCAGCAACGTCGCCTTCTTTTCATCCGGGTCGTATTTCCACCGGAGAATCACCAGGCTCCACGGTATCTTGCCCGCGCTGAAACTGTCGGTCCGCGCCGCCCGCTTCATCATCACCAGCGAATAGACATCGTCCCCGTCGGCAAAGCAGCCGAGCGCCGTCCGCGTGTCGTAAAAATCCTGCATCACCTTGAGCGCCCCCGCCGCCGCCTGTTGCCTCGCGGGATCGGCCTCCGCTTCGGGCCACGCGACATGAATCCCGTCGCCCGCCTCGACCGCGAAAAAAAGCCGCCCCGGATCGGCCACCGGCACCGTCCAGACCGGCTTGCCCGGGGCCTGCTCCATCGGAGGCGGCGCAAGATCGGGCCGCGTCACAATCACCGGCGGCTGCATATTCGCAAACCCCGCCTGCGTCAGGTCGATCCGCGACGAACCGGCCACCACCGCGCCCGCGTCGAAGCCGATCCGTGTCGGATAGACCAGGTCCGCCAGCTTCTGCCCGTTCGCTCCCGTCTGCTTCGCCATCAACACCACCTTCTCCGTCGCGTCGTCCGTCTCGATGTAAAGCGTCGTCGTGAAGAGATGCCCCTCGACGACCTGCCCGTTCCCCAGCGTGATCTCCGTTCGCAGGTAACGGATCGGATAAACCTCGCCCGTCTTCACCTGCGTCGCCTGCCCCGCGTTCGGAAAATAAAACCCCTCCCACATCTCCTCTTTCTCCACCTTGAAACGGATATCCTTCACTTCGTCCAGCGAAACCGACACCTGCCCCGTCGCCGTGAACAGGCGGAGGCTTTTGCCCGGCGTCAGCGAAATCGCCCCGGCCGCCTTCCGCCCGTCCGACCACTCGACCGACCCCGCCCGTCCCTCCGCCCGCGCCGCGCCGCACCACGCCAGGATGACAACCGCCGTCAGCGCCATGTGAAGAAAAATTTTCCATTTCATACTAGGGCCTGTTAACACTAAAAGTGGTTTGTCCCAGAGGGACATCCGAAAGTAGCCCGGCGATTTATCGCCGGGTATTCGTAAAATGAATTGTCCGTCTCGTAGGGACGGATGAACGAGCACCAGCACAAAATGCGTTCAAGCGTCCCGATGGGACGCCCGGCCCTTCCGCGATAGACCCGGCGATGAATCGCCGGGCTACTATCAAAAGCCCCTACCGGGACTTGCTCGGCCCGCGCCGCGCCGCACCACGCCAGAACCGCCGCCAGCGTCAGCAGCGCCCGAACCAAAAATGAAAACGCGGGACTTTTCATGCGCATAGCTTCACACAGAAACCGCCCCGGCCGGTAGCTCTCCAAACCTTCCATGGGCTCCTTCGGCTAAAAAGATAGGCCACCCAGCCCATTTAAGCCACGACCCGCCCGATGAGGTTTCCCCCTTCATACCAGGTTGAGGCGGCGGCGCAGCAGCCACTCGCCGACAAGGACCACGATAACCGCGACCGGGAAAATGTTCCAGAAATTGACCAGCGGCACCGTGACCGACGACTGCTGCGCCACGATCCGCTCGCGCAGAAACGCCCGGACCGGATCGAGGTCCTTTTCCCCGGCATAGACCCCGCCGGCCCGCGCCGCGATCCCCCGCAGGTAGCCGTCCTTCAATTCGGGGCTGGCGCCCTCTTCGAGCATCGGCTCGACGGGCAGCACGCGCTCGTAACTTTCGGCCAGGTTCGCGCCGGCATAGGCGGACAAATGGAAGGTGTAGTCGCCCCGTTGCGGCAGCGGAATTTTCGCCGTGTACAAATCGGCCTGCCCGATCACCGGGCTGAAGTTGACATCCCTGTCGCCGCCCGGCCCGCTGATGGAACCGACCAGGCGAATCGTCCCCGCATTGTCGGTCTGCCGCAGGCGCGCCTCGACGACGGCCTGCTCGCCCGGTCGATACTGGTCCTGGTTCCAGTGAATGCCGAGGAGCGAACCGCCCTCGAGCTTCTTGGTGAGGCCGCGGACGGCCTGCCGCCAGAATCTGCCGTACAAGGCGCGCGTTTCACTCCCGGCCGCCGCCCATTTCCACATGGTGTTGGTCGCGATGCCGAGCACCTGCCCCTTGCCGTAGCGTTGCCAGGCGACGACCGGCTCGGTGTGATCGGAAATCGTCGCGTCGAGCAGGGCGATCGCTCCCGGACGCAATCCGCCGGGCTGGTTCAGGCTGTCGAGCGAGGCTCCGCCCGATGCGCCGAGGTCTTCGCGCAGGCCGGAGGTCAACTCGAGCGCCGCTCCCGATGCCGAAACGGTGACGGGAAAACTTCCGGTCGCCAAATCGGGTTCGTTGTCGGCGATCATCCAGGGCATGAGAGGCGCGAGCTTGGTGTCGGCGTAACCGCCGCGACCGAACGACGATTCGCCTCCGAGCAAAATCAGCGCGCCGCCGTTTTCGACATAACGCGCGAGCGTTTGCGCCTGCGCGTCGGTGAACCGGCTCGCCGCGAAGGAGCCGAGAATGACGCAATCGTAGCGCTTCAGCACGTCGTCACTGGTCGGGAAGCCCTGCGCGAGGTCCTGATAACCGGTGCGGTCCCCCTGCACCGTGAACTGGTCCTGAAGGACGCGGTACATCGCGGTGAACGCCACGCCGGGGTCGGCGCCCAGTTCGGTCCGGAGATACTTGTAATCGACGCCGAGTTCCTGCGTGAAATAGAGGACATGAAGCGCGCGCTGCTGGACCTGGACGTTGACGATCCGCGAGTTGTTCGCGTAGGTCAGCTCGCCGGGGAGTTGCGGCAGGCGCACGCGATAACGTTGCGCGCCGGTGCCGTTCACCTGCACATGAAACGCGGCCGCGGCGTGAAGCGACGAGAGGTCGACGGTCTGCGACTGCACCTCGGTCCAGTTGTTGTCGCGGCCCTCGTCGAGCGACACCTTGAGCGCGGCGAGATTTTCATGCGTTCCGGGCCGGGCGTAGAGGTCGGCTTCGAGGTCGAACCGGCTTTTCTCCTCGACCGACGCCGGGGCCGTGACCGTTCCGATGCCGATATCGTTCCACGAGTCGGGTGAAGCGCCGACCCCGACGATGGCGAGGGGCAGCGACGGCACGGCGGACAATTCGACCATCTCGTCTCCGCCGTCGGTCACGACGATGGCGCCGTCGGCATCGGCGAGGTTCGCCTGATTCGCCAGCGCCATAAAGATCGCGGGGAGGTCGGTGCCGCGATCCGCGCCGCTCTTCGGAACGAAACCCTGTTCGTGCAGCGCGGTATCGAAGGGCAGGACTTCAAAGCGGATCGACGGAGGCGCGTCCGCTTCGAGTTGCCGGATGAGGCGCGCGGCCCGCTCGCCGCGGGTGGACGAACCATCGTCGCGCAGGTCCATCGACGAGGAAATATCCTGGAGAACAAGGACCTTCGCGGGCGTCGAGTTCCAGCCGGAGAGCTTGAAATCGGGATCGAGCAGCGCGAGCACGAGCAGGGCCACGAGAAGCATCTTGGGCAGGAGAAGCAGCCACGCGTTCACGCGGCCGTGACGGCGCACGAGACGGGGAAGGAGGAGATAAAAATAGACTCCCGCGCCGAGAACGATCAGCGCCGTGACGACGGGGCCGAACGACGGATTCCATTCGAGCGTCCTCATGCCTTTGTCAATTCCACGGGCTTCTTCGGCGCCGTTTTTTTTCGCGATGCCGGGGGAACCAGCGAACTGAAAAGTTTTTTGCCCAAATCGGAGCTTCGCTCGTTCGCCAGCCATGTTTCTGCGAGAAGAACCAGCAGCGCCACAAGCAACAGCCAGCGGTAGAGCGAAGAGCCCGGACTTTGCGAAAACTCGGTTTGCGAGATGTCGTCTTCATGCGCGAGCGGAAGGACTTCATGCGGCAGCGCGCCGAGGAGCGGGACTTGCGCGCGCGGAAGGAAATGAGGGTCGGCCTCGTCGGCGTTTCCGGACGCCGTCACCCAGCCGATATGGTCGCGCTGGCTGATTTCATAAACGCCCGCGCGGGGGAAGCCCTCGAAATCGCGCGCCTGTCCGTTCCAGTCGAGCGCGCTTCCGGCCAGCGATTTTGCGGTCGCCTGCGCGTCGGGAAAATCGAAATGAAAATCGCCGGCGGCGGGGATGGCCTGCACGGGGATGTGTTCGGCCTGGTCTCCAAACACCGCGTTTTGGACCAGGACGACAAACGCGCCCTTGAGCGGAAGAGACGACCACTTCGGCGAGAAGGCAAGCCCGCTGACAAAAATGCGGCCTTGCCCCACGTCCCGGCGCGCGAGGAGGCTCGATCCCGTGGCCGAGGTCATGAGGATTTGCCAGGCGGGTCCCGCCTTGACGGGCCGGTATTGAAACGCGCGGAGAAGGCCGAGCCTGGGCCGCCCGTCGGCGTCGCGGAGATCGCGCCAAAGGGCGTCGCCGTCCTGAAGAAGGACGACCGGCTCGGCGTCTTTGGCCGTGACGAGCGCGCCGAGGCTCGCATCGAGCCACGCCGCCGCGGGACGGGAAACGGCGACGCCGGCGTCGGGGGCCGGAACCAGAAACAACGTGCCGCCCCGGCTTACGTAATCGCGCAGCGCCTGCGAAGCCGCGGCGTCCTGCGGCCAGTTTTCCCAGGTGAGGACCACGGCGAGCGGCCTGGCGGCGAGGCTCGCGGTTAACTGTTCCGCGCCGATGAAAACCGCGTCGATTCCGGAGAGATCGGAGTTGCCGCCCGGCGAGACGGCGTAGGGCATCGCGGCGAAATCGTTCTTCCCGCCGACGAAGAGCGCCTTTTGCACGCCGGTGGTCCAGAACCCGATCTCGGCGCGGTTGGCGGTCGGGGCGGCGTCGCCTTCGACCCAGACCTCGGCCCAGTGAAAACCGGGATTGGCGAAGGAAAATATCAGGGTCGCGGGCGTCGGGGCGTTCGGCGCGACTTCCACGTCGCGCGAAAAATTCTTCCCTGAATCGTCCGCGTCATCGAGCCGGACCCGGGCCGCGACGGGGCCGCGGTTTTCGAGCGTGACGCGCACGGGCGTGACGCGCCCGACCGGAATGGAGCGGGAGGGAACTTCGACCGGCCCGATGGAAACGGAACCGGCGGTCAACGGCACCGAGTCGAGGCGATAGACGATGATTTGGGAGCCGGTCGCCTGGGCGTCCATCTCTCCGCGCGACCAGTTTTTCTGGTGCAGATCGGTGAGGATGTCGAGTTCGCGGAGGGGCTGCCTGGCGGTGTCGAGGGTCGCGAGCGCGGCGCGAACCGCCTTGGGAACCGAGGGCGCGCCGTCGCTCGGAGTCAGCTTGCCGATGGCGTCGCCCAGGAGCGCGGGGGCGGCGTCGAATCCGCGCGGGAGGGTGAGCGTCGGATCGGGAATCATCAACTGCGCGGCGACCGAATCGCCCGGACGCGATGCGGCGACGAGCTTTTGCGCGGCGCGTCCGGCGAGGGTCAGTTTCGAGACGCCGGCGGTCGCGGGCGCGGCCATCGATCCCGAATTGTCGATGAGGATGAGGCGCGCGACATGCTCGCCGGAACCTT
This sequence comes from Methylacidiphilales bacterium, assembly GCA_035948935.1. Classification (GTDB taxonomy): domain Bacteria; phylum Verrucomicrobiota; class Verrucomicrobiia; order Methylacidiphilales; family UBA1321; genus JABDGH01. Next base: position 149,244 of record DASZIP010000019.1, on the reverse strand, counting down.
TCGTGCCGAGCAGGGGCCGGGCGAGGGCGAGGATCAGCAGGGCGATGAAGAGGCAGCGCAGGAGCAGGACGATCCATTCGTGGATTTTTCGCTTGGCGCTCAGGCGCGGATCGATCCGCAGAAAAAACATGAGCGAGGGAAAATCGCGGACCTGGCGGCGGAGACGAAAGAAGAGATGGAAAAGAACCGGTAGCGCGACGGCCGGAAAGAGCCAGGCGGCGACGGGATGGGAGAGAAGAAAGGGCATTGGTCAAAAAAGATTCGCGCGTTTCCCGAGCGCTTCGAGGATCGGCGTCCGCGTGTCGATGGTGAAGTAGTTGGCGCCGCAGGCGGTGCAAAGGCGGCTGACCTCGGCCAGATAACCCTGGACGGCCTGGGCGTAGCGGGGACGGATTTCATCCGCCTCGATGAGGAGCTTTTCGCGCGTTTCGAGGTCGCGCAACTCGACGAGGCCGCGCATCGGGAGCGCGATTTCAGCGGCGTCGAGCACATGAAAGACGGTCACGTCGTGGCGGTTGTGCTGGAGGTGCTGGATGCCGCGCGCGAACTGGGCGGGAGGCTGGAGGAGGTCCGAGATCACGACGACGAGGCTGCGCTGCTTCAGCATTTCAGCCGCTTCGTGCAGCGACTTCTCGATGTGGCCCGCGCCGCCCGCTTCGACCTTTTCCATTTCGAGCAGGACGGGGCTCAGGGTCTCGGTGCTGGCGACGGGGGCGAAGCGTTGGGTGACGCGGTCGGTAAAAAAGGAGAGCGCCGCGGCGTCGCCCTGGCAGACGAGCATGTACATCAAGCCGGCGGCGAGCGAGCAGGCGTACTCGAACTTGGTGACGGGGCCGGACTGGCGGAAATCGAGGCTGGCCGAGGCGTCGACGAGGATGCTGGCGCGGAGGCTCGTCTCGTCCTGAAACCGGCGGATCATGTAGCGGTCGGTTTTGGCGAAGACCTGCCAGTCGATCAGGTTGGGCGCGTCGCCCTCGATGTAATCGCGGTATTCGGAAAACTCGACGGAGGCGCCGAAATCGGGCGAGCGGTGCAGGCCCTGGATGCCGCCCTGCATGGGACGGCGCGCGGAAATGCCGAGACCGCGGATTTGATCCGCCACGCGGGGCGGGAGATATTTCGATGCGCGCGCGGAGGACATGGTCGCGCCGGTTCGCTACTCGCCCCCGGCGTAATCGGGTTCGGGAACGGTCTCGAGCAGCCTGCGGACGATTTCGTCCGAATCGACGCCTTCGCTGGCCGCCGCGAAATTGCAGAGGACGCGGTGGCGCAGGACGGGCAGCGCGTAGGAGCGGACGTCGTCGCACGAGACGTTGAGCCGTCCCTGGAGGAGCGCGTGGGATTTCGCGGCGAGGACCATGTATTGCCCGGCGCGTGGGCCGGCGCCCCAGCGGACCCAGTTTTTGATGAAGTCGGCGGCGTCGGGCGCATCGGGCCGCGTGGCGCGAACGAGCCGCGTGGCGTAAGCGCCGACGTGGCGGCTCACGGGCGTCTTGCGCACCAGATGCTGGAAGTTCAGCAGCAGGTCGGAGCCCAAAACGCGGTCGACTTCCTGCGAGGCGTCCCGGGTCGTTTCCATGACGATCCGCTCCTCCTCCTCGGCGCTCGGATAGCCGACCTTGACGCTGAACATGAAGCGGTCGAGCTGGGCTTCGGGCAGCGGGTAGGTCCCCTCCTGCTCGATCGGGTTTTGCGTGGCGATGACAAAGAAGGGCGACGGCAAATCGTAGCTCTGGCCCGAGATGGTGACGCGGCGTTCCTGCATCGCTTCGAGGAGGGCCGCCTGGGTCTTCGGCGGCGTGCGGTTGATCTCATCAGCGAGAAGGAGATTGGTGAATATCGGGCCGTGCTTGAAGACGAAGTGCCGGGCGGACGTGGCGGGGTCCTGTTCGAGGACCTGCGTGCCGGTGATGTCGGCGGGCATGAGGTCGGGCGTGAATTGGACGCGGCGGCATTGGAGTTCGAGCGAGTCGGCGAGCGTCCGCGCCATCAGTGTCTTGGCGAGTCCCGGCGTGCCGACGAGGAGGCAATGGCCGCGTCCGAAAAGCGCGACGAGGATCTGGTTGACGACCTCCTCCTGCCCGATGACGACGCGGGCCATTTCGGTCCGGATGCGGCTCATGGCCTGGTGAAGCTGCGCGGCGGCGGCTTCGGGATTATCGAGGATCGGATTTTCGCCGGCGCCCCCGCGGCGTTCCGGCGCGACGTGATCGCCAGCGGCCGCACGGCGTTCGGGCACAAGGTTGAGGCTGCCGCTCTCGCGGGTGGTGCGTTCCCCCACGGCGCGGTCGCTGGCGAATTCGAACTGGGTGTGCCCGATGGAAAAGCGGGTGCCGTTGTCGAGTCGCAGATCGGTGGTCGGGGCGTTCTCGAAAGTGAGCGGCACGGCGGCGTCGTAAGCGGCGACGCGCCAGTGGCCCTGGTCCCTGGCGAGGTAGGCGTGATGCGGCAGAACCGCCGGGTCGTTCACGACGATATGGCTCGACGGGTTGGAGCCGATGACGAGAGGCTCGCCATTGAGAGCGACGGCCGATTCCTGCTGGTGCGGCACACGGATGATGAGAAGTTCAGACATAGAAGAGGGAGGAAAAGAGTCTCCTTCAATGCGTGGCGGCGTACATCAAAATATTCATGCCGAGCGGGACGGCGGTGTCGGGGCGATAGGCGAGGGCCAGCGGATATTCTTCCGATTCCCAACCCGCTTCGAGGTCGATCGGACTGTAGATGACGCGCACGTCCCCGCCGAGGGTGATGCCTTCGAGCTTCGGTGTTGCGAGTTGTCCATAGCGCATGGCCACGGCCGGAGTATAATCGGCCTTTTGCACGGAAACAACGTCGCTGAAAATCGAATGCGAGAGCGGGATGGGTTCGAGTTTCGCGCCGGGAAGGACGCGGGCGAGTTCGCGCCGCACGGCAAGGTCGAAGGTGGAAAGCCCCAGGCCGTTGTTGATGAGGAGGGTGCCGTTGCGCTGGAGAAAACCGCGCAGGGCGGCAACGGCGTTGTCGCTGAGATGAAAATCGTCCAGGCCGGTGAGGTAGAGAAAGGAGAAACTGGAAAGATCGTCCTTACCGGGGTCGACCACGACGCGCTTGAGATTCACCCGCAACGACGTCGCGGCGCGCAGCTTCGCGAGCAGTCCGGTGGCGTTGTTCGGATGGACGTTGAAGGCGCCTTCATGCTCGATCTGCGCGAACACGAATTCATCGGTCGGCGTTTTTTCGTCGATGGCGGCGAACAACTCGGGCCGCGATTCCTCGATTCCGACGCGGTTGTAACCGATGGCGTAGGCGACCAGGTTCAGGCCGATGCTGTTGGCGGAAGCCGGTTCGTAATAGGCGGCGTCCTTCAGCAGGGGAACGTCATGGTCGTCCCATCCGCAGCCGAGGCCGTACTTCGACAGGAGCACGCCGATGCGGGAGCCGACGTAAAGCGCCTCGAGCTGCGGTTTGTCGGAGGCCACGTTCGGCGAATAGCGGACGTTGTTCACATCGCTGACCATGTGATAAAGCGGGTGGTCGGGCGGGACCACGCGCCAGGCGAGTTCCGGGAAGGCCTGCTGCATGAGCGCCCGCGCCGAATTGTAGAAATAGGGCGAGCCGGCCACCGAGTCGAAACAGAGCATCCCGCCCCTCAACACGTAGGCGCGAAGCCGGGCCAGGCTTTGCGGGTCGAGCTTGAGCGTTCGCGTGCCGCTGAAAAAGAGAAGGGCCATCTTGTCCGGGTCGCCGCTGAACGAGGGGAGCGAAACGTCGTCGAAGCCGTATTGCAGGCCGAGGTTGTTTTGGACCTTGTTAAAGAGATGCTGAAGGTCGGCGGGACAAAGGTTCCAGTCGGCGATCTGCATCGTCTTGCCGCCGTCGTAGGTGAAGGAGCCCTGCTCGCCCCAGACGACCTTGCCGAAAAGCGATGGAGGCGTCGGTTGCCGTTTCCGTTCGGAGCGGCGCAGCGGCGTGGCCGGCAGCGGCAGGGGAGGAAACGCCTCGCCGCCGGACATGCGCTTGGGGGGGGCGTCCGGGGGCCTGCCCAGAGGCACGAACCAGTCGTTCTCACCCGCCCCGTAAGAGGACGGGCCGACCGCGAGCAGAATCAGTACGGCGGGCAAAAATAGGCGCATGATATGGATATAACCCCCGATTGACGTTGTGGTTGCTCCCCGAGTTCCCGTTATGCCCCGCCGGGCCACTTCTCCTTGGCCTGGGCGGCTTCCTCACTATAGGGATATTTCTTTAAAAGTTCAGACAAAGTTTTTTTGGCGAGATCATTGTCGCCCCGCGCAAAAGCGAGGCCGGTCAGGCGGAAAAGCAGCTCGCTCCGGCCGCTTTCGGTGACAACCGGCAGCAGGCGCCTGGCCCAAAGGTAGGCGACGTCGGGAAGATTTTGCCCCTGGTAAAGGCGAAGCCGCGTCAGCGCCCAATCGGGCGACATTTTCTCGATCGGAGACTGCCACGCGATTTCATTCAACGAATCCGCCGCCGCCTCGAAATCCTGCCGGTCGAGAAAAGCGCGGGCTTGGCCGATTTTGGCGGTGGTGCGGATCGAACTGCGCGCGTCGGGGCCGGAGGGAGGGCCGGTGAGGGCCTCGTACTGCTTCTTTGCGCCCGCGACATCGCCCGTGGCCATGGCGAGGTCGCCCCGGAGAATGGCAAGCAAGCGCGGCTCGTCGCCGGCAAGCGACGGGGAGTTGATCGCGTCGACGAGCGAGCGGACCTGATCGGTGTCGTCCGAGTTCTTGAGGAGCAACTGGGCCAGCCCCAGCCGGCACTCGCTCCCGACGGCGACCAACTGCGGCGAAGGATTGGCCGCCGTGGAGCGGTCGATCAGCGCGCGCAAAAGTTGGGTTTCATCGGCAACATGGCCCCATTCGTTCCGGGCGAGAAACAGCGCGGCGTCCTTCACCCAGGGCAAGTCGCCGTCCTTGATCTCCTTCATTTTGGCGCAAACCGCCGGGAGAAGTTTCAGGAGGTCGTCCGGCTTCTGGTAGGCCCCGAAGAGGGCGACGCAACCGACCAGGTCCGGGGCCGGCAGGGTCGCTGGATCGCGGGCCATGATGTCGGCCTCATGCTCGGGATATAATTGCTGCGTCTCATTGTCCGGATGCGGCCAGTCGGGGTGAACGCTGATCGTCTGGCTTAACGCCGCCGCGTTGCCGCCACCCTGCAGCGAGAGATGCACCGTGCGCATGCCCGGACGTGGGAAAAGATGCTTCACGCTTGGTCCCTGCGCCGTCGAACCGTCGTCGAACGTCCAGGTCAGCGCGCCCTGGACGGGGGCGAGGCAGGTGAGTTGCATCGAGATCAACCCGATGTCGGGCATGTTCGTGTAGATCAGGCTTTGCTCCTGGTCGACCCAGTCGATGGCCAGGGCGGGTGCGGCGCCGGGCATCGAGCCGGCCGGGCTCGCCTGGAGTTCGTAGCTCACGACGCGGGCATGGGCGATGGGCCGGAAGAAGGGGTTGTGCGGCCCGAGCATGTTCCACGATTGGAGAGAGCCGCCTTTCGCCGCCAGAGAGCATAACAGGGGGGGCCATGGCCCGTTCGGCGCGACATAGGCGTTGTAATAATCCAAAGAATGAAGTCCGGCCGGAAGATCGACCGCACCCTGATGCTGGCCGGCGACGCCCGGACCAAACGGGTGGAGGCCCGGCCATTCGACAATCTCCTTGCCGTCCACCAGGACAAACGTCGCGTCGGAGGAAACCACCGCCAGTTGCAGATGCTCCGCGACCGGCAGTTGAAACCAACCCTGGAAGTGCTCAAGTAAATTACCTTCGGGACCGAAGCGGTTGCCTCCTTCCCATATCCCGTCGAGAAGCGCGCGGCCGTTGATCTTGCCGCTCGCGTTCCAGGCCTGAAGCATGTCGGGCAGGCTGTTGATGACCTTGCCGTCCCCGTCCCGGCTTTCGAGCCAGACGCCCGCCTTCGGATCGGAGAGATGCATGACCGGCCAGTTGGAACCGAGATAGACCTGATACCGTTTCGCGCCGGAAGAGGCGTCGAAGAGAAGCGTCGCCGGTTCGCCGGGGGCCGTCCAAAGCAGGTCGGAGCCGACGGCGATTCCGTGGTCGGTGAAAACCCGAATGGGCATGGCCGCCCATCTCGGCTCCGGGAGGCAAAGGTGCACCCATCCCATCGGCACGGCAAAACTGGGGTGGTCGGACTCGATGGTGAAGCGCGCGGGCGCCGTGGTCACCGGCCACGCGGGGGGCGCGGCCGGGAGCGGCGCAACGGGAAGAGGCGCCGGCTGCGCGCAAACGGATGGATGGATCGCAAGGATGATCCCGAACGCCAAAATCCATCTCGAAAGAATGCTCATGCAGGCCTTTCCCATCTTGGATCATTTCCCGGCGCGCTTCCATCAAAGAGTGGCCTTTCATGTAGCGGCGGTCTGTGACCATCGTACTTTTTCTGCGTTTATTCAGCGATGGTCACAGACCGCCGCTACACAGGGGGAGCCAAAGAGACCAGCGGCTTCGCCAGATGCCACTCGTTGCCATCCGGCAGCTTCGAGTGTTCGACCACCGTGAAGACGTTTCGCAGCAGGTGCAGGCCGAGGCCGCCCGGCTTGATGTCCTCCAGCTTGCGGCCTTTGAGGCTCTTGGTCTTCACGGGAGGCCCGTAATCGCGCAGCCGCAGATGGAGATGGCCGTCGGTGATCTCAGCCGAGAGAATGATCGGCTTGTCGGGCGCGCTCGCGTAGGTGTGCCGGATGATGTTCGTCACCGCTTCATCGGCGGCCAGGACGATCCGGCCCCGTTCCAGGTCGGGATAGCCGGCGGCGAGGGCCCAGGCTTCGATGAATTCCCGGCACCGCTTGCAGTTGCGCGCCGACGAGGTGATTTCCAGCTTCGCCTCCGGTTTAAGCAGGATGAGCGCCAGGCACGCGTCGTCGTGCTGGTGCTCGCCGTCGACGAAATTCTCCCAGTCGCTCCACGCGCGTTTGAGCGCCTCCGCCGCGTGGCCCGACGTCCCGAGGCCGTCCCGCAGGCGGTCGAGGCCGAACTCCTCGCCGGTCAGGCTGCGCCCCTCGTTGATGCCGTCGCTGAAGAGCACCCACTTTTCCCCCGGCGTGGCGGGCAGCGAAGTGGCGGTGAATTTCAGCCCGCGAAAAATCCCGAGCGCCAGCGCGTGCGTCACGGCGACCGGCTCCCAGGCGTCGTTGCGCCAGCGCCACGGCTCGAACTGTCCCGCGCAAATCACCTCCATCGTCGCCTGGCGCGGATCGTAGAGGAGAAAGGTGGTGGCGGCGAAACGGCCCGCGGCCAGCCGCTTGCAAAGCTCCTCGTTCAGCGCGTTGACGTAGGCTTCGAGCCCGCCCTCCTCCGCGTAGGGCACCAGCGCGTGCATTTCCGTGGTGATCTGCGCCGTCGTCAGCGCCGCCGGAATTCCTTTGCCGCTCACGTCGCCGAGCGCGGCGAGCAGCCGGTCCTCCGTCAGCGGGATCGAGGCGTAGAAGTCCCCGCCGATCGTGCGGGCCGGACGGTACCGGACGCGCATCTCCGACCGGGGCAGGCACAGCTCCTCGGGCGGCAGGTACGATTTCTGGATCTCCATCGCCATCGACATCTCCTGGGCGAGCTTGGCCTCGCGATTGATCTTCTGCTCCCGGTCGAAGCGGATGAGCGCGCCGGTGACGATGTTCGTCAGGCCCTCGAAGATGTCCTGGTCGAGCCGGGTGAAGACCGCCCGGCCGATGGGATTGAGCGCCTGCAAAACGCCGAAGCATTCGTCCTTGTCCACCAGCGGGGCGCAGATCATCGAGCGGGTGACCAGGCCCGACTTTGCGTTCGTCACGCGCAGCAGCCGGGGATCGGTCAGCGCGTCGTCGACGCGGATGAATTTGCGCTCGTGGAAGACCGTGCCCGCGATCCCCTTGTCCCACGGAATCCGAAACATGTTGATCGCGTCCTCCTTGCCCCGCGCCGAGTGGATCACGAGTTCGCGCGTCGCGCGGTCCGGCAGGAACATCGAGCACGCCTCCGCCTGCATCATCGTGCACGAATACTTCAGGATGTTTTCGACCAGGTCGTCCATGCTCGTGAGCGAGAAGAGGTTCCGCGCCGCGAGCAACAGCGCGCGATATCGCTCCTGCATTGCCGAGTCATCCATGTGCGCAACAAGATGCCGCACTTTGGCCCTTGTGGCAACTCTCCGTCTCGGTGCTGGAGGTCAGCGGGCTGATTGGTAGTGGCCTCTTTTGAAACTTCGGAAGAAAATCGGGAGTTGCAACCGCAGGTATGTTCCTTCGACTTCCCCCTTCGACTTCGCTCAGGACGCGGCTTGCTGCCGACGCTACAGATTGATCCCATCCCGCCGCATTTGCGCGCGACAAGACCGTAATTATAGAGGCTCTTGGTACCCGATGCTTGCGCGTGTATATTGATTCTCATGAGTGACCCCGCTCCCACGGTCGGCCCTGCAACGGGACGAAGGCGCTTTCCTCGCCGCTGGCTCTATGGCGGCTCTTTTTTGTGTTTCCTGCTTCTTTTGGGTCTTGCGCTCGGACCGATCCCTAATGGGCTTAAACAGGCTCAGGTGAACGCCCGGATGCAGCAGGGCCGCCAAATTGGACAGATGATGTTTTCGTACGCGACGGACAATATTCAAAACAACAATGCCTATCCCGACGGCAACAGTTCAACCGAGGTGTTTCAGAAGTTGCTCGATGGAGGGTACTGCACCGATCCCACCATTTTCTATCTGCCTCTTCCCGGAAAAATCAAACCCGTCCCAGGCCAGAAATTGAAGCCGGAAAATGTCGGGTGGGATGTGACTTCAGGAGTCGATTCCGGTGATTCCAATTGGGTGCCTCTTCTTTTTGTGACGGGATACAAAATCACCTATGCGTCCGGCGCGCCTGCCGTTCCGCTGGTGAAATCGCCGAACCCCGATTCACACGGCGTCGCCGTGTTTTATAAAGGCAATGATGCGGTCTATCGGTCTCCGGGCATGGTGACAAATCCCGATGGTTCGATCTCGAACTTCATCCCCGCCGACTTCAATCCGAAGGGCAAAACGTACCGGCAACTTACGCCCGACGGGCCGTTGCCGTAATCCCATCGGCAACGGAGTTGCGCAGACAATTGCGTTCCCAAATTCCTGCGGAGGGCGGCAAGTTTGGGAACGAAGGTCAGGACGGAATCTGACTCTCCAACAGTTACCAAACCTTCCACGGCGCCTTGCCGTCGTTCCAGAGCTTGTTCAGGAGGTCCATCTCGCGCGGGTTGTCCATGCACTGCCAGAAATCGTCGTGGCGGAACGCGTGGAGCTTTCCCGCCTCGGCCATCTTCGGCAGCGCGTCGAACTCGAAGATGGCGCTGTCGCCGGGAAGGTATTTGGCGATCTTTTTGTTCACGACGAAAAATCCGCCGTTGACGTAGCCGGTCTTGCTGTCGGGCTTTTCGCGGAAGCTGGTGATCGTGTCGCCGGAGAGGCGCAACTCGCCGAAACGGCCGCTGGGGCGGACGGCGGTCAACGTGGCGAGTCCCTTGTGTGCGCGATGAAACTTGATCAGCTCCGGCACGGGCACGTTGCAGAGTCCGTCGCCGTAGGTGAGGAGAAATTCATCGTCGGGAATGTGCTCCAGCGCGCGCCGGACGCGGCCGCCCGTTTGCGTGGCCAGGCCGGTGTCGAGAAGCGTCACCTGCCAGTCCTCCTCGGCGTGCCGGTTATGGTAGGTGATCTGCGGCGACGGTCCGAGTCGCAGGGTGACGTCGCTGCAATGCCACTGGTAGTGGAAAAAATATTCCTTGATCACTTCCGACTTGTAGCCGAGGCAAAGGATGAATTCCTTGAACCCGAAGTGGGCGTAGAATTTCATGATGTGCCAGAGAATGGGCCGGCTCCCGATCGGCAGCATCGGTTTGGGCCGGAATTCGGTCTCCTCGCGCAGGCGCGTGCCCAATCCGCCGCAAAGAATGACGACTTTCATGGTGAGGAGAAGCCTTTCATGGTTTCCGATTCAAAGTTGATCCGCTCCAATTCGACCACATGGGGCCGTCTCTGGACCTGGGTGTAGATGGCGCCGATATACTCGCCGAGAATCCCGATAAAGAAAAGCTGCACGGAACCGAAAAAGAAAAGCCCGATTTCCAGCGGCGCCAGCCCGAGTTGGAATTTGTCCCAGTAAAGCAGCTTGAAAACCAGGTAGCCCAGGGCGACGCAGAGGCTGAGGAACGAGACGACAAAACCGAGCATGGTGGCGAGCCGCAACGGCACCTTCGAGTGGTTGGTGATCCCCAGCATCGCCATGTCGTAGAGACGGTAAAAATTGTTGCTGGTGATCCCCCGTTTCCGCGTCGGCTGGTGATACGGAATCTTCGCCACCGGAAAGCCGATCTCCGAAACCAGCCCGCGAAAATAAGGATAGGGATCGTCGATCTCCGCGAGGATATCGACGAAGCGGCGGTCGTAGAGCCCGAAACCTGTCGCGTTCTTGTTCAGTTCGATCTCGGCCAGGCGGCTCACCATCTCATAATAAAGTTTCCGGATCGCGAAGAAGACCGGCGATTCATCGCTGTCGGCCTTGACCGCGATGACGACGAGAAATCCCTCCTCCCATTTTTTGATGAATTCCTTGATCAGTTCGGGCGGGTCCTGCAAATCGGAGACGAGGCTGATCACCGCGTCGCCGCGCGCGTTCACCATTGCGTGGTGCGGCGAGCGGATGTGGCCGAAGTTGCGCGCGTTGAGGATTACCTTCACGTTCCTGTCCTTCGCCGCGATCTCCCGCAGGATCGCCACCGTGCCATCCTTCGAGGCGTTGTCGATGAAGATGTGCTCGTAGCGGTAACGCCCGATTTCCTGGAAGACTTTTTTCACCTGCTCGTAGCATTCCCGGACGTTTTCCTCCTCGTTGTAGCAACCGCTCACGATGCTGATGAGCCTGTCTCCCGCCGGCCGGGCGGGAAGAGGAGTGGGGGCGAGACAGGCGGAGGGACGTTCCAAAGTGTGATCCTTAGGGTGTGACCAATTCCACTCCTAGCAAATAGGCCGCTAAACCGCAACGCTCCTGCGGAGGGCGGTATCTGTGCACGGCAGTTTTGCGGAGGGCGGTATCTGCCCACGGCAATTCTTATTGGGCAGTCCCATTTATTTTGGGACGCGAAGGGACTCGCTTCTCCACACTATTTCGGCGCGTATTGATCAAGTATTTTGGACTGCCTCTTCGGAACGTAGGGCGTCAGATCGATCGTCGGCCCGTCGCGGGAGCTGAGGGTGATCTTGAGCGGATGCAGGCTTTCCAGCGTGATGAATTTAAGATCGGGCCGCTCCGCCATCAGCGCCTCCTTTTGCTCGGGACGATAGGCCCCAAAGGGATAGTAGGCGTAGGTTTTGGTGTAGACTTGGTCCCTTGGCGCCGTCGGCGAGTAACCCCAGGCGTTCACCACGCCCGCCAAAATCGCATAATTATAGGATCCGAGGAGACTGTAGGGTTCCTCGAAACGATTGTCCTCGTAGACATCGGGCGGGATAAGCACCGCGATCCGGTCGGTCGGTTTCAGCAGGGGCCGCACCTGGTCCCAAAACCGTTCGCACCCGCCGGTCAGGACGAGTTCCCGGTCCCAAGTCATCGGGTTGAAGGTCGGCGGCAGGGTATAAAACGCCATCGGAATAACCATGAGGCACGTTCCGAAAAATGCCGAGTATCGCCGCAACGGCTCGGTCAGCCCGGGCGGCCGGATGACCAGGAAAAGATGCATAAAAAACTGAAACTGGACGAGCTCGCGAAAGGGCCAGCGCATCGAGCGGAAAAGCGGCAGATGCATCATGATCTCCGTGATCCAGACGGGACGGCAGATCAGGACCGCGCTCAAAACCATCATCGCCAGGGTCACCACTTCGAGTCCTCGCCATTTCATCCGGCCGACCAAAGCCGGCAGCAGACACCAGACGGCGGCGCTCGACCCGAGAGCGAGCGTATAGGTGACATAGGGATGGTGATGCGGATGGGCCAGCCAGAGCGCCATGCCCGCGAAAATCGAGGTCAGGAATTCCTGGGCCGGGATGTTGTTGTCCTGCATGTCCTCCAGAGTCACTCCCTGCGAACGTAAGCTGGCGAAAAAGCCCTCGATCATGGGGAACAGCAGCGGGAGAATGATCACCATCGCCACGGCATAACCGATCAGCCAGTTCGTCAGCGGCAGCCACGACCGGCGGCTGATGCTCATCCCCGCAGCGAAGAGCGACAAAAAGATGCTGTTGGAAACCGTCGGAGAAAGATGTCCGCCCAGCGTCTGATGCAGGATGAAGAGCGTCACGAGGCCCACGCCCCGGCGCCCCGTCTTTTGCAAAATGCCGAGCGCGAGCCACGGCAACGCGCTCTGGTTGCCCAGGAAGGTAAGCCAGCTTGCGCCGGTGGTCAGCGCGATCATGGTGTAGGTGAAGCTCAAGGCGTAAAACAGGATCCAGCCGTCGCTGATTGTCAGGGCCATCTCCCGCCGCAGATAATGGGCGAGCGTGATGAAGCCCGCCGTGGCCAGCATGAGAAGAGCGAAGGCGTCGACGTCGACGATCGCGTTGTGGAAGGGCGTCCCGGCCAGCAGCGAGACGAGGAGGTAAATCGGATTCCATGCGAAATAGCTCGGGTCCCGCAGGTAATTGTAATCTCCCCCGAAAAGATGGTCGGAGATGAACGGGGAGCGGCCGCTGAGAAGGTGCCGCCCCACTTCCGTGAAGAAGGGGAACGAGCCGTCGAGATTGTCGTCGGTCAGAAAAAAATAGGGCCGCCACCATTCCAGCGCCGCAAAAATCAGCGCGGAAACCAGCAGGCCGTTCCGCAATAAAACGAGACGACTGGTTTGCTTATTGATTCCCTCTGCCGGTTCTGGCGCAATCACCTTGCAGTATTAGCCTCACGCCATCCTCATGAGCAAACCTCAAAACAATCTCTTCGCCATTCCGGCCCGTGACCTGGCCCACATCCTCCGCGATGCGGCGGCGGAACTCGAAGAGTTGCGCGGCAAAAGCGTGTTTCTCACCGGCGGCACCGGCTTCTTCGGCAAGTGGCTGCTCGCGGGCTTGCTCCACGCCAATGACAAGCTGGGTCTGAACCTGGAACTCACCGTCCTTTCCCGCAATCCGGAGGCGTTTCTGCGAAAACATCCCGGGGCGGTGGAGATATCTTCCCTCCGCTTCGTCCGGGGGCACGTCGCCGATTTTGCGATCGAGGATCATAGGCCCGATTTCATCCTCCACGCCGCCGCCGACACCACCGCCTTCACCACCGATGCGGAAGAGCGGGAACGCTCGCGGGTCATCGTCGAGGGTGCGCGTCGCGTGCTCGATCTCGCGCAGAAAAGCGGCGCGCAACGCATGCTCAATGTCAGCTCCGGCGCGGTTTACGGCATCTTCACCGGCCAACCGTCCGGTGCGAAGGAAGACGACGATGCCTCGGCTGAACCGCTGACGCCTTACGGCAAAGCGAAGTGCGAAGCTGAACGGCTTTGCGCCGAATCGGACGTCGATTTCGTCACGGCCCGCGCCTTTGCCTTTCTCGGGCCTTATCTTCCCCTCGACGCCCATTTCGCGGCGGGAAATTTTCTCCGCGACGCGCGCCGCGGCGGTCCGATTCTCGTTCGCGGTGACGGCACCGCCTTGCGCTCCTATCTTTATACCGCCGATCTCGTCGTCTGGCTGCTGCGCATTCTCCTGCGCGGCCGGCGCGCCCGCGCCTACAACGTCGGCTCCGATGAAGTCATCTCCACCGCGCAACTCGCCCGGCGCATCGCGGCCGCGGTGCAGCCGGCGCCGGAAGTCATCATCCAATCGGTGCAGCCCCAGGGCCCGCAAAACATTTATCTGCCCGACATCCGCCGCGCGCGGGCCGAATTGAACCTCGATGTCGCCGTTCCGCTCGATGACGCCATCGCACGGACGCTGGCGTTTCTCGAACTGTCAGGCGCTTGATACTTGGGTTTTAATTTTGCGAAGCCTGCCGTCAGGCCGAACCCGTCTCCGCCAGCAGCTCCCCGCACGCCGCCACCACATCGCGCGCCTCGATTTCATTCATCGTCCGCTTCTTCACGCGGACGTAACGTTCCACCGGATCGGCAACCGGCGCATAGCCGTGGCTCGTCACGATCCGATACGGCGCCCGCCACGGGTGCCAGTGGTCCTCGATCGACGGCCCGAACAGCGCCACCACGGGACATCCGCACGCCGCCGCCAGGTGCATCGCCGCGGTATTGGGCCCGATCCAGATTTTTGCGCCGTAAAGCAGCCACGCCATCTCGGGCCACGTCGTCCGGCCCCCGGTGCTGATCGCGCGCGGACCCAATTCCTCCCGCAGCCAGGAGGCTTCCTCGATTTCATGCGCCACCGGTCCGCACGAAACCACCACGTTTGAAAACCGCTCCAGCATCGCGCGGCACACGTCCCTCCATCCTTCGCGATGCCAGCGGTTGAAGCCCTGCCGCGACCCCACCTGCACCACGCAAAAATCGGTCAGCGATTTGCCTTCCTCCCAGGTTTGCGCGCGGCTCCGTTCAAAGCAGAGCGGCGGGACCGGCCCGGGCAGGGGAAGAAATTCGCCGACCGAATAAAAATCCTTCTCCACGCGATGACACGTTTGCCAGTCGAAGGAGGAAATTTTACAACCGGCTTTCTTTGCCGCGAACTCCAGCCATGGGTCGCTCGACTTGACCGAAAATCGGCGGCGAGCCTGGGAGAGGCGCAACATATTCAAACCCCGTCGTCCGTCCCCCAACTCGAAGGCGTAGTCGAATCGATGCGTATAGATTTTCCAGATGGTCTTGATCTCCTTCCAGAAATCACCCGCCCGCCGCTCGTGTTTCTCGACCGCCGCGACCGTCAGGATTCGCGCAATGTGCGGGCAGCCCCCGAGAATCCCCTCGCAACCGCGCCGCACCACCACCCAGATTTCAGATTCGGGATGGGCCCGCTTGATCGCCGTGATTGTCGGCGTCAGGATCAGCGAATCGCCGATCTGCTTCGGCTTGATCAGGAGGATGCGCATTTTTATTTGGCGGGCGCGCCTGTCGCCGACCCTCGAATCGGCCTACGTCCCCACCAGCGTTCCGATCTTCTTGCCCAGCACCACCGACCGCAGGTTGCCCGGCTTGAACATGTCGAACACGACAATCGGCACCTCGTTGTCCATGCAAAGCGCGAACGCTGTCGAATCCATCACCTGCAACCGGCCCTCGAGCGCATCCGCGTAGCTCACCCGCTCGAAGCGTTTTGCCTTCGGATTTTTGCGAGGATCGCTGTCGTAGATGCCGTCGACTTTCGTCGCCTTGAGCAGAATCTCCGCGCCGAGTTCGCTCGCCCGCAACGCCGCCGCCGTGTCGGTCGAGAAGAACGGATTTCCCGTCCCCGCCACGAAAATCACCACGCGCCCCTTTTCGAGATGCCGCACAGCGCGCCGCCGGATAAACGGCTCGGCCACGTTCTTCACCTCGATGGCCGTCTGCACCCGCGTGTTCACGCCCGCTTTTTCCAGCGCCTCCTGCAGGGCCATGCCGTTGATGATCGTCGCCAGCATGCCCATGTAGTCGGCCGTGCTCCGGTCCATGCCGCGATTCGCCGACGTGATGCCGCGCCAGATGTTGCCGCCGCCGATGACCACCGCCACCTGCACGCCCAGCGCGTGAATCTCCGCCACTTCGCACGCGATCTTTTCCGTCACCTTCGCGTCGATGACCTCTTCTTCGCTCTTCAATACTTCGCCGCTCAATTTCAGGATGATCCGTTTGTAAACGGGCTTTTCGACGGCTCGACGCTGGGCCACGCGGTTGGACATAAGGTTCCGAAAACTGTAGCGGCTCGCCGCGCGTTGTCGATAGAGACGTGGCGCCGCATTCTGAAGGTGGCCGGCGCAGGCACTTGCGCCGCGCGACGGCTGTGGACCGAGGGACCTATTGCCCGTGCGACAGCGCATGGAAGCGGCCCCGGCCTCTTCTTCCCAACATCTTTGTATTCTCTGCGTTCTTTACCGCCGTCCGCAGGACCGGCTAATAAAGCTCTCATGCAACCCGGCCGCACTCTTCTCACCCAGGCCCAAATCCGCGCCCGCGTCCGGCAACTCGGCAAAAGCATCTCCCGCCATTACAGGAGGCAATCGCCTCGTGGGCAAAGACCCCTCTTCCTCAGCGTGATGAACGGCGCGCTTTTCTTCCTTGGCGATCTCCTCCGCGCCGTCGACCTCGACCACGTCGAAGTCTTATGTGTCACGCTCGCCAGCTACGCCGGCGCCCGAAGCACCGGCAACCTGCGCGGTCTCGGCGCGCTTGGAAAATCGGTCGCGGGCCGGCGCATCCTCATCGTCGACGACATTCTCGACACCGGACGCACGCTCTCCGCGCTCGCCGCGCACCTGAAAAAGCTCGGCGCCGCCAACGTGAAAATCTGCGTGTTGCTGGAAAAGAAACGCCGTCACGAAATCCCCGTCCGCCCCGACTGGACCGGCTTCAAGATCGCCGACCAATTTGTCGTCGGCTACGGCCTTGATTATGACGGGCGGTATCGCAATCTGAAGCAGGTGCGCATATTGGAGGCCCCGTAAATTTCATCCATGTTGATCGATACCCACGCCCATCTTGATTACACCGATTACGATCCCGACCGTCCCGAGGTGATCGCGCGCGCGACGGCGGCGGGTGTGACCGAAATCGTTTCCATCGGCACGCGGATCGATTCGAGCGCCCGCGCCGTCGAGCTCGCCGAAAACTTCCCGAACATCTGGGCCACGGTCGGCATTCACCCCTGCGAAGTTGATGAGGCCCCGGACGACGCCGTGGAACGGCTCCGCGCCCTGGCCCGGGACAGTTCGCGCGTCGTCGCCGTCGGCGAGATCGGCCTCGATTACCATCGCCTGCCGGAGAATCCCGCCGAGGCCGACGCGAACAAACGGCGGCAGGCCGATCTTTTCCGGCGGCAGCTCGAATTGACCGCGGAACTGGGCCTCAACGCCGTCATCCATCAGCGCGATTCGTGGGACGACACGCTGAAAATCCTCTCCGGCTTCACCGGCAAAGTGCGCGGCGTTTTTCATTGCTTCGGCGGAACCCTCGCGCAGGCGCGGGAAGTCATCGCCCTTGGCCATCTCGTCTCCTTCACCGGCATCGTCACGTTCAAAAACGCGCGGCAGGTGCAGGAAACGGCGCGGGACGTCGCGTTCGATCAATTCATGGTCGAGACCGATTGCCCCTACCTCGCGCCGGCGCCCGATCGCGGCAAGCGTTGCGAACCGGCCCACACCCGCCGCGTCGCCGAACAGATCGCGCAATTGCGCGGCGTGCCGCTCGAGGAGGTCGCCGCGCGCACGACCGAAACCGCGCGGGAATTCTTTAAGTTTAGGAGAAACAGCTAGCTGACGTCAGTAATTTCAACCAAGTCATCACCTGTTTTAAGACGATGAATAGCCTGGGTTAGGGTAAGGTGAAGAATCGTTTGCAAGCGTTCATTGGATGTATTTCCGCACGTCAGCCAAATCACTTTGGGAGGAGCTCCCTGGCTTGCAAGCAATTCGATAAAATCAGAGTCTTTGGTCAGAATAACCGCTTGAGCTGATCGTGCAGCCATAAAGATGGCGTAATCTTTTGTACTGCGCATACCCAAGTCTCTTAGGGGAATAGCTTGAAACGGAAAATTGTCCGATATCCAGCGGGCAATCGCGGGCGAAAGATGGGCGTCCACCCAGAGCGTCATGCGACCAGGACAGGATGATCAATGCGCTTGCGGGCAAACTGGATGCAGGCGGTCAAATCCTCCGGTTCCAAATCGGGCAACTCCGCCAAAATTTGTTTGGTGGAAAGGCCTGCGGCGAACAGATCGAGGACATCGATAACACGAATCCTCATGCCGCGGACACAGGGGCGTCCGCCACATAATTCAGGATCGACGGTGATACGATCTGTCAAGTGCACAGGGTTACGATAGATGGATTGGACGCTGATTGCAATGACGGAAGGCAAGGAGCGCTCGACAAGTCCCCGATGAAAGGCATTTTAAACGAATGAAAGAGCTCGAAGAAGGAAGCAGGTTGCAGCTCGATTTTACCAAGCTGCAAAAGGTGGCCAAAAGCAGCCTGCCGGTGTTGCCCGTCGTGGTGCAGGACGCCGAGACGCGCGAAGTCCTCGTCGTTGCCTACTCGAACAAGGAGGCGCTCGATCACACGCTGCAGACGGGCATCGCGACGTTCTGGAGCACATCGCGCAACAAGCTCTGGATCAAGGGCGCGACTTCCGGCGACATGCTGCAAATCGTCGATATTCGCGTGAACTGCGAACAAAACTCGCTCCTTTACCTGGTGCGGATGGTCGGCGGCGTCTGCCACACCAGGGACGCGCAGGGCAAGACGCGCAAGACCTGCTATTATCGCTCGCTCAAAGACGGGAAGCTCAACTTCCTGGAGGCTGACCCTCCAAAAAATTAGACGTTCAGCCCCTCCGCCGGCGCTTCCGGCTCGTCCGATTCCGAGATCACCCGCGCGATTGCCGTCAGCTTGTCCCCCGTGTTCAGATTGATCAGCTTCACGCCCTGCGTGTTCCGGCCCGCCTCGCGGATGTCCTTCACCGGCGTGCGGACCATCTGGCCCTGCTGCGTCAAAAGCATGATCTCGTCCTTGTCGATCACCGTCAGCGCGCCCACGACCCGGCCCGTCTTCTCGTTGGTCTTCATCGTGATGATCCCTTTGCCGCCGCGGGACTGGACGCGGTATTCGTCAAACGCCGTCCGCTTGCCGATCCCGTGTTCGCCGGCGACGAGGAGCGTCGCGTTCGGATCGACGACCGCCAGGGCCACCACGACATCGTCCTTGTCGAGGCTGATCCCGCGCACGCCCGTCGCCGGACGGCCCATCGACCGCACATCCGATTCCTCGAAGCGGATGCTCATCCCTTCGCGGGTGATGAGGACGGCCTCGCTCGAACCGCTCGTGAGCTTCACCTCGATCAAATTGTCCCCCGATTCAATGCCGATCGCGATGATTCCGCCCTTGCGGCAATTCGCGAAATCTTCCAGCGACGTTTTCTTCACCGTCCCTTTTTGCGTCGCAAAGAGAACATAGCCGCCCGACGTCCACGTATTGTCGTTCCCCTGCGCGTCCTTTTTCGACTCGACGCGGATCAGCGCGGCGACCTTCTCGCCCGGCTTCATTTCGAGCAGATTTGCGATGGAGCGTCCCTTCGAGGCGCGGCCCATGTCGGGAATCTCATGCACCCGCTCCACGTAGACCCGTCCGCTGTTGGTGAAGAACATCAGGTAATCGTGGGTCGACGCGGTGAAAAGGTGCTCGACGAAATCGTCGTCCTCAGGCCGGTCGCCCTCGCGCGTGGTCATGCCGATCACGCCCCGCCCGCCGCGCCGCTGCGCGCGATAGCTGCTGATGTTCGTCCGCTTGATCAGCGAATTGTGGGTGATCGTGATGATGACCCCCTCGTTCGCGATCAGGTCCTCGATCGCCATCTCGCCTTCCTCCGGCACAATCTGCGTCCGCCGCTCGTTCCCGTGCTTGTCGCGGATCGCCGCGAGTTCCTTCTTGATGATCGTCAGCACCCGGATCTCCTTCGCCAGAATGTCGATCAGGTCTGAAATCCTCTTCAGCAGGTCCTGGTAATCCCCCACGATCTTGTCCCGTTCCAGCCCCGTCAGTTGATACAGCCGCAGTTCGAGGATCGCGGTGACCTGCTCCGCGCTGATCACGTACCGGCCGTTGGTCAGCCGCTTCTCGTCGTGGATCCGGATACCGAACCTCTCCACCTCGACCCGCGTGAAATTGTACGCCGCCAGCTTCACCCGGGCCTCCTCCCGGTCGGCGGCCTTGCGGATGATCTTGATCACCTCGTCGAGGTTCGCCAGCGCGATCAGGTAGCCTTCGAGCACCTCGGACTTCCGCTGCGCCTCCCTCAATTCAAACCGGGTCCGGCGCATCACGACTTCGCGGCGATGCTCGATGTAACAGTTGATCAACTCCTTCAGGTTCAGCGTCTTGGGCCGGCCTCCGTCGATCGCGAGCTGGTTGACGGCGAAGGAAGTTTCCAGCGCAGTCATCTTGTAGAGCTTGTTGATGACGACCTTCGCAATCGCGTCGCGCTTGAGTTCGATGACCACCCGCGTGCTCTCGTCCGATTCGTCGCGCACGTCGGTGATCTCGCTCAGCTCCTTTTCGTTCACCAGTTGGGCGATCCGGGCGACCAGTTCGGACCGGTTCACATTGAACGGTATTTCCGTCACGATGATCTGTTCCTTGCCGCCCTTCGGCATCTCCGTGTGGAGCTTTGCCCGCACCTTCACCCCGCCGCGTCCCGTCTCAAAATAGCTCTTGATCCCCTCCAGCCCGATCAGCGTGCAGCCGGTGGGAAAGTCGGGCCCCTTGATGATCTTCGCCAGTTCCGTGATGGTGATGGTCGGCTTGTCGATCTGCGCGCAAATCGCGTCGATCACCTCGGTCAGGTTGTGGGGCGCGAGGTTCGTCGCCATCCCGACCGCTATCCCCGTGCCGCCGTTGACGAGAAGGTTCGGAAACGCGGCCGGGAGCACCACCGGTTCCATGTTTTTCTCGTCGTAAGTGGCCTGGAAATCGACGGTGTCCTTGTCGATGTCCTCCATCAGGATCGCGCCAAGGTGGGTCAGCCGCGCCTCCGTGTAACGCATGGCCGCCGGCGCGTCGCCTTCGACCGAGCCGAAGTTGCCTTTCCCCTCGATCAGCCGTTCCCGCATCGACCACGGCTCGGCCATGTGGACGAGCGTGGGATAGATCGCCTGGTCGCCGTGAGGATGGAATTTCTTCATCGTCTCCCCCACGATCCCCGCGCACTTTGACGTCGCGCGCCCCGGCAGCAGCCCCAGTTCGTGCATCGCGTAAAGGATCCGGCGCTGGGAAGGCTTCAGGCCGTCGCGAACGTCGGGCAGCGCGCGCGAGATGATCACCGACATCGAGTAATCGAGGAACGACCGACCGATTTCTTCCGCGACATTGACCCGCTCGATCCGTTCACCGGGGGAAAACAAATTTTCAGGCATAGATTGTAATCAGAACGTTCCTCGTCGCTTCGAAAGAGCGGGGAAAGAGAAAGCGTAAACGCTCAAACTAGAAAACCTGCACCTCCCCGGCAAGAGAAAAGCTCCTGCGGAGGGCAGTAACTGCGCGCGGCGGCATTGCGGAGGGCGGTTTCACCGAAGGCATGATCCTCGCACCGTGCTTGCAACGAGCGGCAGACCAACAACGGATATTCGAGTGATAGCTATTTTATGCTTGTAATGTGGAAACTTTCGTTTAATCCTCTCGCCTAATCCTTAACCAGTCTCCTCGGCCTTAATCTTCCCACTCCATGAATCGAATTCAATTCTTTATACTTACCGGACTTAGCAGTTTGCTTCTGTTACTTTTGATCGGCCATATCATCCTGATGCGCGAGTACGGTTATCAGCAAAGCCAATTTAGTATCGCCCAGCAGACGATCAATCAGGGCGTTGCATCCCAGAATTTGGTCAAACAATTGGCCGTGATGATCTTGAAAGACAGCGCGAAGGATCCGGGCCTCAAGGAGTTGATGACGAACGAGAAAATCAGCTTTACTCCGAGCTCTGGAGACACCAACGCGCCCCCATCGCCTGCTCCTCCAACCTCAACCCCAACCAACCCCTAGACTCCGCCCACTAACCCAACCTTTTCCCCAATACGACCATGTCTGACGAATTTGATCAAAATCCCGAAAACTATTCCGCCTTTTGGCCGCTCCTCGTTCTGGTGGTCGGCTTGCTTATCTGGTACGGCTACCAGGATTACTCGCTGAATAAACAACGCAGCTATTATAAGGATCAAGTCGAGGGCGCACAAAGCACCATTCAGGCGGCCGAGGGTTGGCATGGCCGCTATAACTCCATGGTCAAAGACCTGAACGACACCAGCACCAAGGGCGACACCAATGCAGTCCCCATTCTGCAGGCCGCCGTCCAGGCCGGCATTCAAGCCGGGTTGCTTCGCGTCCAGCCGGGAACGAACGCCACCGCGACTCCCGCTGCGCCGGCGTCCAATTAGGGCATCATACAGCGGCGGTCACAGACCGCCGCTACAGTATGAGGCGATCTGCTCCTGCGTGAAATCGATCATCGACGGCGGGTCCCATTTTTGCGCGCGGGCGAAATAGTCGCGGTACCAGGAAACGGTTCGGTGAACCGTTTTCGTAAAATCCCAGCGCGGGCGCCAACCGAGCGTTTCGCGCGCCTTGTCGATGGCCAGGCTCAGTAGCGGCGCTTCCGGCAGATGCTTTTCCTGCGGGACCTGCTCCCACGCGCCGGGCCAGTGGCGGAGCACCTCCTCGACGAGTTCGCGCACGGTGCGGTTCGCGTCGGGCTCGGGGCCGAAATTGAACGCCTGCGCAAATCGGGCGATTTCCACCGTCGATTTTTTCCACCGCGCTTCCTCCAGCCGCGCGCCGAGCAGGAGATAGCCGCCCACCGGTTCGAGGACATGCTGCCAGGGCCGCGTGAAATTTGGATTCCGCACCGGGACCGGTTTGCCCTCGGACAACGCGCGGACGCAATCGGGCACGAGCCGGTCCCCGGCCCAATCGCCGCCGCCGACGACGTTGCCGGCGCGCGCCGAGGCGAGCGCGACGTCGGTGTCGTGCGCGAAAAAGGCGTCGCGATACGACGCCACGACAATCTCCGCCGCCGCCTTGCTCGCGCTGTAGGGATCGTGGCCGCCGAGCGGATCGCTCTCCTTGAAGCTGCGCGCCTTACCGCCGTGCGGGGCGCCGTTGTTCTCGTAGCATTTATCGGTCGTGACGACGACCACGGTGCAGGGGAGATTCGCAGCGCGGACGGCTTCGAGCAGGTGGGCCGTGCCGAGCGCGTTGGTGGCGAATGTCGCCACCGGTTCGCGGTAGGAGACGCGCACGAGCGCCTGCGCGGCGAGGTGGAAAATGAAGTCGGGCCGCAGTTCGCGAATCGCATGCTCAAGCTCATGCGCGTTCCGGATGTCCTGGATGGCGTGCTTCATCCTTCGCTCCAGTTCGAGCGCAAAGAAAAGCGACGGCTTCAACGCCGGCAGCGCCAGGCCGTGCACCTCGGCGCCGAGGCCGAGCAGCCATTCGCAAAGCCACGCGCCCTTGAAGCCGGTGTGGCCGGTCACGAGCACGCGCCTGCCGGAGTAGACGCGGAAATCGGGAATCACCGGGTTAATGTAGCGGCGGTCGAAGTCCGTCGCACTTCTTATCTTTGGGGTGGCTCATAAGACTCATAGGACTTATAAGACCTCTAGGTCCCATGAGTCCTCCAAGTCCCATTTTACATCGCGCAGCACCATGAATCCATCCGACGCTTCCGCTCCGCAACTTCGCGAGGAGATCCTGCGCCTGGTTTCCCGCTATCACGAGGCGGCCCATGCGAAAGGGAAACCGTTCGCGCCGGGTGAGACGAAAATTCCCTACGCGGGCCGCGTCTATGACGACGAGGAGATGCGGCTCGGCGTCGAGAGCATCCTGCAATTCTGGCTGACGGCGGGCCCGTTCGCCAACGAGTTCGAGAAGCAGATGCGCGACTATTTCCAGAGCAACGCGGCCTATCTCGTCAACTCCGGTTCCTCCGCGAACCTGCTGATGGTGGCGACGCTCCTCAGCCCGCAAGTCAAGGACGGCCTGCGGCGCGGCGACGAGGTCATCACGCCGGCGGTCACCTTTCCCACCACGCTCACGCCGCTGGTGCAGAACGGACTCGTGCCGGTCTTCGTCGATTGCCGGCCCGGCGTCTACGACATCGACGTCGCGCAAATCGAAGCGGCCATCGGCCCGAAGACGCGCGCGATTTTTGTCCCGCACACGGTGGGGATTCCGTGCGATCTCGACGCGATTGTGGCCATTGCGGAGAAGCACCATCTCTGGCTGCTCGAGGACGGCTGCGACGCGCTCGGCTCGACGTGGGACGGCAAACTCGTCGGCACGTTCGGCGCGATGTCGTCGATCTCGTTTTATCCCGCGCATCACATGACCCTCGGCGAAGGCGGCATGGTGATCGTCAACAAGGGCGGCGTGCGCAAGACGTGCCTCTCGGTGCGCGACTGGGGCCGCGACTGCTGGTGCGAGACGGGCGTGAGCAACACCTGCGGCAAGCGGTTCGACTGGCAGCTCGGCTCGCTCCCGCGCGGCTACGACCACAAGTACATCTACTCGAACCTCGGCTACAATCTCAAGGTGAGCGACATGCAGGCCGCGATCGGCTGCGCGCAATTCAAGAAGCTTCCGGCCTTCATCGCGGCGCGCCGCAAAAACGCCGCGTTCTATTTCGAGCGGCTCAAGCCATGGGAGGAGCACCTCGTCATGCCGGTCGTTCATCCCAAGGCGAACCCGTCGTGGTTCGGCTTTCCGATCACGCTCAAGCCGCACATCAACCGGCGCGACTTCATCCTGTGGCTCGAGGAGGCGAAGATCGAGACGCGGCTGGTCTTCGCCGGGAACGTGCTGAAGCAGCCCGGCTTCGAGGACATCCCGCGGCGCGTTCACGGCGAACTGACCGGGACCGACACGATCATGAACCAGACGCTCTTCATCGGGGTCTATCCCGGCCTGACACGGGAGATGCTCGAGTTCGTCGCGGAGCGGATCGGGGAGTTTTTCCGGACGAAGGTCTGAGCTTGGGGTCTTATTTTTTAGCCCACGCAGCCCACGGAAGCCGTGAAGGCGAGGCGCAGGGGATGTTCCCAAACTCCTGCGGAGGGCGGCACGTTTGGGAAGGAGGCAGAGGAGTGCGACGGTCATGGACCGCCGCTACATCAAGGATAGTTTTGCGGCGGTTGCATTGAGTTCGGCGGACGCGCCCTGGGGGACGATGATCTGGCCGGGGAAATGGCCGATGGGCGCGCCGGAGACGCAGGGGACGCCGAGGCGTTTGGCTTCGCGTTGGAGGCAGGCGGCGATGCGGGTTTGTTCCTGGGCGTCGGGGTGGTCGAACAGGCCGAGAACGAGGCCGCCGATTTGCGGGAGAACGCCCGCGAGGCGCAGGTGGGTGAACATGCCGTCGACGCGGTAGGCCTTTTCGCCGGTGTCCTCGAGAAACAAAATGGCGCGGCGGAAGTCGGGCGCGTAGGGCGTGCCGATGAGCCGGAGGAGGCAGGTCATGTTGCCGCCGAGGAGCGGGCCTTTCACGCGGCCCGGAACGACGGTTTTTAACGACGGGGCGTTCGTGTCGCCGCGGGAGAATAAGATTTCCGTACCGTCGCCCGGGGGACACGTCCCTCGGTTACGGCTACCATCGGAACCCATCAGCATCCGACGGCAGGCGGCGATGTTCTCGGGCTGAAACGCGCTTGAGGCGTTGGAGCCGTGGAAGGTGACAAGTCCCGTTTTGGCCAAAATGGCGAGGTGCATGGCGGTGATGTCGCTGTAGCCGAGGAAGAGCTTCGGGTTGGCGCGGATGGCGGCGTAATCGAGCAGGGGGAGAATCCGGCACGAGCCGTAGCCGCCGCGGAGCGCGAAGATTGCCTTGACCCCGGGATCGGCGAAGAGGGCGTTGATGTCGGCGGCGCGCTGCTTGTCGCTGCCGGCGAGATAGCCGTCGCGTTTGCGCAGATATTTTCCCGGCTTGATTGTGAATCCCTGCGCGGTGAGGCGTTTGATCGTCTGGTCGATGATTTCGGGCTTGTCGGGCGGGCTGGCGGGAGCGGCGATGCCGATGGTGTCGCCGGGGGCGAGCCTCGGGGGAAAGAGGAGGGGAGGGGAGCTCATGGTCGGGTCCTTGCTTTTAGAGCTTCTTTCCCCCGCAAGCCATGAACAATTTTGGGTGGGGACGGCAGTCCCTTGCCGTCCGTGATTTTCATCCGGGGACGCGAAGAGACCCGCGTCTCCACCCTACAGCATTCCCCGCTCGCGGAAATCGCCCATGTTGCCGGGCGCGGAGGCGGAGATCATGTCGACCATGAACTTGAGGAGGCAGACTTCCCAGCCGTCGTCGACGCCGGTGAGGAGGGCGGTGAGCGGCTCATTCTTGAGCTGTAATTCGGCCTTAAGCTTGCCGGCGACATTTTCGAGCGATTCGTGAACGTCGTAGGAGCGGATGTCCGATTTGCTGACGCGAAAGCCGTACTTCAGGAAGGCGAAACGTCCGCCCTGCGCGCTGAGATGCTCGGCGAATTTCTGTCCCTGGTCGCCGAAACCGTCGAGGAAGAGCCCGGCGACATTTTGCGGGGTGATGATCTGGGGGCGCTCGGCGTGGATGTGGCCTTCGCGGACGCGGGAGAGATTGACGGCGTCCATTTCCTCGGTGACGAGGAAATAGTTGAAGAGCGAGGTGCCGAAGGTGTCGAGGCGCTTGGTGGGCGCGAGGAGGACGCGCGTGTTTTCGAGCGCGTAGGTGAAGTCGTCGGGGGAAAGCATCCGCAACAAAATGTCACAACTTGGCCCCGCGCACAATAGAAGCCGCGCGGGGGCTTTACCGGTCATGATAAACGGTCTATGCTTTCTTGATGGCAATGTCTTCGTCCGGCGATAACGAGCCGCTTGATCAGGTTTCATCTCCGGCCAGCCCTCCCGCCGGGAACGCTCCCGCGCCGCCGCCGGTGGAAGGTAAAAAGATTTCTCCCAAACGCAAAGCCCGGAAGAAGTCGTCCGCGGCGAAGAAGACCTCGCCGCCGGAGGAGAAGGCCGATTCGCGGCCTGTTGCGCCCAAGGCTCGGGTGCGGATTGCGCTGGCCTCGGCATCGGCGGCGAAGGCGGGGAAGGCGATGCTGTCGGCGCCGGCCGTGAAGCCGAAGAGACCGGTCCCGGCCGTTGGCGCTTCAGCCACTTTAAGCAAACGGATTCTGTTCATTACGTCGGAGTGCACGCCACTGGCGCAGACGGGGGGCCTGGGGGACGCGGTGGCGGGCCTGAGCAAGGCGCTCCGGAAAATCGGTCACGACACGCGGATCGTGATGCCTCTCTATCAGGGCGTCGACCGGGCGAGGCACGGCATTGTTTTTTCGCGGTCCTGCTGCGTCCATTTCGGGCGGGGCGAGGAGGTGTGGGTCGGGATTTTTGAGGGGAAGCTCGACGGTGAAGTGCCGGTCTGGTTCATCGATTACGCGCGCTATTTCGACCGGCCCTACATCTACGACGACCAGGAGGACGCCCACCGGTTCGGCGTCCTGAGCAAGGCGGCGTTGCAGGTGTGCAAGGACACCGCGTGGATTCCCCACGTCGCCCACCTGCACGACTGGATGACGGCGATGTCGGCGGTTTTTCTGAAGACGTGGGACCGGGTGCTCTCGCCGCTTTCGCACACGGCGAGCGTGCTGACGATTCACAATATCGGGCACCAGGGGAAATTCAGCCCGGCGGCGCTTTCGTTCTACGGGCTGGGGGGCGATTACATGTCACCGGACCGGTTCGAGGATTTCGGGATGATCAATCTTCTCAAGGCGGGGATTCAATACGCCGACGCGGTGACGACGGTTTCGCCGACTTACGCCAACGAGATTCGCGGTCCGATCGGAGGCATGGGGCTGGCCCCTTACCTGAAGAACCGCGGGGAGCACGTCTTTGGCATCGTCAACGGGGTCGATACGACGGTGTGGAATCCGGCGACGGACAACCATCTTCCGGCCCGCTACAGCCGGGAGAACCTGGCGGGGAAGGCGGTTTGCAAGCGGGCGCTGCAGGAGCGGTTCGGGCTGACGGTCGATCCAAAGATACCGCTTTTCGGCATCGTTTCCCGGTTCGTCCCGCAAAAGGGTTACGACCTGATTCGCGGGGCGTTGCCGCAGGCGCTGCGGGACATGATCATGCAGGTGGTGGTGCTGGGGATGGGCGATCCGTTCACGGAGAACTTTTTCCGCTGGCTGCACGGCGCGTTTCCGAAAAGCGCGAATTCCCATATCGGGTTCGTTCCGGAACTGGCGCACCTGATCGAAGCGGGGAGCGATTTTTTCCTGATGCCGTCGCTTTATGAGCCGTGCGGCTTGAACCAGATGTACTCGTCGCTTTACGGCTCGCTGCCGATTGTCCGGGCCACGGGCGGTCTGGACGACACGGTGGAAAACTACAATGAGGCGACGGGCGGCGGCACTGGGTTCAAGTTTTGGGATATCTCGGGGCGGGCGCTTTTCTACACCATCGGGTGGGCGGTCTCGACCTGGTTTGACCGGCCGCACCATTACGCGGCGATGCAGCAGCGGGGGATGGCGCGGGATTTCACCTGGGAATCCTCGGCACGAGAATACGAGCGTGTGTACGAACACGCGCTGGCCCATCGGACCGCAATATAGCCCCTGCTTGGGAGCAGGCAGGCGGGAGTTGAAGGACGGCGGCGGTTGCTTGCAACCGCCGCCGCAACGAAAACTTGCCTAAGCCTTCAAATGGCCCGAGACGTATTTGTTCATCTCGAACATCGTCACCGATTTTTTGCCGTCAAAGATGGCTTTGAGGGTGTCGTCGGCGTTGATCTGGGTCCTCACTTTTTTGTCCTGAAGACCGTTCTTTTTGATGTAGACCCAGAGCTTGGAAACAATTTCTGTGCGGGGAAGCGGCTTGGAGCCGACGACTGCCGCCAGTTTGTCATCCGGAGTCACGGGTTTAAGGAAGGCTGCGTTGGGTTTGCGTTTGGTTTTCTTGGGTGCTTTAGTTGCCATGGGTTGTTGCTAGCGAGTCGCACCTGCTTGGAAAAGCTTTTTTCTGCTCTGGAACGCTCTTTTTTTTCCGATTTTTTTGCCCCTGAAGACGACGTTGAAACTTTTTCTCAATGAGCGTATAGTTGGTAAGCGATGAAAATGGCCTGTTATCTGTCGATTGCGACTGTTGGGCTATTCGTTGCCGCGACGGGGGCCTGCGCCGATCCCGCGGCCCCCGATCCGAGGGACAATCCCGATTTCCAAGTCGATCCCGACGGCGTTCCGTTGTCGCTCACGCAGCCGAAAAACCAGCAACTTTCGGGCGAGCAACTGAAGGAGGCCCGCAACCATGAGGAGAAGGCGGCGCTCGACAGGGATTGGCTCCTGCGCAACTACGAACACGAACTGCAGGCCCATGCCGCCGCCGATTCCACGGGCGGCGACGAGACGAATCTTTATTACGAACTCACTTCGAACAAGGATCTGGCCAGGCTGGCGGGCCTGCCCACTCTTGGTTCCGACGATCGGGACAATGTGGTTTCTTCTCCGACGGGCGAGGCCCCTTCCAATCCGGGCGGGGAAACGCCGTCCGCGGAGACCTCTTCAAGAGGCACGGGCAATCCCTCCTCCTGGCAGCAGAATCTTTTCAAACCTGCGATTTCGCCCTTCAGCGTGCCGGGGTTGGCGCGTGTGCACAATTTTTATGCTCTCCCGCCTGTTTCGATGGGATTGGCGCTCCCCGGCAATTTCCAGACGTCTCCCGCGCCCGGGCCGGATCAATCGCGGGAATCCTCGGACATGGAAACGCCGGGCATGGTTGCCGCCGAAAAGGATCCGCTGACGGACGCGAGGGCGTTGGATCTCAGCCTCGACAGGCTTCCCGGTGAGTCGATCGAGCAGGCCCGGGCGCATCAGGATAACAACCTGAATCTTGAACTTCCGATTCCGATGGATGTCGATCAACTTCACAAAGAGGAAGCCGCCTCCCTGAGCGTTCCGGGCGCGTCGAAAACGGCGCAGCCCGCAGCGTCTCCCCAGCCCGCCACCGTCAAGGCGGCCCCGACCGAAGACCCGAACGCTCCGCTGCCTGTCAGCAAGGCGCTTCAGATCAACCCGGTCCGGTCGCCCATCGCCAATCCGTACGATATTCTCGATCCTTGACGGTCCCGCGGGCGGCGGGTGTGGACGGCGGTGGCGTTTTCAAACGCGCGCGAGAGAGACAGGGTGGGAACGAAGAACGAGCGGTTCCGAGAATAGGTCGTAGAGCAGCTTCAACCGCTCAACGAATGTTCGTAAAAGGCTCATGGTGTTTTGAACGGGATCGTGTTGGAGCTTATCGCGAATGAGTCAGGTCGAAAAGTTCCGGTTCGCGGAACATGACCTGATGGTCGAGGTAATGATCCGAGATCAAGATGTTAAAGTCGAGGAGCAGATCGGTCAGCCCGGTGAGCTTGACCGGAAAATCGGGCGTGGGCATGTCCGAAAGGTCGTCGTCCGCGGCCAAGGAGGCGCCGCCGTGACCCGCGGGTGGGAAATAGGTGGCCATGTCGATGAAGTTCACCTCGGTGATCACGCGGGCGCAATGCTTGAGCGGCGCGTCGGCCCCCTTGGCGGGACGATCGCCCAGCGTGGCGGTCAGGGCCCGGCGCATCCCCTCGAGGCAAAAGAGCGCGGAGCGGGGAAATTCCTGGTCCTGGAGGAGCAGCCGCGCCACCCGCGCCGCGACGGGCCGGGCGTGGTAGAGGCTGCGATAGGCGTATTGCCCCGCGAGCATTTGCAGGAGGAGGTCGAGATTGGTGCTGCTGACCGGGCCGATGATCGGCGCGCCGCCCATGTCGGGAGCCAGCACCTGCTTGAGGGCCTGGATCGTCATCAGGCCGCGCTCGGCATAGACCCCGAGCTGCCAGAAATGCCACGCGTCGTTGTGCAGCATGTGCTTTTCCAGGGCGCCGGTGAGTTCGTCGAGCTGGGTGAGGATGTCGTGATGCAGCGACCGGTCTTCGATCATCATCCGCACCCGCTCGGTGCCGCTCTGGTCGGCGTGGAGCGCGACGTCGAGGTAGAGATGATTGAGCACCGACCAGACTTCGGGCGGAAAATGCTCGCGGATGTTCTCCGCGTTTTGCCGGCACGAAAGCAGGTACGAGAGGACCGAGCCGCTGTTGCGCCGGTCGAGCAGGAAGTAGAACGGGATTTCCCGCGGCGGCACCGAGTCGCGTCCCAGTTTCATGAAGAAATCGGCCGGGTACCCGCTGACCGCCGCCATGGCGGCCCAGAGGGGCTGGCGTTGCCGGGACATCGGGTTGCCCGTCAGCGGCGAGGGCTGCATCTGGACGATGCGCAGGATGCGGGTGGTCACCTCCGCCCGTTCGGCGTAGCGGCCCATCCAGAAAAGCGATTCCGCGACGCGGCTCGTGAGCCGCAAACGCTTCGGCGCTTCCTCCGCCTGGGCGTGGACGGCGACGGAGGCCGCCGGCACTGTGCGCAGGATCCAGACGTCCTTGATCCGGTCCGACGCCCGGACCGAACTTGGCAGGGACGCCCCCGATCCCGTCCAGGCGAGGGCGCAGGGCGAAATCCGTTCGTGGCCCAGCGCAAAGGCGCGCAGGGTGACCGGCAGGGAATGCAAACCGCCCGGGGTCCAGCACGGATGCGCGGCGAGGGCGGGCAGCTTGTGCGCCACGTACTCGTTCGGGGCCGCCTCGATCTCCTCCCAAAACCGGTTCCAGTCATGGGCCGGCATGTGCCGCGCGACCCATTCGTGGGCGGGGCCGCGCTTCCACGCGTGACGGATGACGTAGGCGTCGCGGTCGTCGGCGACTTCCTCCCGGACGTCGATGTCGCGCATTTCGAGCACATGCGGCGACGGGAGAAGAGGTTTCTCGCCGGTATAATATTCGGTGATCACCGAAATGTAGGCGGCCAGGGCGCGATTGTTCGCCAGGTCGGAACCGAGACCGTTGCCGACCGCGAGCGAGCCCTTGCGCACGCAGGAAAGAAGGCCCGGAACGCCGTAGCGGCTGGCCGGATCGAAGATGACCGGGTCCAACAGGGAGGTCGCCATCCGCCGCAGGACGACGTCGACCGGCTCGATCCCGGCGATGGTCTTGAGATAAAGGCGGCTGTCGAGCACGACAAGATCGTTCCCCTGCACGATGGGAACACCCATCTGCCGCGCCAGGGCGGCGTCATCGAGATAATACTCGTCGCTGCTGCCCTGCGCGAGGAGCACGCCCCGCGCGCCGCCGTCGGGAATCCGCACCAGTTCCTGCAGGACGTCGAGCACCTGCGCCGCGAAATCCTCGATTGGCAGGATTTCCAGGCCGTCGAACAACCGGGGTGCGATCTGGCGCAGGATATGCCGTTTCTTGAGCGCGTAACTGGCCCCGTCGGCCACGCCGAGATGGTCCTCGACCACCAGCCATTGCCCGCGCATGTCCTGCTGGAGGTCGAAGGCGCTGAGTTGAAGGTAACTCGCCGTGACGCCGGGCAGCCGCGCGCAGCCCCGGTGAAAATTGGGATCGGAATAGACAATTTCGTACGGGACGACGCCCGCCTTTAAAATCTCCTGGCCGCTGTAAATGTCGCGCAGGAAAAGATTCCATGCCCGCACGCGCTGGGTCAGGCCCGCCTCGATTTGCGCCCATTCCCCGCCGCCCACCACCAGCGGCATCAGGTCGAATCCCCCCGCGGAACGGGCCTCCTGCTGCGTGATTTCCCGTGGCGCCAGATAAGCGCCCTCCTCCTCGCGCAATTCCTCCGCCATCGAAAAAATGCGGTCGAGCTGCTCGGGAGACAATGAGCCGAGGGTCTTCTGAATCTGGCCCTCCACGCCCTCCGACGCCAGATCGGGCCCAAACCCCTGGGACTGTTCCTGGCCGCCCAAAGCGGAACCGTTGCAGGAAGAAAACGCCGTGGCGGACATAAGCTAGAGGCTGTCCGAAAAGTCGGCGCGGGTCACGCCGAAAGGTCCTGCGGACGGCAGTATTCCAGCGGAGGGCGGTAAAGCTTCGCGGAAGTTGCCCTCGTTCCCAAGTTGTACTTGGGAACGTCCTTTGCTCCTCGCGAAATTCCATTTCGCGCTGACTCGTACCTTGTAGCCGCCGCCGTAGAGACCGTTCCTCGGCGGTGGACCACGCCCTCATGGGCGCGGCTAGGAGATCGGCAATGAAATTGCCTCAGCAAGTGCGTTCCCAAGTACAACTTGGGAACGAGGGACTCACGGCTTTCCACCGCCTTACGGCGGCGGTTACTTGGTCACTTCGGCAGCGAATCGAGTCCCTTATTCACCTTATCCTTGGCCTTCTCCCCATCCTTTTTGATATTGTCGATTCCATCCTGGGCCTCTTCCCTGGCCTTCTCGGCCGCGGGGAGAAGATAGGTTTTCCCGATATACTCGTAAAGCGCCACGGTCGCGCGCGCGATCTCCCAGGCGTCCGCCTTATCCGGCTTTCCGACATGGGCCTTCTGGATACCCGCGACCCCCTCGTGCGTCAGCGCCAACTGCGCGAGCGTCATGCGATAATACTCGGTGACGATCATGACCGATTGGAATTGACGCGATGCCACGATCCCGGCCGCACGATGAGCCATCTCTTCCGTGGTTTCACCCTGATGGTCTTCAATGATCGCGCTCGAAGGAATTCCATGGCGTTCCAGATATTTCGTCATCGCCGGGGAGGCCGACCCGCCGACGATGATGAACGGAAATTCCTGGTCGTTGTAGAGCTCGACCGCGCGGTCCAACCGGGGATCGGACTGGCCTTGCACACCCGCCGCGTCGCCCATCACCAGGGCGGCGTCGGCCTTTTGCCCCGCGTCGCTCAGCCCGTTGAGAACGATCCCAAGGGCTGTCAGCAGAAAAATGACGAGCGCCAGCGCAAGGAGCTTGAAAACAAAGCGGAGGACTCGGCGCATGACTGAAGGTTATCCGAAAACCCGGCGCAAGCGCCAGTAGAGATTGATTGGCGCAAAATGATTCGGTTTCAAAATGAAGGGGAAATCGGTAGAACAAAAATGGGCGCGCGCAATTATGATTAAGACGAAACGAGATCACGCCTTGGCGGCGGCTGAACTGGAAGCTGAAGCGGACTATTATTACAATCAGGGACTTTTCGACATTGGCGACGAGTTCCTGGCCGAAATTGAGCAGGCTCTCGCGGTGATCGCTAAAAGTCCACATCGTTGGCGGCTTGCCAACGCGAGAAGGGATTCCTCGATCCGCACCTACGGCCCCACCAAAAAGTTCAACTATCGGGTGGGATATATTGAAGAGGAGAGTTCCATTTACATTCTCTCCTATTACTATGGAGGGGACAAAGACCCCTTGTCCTGGATGGATCGGTCCCGGGACTAAGATTGAAACCTCTTCGCCGCCTCTTCACGTTTCCGGGCAATCCGAGTCATGACATCATCATGGCTGTAACTAACGGCGGTGCCCTTGCGGATTCCCTCGGCTCGATCAATCAGATCGTCGATCGTAGGCACCGGGCGTTTTCGGCTGGTGTGTGTTGCGCTCGCCATATGATGAATAAACCCCCAATGAGTTTAAAAGGCAAGCGCCGGTTGGCATCCGCCACGATCATGCGCGGCCCTGATTGACGGCCCATTCCAGGAAGTCGTCCGTAAGAGGAGGCGCTTGGATCGCATTGCGGACCTTCTGAAACCGTTCCTCCCAAACGTGACCCGGCACCGGCCGGCTCGTTTGCAGCGTTTCCTCCAAACAAGCGATGGCTTCCTGATTAAGCGAGCGTTTATGGACCGCCGCGCGCTTCGTCAGCTTGACGTGCACCGATTTCGGGATGTTTTTCAGAGTGATCGTGGCCACGCGGGAAACATAACGGATGCGAAATGGATGTCAATACGACCCTGGCTCGTCGCCAGTTTTTTCCTCAAACTCGGTGCCAGCGCCAGTGGAGATTACCCCCCGCCCGATTCGTAGTTGGGCCGGAAAAAGAGGCGGTAAATCCCGCCGCCCAAAAGGCCGCCAAGGACCGGAGCGACGATATAGACCGTCAACCAGCCCGTTCCGTTGGCCGTAAAAGGCACGGAACCCCACCCCGCCATGCTGGAAAACAGGCGCGGGCCCAGGTCGCGCGCCGGATTGAAGCAGGCCATGGTCAACGGCCCCAAAAGAGAGATCAGCATCGTGATCGTCAGGCCGATGGTTGCGGCGGTAAGAACCTGCGGGCGGCTCTGATTCCTTGCGTCGGTCGCGCAAAAGATCACCAGAAGCAGAAGCGCCGTTCCGATCGCCTCGGCGACGAACGCTCGCCCCTGCGACATCCGTCCGGGATCGCTCTCCCTGAGCGGTTTGCCGAGCGGGTTCGGATAATATTCGCCGAAGACCATGGCGCTCGCCTCGCTCCCCGGGCCACCGCGCACGATCCCGGCTTTGGTTTCGAATTCATGGATCGCCCCGCCGAAAATCACGTAGAGCAGGGCCGCGGCCGCGAAGGCCCCTGCGAGTTGCGCCGCGATGTAACCGGGAACGCGGCGGCCGGGAAAATCGCCCCACGCCGCAAGGCTGATCGTCACGGCCGGATTCAGATGTGCGCCGCTGAGCGACGCCGTCAGGTAAATCGCCGTGGCGATCCCGAGTCCCCAGACAATCGCCACCTGGAAAACGCCCACCTGCGCTCCGGTGGTGACCGCCGCGTTCACGCTGCCGCATCCGAAGAAGACGAGAATAAACGTCCCGGCGAATTCACCGATGACCCAGGCGGGGATTCGTTTTTTCGTTGTCATGGACAACGACTTTTTTGTTCCCGATAACCGGCGGCATAGGCCATGAAGACGAGCCTTATCTGGTCCCGCACGCGACGAAAAGCGGCGATAATTTCCTCCTCGGTGCCGGTGGCGTGGGCCGGATCTTCGAAGCCCCAGTGATAACGGTTCACCCGGCCCGGAAATATCGGGCAGACCTGGTCCGCCTTGCCGCATACCGTGATGACCGTGTCGATTTTAAGCTGAAGAAATTCGTTCATGTGCTTGGACGCATGGGCGGAAATGTCGATCCCGATTTCCTTCATCACGGCAATGGCTTGGGGATGCACATAACCCGCCGGCTGCGAGCCCGCGCTGTACACGTCGAAAAGATCGCCGGCAATGTGGCGGAGAATGCCTTCCGCCAGATGGCTTCGGCACGAGTTGCCCGTGCAGAGGACAAGAACGGAGGGCTTGTTCACCGACCGGCCCTGTTCGATTGCCCGACCTTCAGGAAAAAGTGGGCGAGTTCGTCGAGGGTCGTTTCAGCGACCCAGCACTCGGTGTTTTGCCCGCACTTGCAGGTGCGGATCAGCCCGGCCCGGGTCAGTTCCTTGAGATGATGCGACACGGTGGGCTGGCCAATGCCGAGTCCCTTTCCCAATTCGCCCGCGCAGAGACGGGAGCACTCCTCCGGGTCGCACCCTCTCCGGCGGCAGCAACCGGAGAGGCGGAGAAAAATCGCGAGCCGGTGCGGATGCGCCAGGGCCTTGAAGGCGCCGGCGGCTTTCTTGATGGTCATACATCGACGCTTGTCGATATATCGAATAATGTCAAGACCCGCCTTATCTCCCCCACACGGCACTTTCCTCCTCAGTTTGCAAACGATTCAGAAACTCGGCCAAAGAATCTCCGATAATCCAGTAGTCGCCATAGGTGTAGCCTAAAATACGCCCGTAAGTCGAAGAAACCGTGGAAAAGTCAGCGGCAATAACTGGCAAGTCGATGAGGTAATCTGCAACAACAAAATGATCCTCCGGTCGAGGGAAATTCTGTGGAATGCGTTCTGAATGGACGTATTCAGCGACCGACTCAAGCGGTAGGGAACGAAATACGAGATCAGGAATATTGAGCCGTACTGCTAAAGATACGAAGTCACCATAATCTTTTGGTATTTGAATATGATCCGGGGTTTTCATACCGCTCCTGGCTCACTCTTTCGGTATCGACCGCAGCGATGCCTTCGCCCGCCTGAACCAGACCGCCTCGCGCTTGCGCTGGAACTTCGTCGCGTAGGGCGCGTCATGGATGACTTCCTCCAGGCTCTTGCGCGCCTCGGCATACTCCTTCCGCTGGATGAGCAAATCGGCGTACTGCACACGCGCGCGCGGATAGCCGTAGAGGCCCAGCACCTGTCGCCACGTTGCCAGCGCCGCGTCGACCTGCCCCGCTGCGGCCTGCGTCTCGGCCAGGGTCATCAGGGTATAGCCGTAATCGTGCTTCGGATTTTGCGCGCAGACCGCTTCGAGCAGAGGCAGCGCCTCCTGCGGCTTGCCCCGGCGGACCAGGCAATTGCCGAGATGGGCGCGGATGTCGTCGTCCTTCGGGTCACGCTCGTAGGCCGCGCGGTAGCTCGCCTCGGCCTCATCGAGCCTGCCCTGGCTGAAATAGATGTCGGCCAGTTGCAGGTGATGGTGCGGCTTGTCGAGGTGATGGATGTCGGCCTGGAGGCGCTTGATCTGCCGGCGGTCGGCCGCGCCCGGCAGTTCGAACCCGGCCATTGGATTGCTCCCGGCCGAGGGGCGGTAGACCAGGAAGAAGTAGAGGACGGCGCTGATGCCGGAAAAGAAAAAGATGAATGCGGCCCAGATGTATTCGCCATTCCGGATCGCGTGGATGAACATCCACGCCGTGAAAAGAAAGGCGAGCACGACAAAAATCGTTCCACCAATGCCCAAGTCGCCGTTGAGTATCTCGAAAAAGAAGTTCTGCATGTGTCCCTGGCTAACTCCTCCCAGACTCTCCTTCCCGCGTCAACCGTGATCGGAGAAGGAAGGCGTTTTTGCCAGATTTCAGCGAACTTCCCGATAATTAGTAGCCTGACTAATACTCTGGGCGTCCCTCAGGCAACCCGCTTGTTTTTAATAAGATAGAGTTGACCCATGCCATTTGAAGCGATTGTCATCGCCAAAAAATTGAAGACGCTCTTGACACCATCATCCCGTTCTCTAGGGTCATCAGTTTAACTAATCCAAAACTATGGTTCCTCTCTCCCAAGCGTGGACAGTCGCCTCCTACGTCCTGACCCAGAAATATCTCAAGGGCCGGAAGCGTTATCCGCTCGTGCTGATGCTTGAGCCCCTTTTTCGCTGCAACCTGGCCTGCGCCGGCTGCGGCAAGATCCAGTATCCCGACCACGTCCTCAACAAGCGCCTCACGCCCCAGCAATGCTTCGACGCGGTCGAGGAATGCGGCGCTCCCATGGTCAGCATCCCCGGCGGCGAGCCGTTGATTCACCAGGAAATCGACGAAATCGTCGCGGGCCTCGTCGAGCGCAAGAAATACATCTACCTCTGCACCAATGCCTTGCTCTTGAAGCGCAAACTTGACCTCTTCAAGCCCTCCACCTACCTCACCTTCTCGGTTCACATGGACGGCCTCAAGCAGGAACACGACACCGCCGTCTGCCGCGACGGCACCTTCGATATCGCCGTCGAGGCGATCAAGGAGGCGGTCAAGCGCGGCTTCCGGGTCACCACCAACACGACCCTCTTCAATGGCACCAACCCGGAACACGTCCGCGAGTTCTTCGACGAAATGATGACCCTCGGCGTCGAAGGTATGATGCTCTCGCCCGGCTACACCTATGAGAAGGCGCCCGACCAGCAAAACTTCCTCCATCGCGACCAGACCAAGGCCCTCTTCAAGCAGATTCTCTCCAACCCGAAGAAGAACTGGCGCTTCAACCTCTCGCCGCTCTTCCTCAAGTTCCTCCAGGGCGACCTCGACTTCGAATGCACCCCCTGGGGCAGCCCCGCCTACAACATCTTCGGCTGGCAAAAACCGTGCTACCTCCTTCAGGACGGCTATGTGAAGACCTTCAAGGAATATCTCGAACTGACCGATTGGGACCATTACGGCAACAAGAGCGACAACCCAAAGTGCCAGGATTGCATGGTCCATTGCGGCTTTGAACCCTCCGCGGTCAACGCCACGTTTGGCTCCCTTTCCGGCTTCCTCCAAACCGCCAAGGCAACGATGGGGGCGTAGGCCTCCTCCCGCACCGAGCTTTTCCCCGGACAATCATGCCCGCCGACATCAAGACCCATCCCTCCTCCGGCGCCACCTCGCTCGAAGGCGCCGTCTTCACCTTCCAGTCGGAAGCCGACCGCGTCGAGGCCATCGACAAGGCGTTCGACTACCGCGGCGACGTGACCCTCACCCTCCGCAACGAGCAGGTCGAAGGCTACATGTTCAATCGCGACGCCAGGGCCACGCCGCCCCGCGTCGAGGTCTTTGCCAAGGGCGCCGCCGAACCGCGCGTCATCCCCTACGCCGACATCACGGCCATCGCCTTCACCGGCAAGGACACCGCCGACGGCAAGTCGTGGGCCGCCTGGGTCAGCAAAAAGGAACACGAACGCCAGGCCGAAGCCGACCGGATCAAGGCCGAAGCCGAAGCCCAGGGGCATTTGTAGGGTAGGGACGCGAGTCCCTTCGCGTCCCTCAATGAAATGAATAGGACGGCAGAGACTGCCGTCCCTACCCATAGCCTTGCCTTGAGCCATTCCGCGCGTACTATTTCGGAGAGATGGAAATCGATTTCGTCGACATCAAAATCGTCGGCCTGGAAGACGACCTCACCGTCGAGTCTCCCAACAACCCGGCCTTGCGCTACATCTACCTGCGCCTCTCGCAGACGCCGCCGCCGCTCTGGCAGAAACACTTCGCCGAATCGCGCAAAATCGCCCGTCATCCGCGCTGGCGCCACATCTGGATCGACCGGAAATATCTCGTGGTCGAATGCGTGCCCGAGGAAATCGAGACGCATCATCTCAACGACCTCAAGCAGGACGTGGCCTACGCGAATTCCAATTACCGCAACTATCTGCACCATCAGACCCGGTCGGAATTCAAGAGGGAGCAGACGCAATCGATCGAGCGCGACCGGCTCCGCGAAATGAAGGGCCGCCTCAATTTCGATTGAGTCTAGGCCGTGCGCCGCTCGGTCGCCACGAGCACCGTCGCGCCGACGATCAGCACGCCGCCGACAAGCAGGCTCCACGTCAGCGTTTCGTTCGTGTAGCTGATCGACGCCGCGCGCGAAATCCAGCCCGGCAAAAACGAGGAGAGAAACGCCGCGATCACCGGCTCGATGCAGTAGATGAGTCCCGCCTCCGTCGCGCTGACGCAACGCTGCCAGGCGTTCATGATGAGAAAATTAAAAACGGTGCAGAGAAGCACCAGCGCCAGCATCAGCATCCAGAGAACCGGCGTGCCGAACAACCGCCCCGCGTCGCCCGCGGCGTGCGCCGTGCCAGCCACCGCGAAATAACCGGCGGCGAACAGCCCGGCCAGAATCGCAAACATGATCAGCGTGACGACTCCGGCGCGGTTCTCCGCGTAAAGAGGCCGTTCCACCCAGATAATCTGAATCGCTATGAAAAAGGTGCTCACGATGACGACGAGTTCGCCGGGACCGAGCGCGAAATGCCTGAGGAGGCCCGGACTCAGCATCGCCGCGCCCGCCAAAACCAGGACGCACGCGACGACGACGCGCAGGCTCGGGAGGCGCCGGTCGCGCACCGCGACGATCAGCGGGACGATCAGCGTGTAAAGCTGCGTCAGAAACGCCGCGATCGAGGCGTCCGTCCAGCCAAGCCCCAGCGTTTGCAGGTACAGTCCGCCCCCGGCGAAGAAAGCCAGCCCGACGGCCTGGCTCCATTCCCGCCATGTCACGCGCGCCAGATGCCGGCCATAGATCACCAATAGAAAAAGCGCCGCCAGCGTGAAACGGATCGCCACGTCCGCGCTCGCCAGAGCGGCGGCGGAAATCTGCGGCGCATTCGCCCGCTGCACCAGTTCCAGGCCGCGGATGAGCGGAAAACTCAGGCCCCACAAGATGGTCGTGCCGATGAGCAGCGCGCGTGCGCGGCGGATCAGGACGGCGCCCGGCGATAAATCTTTTTTGCCCACGGTACTACCATGACAAAACATCGCGGCGGCTCAAGCCCCGGCTTCGAATTCTGATTGGGTTCGCACAGAGGACTGCAGAGGGCGGAAGGCAGAGAGCTGATGAGGAAAAGGCGGGAATGGGCGTGAAATGATTCTCCTTCAGTCTGCCTTTCCTCTGCAATCCTCTGCCTTCAGTCTCTTCAGCCCTCTGTGCGAAATCCGTGCAGCTGCCTTTTAGAATTTGAGATCGACCACGACCTTCGTGCAGCGGTCGCACAATTCGGGATGCTGCGGATCGCCGCCCAGGCGGTCGTAATATTTCCAGCAGCGGACGCATTTTTTCATGCCGTGGTCTTCCGCTCGCGTGACGGTGATGGTTTCTTCGCCCTCGGTCGATTTGATGACGACTTTGGAGACGATGAAGAGTTCTTCGAGTAATCCGTCATCCTGAGCTTGTCGAAGGATCAGTTCGGCCGTTGGCGTTATTTCCACATGGGCTTCGAGGCTTTTGCC
Organism: Methylacidiphilales bacterium; assembly: GCA_035948935.1. Taxonomy (GTDB): domain Bacteria; phylum Verrucomicrobiota; class Verrucomicrobiia; order Methylacidiphilales; family UBA1321; genus JABDGH01. The sequence continues at coordinate 108,311 of DASZIP010000019.1, read as the reverse complement.
GATTTTTTTTTCGCGGCGGGCTTCTTCGAGCTTTTCATTCACGCGCGAGCGAAGCTCAAGAAGCCGAGCCCAACGTTGTTCGAGCTGTTCATTGAAATGGTAATCGATAACGGGAAAATTTCCGATGTGTACGGAAGTAACATGTCCCAGCGCTCGCCATGTTTCCTCTGCCGTGAATGGAGTCAGTGGAGCTAAGAGAGATGCCAATCCTCGGACAACTTCATACATTACGCTTTGCGACGCACGACGATCGGAATCACTTGCGGCGTTGCAGTAGAGCTGGTCTTTGAGGACATCAACATAAAGCGCGGACAGATCGGTAGTACAGAATCGGTTGATGTTGTGATAAACAGAAGGGAATTCGTATGCCTTGAAGCCGGCGACGCACTTCATAACCAAAGCGCGATACTGGCTGTAAACATACTGATCTAGCTCCGTCCACTTCTCTTGCGGCACCGAATCCTTCTCCGGATCAAAATCGGCGAGGTTGCCGAGGAGGATGCGCAGCGTGTTGCGGATCGAACGATACGTGTCGGCAACGCGGGCGAAGATGTCATGCGAAAACGGAATGTCGTCCTGGTAATCCTGGCTGGCGACCCAGAGGCGCAGGACGTCGGCGCCGTGCTCGTTGACGAGGGTCATGAGATCGACGGGCTTCTGGTAGCCGGTGCCCGACTTGGAGAGCTTCTTGCCCTCGATGTCGACGACAAATCCGTTCGTGAGCACCGCCTTGTAGGGCGCCTGGCCGGTCGCCGCGACGGAGGTGAGAAGCGACGACTGGAACCAGCCGCGATGCTGGTCGCTCCCTTCGAGATAGAGGTCGGCGGGAAAGCCGAGTTCGGGCCGCTTTTGCACGACGGCGGCCCAGCTCGTGCCCGAATCGATCCAGACGTCGAGCGTGTCGTGGCCCTTTTTCAGGCCGAGCGGCAGGCCGAGCGCCGACGCGAGTTCGTCGGCCGAACGCGAGAACCAGACGCCCGCGCCTTCCTTCTCGGCGAGGTCGGCGAATTTGCGGATGACCTTTTCGTTGAGGAGCGGCTGTTCGCCCTCGCCGTAGAAAACAGGAATCGGTATGCCCCAGGTGCGCTGGCGCGAGATGCACCAGTCGGGCCGCGTCTCGACCGCGCCCCGGATCCGGTTGCGGCCGTTTTCAGGAATGAATTTCAGATTCGCCGCATCGTCAATCGCGGCGAGGGCCTCCGTGCGAAAGGCGTCGACCCTGATGAACCATTGCTTCACCGCGCGAAAAACGATGGGCGTCTTCGAGCGCCAGCAATGCGGGTAGTCGTGGGTGTAGGCCTCCTCGGCGAAGAGGAGGCCCTTGTCTTTCAGGATTTGGATGATGGGCGCGTTGGCCTTGAAGACGTATTGGCCGACGAGCGCGCGGACTTCCGGCTCGCTGTTTTCGGTGAGGAATTCGGCGGTGAGGCAGCCGCGGTCATCGACCGGCGCGAGAATCGGCAAACCATGCTGCTGGCCGAGTTGGTAGTCGTCGTGGCCGTGGCCCGGCGCGATGTGGACGAGTCCGGTGCCCGCATCGGCAGTGACGAAGTCGGCGGCGAAGATATCGCGTGTGCGATTATCTTTCAGAAATGGATGCTGATATTGGACTTGATTGGGCAGAGTCCAACCTGGGAAAGAAGGTGAAACTAACTTGGCAGATGATGAATTCGGAATTTTTGAAAGCAGTCCAGTGTGAAAAATAAGACGCTCGTTGTTAATTTCGTAAATTCCGTATTCGAGTTTAGGTGCAACGGCAATTGCGAGATTGGCCGGAAGAGTCCAAGGCGTTGTTGTCCAAACAAGAAAAGAAGCTCCTTCGAGCATAATGCCTGAATCAGCAAGTGATCTCGATGCTCCCGTTACCGGAAACTTCACATAAATCGCCGGATCGACCTTTTCCTTGTACTCGATCTCGGCCTCGGCGAGGGCGGTCTGGCAGCCGGTGCTCCAAAGGACGGGGCGCAGGCCCTGGTAGACGAAATTTTTGCCGACGAGCGTCGCGAAGACGCGCAACGTTTCGGCTTCGTAGGCCGGGTCGAGCGTGAGGTACGGGTTGTCCCAGTCGCCGAAGACGCCGAGCCGCTGGAACTGCTCGCTTTGCACGCCGACGAAATGGCGCGCGGTCGCCTCGCACTTCTCGCGAATCTTGATCGGGTCGGTCTCGGCCGCGCCGAGTTCCTTCATCACCTTGTGCTCGATGGGCAGGCCGTGGCAGTCCCAGCCCGGGACGAACGGCGCGTAGCGGCCGCTCATGTTCTGGTATTTCAGGACGATGTCCTTGAGCACCATGTTGAGCGCGTGGCCCATGTGGGCGTCGCCGTTGGCGAAGGGCGGGCCGTCGTGGAGGATGAATTTTTCCTTCGCGTCTTTTCGCGCCGCCATGATCCGGTCGTAGATTTTTTCCTCGCGCCATTTGGCGAGAAGGGCCGGTTCGCGCTTCGGCAACTCGGCGCGCATCGGAAAATCGGTCTTGGGAAGGAGAAGCGTGTTCTTGTAGTCCATCGGGAACGGGAAGATTAGGGCAACATCACGAAAATGAACAGAGAGTTTGAAGGCCGCCGTCCCCAGCGGCAAGGCGGATCAATCGCTTCCTGTCGTCCCGCTTGGGCGGGACGACCCGGACAACGAAGTAGTCCGGGCCACCCGAAGAAGAGACCGCCGCTACAATGAAGAAATAATCTCCCGCAACTCCTCGGGCCGGGTCACGGGCAGGCGGCACGCGAAGTTTTCGCAGAGGTAGGCGGTCGGTTCGGCGGCTTTTGCCGGAAGATTTTCGATGACGGCATGACGCGGCGCGAAGTAGTCGCGCGAGGCCGTGTCGGCGATCCGGATGACAATTATCTGCGGAAGATAACGCCGGCGCGCCTCGGCGAGCAACGGCGCAAGGCCGGGATGCGCGGGACTGGGACTGTGCAGGATGAGATGAATCGGCGGCGTTTCCAGAAGCGAGGCCCCGACCAGCAGCAGCGGCATCGCGAACGGCTGCGCTTCGAGGCGCGAGGAAAGCGCCTGCACGGCATGGCGCGCGTGATCGAGAAGAACGTCGTCGTGGTAGATCTGGCCGAAGCGCCACAGGTTCGCCACCGCGACCGAATTGGGCGTCGGCTCCGCGCCGTCGTAATCCTCCTTCAGGCGCAGAAGAATCTCCGGATCGCGGTCGGAGGTCGAAAAATAGCCGCCTCGTTCCTGGTCCCAGAAATGAAGGTCGAGCGTGTCCTGGAGCTGCCGCGCCCAGCGAAGCCAGCCGGGATCAAAATCGGTTTCGTAGAGATCGAGCAGGCCGCTGATGAGAAAGACGTAGTCGGCGGCGAAACCGCGGATGCCCGACGGCCCCTCGCGATAGCTGCGGAGCAGTTCGCCCGAGGCGGCGTCGAAAATGTTTTGCTTGAGAAAATCGGCCGCGCGCTGGGCGGCGCTCAGGCACGATTCGTCGCCCAGGACCTGCGCGGCCCGGGCGAAGGCGCCGATCATCAGCCCGTTCCACGCGGTGAGAATCTTGTCGTCCAGATGCGGACGCGGACGCAGGCCGCGCCGGGCCAGCAGCGCGGAACGGTCGTCGTTGAGCCGGTGCTCCATGTTTTCCAGGGGGCGTTGAAAACGGGCCGCCGCCTCGGTCAGCGTGAGCCGCTGGATGAGGACGTTCATCCCCTCCAATTCGTTGTGCGGATCGGAACCGTCGGGGATGTTGCCGTCCGGTTCGACGCCGTAGGTCCCGCAAAACTCCCCGACCCGGTCGTCGCCGAGGACTTCGCGGATTTCGTCATGGGACCAGGTATAGAAAGCGCCCTCGCTTTTTCGCGACGCGCCCTTTTTCGGCAGGCTGTCGGCGTCCTCGGCGGAGAAAAATCCACCCGCGGGGTTGGTCAGGTCGTGCGTGACGTATTGCAGGATGTTGCGGGCCACCTTCGCGAAAACATCATCGCCCGAAACCTGGTGCGCGGTCAGGTAGACCTGCGCGAGCTGGGCCTGATCGTAGAGCATCTTCTCAAAGTGGGGCACATGCCATTCGGCATCGACCGAGTAGCGATGAAAGCCGCCCCCAAGATGGTCGTGCATCCCGCCCGCCGCCATCCTGCGCAGCGTGTAGAGGGCCATGCCCCGAGCGGTGTCGGCGTCCTGCGGCGGCGACTCCTTTTTCGCGGCAACGTGGAGCAGGAACTGCAAATTGACCGGCCGCGGAAATTTCGGCGCGCCGCCGAATCCGCCCTCGCGGGTGTCGAACATCCGGGTGTATTGCGAAAGACCGAGCTTCATCGTTTGGGCCGCGTCCCATTCGCCGGCGCCGGGCGCGATGACTTCGGTTTCCGCCTCGCGCAGGGCGGAAAGAAGCGACTGCGCCTTCTCCTCGATCTGCCTGCGGTCCGACTTCCACAATTCCGCGATCCGGCGCAGCACCGTGATGAACCCGGGACGGCCCGGCACGTCGGTCGGCGGAAAATAGGTCCCGCCGGTGAACGGGCGCAACTCGGGCGTCAGCCAGACGCTCATCGGCCAGCCGCCGTGTCCGGTCGTGGCCTGGATGAAGGTCATGTAGACCTGGTCCACGTCGGGCCGCTCTTCGCGGTCCACCTTGATGCTGACGAAATGTTCGTTGAGAAACGCGGCGATGGCCGCCGACTCGAACGATTCGTGCTCCATCACGTGGCACCAGTGGCAGGTCGAGTAGCCGACCGACAGGAAGATCGGCTTGTCCTCCGCGCGCGCCTTGGCGAAGGCCTCCCCGCCCCACGGAAACCAGTCGACCGGATTGTGGGCGTGCTGAAGAAGATAGGGCGATTTTTCACGCGCGAGGCGGTTGGACGGCGTAGGCATTCGCAATAAACTAGTCGGAGTTTTCCAGCTCTGCCAGCGCAAGCGGTCGCCTGCGTGTTGTTTTTCCTGATTGAGCGCTTGCTCCCGGCGCGATTTGCGATTAGAAAAGATCGTCATGTCCGCGCCTACTCCCGCCGCCCAGGCCTCCGCGCCGACCGCCCCTAAATTCTGTCCGATCGAGTGGGTAAAGGAGCACGCGAAGCCTTATCTGGCGCCCTATTACCTGACGGTGGCCGCGGTGCTGGGCGCGATCACGGCCGGTTTCGCGGTCGTGTTCGTGCTGCTCATCATCGTCACGGCCAATTGCAACGTGCTCGGCTGGGTCGAGTAGAAGTCCTTTCCGTTCCTTTGCGGCCATTCTGTGGTAATGTAGGCCTCATGCAGGGAGCGTCCATCGCGTGGCAGTGCCTCAACTTCGCCGCGCCCTTTCTTGCCGTCGCGGCCGTCTGGTGGCTGATCAACCGGATCGATCGGATCATCAACCGGCTCTTCCCCGACTTGGAATGGGAAAAAAAACTGGGCTGGCTGAACATCCGGGCCGAGCGGCGCGTGAACCTCGCCCTGCGCTGGATCGGCTATTGCATTTACGCGCTGCTGGGCGTCGCTTTGTACGGGATCGCCTGGGCCGCCGAGGGATTGCAGCAACTCCCGAATTGGTCTGATCCGCAGGTCCTCGGAGATTTGGCGCTCCGAATCCCGGTCCTTGGCATTTGCCTCGGGGCCTGGATCCTTTATCTCGGCGGCTGGCTTATTCCGAAGTTGCGCGCCGAACGCGAGGAGGCCGGCCTGAAAAAATTTCGCGCCGAAATGAGGGAGGCCGAAAGGGAGGGCGAGAGCGAGCCCCCTTCGCGTATCCACGCGCCCCCGCGCAAGCCAAGGACGAACGCGCCGCGGGCCCGTCTCGTCCCAAGCCGGATAAGACGGAGGCTGTAGGCTTAAGGAGATTGCAAGCCGGCTTGCCTTTGCGTTTATTTGAAGGCACTCTATTCTCATGAGCATCACGAGCACCGTTGAAGAAGGCAAAATCGTGCTCCCACCCGGAGTTGATTGGCCCGATGGCACCGTCGTGCGCATTGAACCAGTCGAAGAACAGTTACCCACGCTACGGGATCTCATGAAGGACTTTGAGGGAATCGGAGATAAAGGCATTACCGACATGGCGGCGAATCACAATCATTATCTTCATGGCCATCCCAAGGCATGAAGACGATTTTTGCGGATACCTTTTATTTTCTTGCGCTCTACTATCCAGACGATCAATACCACGCAAAAACGGTTCGTGTAGCTCGTCAATTGAAAGCTCGGTTATTGACGACAGATTGGGTGTTAACGGAAGTTGCCGATGCCTTGTCGAAGGGCGAGTCGCGCCTAAAAGTTGCCGATTTAATCCGTCGCGTACGCAGTTCACCTGTTTGGGAAATCATTCCCTTTTCGCGGGATCAATTCGATGCCGCTATCGAGTTTCATTCCCAGCATCGGGACAAAGAATGGACACTCACCGATTGCGCATCATTTCTTATTATGCAGGAGCGTGGCATCACGGAGGCGCTAACGGGAGATCGCCATTTTGAACAGGCGGGATTCACCGCGCTTCTCAAGTAAGCCTGTCGCCCGCGACAACGGAGTTGGCACCCGCGCCTTGCCTGCGCTACTCTTTTACCCATGCCCGACTTTGATTATCAGCTCGTCGTCATCGGTAGCGGTCCCGGCGGTTACGTCGCGGCCATTCGCGCGTCGCAACTTGGCCTCAAGACCGCCATCGTCGAAAAGGACAAAACGCTCGGCGGCACGTGCCTCAACGTCGGGTGCATCCCGAGCAAGGCGCTGCTCGCTTCGACCGAATATCTCCACTTCGCCAGGGAACGTTTCGCCGCGCACGGCATCATCGCAGGCAAAATAGAAGTCGATCTCGGCGCGATGATGAAGCGCAAGGGCGAAGTCGTGGGCAAGCTCACCGGCGGCGTCGCCTACCTGATGAAGAAAAACAAGATCGAGGTGGTGAAGGGGCTCGGCAAACCGGTCGACGGCCACACGGTCGAGGTCGCCGGCGAGGATGGCGCGAAAAGGACGCTCAAGACGCAAAACATCCTCCTGGCCACCGGCAGCGCGCCGGTCGAACTCCCCTTTCTCAAATTCGACGGCAGGCGCGTCATCAGCAGCGACCAGGGCATCGCGCTTGAGAAGGCGCCGAAGACGATGCTCATCATCGGCGCGGGCGCGATCGGGCTGGAACTCGGCTCGGTCTGGGCGCGGCTCGGCGCGGAAGTCACCGTCATCGAATTTCTGCCCCGCATCGCCGCCGTCGGTTTCGACGCGGAGACCTCGAAGATACTCCAGCGCAACCTCGAAAAGCTCGGGATGAAATTCGAACTGGGCACCAAGATCGAATCCGCGAAGGTCTCCGACAAGGGCGTCGAATTGCAGGGCGTCCAGGGCGACAAAAAGGTCTCCTACGCCGCCGAGATCGTCCTCGTCGCCGTGGGCCGCAAGCCCTTCACCGCCGGACTCGATCTCGACAAGGCGGGCGTGAAGCTGACCGACCGGGGCCGCATCGCCGTCGACGGCCACTGGCAGACGAGCGCGCCCGGCATCTACTCCATCGGCGACGTCATCGACGGCCCGATGCTCGCCCACAAGGCGCACGAGGAGGGCGTCGCCGTCGCGGAACGGCTCGCCGGCAAGCCGGGCCATGTGAATTACAACGTCATTCCCGGCGTCATCTACACCGCGCCCGAAGCCGCGAGCGTCGGCATCACCGAGGAGGAGGCGAAGGAGAAAAAGATCGACGTCCGCGTGGGCAAATTCGCCTTCACCGCCAACGGCCGCGCCATCGCGTCCGACACGACCGAGGGCTTCGCGAAAATCATCGCCGATGCGAAAACCGACCGCGTCCTCGGCGCGCACATCGTCGCCAGCAACGCCTCCGAGCTGATCGCCGAGACCGTCCTGCTCATGGAATACAGCGGCAGTTCCGAGGACCTCGCCCGCACGATCCACGCCCACCCGACCATGTCCGAAGCGGTCAAGGAAGCCGCGCTCGCCGTCGACGGACGGATGCTAAGCGCGTAGGTCTTTCAATAATCTGTCATCCTGAGCTTGTCGAAGGATCAGGCTCCGGACAACTTGGGTGAGACCTCAAATCATGACCAAACCACAGTCCCTACTTTCATGGATTGGTTCTCGCGTGCTTCTATCCTTTCTTTCCGTTTTGGCAGGATGGGGAGGCGGCATGTTGTATTGTATTCTTTGCGCACTCTTCAATTCGATTTTCCACACTGAAGCAGAAGGTTTCGTTAATCTTGACGACGGAGCAGGAGTGCTCTTGCTCATCGGTTTATTTATGGGCTTTTACATTCTTCTCGTTTGGCTTTTTGTCTTCTTGCCCCTCGTATTGCTCGTGCCCGATCGATCCTTCCTCTGGAAACCTGGTGCATTAACTCTAATCGGATTTTTTGGTGGTCCCATAATCGTTTGTATTTCGGCTACGGTTAATCTCAAAAACGCCAGTGATCTTCGCATCTATGACCAAAATGCCTACCTGATAAGCGTACTGGTGCCTTTCGGCATTCCTGCGGCTATTGCCGGAGGAGTTGCATGTTTCGTCTGTGCAATTCTGCGACGCCGACAACTCATGCGGAACGACGCAGTATCAACATAGCCTCCATCTCGACATTTCCCTCCAATCAGGTAGTCTCCACCGATGGACCCGCTTTTACGCCTGCTGGAGGAAAACGCCCTCGCCACCCACGAGACGCTCGCCGCCCAGTTGGACACCACCCCCGCCGAGATCAGGAAGCGCATCAAGCAGCTTGAGCACGACCGCGTCATCCTCGCCTACAAGGCCATCGTCGACGACGAGCGCGCCAAGCGCACCCACGTCAAGGCCGTCATCGAAGTCCGCATCACCCCCGAACGCGAAGGTGGCTTCAACCGCGTCGCCCACCGCATCGCCCAGTACCGCGAAGTCCAGTCCTGCTACCTCATGAGCGGCGGCTACGACCTCCTCGTCTTCGTCGAGGGCGCCACCCTCCAGGAAGTCGCCGGCTTCGTCTCCGAAAAACTCTCCACCGTCCCCGGCGTCCTCTCCACCGCCACCCACTTCAACCTCAAGACTTACAAAATCCAGGGCGTCCTCCGCGAAGACGTCGTCAACGAAGAACGCCTCAAGGTCAGCCCCTGAATAAGGAAAAGGTGAAAGGGTAAAGGTAAAAGGACTGCAACAGAAAACCCCTCCGATTCCCGCCCTTTTCCCTTTCCCTTTTACCTTCCCTCCCATGCACCTTCCCGTCACCCCATCCTCTTCCGGCTTCATCGCCGGCCACGTCCGCGACATCCCCCGTTCCGGCATCCGCGACTTCTTCGAGATCGTCCAGTCCATGCAGGGCGTCATCTCCCTCGGCATCGGCGAACCCGACTTCGTCACCCCGTGGCACATCCGCGAAGCCGCCATCTACGCCCTCGAGCGCGGCAAAACCGGCTACACCTCCAACCTCGGCCTCCTCCGCCTCCGCGAAGCGATCGCCGAATACGTCTCCGCCGACTACCGCCTCAGCTACGATCCCGCCACCGAAGTCCTCATCACCGTCGGCGTCTCCGAGGCCCTCGACATCGCCCTCCGCGCCGTCCTCAACCCCGGCGACGAAGTCCTCTATCACGAACCCTGCTACGTCTCCTACAGCCCAAGCATCGCCCTCGCCCACGGACGCCCCGTCGCCGTCGCCACCCGCGAGCAGGACGAATTCAAGCTCCGCCCCGCCGCCCTTCGCGCCGCCATCACCAAAAAATCGAAGGTCCTCCTCCTCAACTTCCCCACCAATCCCACCGGCGCCGTCCTCACCGCCGCCGAGCTGGAGGAAATCGCCGCCGTCTGCCGCGAGCACAACCTCCTCGTCATCACCGACGAAATTTACTCCGAGCTCTCCTACGCCGAGCCCCACACCTCCATCGCCTCGCTGCCCGACATGCGCGAGCGCACCATCTTCCTCCACGGATTTTCGAAGGCCTTCGCCATGACCGGCTTTCGCGTCGGCTATGCCTGCGCGCCCGCGCCCCTCATCGACGCCATGATGCGCATCCACCAATACGGCATCCTCTGCGCGCCCATCGTCAGCCAGGAAGCCGCGCTCGAAGCCCTCCGCCACGGACGCCCCGACATGCTCGACATGCGCGAGCAGTACCGCCTCCGCCGCAACTTCCTCGTCGACGCCTTCCGCAAAATGGGCCTCCCCTGCTTCGAGCCGCGCGGCGCGTTCTACCTCTTCCCCTCGATCAAATCGACCGGCAAATCGTCCCACGACTTCGCCTTCGGCCTCCTCAAGCAACGGGAGGTCGCCGTCGTTCCCGGCACCGCCTTCGGCCCCAGCGGCGAAGGCTATGTCCGCTGCAGCTACGCCACCGGCATGGACCAACTCCAGATCGCCGCCGAGCGGATTGCGGAATTTGTCGGGAAGGCTTGAGCCTGGAACCGGGCGGCTTGAATCTTGTCATGGATTCGCCTAGGCTTCTCCCATGAGCATGAACGAAATCCTTGCGGAACTCGACACCCTCTCCCCTGACGAGTTGAAAATCATCCAGGGCAAGCTCGATCTATTACACGAGGACATTGAGATAACCCCGGAAATGCTCGCCGCGATCGACGAGGGACGAAGATCGGCGCGCGAAGAAGGCACGATTCCCATTGAAGATGTCATCAAGGAAATTTCGACGTGGAATACAAAGTCACCCTGACTCCCAAAGCCCGGCGTGATTTGACCGCCATTTGGAATTACATCGCCAGGGACGATCGTGATGCCGCCACCGCTTTTTGCCATGACTTGGCGCAGCAAGCTTACTCTCTGAAAATCTTTCCGGAACGAAATTTTGAATTGCCCGAGCGTCGCAACGTCAGAAGAATCTCATATCAAAGCTATCTCATTTTTTACGAGGTTCATGCTAATCAAAACTGGGTCGAAATCCTCCGCTTCTGGCACGGCGCCCGCGACCAGGGCCGGTTGCGTTTGAGGGAAGAATCATCTCCAGCCTATTCCTCTTCCCCGATTGCAGTGCCCGCAACGGCGTGACTTTCGTTACCGCCCTCCGCAGGAGTTCCGTCAAGAATTCTTACGCCGCCTTCTTGACGATCTGCCGCAGGACGTAGGGGAGAATACCGCCGTGCTGGTAGTAATCGACCTCGATCGGCGTGTCGATCCGCAGGACAAGCGGAACGGTTTCGACCGTGCCGTCGGCGCGCTTGATTTCGAGGTCGACCTTCTGCCGGGGTTTGATCGCGTCGGTCAGGCCCTTGAGCGAATAGACCTCGGTGCCGTCGAGCTTGAGGCTCGCCGCGTTCACGCCCTCGGCGAAACAGAGCGGCAGCACCCCCATGCCGACGAGGTTGCTCCGGTGAATGCGCTCGAAGCTCTGCGCGATGACCGCCTTCACTCCAAGAAGCCGCGTCCCCTTCGCCGCCCAGTCGCGCGAGCTGCCCGTGCCATATTCCTGCCCCGCGATGATCACCAGCGGCGTCCCTTCCTTTTGGTATTTCATCGCCGCGTCGTAGATGCTCATCTGCCCGCCGTCGGGCTGGTGCTTCGTCACGCCGCCCTCGACGCCCGGCACCATGAGGTTCTTGATCCGCACGTTCGCAAACGTGCCGCGGGTCATCACCCGGTCGTTGCCGCGCCGCGCGCCGTAGCTGTTGAATTCCTCCGGCTTCACGCCCTTCTCGAGCAGATAGGCGCCGGCGGGCGAGTTCTTCTTGAAGCTGCCTGCGGGCGAGATGTGGTCGGTGGTGACCGAATCGCCGAAGATGCCGAGCGGACGCGCCCCGACGATCCCGGTGATGTGGCCCGGCTCCATCGAAAAATCCTCGAAGAAGGGCGGTTCCTGGATGTAGGTGCTCGATTCGTTCCACGAATAGGTCTCGCCGGTCGAGCCGGGGATGTTGTTCCACGCCGGGTTCTGCTCGGCGAAATCGCTGTAGAGCTTGCGGAAGATTTCCGGCTTCAGCGCGCCCTGCATCTCGGTCTTGATTTCCTGGAGCGTGGGCCAGATTTCCCTGAGATAAACCGGCTTGCCGTCCTTGCCCGTGCCGAGCGGCTCGGTGTCGAGGTCGATGTCGACCTTCCCCGCCAGCGCGAAGGCGACGACCAGCGGCGGCGACATGAGGAAGTTCGCCTTGATGCTCGGATGGACCCGCGCCTCAAAGTTGCGGTTGCCGGAAAGGACGCTTGCCGCGACGAGGTCGCCCTTGGTGATCGCCTCGTCGATGATCGGGTTGAGCGGGCCCGAATTGCCGATGCAGGTCGTGCAGCCGTAGCCGACGATCTGGAAGCCGAGCTTGTCGAGGTAGGGTTGCAGCCCCGTCTTGTCGAGGTAATCGGTGACGACGCGCGAGCCGGGCGCGAGCGATGTCTTCACCGCCGCGTTGACGGTCAGGCCCCGCTCGACCGCCTTCTTCGCGAGCAATCCCGCCGCGAGCATCACCGACGGATTGCTCGTGTTCGTGCAACTCGTGATCGCCGCGATAAGCACGCTGCCGTGCTTGATGTCGACATCGGTCGGGGGGCGGATGCCGTTGAGCGTCACCTTCGCGTGCGCGCCCTCGGCCCCTTTTTTGCCGAAGCCGTTTTCGGTCACGGCCTTGTCGAGCGCGGCGAGGAATTTCGTCTTCAGCTCCGGCAGCGCGATCCGGTCCTGCGGACGTTTCGGCCCGGCCACGCTGGGAGAGACATCGGCGAGGTTCAGTTCCAGGTCGGAACTGTAGACGATCCCGTCCGCCTTGGTCGGGATGCCGAAAAGTTTCTGCGCCTTGAAATAGCTCTCGAACGCCTCCACCTGCTCCTTCGTGCGGCCCGTCGCCTTGAGATAATTGACCGATTCGGCATCGACTGGAAAGTAGCCCATCGTTGCGCCATACTCAGGCGCCATGTTCGCGATCGTCGCCCGGTCGGGCAGCGGCAGCGACGCCGCGCCGGGACCGTAAAACTCGACGAACTTGCCGACGACCTTCTGCTTGCGAAGCATCTCGGTGACGTGGAGCGCCAGGTCCGTCGCGGTGACGCCCTCCCGCAGTGCGCCGGTCATGTGGACGCCGACGACTTCCGGCGTGAGGAAGTAGACCGGCTGGCCGAGCATCCCCGCCTCGGCCTCGATGCCCCCCACGCCCCAGCCGACGATCCCGAGGCCGTTGATCATCGTCGTGTGCGAGTCGGTCCCGACGAGCGTATCGGGATAATAAACCGTCTCGCCGTCGATCGTGGCGGAGAGCACTCCCTTGGCCAGGTACTCGAGGTTGACCTGGTGCACGATGCCGATGCCGGGCGGCACGACCTTGAAGGTCTCGAACGCCTGCTGGCCCCACTTGAGGAACTCGTACCGTTCGCGGTTCCGCGCGAACTCGAATTCGAGATTGCGGATCATCGCGTCCGCCGTGCCCGAGACATCGACCTGCACCGAGTGGTCGACGACAAGATCAACCGGCACGAGCGGCTCGATCAGCTTCGGGTTTTTGCGGAGCTTCTGCACGGCGTGGCGCATCGCGGCCAGGTCGACCAGGAGCGGGACGCCGGTGAAATCCTGCAACACGATGCGTGCGACGACGAAGGGGATTTCCTCCGACGCGGGCTGCTTCGCGTTCCAGTTGGCCAGTGTGCGGATGTCGTTTTCGCTGACCCGCTTTCCGTCAAAATTACGCAAAACCGCCTCGAGAACGATCCGGATGCTGACCGGCAATTTCGACACCGGCCCGACGCCGGCCTCTTCGAGCGCGGGCAGCGAATAATAGGTTACTTTTTGACCAGACGGGGTCGTTGTGGAACGAAGCGAGTTGAAAAGAGTGTGAAGTGCCATAAGTTTGGGATGTGATTAATATGGCGTGGATGAAGCACGCTTCAAGCCGCAACCTTCCGAAAATGGGTCACTTCGGCAAAAAGTATCGCTCCTTATGCGGCGCGATGACATCGGTAAGTCCAACTTCTGTCGCGAAGTTGGCATTCTTTAGGCTTGGTCAAGGCTCGAACAAATAACCGGAAAGGAAATACGTCCTGATGAAAACAGCCGACACGATGGTCGACTTCGTTCGAACTCACAAACACGCGTTCCGCCTCGCGGACCAACGCGTCACCAAGGTGCAACAAAGCCGGTATGAACGCCGGAAAATCCGCGCCTTCCTCCGCCTGGGAGACTGGCTCGCGGAAGCCTGAGCCGTAACAGCCGCGGTTGTCCGGCAAAAACGACCCGTTGGCAAGACCGCTCCCGCCTGCGTACGAAGGCGGGGGCGCGGCCCTTGTGTCTCTGAAAGTCCTGGCGCAAGGTTCAAGGACATCAGCGACAGCCTCTGGTGACCCTGGCCGGAATTGAACCGGCATTTGCGGTTTAGGAAACCGCTACTCTATCCATTTGAGTTACAGGGTCCGGCCTCGATCATCAGGCGGAAAATCGCCCGATCATCCCGCCATCCTAGGGCGTCTCTTTAAAATAGGGCAAGGCTGCGTTGCGGGTCGATTTTGGAATACAATATACGGGCCGGGGCTTTGCCGCGCGGGTCACGACGCCGGTTGCAGGGATGGGAATTGATCCAGCGCGTCGCTGGGGCCTTCTTTGGCCAGAAGCTCCTTCCTGAGCCAGGCGATCGCGTCGGCCCGGGCATGAAAGACATTGGCTTTCCAGCCGAGGTCGTCGGAAAATGTGTGCCAAAGCCGCGCCAGCGCATAGGGCAGCTCCGTCGGAGCGACAATGGCCACCAGCGCCCCGGGCGTGAATGCGGCCAGCTTGCGATTCATTTCCACAATCCGGCGAATGTCTTCCGGTGTGACCTTCATCTCCTCGACATCGGAAAAATCGACCAATCCGTACCGGAGCTTCCGCGAGCGCGCCTCGTTGCTGCTCTCTTGCAGCGCGCTGGAAAAGATTTCCAGGCCGGTAACGATGCCGCTGCCCGTTTTGAAGACGCCCTTTCCGTCGTCAACATAGGAGGTGGTGTAGGGCATGGCGCTAAGTTCTTTTCCTTACCAAAAAGTCCATTGTTCTGAAATAACATAATGTCGGTGATGACGCGGCTTCGCTCAAATCGCGGGGCGGGCCTCGGCGGCCCGGCGCCGCGCCGTCGCGTCGATCCGACCCAGCAGCCACGCCTCGATCCGTTCCAGCGCCTGCGCCTTGTCGTGGTCGTGGAGCAGCAGATGGTACGACTCGGGAAAAAAGCCCGACTCCTTTTCACGGCTCCCGAGCCGGGCGATAAATTCCTCCACACGCGTCGGCGGAATGTAGACGTCGTTCGCGGCGTAGATGACGAGCACCGGCGCCGTGATTCGCGGCGCGGCGTCGAAGCAGCCCTCGATCAGGTCGCGAAGGCATTTGAAAAAGCGCACCGTGAACCGGTCGATCTTGTGCGGCGCCGTCTCGAACCACCGCCGATGCGCCTCGTCGCGCGTCACCCAGTTCGACGGATCGTCGCTCGTCCGCTTCGTGTACTCGCTCACGTCGATCCGATGCGTGGGCCGCGCCCAAAGAAAAAAGCGGAAGATCGCTTCCTGCCACCAGGAAGGCTTCGCCTTGATCTCAACCACGGGCGAGGCGAGAACCAGCCCCGCCGGTTGGTCCTCATCCCCCGCCTGCGCCAAAAAGCGCGTGAGCAGCGCCGCGCCCATGCTCTCGCCGTAATAATAAATTTGCGCGCCGGGATGGCGGCCGCGGACGAGCGCGAAAAAGGCGCGCAAATCGGCGAACCAATCCCCGATCCGCGCCAGGTCGCCGCGCCGCGCCGGGACCGGATCGTTCCCCTGTCCGCGCAGTTCGAGCGCGTAAGTCACGACTCCCTGCTTCGCGAGATGGCTCGCCAGCGGTTCGTAATCGAGCGCCGCCCCGCTCAGTCCGTGCACCGCCACCACCACCGCCCGCGGAGGCCACTCCGGCGCCGGAGGCCGCTCCGGCGGAAGCTCCGCCCCCCACAACGAATAGGAAAAAGTCTCCCCGTCCGACGCCTTCCATTCGTGTTGCGTGCAGGTGGTGGTCATCGGCCTAGTGTAGCGGCGGTCTATGACCGTCGCACTTTTAATCTCTTCGGGTAAATTCCCCGCCGCTTGCGGCGTGCAATTGGTAGCCGTCGCCGAGGGACGAGTCCCCCGGGCTACGGTGCCTTTTCGGGTGGCCCGGCAACGACAGGCGTGCTTGTGTTGTCCGGGTCCCGCCGTGGCGGGACAGGAAGCGAATCCCCAATACTCCACCGCTTGCTCCGGGGTTCTTTACTCTGGCGTAGCCGCTACAACTGAGGCTTGAGTCGGTAGGTGACCACCCCAGCCTCGGTTTCATCCCCCGCGTTCTCATCCCCGCTCCGCGCCCCGCGCCGTTTCAGCTTCGCGAAAAAATCGACGAGCGTCCCCGCCAGTTTCGGCCCGATCCCCTCGACCGCGCAAATTTCCTCCGCCGTGGCGTGGCGCAGCTTCTCGATCGAACCGAAATGGCGCAGAAGGAGCTTCTTCCGGTTTTCGCTCACGCCGGGGCAATCATCGAGCAGGCTTTCGCTCACCCGCTGCTTCATCAAAATCTGGTGATAGGCGTTCGCGAACCGGTGCGCCTCGTCCCGAATCCGCTGCAGCAGCCGGATTGCGCCCGACGAAGGGTCCAGCGCCAGCGGCGCGCTTTGGCCGGGACGAAAAATCTCCTCCCGCTCCTTCGCCAGCCCGATCACCGGCAGATCGCCGAGCCCCAGCGCGTCGAGTTCCCGCTTCGCGCTGCCGAGCTGGCCCTTGCCGCCGTCAACCACGATAAGGCCGGGCCGCCGGATGCCTTCGCCCAGCACCCGCGCGTATCGCCGCCGCACCACCTCCGCCATGCTGGCGAAATCGTCCTGCCCCTCCACCGTCTTGATCCGGTACCGGCGATAATTCTCCCGGTCCGGCTTCCCGCCGCGAAAGCAGACCATCGACGCCACCTTGTGCGTCGTCGAAATGTTCGAGATATCGAAGCACTCGATGATCGCCGGCGCCTCGGCCAGCCCCAGCGCCTCCTGCAACGCCGCCACGTCCTCCGATGGCCGCACCGTCGTGACGAATTGCCGCGCGAACCGTTTCGTCGGCCGCGTCGTCCGCTTCAAATCGTCGAGCAGGTTCCGGATTTCCGCCGCCCGCTCGAAGTCGAGCCGCGCCGCCGCCTTCTCCATCTCCGCCTTGAATTCCGCCGCCATCTCGCCCGACGCCCCGTCGAGAAACTCGCACGCCTCCCTCACCTTCGCCAGGTAACCCGCGCGCGTGATCTTGTTCACGCACGGCGCCGAGCAATTCTTGATGATGTGCTGGAGGCAATGCTTGTAATCGATCTCGCCCGGAATTTCGGGACGGCAGGTGCGGATATGGAATTTCTTCCGCACCAGCGCCAGCGTCTTGCGCAGCGAACCCGCGTGGGGAAACGGCCCGAAATAGCGCGCGCCGTCGTCCTTCTTCACCCGCGTGAGCTGGAAGCGCGGGAACGGATCGTTCAGGTTCACCTTCACGAGAAGAAATTTTTTGTCATCGCGAAAACTGACGTTGTAACGCGGCCGGAATTCCTTGATCAGCTTCCCTTCGAGCAGAAGCGACTCGGGCTCGCTCTTCACCGTGTGCGCCTCGAGGTCCCAGATGCTTTCGAGCAGCGCCAGCGTCTTCCGGTCGTGGTGATGCTGCCGTCCCGGATGAAAATATTGGCTGACCCGCTTCTGCAAATCGCGCGCCTTCCCGACATAAATCACCCGGTTGAACCGGTCCTTGAAAAGATAAACCCCCGGCTTGTGCGGCAAATCCCGCACCTTCGGCATCACATCGGGACGTTCGGCGACCATGGCTTAGTATGCCACATCGTGCAAGCGGCGTCATCCGGAGGCAGCGCATCTCTCAAGTCATTCAGCCGCAGAGCACCCGTATAGTTTGAATCTAGTTTGGATCAATTCCCCGTCGCTTGCGACGTGCCGTTGGTAGCCGTCGACCTCTGGGCGACGGTGCCTTTTCGGGTGGCACGGGCTACTTGTTGCCCGGGCGCGCGAAGCGCGCAGGAAGCGATCTCTTCCCCTCGTTCTCCAAGATTTTTTTCTCTCAATCCGTCATCCTGAGTGAGGCGAGGTGCTGCGCACGGCAGTTGTTTCTCTGCGAAGCTGTTACTGCCCTGCGCAGCAGCGAGTCGAAGGACCTGCCTTCTTTTTCCGATGAGGATCGTAGCAAGAAAAAAATACGATCATTGAAAAGAGGAATCCTACCCCTGCTCCCCGCGAAACTCCATCCCGCGCCGACCCGCTTCCTCCCCATCCTCTTCGGTCCTCTTCAGTCCTCTGTGCGAAACCTTCCTCGTCCCCAAACTTAAGAACGAGGAAAATCAGCGAACTTAATGGGAAAGTGGGCATAACCGCTTTAGCCTTCGCGGGCGCCCCGACGCTGTGCTATAAATGGGAGCCATGCTTCTCGAAACGCCGTCGCCGACCGAAACGGTCGAATCCTCCGCGCTCCGCAGCTTCAAGCCGCGCAACAGGCGCCGCATCCTCTGCGCCTTTCCCCGTTACAGCTACAGCTTCGGCACGTTCAACCACGCCTTCCCCCTCATGGGCGACGTCAAGGGCTTCATGCCGCCCCAGGGCATCCTCGTCATCACCGCCCTCATTCCCGCCGAATGGGAAATCAAGTTCGTCGACGAAAACATCGCGCGCGTCACGCCCGAGGAATTCGACTGGGCCGACGTCGTCTTCGTTTCGGGCATGCACATCCAGCGGCACCGCATTCACGACATCGCCCGCCGCGCCCACGACGCCGGCAAGGTCGTCGCCCTCGGCGGACCGTCCGTCTCCTCCGCGCCCGATTATTATCCCGACGTCGATCTCCTCCACTGCGGCGAGGCCGGCGACGCCACGCTCCGCCTCTTCCAGCGCATCGATGAAACCGTCGAGCGTCCCGAACAACAGATCGTCTATCGCACCGTCGAGCGCCTGCCCATGTCGGAATTTCCCACGCCCGCCTATAACCGGATCAACGTCCGCGATTACCTGCTCGGCTCCGTCCAATTTTCCAGCGGCTGCCCCTACACCTGCGAATTCTGCGACATCCCCTCGCTCTATGGGCGCAACCCGCGCCTGAAAACGCCGGAGCAGGTTGTCCGCGAACTCGACCAGCTCGCCGACGGCGGCTGCGTCTCCGTCTATTTCGTCGACGACAATTTCATCGGCAATCCCAAGGCTGCCGAAAACCTCCTCGACGCCCTCATCGAATGGCAGCAGCGCCCCGACCGCGATTACTACGTCCGGCTCGCCTGCGAGGCGACGCTCAACATGGCGGGGCACACCCGCATCCTGGAGAAAATGCAGAAGGCCGGTTTCAACAATTGCTTCTTCGGCATCGAGACGCCCGACCCGGTCGCGCTCAAGGCGATGAAAAAAGGCCAGAACATGCGCATGCCGATTCTCGAGGCGGTGCAGACGGTGAATCGCTACGGCATCGAGGCCGCCTCCGGCATCATCATGGGCCTCGACACCGACACCGACGAAACGCCCCAGGCCCTCATGGATTTCGCCGACGTCTCCCAAATCCCCATCATGACCGTCAACATCCTCTACGCGCTGCCGAACACCGCCCTCTACACGCGACTCGAAAAGGACAACCGCGTCCTCCACGACGCCGAAGACCGCGACTCCAACATCGTCTTCCTCCAACCCTACGAAACCGTCGTCCGCAACTGGCAAAAAGTCATCGCCCATGTCTTCGACGCCAAAAATCTCTACGCCCGCTACGCCTACAACGCGAAGCACGTCTACCCCAACCGCATCAAGCCGAAGAATCCGGCCGCCCAGGCCACCTGGCCCAACATCAGGCGCGCCCTCGGCATCTTCCGCCGCATCCTCTGGCGCGTCGGCGTCCGCAGCGATTACCGCAAACTCTTCTGGAAAATGATGTGGCACGAACTCAAGCAGGGCAACATCGAGACCATCTTCCAGGTCGCCATGGTCGCCCATCACCTCATCACCTACGCCCGCGAATGCACCCGCGGCAAAATGCAGTCCTCCAACTACTCCATCCGCCGCGTCGAGGAAGACCGCGAGAACGAAGCGCTCGCCGCGGCGTAGCTGATTTGGCGGCCCCGACAACGAGTTGAAACCTCTGCAAAAACTTCCTTTTAAAATCCCGTCATCCTGAGCGGAGCGAATGCCAAGCATTCGCGGAGTCGAAGGACCCGGCCGTTTTGTCCGGGCCGCCCAAATTGAACGCGACGGAGCTTTTAAATCGCCAGCATCGGCAACTGACTCGTCTGCCGCTTCACCATATCGACCAGGCTCTCCTTCTGCTTCACGCCGAGAAGCTCCTCAACTTTCTGCGTGATCGCCGGCATCGCGAAAGGCTTCGGCACAAGCGCATCGAAGCCCGCCGCCTTCCCCTCCTCCGTCAGCTTCGCGTCGAACAGCCCGCTGATCAGCACATACTTCGCGTTCGGAAAACGCGGCTCCAGCTTCTTCTTCAGCACAATCCCGTTGTCCCCCGGCATGTTGTAGTCGATCAGAAAAATGATCCGCTCGCCGCTCGGCGGCAGAATCCGAAGCGTCGACTCCGCGTCCAGAAAACACGTCACCGTAAACTTCAGTTTCAACCAGTCTCGCAACAGGTTGTTCGCTTCGACATTGTCCTCGACAATAACGATATGGGAAGCCGGTTCTACTTTTGACATGGCGGATGAATGGCTTGGACCTCTTCAAGCAGGATATATGCCCCGGCTCTCCGCGCAACACTTAACCCGCGAGCGAAAGCAGCCCCGAAATATTGTCCTCCAGAATCCTCGCGTCGAACGGCTTCAGCATCAGCGCATCGAGCCCGAGCTGCCGCGTCTTTTCCACCATATCCATGCTCATCTCCCCGGTGATCAAAATAAATTTCGCCGCCGGAAACTGCGCCCGCAACTCGTGGAAAAGCGCGATCCCGTCCTTCCCCGGCAGCCTGTAATCGATGATGAAAACACCCACGCCCTTGAAATGGGCCGTCGCGGCCAAGGCGTCCTCCGCGCTGCCAAAGCTTTGGACCACATTTTTCTCACCCAGAAAAGCGTCCAGCGCCCCGCTGATATATGGGTCATCTTCGACCACCACA
This sequence comes from Methylacidiphilales bacterium, assembly GCA_035948935.1. Classification (GTDB taxonomy): domain Bacteria; phylum Verrucomicrobiota; class Verrucomicrobiia; order Methylacidiphilales; family UBA1321; genus JABDGH01. The sequence continues at coordinate 87,429 of DASZIP010000019.1, read as the reverse complement.
ATGCTCTGGTTTTTAATCTGGCGGGGCACGGACTCAAAATATCGCGGCCCACTATTATCGCAAGAATAATATTGTCCGGCCCGAGCCGGTAACGCGTTCAGCCGCTAGGGTTAGTAGAACACGTAGACACAAAAAAGCCGGGCCCTCGCGAGCCCGGCCTTCTTGAACTGTTCCTGGGTGGGAACGCGACCTCGTCGCGTCCGACGAAACGACTTTAGTAGTCCATTCCGCCCATGCCACCCATGCCGCCGCCATGACCGCCAGGCGCCGCGGGCTTTTCCTTCTCAGGCAGCTCGGTCACGACGCATTCGGTCGTCAGCAGCAGCCCGCTGATCGACGCCGCGTTCTGCAACGCCGAGCGCGTCACCTTCGTCGGATCGACCACGCCCGCCTTCACCAGGTCGGCGTATTCGCCCGTCGCAACGTTGTAGCCTTCGTTGCCCTTGCGGTTCTTGACCTCGTTCACGACAACCGAGCCTTCGCCGCCCGCGTTTTCCACGAGCGTCCGCAGAGGTTGCTCCACCGCGCGACGGATGATCTGCACGCCGATCGCTTCATCGCCCTTGACGTCGAGCTTGTCGAGCGCCTTCTGGGCGCGGATCAGCGCCACCCCGCCGCCGGGGACGATCCCTTCTTCCACCGCCGCACGGGTCGCGTGCAGGGCGTCCTCGACGCGCGCCTTCTTTTCCTTCAGCGCGGTCTCCGTCGCGGCGCCGACATTGATGACGGCAACGCCGCCGGCCAGCTTCGCCAGCCGTTCCTGCAGCTTTTCCTTGTCGTAGTCCGACGTCGTCTCCTCGATCTGACGGCGGATCTGGGCCACGCGCCCCTGGATGTCGGCGTTCTTGCCTTCGCCCTCGATGATCGTGGTGTTTTCCTTGTCGATGACGATCCGCTTCGCGCGGCCCAGGTCATCGAGCCCGACGTTTTCGAGCTTGATGCCGAGGTCCTCGCTCAGCAGACGGCCGCCCGTGAGGATGGCGATGTCTTCCAGCATCGCCTTGCGGCGGTCGCCGAAGCCCGGCGCCTTCACGGCGCAGACCTGAATCGTGCCGCGCAGCTTGTTCACGACGAGAGTCGCGAGAGCTTCGCCTTCGACTTCCTCCGCGATCACCAGCAGCGGACGGCCCGACTTCGCGATCTTCTCCAGCAAGGGCAGCATGTCCTTGAGATTGCTGATCTTCTTTTCGTGGATCAGGATGTAGGCGTTCTCCAGCACCGCTTCGAGGTCCTCCGCGTTCGTCACGAAGTAGGGCGACAGATAGCCCTTGTCGAACTGCATCCCCTCGACCACGTCGAGCGATGTTTCGATCCCCTTCGCTTCCTCGACGGTCACCGTCCCGTCCTTGCCCACCTTGTCGAGCGCATCGGCGATGATCTCGCCGATCGTCGTGTCCCAGTTGGCCGAAACCGTCGCGACCTGCTTGATCTCTTCCTTGTCCTTCACCTTTTTCGAGATGCGGGCCAGTTCTTCGCAAATCGCGTCGACCGCCTTGTGAATGCCGCGTTGCAGATCGGTCGGGTTCGCCCCGGCCGTCACGTTCTTCAGGCCCTCCTTGTAGATCGCCTCGGCGAGGACCGTCGCTGTCGTCGTGCCGTCGCCCGCGATGTCGCTCGTCTTGCTGGCGACTTCGCGCACGAGCTGCGCCCCGATGTTTTCGTACGGATCTTCGAGTTCGATTTCCTTCGCCACCGTCACACCGTCCTTGGTGATCGTCGGGGATCCGAATTTCTTGTCGAGGACCACGTTCCGTCCGCGCGGTCCGAGCGTCGCCTTCACGGCTTTGCTCAGTTTCTCGACGCCGCGCAGCAATGCGTGCCGGGCGTGTTCGTCGAACTGTAGTTGCTTGGCTGCCATAATATGAGTCCTTTCTTCTAAGTGTTGGGTGGCCGCCGCTCGTAAGCGCGCGGCCGGTTGGAGTTAGGCCAAAATCCCCAGGATGTCGTCCTCGCGCAGCACCTGGTAGGCGGTGCCGTCGATCTTGATTTCAGTGCCGCCGTACTTGCTGATGAGCACGCGGTCGCCGACCTTGACTTCAAAAGGCAGCTTCTTGCCTTCGTCGTCCTTCTTGCCGGTTCCGATGGCGATCACTTTCGCCTCCTGCGGTTTTTCCTTGGCGGTATCGGGAATGATGATTCCGCCTTTCTTCACTTCGCCCTCTTCGATCGGCTGCACAAGCACCCGGTCGCCGAGGGGACGGAATGTTGGGTTTGCCATATTCTGTCTCCTTTCGTTTTGTTTGTTGTTGTTGGTTTGTTTTTAAAGTCGTCCTGAACTTGTCGAAGGACAGGTAGCCGGCGCAGGCCCTGCGCCGGTCCGTCGCGCGGCGCGCGACGGCCACCTTGATCCATCCACAAACCCGGGATGACGGTTTTAAATTCTTATTGCTCGATCACCGCGATCACATTCGCCGCCACGATCACGTGCTTCGCCTCTTCCCCCACCATCAGGAGGATAAACTCGCCGTTCTCGCTCCACGCGACCGCCTCCGCCTGCACCGTCAGCGTCTTGTCCCCGTACACGATATTATAGTTTTTCTGGCTCGTTGTTTCGTCGCTCATTTTTTGGTTCCCTTATGTCTTCGTTCTACTGACTTAAAATTAGTTGTGCGTCGATCGGGGTGGCCCGGACATCCCCTCGTTCCCAAGTGTGCTGCCCTCCGCAGAAGCTTCCCTCGTTCCCAAGTTGCACTTGGGAACGCCCTTGTCCGCGCAACTCCGTTGCCTGCTTCAACCCTTTCAGGGTTGCCAATAAAGATGCCGATTTTCATGTCAAATTTACCAATAATCCTATCGTTAACGGAAAATAAAATCAGTGCCTCGAGATTCGCCATAGGCGGTCTCACCCGGAGTCGCATCAGAAAACGAACCAACTTCCCCGGATTTAGAGCTGTGTATAATCAGTTTTCGATCGGCTGCATCGTAAGAGAAGCAGCAGTCATCAAAGATGTGGGCTGTCGCACCCTTTTTATAGACCTGAAGCTGCGTTGCCATCTGATGGTCAGAATTGGTCATTTTTTGATCCCTTTTTGTCGCTTTGCGTCTGACTCAGATAAGTAAAACACGCGTCCATCAGGATGCTTGAGCAGCCTGGCAAACTGTGCCTCATTGAGAATGAATTCCTCGTTCACAAGGCTGAGGTTGTCAATCTTTGTATCATCGGGCCTGATATAGGCCCTACCGAGTCTATTTTCATCCTGTCTTCCTTCACATTTTGAAGGAACTTCAGTTTTAAATCCGATCCACCCCAACCGGATTGGCTCTCCTCTTTGCTTGGCGAATTTGACTTCTGAATGGTGCAACTGCATCGCAATATTAGAGCCGTACTCGTAAAAGGGGAACTGAGGATATTTCATTTCTTTCCCTTTTTGTCGTCTTTATCGACCATCTCAAAATCGGCATCGACCACGTCGTCGGGTTTTCCCGCGCCCGCTGTGGGCGGAGGCGTCTGGGTCCCGGGCGCGCCTTCCGGAGCACCCTTGCCCGCGCTCGCGCCGGCCTGAGCCGCGGCCTGCTTGTAAAGCTCCTCGGAAACGGCGCTCACCTTCTGGTTCAGCGACTCCACCGCCGCCTTGATCGCGTCGGAATCGTCGCCCTTCAGCGCCTCCCGCACCTTCTTGATCTCCTCCTCGATCTCGGTCTTCTTCGCCGCGTCGACCTTGTCACCGAGGTCCTTCAGCATCTTCTCCGCGCCGTAGGCCGTCGAATCGGCGTTGTTGCGCAGTTCGATCTTCTCCTTCGCCTTCTTGTCCTCTTCGGCGTGGGCCTCCGCGTCGTGCGTCATCTTCTCGACTTCGGCCTTCGACAGACCGCTCGAGCCGGTGATCGAAATCTTCTGTTCCTTCCCCGTCCCGAGGTCCTTCGCCGAGACATGCAAAATCCCGTTCGCGTCGATGTCGAACGTCACCTCGACCTGCGGCACGCCCCGCGGCGCCGGCGGAATCCCGTCGAGATGGAACGTCCCGAGCTGTTTATTGTCCCGGGCCAGCGGACGCTCGCCCTGCAGCACCTTGATTTCCACCCCCGGCTGGTTGTCCGAGTAGGTCGAGAAAGTCTGCGTCTTCTTCGTCGGGATCGTCGTGTTGCGCGGGATCATCGGCGTCGCCACCGAACCGGCCGTCTCGATCGCCAGCGTCAGCGGCGTCACGTCGAGCAGCAGCACGTCCTTCACGTCGCCCTTGAGCACCCCGCCCTGGATCGCCGCGCCGATCGCGACCACCTCGTCCGGGTTCACGCCCTTGTGCGGCTCCTTGCCGACAAGCTTCCGCGCCGTCTCGATGATCTTCGGAATCCGCGTCATCCCGCCGACGAGCACCAGCTCGTCGATCTGCGACGCCGAAATCTTCGCGTCGGCCAGGCACGCGTTCACCGGCTTGATCGTCCGCTCGGTCAGCGAGTCGGTCAGTTGCTCCAGCTTCGCCCGCGTCAGGTCCTTGCGGATATGCTTCGGCCCCGTCTGGTCCGCCGTGATGAACGGCAAATTGATTTCATACGTCTGCGAGGACGAAAGCGCGATCTTCGCCTTTTCCGACTCCTCTTTCAGCCGCTGGATCGCGTCGGGCTGGCCCTTTAAATCGATGCCGCTTTCGCTCTTGAAGTCGGCCAGCAGCCAGTCCATCACCGCGTTGTCCCAATCGTCGCCGCCCAGGTGGGTGTCGCCGTTGGTCGCCTTCACTTCAAACACGCCGTCCCCGATCTCGAGGACCGAAATGTCGAACGTCCCGCCGCCCAAATCGTAAACCGCGATCTTCTCGTCCTTCTTCTTTTCAAGGCCGTACGCCAGCGACGCCGCCGTCGGCTCGTTGATGATCCGCAGCACTTCCAGCCCCGCGATCCGCCCCGCGTCCTTCGTCGCGTGCCGCTGGCTGTCGTTGAAATAGGCCGGGACCGTGATCACCGCCTGCGTGATCTTCTCGCCGAGCTTCGATTCCGCGTCGGCCTTCAGCTTGCCCAGGATGAACGATGAAATTTCCTCCGGCGAATAGACCTTCTTTTCGCCCTTCACCTCGACTTCGATGTGCGCGTCGCCGTTCTTCGCTTCGACGATCTTGTAGGGGACGCGGGACTGCTCGCCCTTGACCTCGGCGAACTTCCGCCCGATGAATCGCTTGACCGAAAAAATCGTGTTCTTTGAGTTCGTCACCGCCTGCCGCTTGGCCGCCTGGCCGACGAGTCGCTCCCCGCTCTTGGTGAAGGCCACAATCGACGGCGTCGTCCTTGCCCCTTCCGAATTCTCCAGAACCACCGGTTCGCCGTTCTCCATGATGGCCATGCAGGAGTTCGTGGTGCCCAAATCAATGCCTAAAATCTTTGCCATATACCTCCTCCCTCGCAGGATGCGGGCCGATGCCATCGAAATGCCGCAACAACTTCACTATAAGGTTATTGCAATTTTATTCTCTTCTCAAGCTTCCTTGATCTCCCCAAAAAATAGCGCCAAAACGTCTCTCCTCAAGCGACACCCTGACCCTCCTTTCCTTCCTCATTTTCCCCGCGCCTTAAATTCCCTCCATGCGCAGGATGGGCTAAAAAAACAGGGCACGGAAGCCATTGAAGCCAACCCGCCATCGCCCGGCCGAAACCAGGCGAGGCCGTCAGTCCTTCTCCAGCAGGAAGACCTTGGCCGACTTTTTCTCCAGGTCCGATTCGAGCTTCAGCATCGCCGGGTAGTCCTGCGGGCTGATCACGGCGGGCAGCGTTGCGAAATCGTCGGTCATGACAAACTTGCCCGCCTCGGGCGATGACGAGAGCCGCGCTTTCCCGCAGCCCTCCGGGGCGTCGAGGTTCTCGCTGTCGGGCGAGATGATCACGTCGCGAAAGCCGGGCGGCAGCTCGATTTCGGTGCGGACGCTGGCGGTCGTCTCGTGCGAAAGCATGAAGGGCAGGCTGCGCCGGCTGTCGCCCGGAAGATCGAAAAGCGACGGCGTGAACGGCAGGTCGAAGTAGAAGTATTTCCCGTCGACCACGGCGTAGTTGTCGAGTTCCACCGTGAACTGTTCGGTGCCGGGATAGGTGTCGAACCGGTCGGTCAAATCCCCCACCGGTCGCGCGCCCTGGTCGATGCTCGAAACGGCCTCCTGGTAGTAGCGTTTCCGTTCCTCGGGACGCAGTTCCGAAAAGAAGCGGTTCTTCTGGTTGTACTCGTCGCCGAAATAACGCTTCAACACTCCCATCCGGACCTTGCCGTCGTCGGCGAAGGAGAGGGTATAGACCGTTTGGATCGCGTCCTGGCAATCCTTGGCGGCCTCGATCACCTCGTATCCCCGGTTGGAGAGGGCGATCCCGAGCCTGCCGTCGTGCGGGGTTGATCCGAGATCGGCGTACTGATCGGTGTCGTTGAGGTAATAGGTCGTTCCGTCGAGCGCAAGCTTCACCAGGGGCGTGTCGAAATTATCGGGCAGCGGAAACGACGTCGCGGCCTTTTGGATGCCCGCCGCCGCCGGGAGGTTCGAGGCGAGGACAAATTCGGGTTGAAATCCCGCCGCGGAGAGCATCGCGTGGAGCAGGATCGCGCGATCGGCGGCATGGCCGTAGCCGTCGACCAGCGTGGTGTCGGCCGCCGACAGTTCGCTCAAGGGGAGTTCCGTAAACGACGGGCCGGCCAGGCGGATCGACTTGGCCACGAAATCGCGGATGGCTTTCACAGTCTCCAGCTTGCTTCCGGGCTTGCCCGGGCCTCCGATCAACCGGGCCACCATTTCCTTCGCTTTTGCGCAGGACTGCGACCGTTCCTGGAGCGTGTCGTTCAAGTCCTTGAGGTAGGCGTTGAAGTCCCCGGCGAAGTAGGCGACGCCGGGCGTGTAGAGCCAATCGGGCGGCAATTCCGATTCGGCGGGGAACGCGGGCATCTTTTGCGTGTTCCACTGGTAAGTTTGTCCGCCCTTGTCACCGGCCGGGGACGACGCCTGGAGCGGGCCGCCGTTGACGGCCATTTTCTCGATTTGCACGCCGTCCGGAGCGGTCAGTTGAAATGATTTCTGATCGAGATCGTCGGGAAACTGAAACGGCTCGAATCCGCCGATGAAGGGCGCGCCTTTCGCGGTGATCTCGAATTCGACCTCGATGGTCGACCCGATGTCGACGCCGGGCAGGTTGGCCACCAGGATTTTCCCGCCCGTGTACCGCTTCGCCGATGCGTTCCAGGCGGCGTCCATGACGTTGATTTCGCCGCTGGAAATCTGCTGCTGCCGGCCGGTCTTCGATGTCACCATGCCGCGAATGAACCGCGCCTCCTCGAAGGCGGGATTATAGTTTACCTTGATCTCGGCCTCCCGGATTTTGCCGGCGTAGGTGAGGATGCGTTTTGAGTATTTCACCAGGTAGACCGCCGCGTGCGGGTCGGTCACGTCGAGTTCCTTGTGGCTGTCGAGAATGATTGCATCCGATTGTACCGGGGGCGTCGCGGGCGGGTCGTCAGCCGCCGCCACGGAAGTCGCCGCCGTGCCGGCTGTCGTGGCCAGGACCGGCGATTTTCTGGCGTCATACTCGATCTCCTGCAGCGTCTGTTTCAATTGCGCGTATTGCGCGGGAGAAAACTCGACCGTGTTAAGCTTGAAGCTGCGCGAGCACTCCAGCGTTCCGTCTTTCACGTCGTAGTTCCGGTGGTAACTCAGGTAATCGTTGTCGACCGGCGCGCAGACCGGCATCGAGTCGGCCCCGGCAAACCCGTCGCCCAGCTTGAGCGAGACTTGCTCGTCGACGCCGCAAGCCGCGACCGTCTTCATCGGATACTTGCGCTTGTCGAGCCCCGTGCCCTTGAGGATGTAATTCACGAGTCCGAACCGGCTTCCGATCCAGGGCGGGCTGACGACCGATTTGTCGTGTCCCGTCGCGGTCATGCCGTCGGCGGAAAACTCGATCTCCGCCTGGAGCGGGGTGGAGATATCGAGCATGTTTTCCGGGGTCATGGTCAGGGACTTGAGCGTGGCGCCCGGCAGCGCTTCTTTCAGGCGGGATTCAAAAAACCGGCGCAGGTCGTCGGCTTTCATGTGGGAAAATTCGTTCCGGTAGAGATCGTCGTTTGCCCCGTCGAACCAGAGTTGCGACTTCGCTTCCAGCCCGCCCGCGGCGGTGAGAACTCCGGTCGTTTTGATCCGCATTAAATTCTTCTCCGATGGGTTGACGGCGCTGAGGAGAATGTCCTCCCCTTCGGGCCGTGACACGAGGTAGCTCTGGTTGCCGTCGACACACGGCAGCAGGTCGCGCGCGTGCTCGTCGGTCGGGTCCATGAGAAGGTACCGGCCTTTGCCCGTCTCCACGCACGCGATGGCGTGGTCGAAGTTGACGTCGGGAACATCCTTGTCCCTCTTCTCTCCCACGCTGACCAGGACCGGATAGGCGTTCAGCCCCGCGGTTCGCAGCATGGCGACGAGCAGGCCGGCCTTGTCCCGGCAAACTCCGTATTTCTTGTCGAACGTGAGGCAGACGTCGTGGGGCTCGAAGCCGGGCCGGTCCTTCTCCGGGGTGAGGCCCATGTAACGGACTTTTTGCGAGACGTAATAAAACAACGCCTTCATTTTATCCGTGTCGGTTTTCGCGCCCGCCGTGAGGTCGGCCACGGTTTTCTTCAATTCGGGCGAGGTCGAGTCGAGATGCGGCTTGCTCAGATTCCAGTACCATTTGGAGACGTCGCGCCAATCGGGTGTTGTGCTGACCAGGACCCGTTGCAGGACATTCGCGTAGGAGGGCATCGACGATTCCTCGAACATGCGCGGAACGTTGGTGACCTCCCAGCGATGGACCAGGGTCTGGTCCGCGCCGGGGTGGGTGGTGTATTGAACGGTTCCGGGAATCTCGTCCCGGAGGACAATTTTTTTGAGCGGCTTGTCGAGCGGCGCATGGACTTCATAGACCAGATGGCGGATGTAGCCGTCCCCTTCAAAGAGATTTTCATCGGCAAATTCGCCCGCCATGACCGGGCGGACGGTGGTCGTGCGCGTGATCGAGTGGACGACGTCCCCGATTTCCAGATCCGGGATATTTACCTGCAGGACTTTGTCGTTTGGGTCATAAATGTTCGACTCCATCTGGCCGGTGTCGATCGTTACTTTGGAATTCGCCGCCACGTCGACCGCGATCACCTCGCCCGTCGGTTTCATCACCTCGAGCTTCAGCACGTCCGCCGTGGAATAGGGGAGGCTGAACTGCATCGAGAGCGTACGGCGGTCGCGTTTGCCCTTTTCGGTCAAAACCTTGATGAACGCTTCGTCCTGGTTTTCCCCCGTGCCGTCGGCCCGGTAGACATCGACGATTTTTTCCTCGACCGTCGCCTCGTCGCAATCGGGATACCCGGCCGGCGTGATGCCCGCGGCGGCGGTGAGCGCCGTCTTTGCGTCGATGAACTCCCAGTTGGAGCCCGCGTACCGGTCGGTTTCACCGCGCAACGGAAACGCGGCGGGGGCCGCGGCGAGGAGGGCCAGGAAACCAAAAACGAGCGACCGGGAGAATGGAATTTGCATCGGCACCAAATGATGACGGCCCGATGGCGAATGTAAAGTTACACGGAAGCAACCGGGGCATCGCCGTTCGGTGCCCCGGCGCAAGCCGCGCCTGGATTATACTATCGTCATGTTGGCCCATCGCCTGCGTGGTTGAACCCTTTCGCCGGAGGGCAAAAATTCTTTCGACGTGACCCACGCCTGTTTTTCGGACAGCCTCCATCCTTGCGGTCAAACAGGCGTTTCTTCACATGAGCGACAAAGTTCCGGTCAGCATCCTCATCCCGATTCGGAACGAGGCGGAAAACCTGCCGAGGTGCCTTCAATCGGTCGCCTGGGCCGATGAAATCTTTGTCGTCGATTCGATGAGCACCGACGGCTCGATCCAAATCGCCGGAGACCACGGCGCGAAGGTCGTCCAGTTCAATTTTAACGGCACTTGGCCGAAGAAAAAGAACTGGGCGCTGGAAAACCTGCCCTTCAAACATCCGTGGGTTTTCATTCTCGATGCCGACGAGGAATTGACGCCGGACGCGGAGGAGGAATTGCGCGGCATTGTCTCGCAGGCCGAGCCGAAAATTGCCGGCTATTGGATCAACCGCCGCTTTCACTTCATGGGGAAATGGCTCAAGCACGCCTACTATCCCAACTGGAATCTCCGGCTTTTTCTCCATCGGTTGGGGCGTTATGAACAATTGACCGCGGTCGAGACGGCCAGCGGCGACAACGAGGTGCATGAACACGTCGTCGTCAAAGGCGCCGTCGGGCACCTCAAGACGGAGATGAATCACTACGCCTTTCCGAACATCGGGGTGTTTGTCGAGAAGCACAACCGCTATTCCAACTGGGAAGCCCGCGTCGCGCTCGACCAGCACCTCCATCGCAGCGACTCGTCGCTTCAAAGCAGGCAGGTCGGATCGCTCCGCAGGCTCAAGGCGTTGTCGCATCAACTCCCGTTCCGGCCCACCCTGAGATTTCTCTATGTCTATCTTTACCAGAGGGGATTCCTGGACGGCGTCGAGGGGTACTATTTCGCGCGGTTGCACGGAATGTATGAGTTCCTCTGCGTGGCCAAAACCGCCGAGCTGAAACGAGCGGCTGGCGCGGGCGGCCCGGCCACTAAAAAATAGTGCATCGAGCGCATGTTGGGCAAGGTGGGGCACTTTGCCGCAAATTCATATTTATTAATGAAATATAATTATTTCTATACACTTTCTTTGGCTTTGGATTGATAATGGCTTTGCATTCTGTTGTTGCAGGCTAATATGGAACTGTACAAGACCGAAAGAGACCATGACGACTCCCGAGTCCTTAGACGTCCCCAAAGACTTATCGAATTGCTCGAAAGGCAGTTCGGCCAATTCCCTTTTAGCGGCCCGGTTTGAGGCCCAGGCGGCGCTTCGGCCCGACGCCCCAGCGCTGACGATGGATGGGGCGAGCCTGAGCTATGGGAGCCTGAACGCGCAGGCGAATCGACTGGCGGCCTATTTGCGGGAGTTGGGGGTGGGGCCGGAATCGCTGGTGGGGGTTCATCTGGAACGTTCCTTCGACCTGGTTGTGGCGATCTTTGCGATTCTCAAGGCGGGGGGCGCCTACCTGCCGCTGGACCTGGCGTGTCCGGAGGAGCGGCTGAGCTTCATGCTGGAGGATTCGGGCGCCCGGGTGCTGGTGACAAATTCGGACTTTGCACGTAGGGCGGAGCCTTACACCGGCGCGGTCGTCTGCCTCGACCGGGAGGCTGGGCGAATCGCGGGCCGGAGCGGGGAGAATGTCCCCTCGACCACCCGACCCGAGCACCTGGCCTACGTGATTTATACTTCAGGTTCGACCGGGACGCCGAAGGGTTGCCTGATCACGCAGGAAAACGTCGCGCGGCTTTTCACCGCGACCGATCCGTGGTTTCGTTTCGGGCCGGAAGACGTCTGGACGCTTTTTCACTCGAGCGCGTTCGATTTTTCGGTGTGGGAAATTTTCGGCGCGCTGCTTTACGGCGGACGGCTCGTGATCGTGCCCTATATGGTGAGCCGGTCGGCGTCGGCGTTTCGCGAGCTGCTCATCGCCGAGCGGGTGACGGTGCTGAACCAGACGCCGTCGGCTTTCCGGCAATTGGTGCAGGCCGACCGGGCGTTGCCGCCGGGAGATTTCGCCCTCCGGTACGTGATTTTTGGCGGAGAGGCGCTGGAGTTTCAAAGCCTGCGTCCGTGGTTCGAGCGGTATGGGGACGAGCGGCCCGAATGTGTTAATATGTACGGCATCACGGAGACGACGGTGCATGTCACCTACCGTCCCGTCCGGTTCACCGATCTCGAAAGCGATTCGGGCAGCAACATCGGGATTCCGATACCCGATCTCCAGGTTTATGTGGTCGATGCGGAGGGACGCCGGGTCGCGACGGGCGGGACGGGGGAGATGCTGGTGGGCGGGCTGGGTGTCGCGCGGGGCTATCTGAACCGGCCCGATTTGACGCGGGAGCGATTCATCGCAAACCCGTTCGATCCGGCGAAGAGTCCGCGCCTTTATCGGAGCGGCGACCTGGCGCGGGTTCGGGAGAACGGCGACCTCGAATACCTGGGGCGGATCGATCATCAGGTGAAGATCCGGGGCTTCCGGATCGAGCTGACCGAAATCGAATCGACGCTGGCGCGGCATCCCTCGGTGAAGGAATGCGCCGTGCTGGCCCGGACCGACTCGGTCTCCGAGCCGCGGCTGGTCGCCTACCTCGTGACGGGCGGGGACGCGGCGCCCGGGGTGGAGGAGCTGCGGGAGCATCTTGCGCGGAAGCTGCCCGAATACATGGTTCCGTCGGCGTTTGTTTTTCTCGACGCGTTTCCGCTGACGGTGAACGGGAAGCTCGACCGGGACGCGCTGCCCGCGCCAAGTTCGGAGCGGCCCCGGCTCGCCTCGGAATATGCCGCGCCGCAAGGCGAGACGGAAAAGATGCTGGCGGGGTTGTGGAAAACGGCGCTGCGGCAGGAGCAGGTGAGCGTGAACGATAATTTCTTCGATATCGGGGCCGACTCGCTGATGCTGACCTCGGTCCACCGGCGGCTGCAAACCGAATTGAAACGGGAGATTCCGATCACGGAACTCTTTCAGTTTCCGACGATCCGGAGCCTCGCCTCGCGACTGGGCGCGAACGACGGGGAGACCGGCCTTGGCGACAAAACCCGGGCGCGCGCGCAACTTCAGCGGGCGGCGCTGGCGCGGAACCGGCGGCCCGCGCCCGCCCAACCTCTTGCCCGATGAGCGCCGAAACGAGCCAACTTGGGGACGGGATCGCGGTGATCGGCATGGCGGGGAAATTTCCGGGCACGCCGAATCTCGAAACGTTCTGGCAAAACCTGCGCAACGGCGTCGAGTCGATCACCCATTTTTCGGAGGATGAACTGGAGATGTCGCCGGTGATCGCCGAAAACACGCCTTATGTGCGGGCGCGGGGGATCATCGGGAACGCGGACTTTTTCGACGCCGAATTTTTCGGGATGAACCCGAGGGAAGCCGAGTTCACCGACCCGCAGCACCGGCTGCTTCTGGAGACGGCCTGGGAGGCGCTTGAGGAGGCGGGTTACGACAGCGACCGATTTGGCGGAAGCATCGGCGTTTTCGCGGGGTGCAGCCAGAACAGCTACCTGCTTTGCAACCTCGCGTCGCATCCGGGTTTTCTGGCGGACTATCTTTTTTCGCAGCAGATGGGGGTGCATCCGTCGCTGCTCGGCAACGACAAGGACTTTGTGGCGACGCGGATTTCCTACAAGCTGAACCTGCGGGGCCCGAGCGTGGCGGTGCAGTCGGCCTGCTCGACGTCGCTGGTGGCGGTGGTGCAGGCGTGCCAGAACCTGCTCAATTTCCAGTGCGATCTCGCGCTGGCGGGAGGCGTCTCGGTGACGTTTCCGCAGAAGCGGGGTTACGCGGCGGAGGAGGGGAGCCTCGTTTCGGGCAACGGGCGGTGCCGTCCGTTTGACGCGGCGGCGGGCGGGACGGTGTTCGGGGACGGGGTGGGGCTGGTGGTGCTGAAACGGGCGGACGAGGCGATCCGCGACGGCGACCACATTCACGCGGTGATCCGGGGTTTCGCGGTGAACAACGACGGCTCGACGAAGGTGAGCTACATGGCGCCGAGCGTGGACGGTCAGGCCGAGGCGATCGCGGCGGCGCAGGCGCTGGCGGGGATCGACGTTGCCACAATCCGGTACGTGGAGGCGCACGGGACGGGAACGGCGCTGGGCGATCCGATTGAAGTGGCGGCGCTGACGAAGGCGTTTCGGACGGGGACGGCGGAGCGGCAATTTTGCGCGCTGGGCGCGGTGAAGGGAAACATCGGGCACCTCGAGGCGGCGTCGGGCGTGGCGGGGCTGATCAAGGCGATCCTGGTCCTCGAGCATGGCGAGATTCCGCCGACGCTCCATTTTTCCGCGCCGAATCCGCGGATCGATTTCGCGAACAGCCCGTTTTACGTCTGCTCGAAACTGCAGCCGTGGCCGGCTTCGGAGACGCCGCGACGGGCGGGGGTCAGCTCGTTCGGCGTCGGCGGGACGAACGCGCATGTCGTGCTGGAGGAGGCGCCGCGGGCGACCGCGCCGGCGCAATCGAAGGAGCAGCCGCAGCTTTTCGTGCTTTCGGCGAGGACGGCTTCGGCGCTCGACGCGGCGACGAACCGGCTGGCGGAGCACCTGCGGGTTCATCCCGAAATTTCGCCGGCGGACATCGCCTATACGCTCCAGACGGGCCGGCGCGCGTTCCGCCATCGCCGGGCATGGGTGAGCCGGACGGCGGAGGAAACGGTGGAACTTCCGGGCCAGCCGAAATCGCCGAAGATTTTTTCGTCGGACACGGAGGGGCGGAAGGGACGCACGGCGTTTCTTTTTCCGGGCCAGGGCGCGCAGCAGGTCGACATGGGGAGGGAGCTTTACGAGACGCACCCGATTTTCCGCGCGGAGGTCGATCGTTGCTGCGAACGGCTCGCGCCGGAGCTTGGGCTCGATTTGCGCGACGTGCTCTATCCGGCCGCGGACGCCGATCAAACGGCGGCGCAGGAGCGGCTGATGCAGACGTCGCTGACGCAGCCTGCGCTGTTTGTGGTCGAGTACGCGCTGGCGCAGGTGTGGCTTTCGCTGGGGGTGCGGCCGGAGGCGATGATCGGGCACAGTCTCGGCGAATATGTGGCGGCGGTGCTGGCGGGTATTTTCACGCTGGAGGACGCGCTTCATCTTCTCGCGGTGCGGGGGCGGCTGATCCAGACGATGCCGCCGGGCACGATGCTGGCGGTGGTGCTTCCGGAGGAGGAAGTGACTCCGCTTTTGACGGGGGGCCTGAGCCTGGCGGCGGTGAACGGGCCGAAGCTGTGCGTGGTTTCGGGGCCGGAGGGGGCTGTGGCGGCGCTGCGTGAAAAGCTTTCGGGGGAGGGGACGGTGAGCCGCGAGTTGAAGACGTCACATGCGTTTCACTCGTCGATGATGGAGCCGATTCTCGCCGAGTTTGAGGAGGAGGTGCGGCGCGTGCCGCGCAACAAGCCGCGGATTCCGATTGTTTCGAGCCTGCATGGACGGCCGGCGACGGACGAGGAGTGGACGGACCCGGGCTATTGGTCGGCGCAGTTGCGGCACACGGTGCGGTTCGCCGACGCGGTGGGAAAGCTTTTGAAGGAGCCGGACCTGGCGCTGCTTGAGGTGGGCCCCGGCACGACGCTGACGACGCTGGCGCGGCAGAATCCGGCGAAGTCGGCGGGTCAGGCGACGATTCATTCGAGCCCGAGGACGTGCAGGGAGTCGGAGGCGGCGGAGTTGCTTTCGGCGGCGGGCCAGCTCTGGCTCGCGGGGGTGGAGATCGACTGGCGGGCGCTGCACGGCGGCGCGGCGCGGCGGCGGGTGGCGGTCCCGACTTACCCGTTCGAGCGGAAGCGGCACTGGATCGAGCCTTATTGCCCCGCCGGCCCGGCGCGCGCGGCGAGTTCCGGAGCGGCTTATTCCAACGGGGTGACGAACGGGCCCGGCGCGCGGGACAAGGGCGGAACGCTGGCGGACCAGCTGGAGACTTTGCTGGGGGGCGCGCATGTGACCGAGAGCGCTCCCGCGCCGTCTTCGGAGGTGGAGGCGCTTATTCAGGAACAACTGCGGATCATGGCGAAGCAGATCGAGGTTTTGCGGCACGCGCCGGAACAGATCGGAGCACCGGGCCATGAGTGAGAAATCGAGCCGCTACGCGCTGATCGAGGGCGAGGTGAAATCGGTCCTGAAGAATTTGTCGGGGCGCGACCTGACGGGGATTGACACGTCGGCGACGTTTTTCGATCTCGGGTTCGATTCGCTTTTGCTGACGCAGGCGAGCCAGTCGCTCCGGCAGAAGTTCGGCGTGAAGATTTCGTTCCGGCAGCTTTTGGAGGATCTGGTGAGCATCGCCGCAGTGGCGGGTTATCTCGACGAAAAAGTTCCGGCGGGGCAGATCGCCGCGCCCGCGCTCCCGGTCGCCACGCCCGCGCCGAAGGCAAAACCGGTGGACGCGGCGAAGGCGGTTCCCGTTCCCGAAGTTGCCGCCGCGGGAGGCACAATGGACCGGATCGTGAAGCAGCAGTTGCAGTTGATGGCGCGGCAGCTTGATCTTTTGCGGTCGGGCGGCGCGATGCCGGAACTGAACGGCGCGGCGGCTTCGGCGGAGGCTCCCGGCGTGGTCGAGCCGAAAAGGAAGAGCGCGGCCCCGGCGGGCGAGGCGCTGACGCCCCGTTACTTCGGGCCCTACAAGCCGATTGACAAGAGTCCGGGCGGAGGGCTGACGGAGCGGCAGCAGAAGCATCTCGACAAGCTGATCCGCGCCTACGCGGAGAAGACGCCGCGCTCGAAGGCCTACACGCAGAAGCACCGGGCGCACTTTGCGGATCCGCGGACGATCGCGGGTTTTCGCCAGAACTGGAAGGAGATGGTCTACCCGATCGTGGTGAAGCATTCGCAGGGGGCGCGGTTTTGGGACCTCGACGGGCGCGAGTATGTCGATTTCACGATGGGATTCGGGACGAATCTCTGGGGCCATTCGCCCGAATTTCTGACGCGGGCGGTGAGGCACCAACTGCGGCACGGCGTCGAGGTGGGGCCGCAATCGGCCATCGCGGGGAAAGTCGCCGCGCTGATGTGCGAGCTGACGGGCATGGAACGGGCGGCGTTTTGCAGCACGGGTTCGGAGGCGGTGCTGGCGGCGGTGCGGCTGGCGCGGACGATCACGGGGCGGACGAAGATCGCAACGACGAGCGGCTATCACGGGATCAACGACGAGGTGCTGGTGCGGGCGAGCGTGGTGGATGGCGTGCGGAGGCCGGTGCCGGTCGCGCCGGGAATTCCGCAGCACAGCGTGAGCGAGGTGCTGGTGCTCGATTACGGGACGGAGGAATCGCTGGAACTTTTGCGGGCGCATTGCCACGAACTGGCGGCGGTGCTGATCGAGCCGGTGCAGAGCCGCAAGCCCGACCTGGTGCCGGTCGAATTTCTGAGGGAGGTGCGGAAGATCACGGCGGAACACGGAACGGCGCTGATTTTCGACGAGATCATCACCGGCTTCCGGACGCATCCGGGCGGGACGCAGGCGCTGTGGGGGATCAAGGCGGACCTGGCGACGTACGGGAAAATCATCGGGGGCGGGATGCCGTGCGGCGCGCTTTGCGGCAAGGCGACGTACATGGACGCGCTCGACGGGGGGAACTGGAGCTACGGGGACGGGTCGGGGCCGGAGGTGGGCGTGACGTTTTTCGCGGGGACGTATGTGCGGCATCCGCTGGCGATCCGCGCGGCGCTTTCGGTGCTGACGCGGCTGAAGCGGGAGGGGCCGGCGCTGCAGGAGCGGTTGAGCGAGCGGACGGACCGGCTCGGGGGCGAACTGAACGCCTATTTCGAGCGGGAGCGGATTCCGATGCGGATGACCTGGTTCCGGTCGATGATCTATTTTGTTTTCCAGCAGGAGTTCAAGTATTCGAGCCTTCTCTTTTTCCATCTGCGGTTGAAGGGACTGCACATCTGGGAGGGGCGGCCGGTTTTCCTGTCGACGGCGCACAGCGACGAAGACATCGCGTTCATCGTCCGGATTTTCAAGGAGAGCCTGGAGGAATTGCGCGAGGGGGACTTTTTGCCGGAGCCGGAAGCGGAGGCGAAAGCGGCGGCGGCGGTCCCGCCGGTCAAGATGGTGAGTGCGCTGAGCGCGGCGAACGGGACGGCGGCGGTTTCGGCGAAGCCGATCCAGTTCAGTCTCTATTTTTTCGGGAATTACGACGCGGCGTATCGGGACGACAAATACTCGCTTTTGATGGAGGCGTCGAAATTTGCGGACGAGCACGGCTTCACGGCGGTGTGGTTGCCGGAACGGCATTTCCATCCGCTGGGCGGTTTCTCGCCGAACTCGTCGCTGCTGGCGTGCGCGCTGGCGCGGGAGACGACGAAGCTGCAATTGCGCGGCGGCAGTGTGGTGCTGCCGCTGCACCACCCGGTGCGCGTGGCGGAGGAGTGGTCGATGGTCGACAATCTTTCGCAGGGGCGCGCGGCGATTTCAATCGCCTCGGGCTGGCATCCGAACGATTTCGTTTTTGCGCCGGAGGCCTTCGCGGACCGCCGGAACATTTTGCTTCAAAATCTCGACATCATCCGGCGGCTCTGGCGCGGCGACACGGTCGACATGCCGACGCCGGGAGGGGAAAGCCTGACGGTGAAACTTTTCCCGCAGCCGAAGCAGCGGGAACTGCCGGTCTGGCTGACGTGCATTCACAAGGATTCGTATGAGGAAGCGGGGCGGCGGGGGCTGAATGTTCTCGGCTACCTGATGAACCAGACGGTCGACGAGCTGGCGGAGAAAATCGCCGCGTATCGCGAGGGGCGGCGCTCGGCGGGGCTCGATCCGGCCGCGGGGCATGTGACGACGCTGCTCTACACCTATCTCGACGAGACGGTGGAGAAGGCGCGGGAGACGGCGCGCGGGCCGTTGTGTGACTACCTGCGCTCGTATCTCGACAACAGCCAGAAGAAGATCGAGAAGCAGATCGGCCAGATGGAGGTCGACAAGGAGGACGTCGATTACCTGACGAACCGCTCGTGCGACGATTACTTCAACGGCAAGTCGCTCGTCGGGACGGCGGCTTCGTGCGCCGCGGTGGTGGAGAAGTTGAGGAGCATCGGCGTCGATGAGATCGGGTGCTTCGTCGATTTCGGGGTCGGGGCGGCGGACGTGCTTCGGAGCCTGGCGCGGGTGACGCAACTCAAGGGGGAGGGGAAGGCCGCCATGACGGAGACCGACCAGACGCTGCCGCTGCCCGGAGCCGAGAAGGGGATATGGCTGATTGCCAACCTGAACGAGAACGCGGGGCGCGCCTACCACGAATCGAACACGCTGAGTCTCATCGGCGACCTCGACGCGGAGGCGCTCGCGCGGGCGCTGCAAATGCTGGTCGATCGGCACGGCGCGTTGCGGACGACGATCGAACCGGACGGCCAGTCGCAAACGGTGCACGCGCGGCACAGGGTCGAACTGGAGCGGCTCGATTTCTCGGACCTTCCTCCGGAGCAGATAACGGGCGCGGTGATCGCGAAGCTCGCCGGGCTGGAGAACCAGATTTTTGCCGGGATGCGCGGGCCGTTCTTCCGCGCGTGGCTGATCAAGCTCGAGGCGAAGCGGCACCTGCTGCTGCTGCTGTTTCATCACGTTTTGGGCAACGGGCCGTCGTACTGGGTCTTCCTCGACGAACTGGCGGCGCTCTATCAGTCCTGCACGACGGGCGCGCCGGCGCAGTTGCCGCCCGCGGTGCCGTTCGCCGAATTTGTGGAGAAGCGGAAGCGTTACGAGGAGTCGGAGGCGAAGCGCGAGGCGGAGGCGTTTTGGATGAAGCAGATGGAGGGGGGTGTTCCGGCGCTCGATTTGCCGGTCGATTATTCGCGGCCCGCGGAACTGACCCACGCCGGGGCGCGGGAGGAGATCGTGATCGACGCGGGGCTGATCGCGGCGCTGAAAAAAGCGGGCGCGGCGCATCGCTGCTCGCTTTTCATGACGCTGTTGAGCGCCTACGGGTTGTTGCTGCACCGGCTTTCGGGCCAGGACGACCTCGTCATCGCGGTGCCGTTCGACAGCCCGATCCGGACGGAGGAGGAGGGGCGGAACCTGTTCGCGAACACGACGAACATGCTGCCGCTGCGGAGCATTCTTTACGACGGATCGAGCTTCGCCGATTATCTGCTGCAAATGAAAAATCTGGTGATCGCGGCCTCCGAGCATCAGGATTATTTCTTCGGGAACCTGATCGGCAAGCTCAACCTGCCGCGCGATCCTTCGCGGCCGCCGGTCTTCAACGTCACCTTCAACCTCGAATCGGGCGAGTTCCACCGGACGCTGCCGGGTCTTGAGATCACTCTCGAAACCGACCGCGTGCCCTACCGGAGTCCCATCGGCACGGCGATGTTCGAGCTTTACCTCAACGCGGCGGAAAAAAAGAACGGCGAGATTTTTGTGCAGTGCGATTACAATACGGACTTGATCGCGCCGGAGACGATGCGACGCTGGTTGCGGCACTATAAGACGCTGCTGCGGGGAATCGCCGGAGATCCCAACCAGCCCGCCGCCCTTATTCCGCTGATGACCGCCGAGGAACAACAGGAACTGGTCGTTGCGGGCAAACCGACGGCCGCCGGTTCGCCGGCGTGATCGAATTGGATTATGGACACTCTCCCCTACATCTCGGTGCAGCAATGGTTCGAGGAGCGGGTCCGGGCCGCGCCGGAGAGCGCCGCCGTCACCTTTGAGGAACAGACGCTGACCTGCGGGGAGATCAACCGCCGGGCCAATCAACTGGCGCGCCGCCTGGAAAAAGTGGGAGTGGGGCCGGAGAAGGTCGTTGCGATTTGCATGGAACGCTCGTTCGATTTGATCGTCGCGCTGCTCGGAATCCTCAAGGCGGGCGGTGTCTATCTGCCGGTCGATCCGGCGCTGCCGCGCGAACGGCAGGCGGTGATGCTCGACGACGCGCAGCCGACGGTGTTGATCACCGGGCAACTGCTCGAGGGCGGGTTCCCGACGGTGGCCGCGCCGGTTTTTGTTTTGGACAGGGAACGGGCCGCGTTGGAAAGCGAAAGCGGGGAGGACGCGCCCGGACGGGTGACGGGAAAGAACCTCGCCTACGTGATGTACACGTCGGGGTCGACCGGCGCGCCGAAAGGGGTGGAGATTTCGCACGAGGCGCTGGTGAATCTTTTGCTTTCGATGAAGGAACGGCCCGGGCTGACGGCGCGGGACGTTCTGGTCGCGGTGACGACGCTTTCGTTCGACATCGCGGGGCTCGAAATCTTTTTGCCGCTGGTGACGGGCGCGCGGCTGGTTTTCCTGAGCCGGGACGACGCGTCGGACGGGTTCCGGCTGCTTCATCATCTGACGGCGAACGACGCGACGGTGCTGCAGGCGACGCCGTCGACGTGGCGGATGCTCCTCGAGGCGAAATGGCCGGGCAATCCGCAATTCAAGATGCTTTGCGGGGGCGAGGCGCTGCCGAGGGAGCTGGCCGATCAGTTGCTGGCGAGGGGAGGGGAGCTTTGGAACATGTACGGGCCGACGGAGACGACGATCTGGTCGGCGGCGGCGCGGGTCGAGCGGGACGACGCGCCGATCAACATCGGCGAGCCGGTCGCGAACACGCTGCTTTACATTCTCGATCCGCATCTTCAGCCGGTGCCGATGGGCGTGACCGGCGAACTCCACATCGGCGGGCTTGGCCTTGCGCGGGGTTACCGGAACCGTCCCGAACTGACGGCGGAAAAATTCATTCCCGATCCTTTTTCAAGGGAACCGGGCGCGCGGCTCTACAAGACGGGCGATGTGGCGCGGTTGCGGGCGAAGGGGCAGATCGAGGTGCTGGGGCGGCTCGATCACCAGGTGAAGATTCGCGGGTTCCGGATCGAGCTGGGAGAAATCGAGGCGCGGCTCATGCAGCATCCGCTGGTGAACGAGACGGTGGTCGTGGCGCGGGAGGACACGCCGGGCCGCAAACAACTGGCGGCGTATGTCGTCACGAAGACAGATCCGTCCGGACAGGGCGCGGCCCCGGCGGACCGGCTCGAACACTGGCGCGGGCAATGGGAGATGCTTTTCCAGACGGCGCTGGCGGCGAGTTCGGACCGCGCGACGGCGCTGAAGGATTTCGACAAGGTGGTGACGAGCTGGACCGAGGGCGAGCGCACGGCGGAAGAGGCGCAGGAATGGCTCGAATGCTCGCTGGGGCGGATACGGGCGCTGAAGCCGCGGTGCGTTTTGGAAATCGGCTGCGGCAGCGGGCAATTGCTGCTGCGCCTCGCGTCGGAGATCGAGGAATATTGGGGTGTCGACTACGCGCAGGCGGCGGTCGACGCGCTCGACCAGCACCTGAAGGCGAGCGGGCTTGCGCGTCCCGAATTCCGGCTGTTCGTCCGGCCCGCCGACCAGCTCGAGGGGATTCCGTCGGGCCGCTTCGACACCGTCATCATCAATTCGGTCGCCCAGTATTTTCCCGACGCGCCGTACCTGATCCGGGTGATCGAGCAGGCGTTGCGGGCGGCGGCGCCGGGTGGTCGCGTTTACATCGGCGATTTGCAGAGTTACTCGCTGCTGGAGTGCTACCACACGGGCGCGCGGCTGCGGCGCGCGTTGCCCGGGCAGACGGCAACCGAATTGCGGCAGTTGATCGCGCAGCGGATGGCGCATGAAAACGAGCTGGTGGTCGATCCGCCCTTTTTCAAGGCGCTGCAGGCGCAGTTTCCGGCAATCGGGCGTCTCGAATCGCAGTTGAGGAGCGGGAAACTTCAGAACGAAATCACGCGGTATCACTACGACATGACGCTGCATCTGGGCGAGGGCGGGGCGGTCCGGCAGCCGGGCCGGTGGCGGGACGGGAAGGAGATTTCGCTGGAAGGCATCGCGGCGGTTTTGGCGGCGCATCCGGCGGAGACGGTCGGTTTTCGCGGCGTGCCGAACGCGCGGTTGCAGGGCGAACTGTGCGCGCTGCAGGCGCTTCAGGCCGCCGCCGACCAGACGAAGGCGACCGAGGTGTGCGAGGCGCTCAAGTCGCCGGAGAGCGGAATCGATCCCGATGATTTATGGAAGGTGGGCGCGGCGCAGGGACGCGTTGCCACGGTTCTTCCGAACCTGACCGGTTCGCTGACGACGGTGGATGTTGTTTTTGGTCCGGTGGCGGATGACGGGCCGGGATTTGTGCCGTGGGAGGGAGCGGCGGACCGTCCGCCCATCGCCTACGCGAACCAGCCTTTCTTCGAGGCGAAGGAAAAACCGCTGGTGACCGAGCTGCGCGATTTTCTTGAGCAGAGCCTGCCCGACTACATGGTGCCCGCCTTTTTCGAGGTGCTGCCCGCGTTGCCGAAGACGCCAAACGGGAAGATCAATCGCAAGGCGCTGCCCCGGCCCGGCAGCCAGTCGGCCAAGCCGGACAAACCCTACGTCGCGCCGCGCAATCCGGTGGAAACGAAGCTGGCTGAGATCTGGCAGCAGGTGCTGGGACGCGAGAAGGTGGGGATTCACGACAACATTTTTGAGATTGGAGGCGACTCGCTCCTCATCTTTCAGATTACGGCGCGGGCGAACCAGGGCGGGCTGCCTCTTTCGCTTCGGCAGGTTTTCCAGTTGCGGACCATCGCGGAACTGGCGGCGGCGCTGCCCACGACGGAAGTGTCGCCGGTGCCGGTCGCGGCGGCGATCACGGCTGTTTCGCGCGAAGCCTTCCGCCGGCCCCGGCCCGACGTTGCGACTCCATCGACCTCCCGACCATGACCACCCTTGACGAAACCCAGCCCGGCGCCGAGGCGTCCTCCTCGACGAAGGGGGGCGAGGATTTTGTCATGCCCTGTTCGATCAGCCAGGAGCGGTTCTGGCTTTTGGATCAACTGTCGCCTGGGAATTCGGCGCTCAATATTCCGATCGCGCTGAAGCTGAAGGGGCCGTTGAACGTCGAGGCGCTTCAAAAGGCGCTCGAGGCGGTTGTCCGGCGGCATGAAGTGCTGCGCACGAGCTTCCTTCGGACCGACGAGAAGGTGATGCAGGCGATTTCGCCGGAGGCGCGGTTCGAGTTGCGGCAGATCGACCTGACGGACGTTCCGCAGGGGAAGAAGCAGGAGCGCCTGCAGGCGGAGATGCGGGCCGAGGCGGTGCGCCCGATGAGTCTGACGACGGCGCCGATCCTGCGGCCGACCCTGGTGCGGTTCGACGCGGAGGACCACGGGTTGCTGCTGACGCTGCATCACATCATTTGCGACGGGTGGGCCAACGGAATCCTGATCCGTGAAATGGGAATTTGTTACCAGGCGATCCTCGAGGGGAAACCGGCCGGGCTGCCGGAGCTTCCGATTCAATACGCCGATTACGCGGTGTGGCAGCGCGATTGGATCAAGACGCCCGATTTCCAAAACCAGCTCGCCTATTGGGAAAAGGAACTGGCGGGACGGTGGCTGCCGCTCGATTTTCCGACCGATCATCCGCGCCGGACCGGGCGCATGTTTCCCGCTTATATCGAGACGATGCTGCTTCCGCCCGAGCTGACCGATCGGGCGAAGGGGCTGTGCAAGGAGTACGACTTCACGCTTTTCATGGTGTTCTTCGCCGCCTACGCGTCGCTTCTTCACCGCTACACGGGGCAGACGCGGTTCATCGTCGGGACGACGGGGGCGAACCGGACGCGGCACGAACTGGAAAACCTGATCGGCCAGTTCGCCAACCCGATGATGCTGCCGACCGATCTTTCGGGCGGATTGACGTTCCGCGAACTTCTGCACCGGGTCCGCGATATGTCGCTTGGCGCGATGAGCCACCAGGAGGTCCCGTTCGAGTCGATTCTGGAGCGGCTGGAAAACGTCTCGAAGGGACGGAACAAGCCGGCGATCCAGGCCCATTTCCTGTTTCAACGGGCATTCATGCAGCCGGGCCGGTATGGAAAGCTGGAGATCGCGCCGACGCCTTCCGCGAGCCCCGGGACGACTTTCGATTTCACGATGGGAATCGTCGAGCGGGCCGAGGGAATCCGTCTGCAGATGGAATACAACACCGCGCTTTTTGAGAATTCGACGATCCGCCGCCTGCTCGGCCATTTCCAAAGGCTGTTGGAAGCGGCGGTGGACGACCCCGGCACGCCGGTGAGGGATCTGCCTCTCCTGACCGAAGAGGAGTCGGGGAAGTTGCAGGTCTCGTTGTCGCCGAAAAAGCCGTTGCCCGAAGGAGCGGCGCGTCCGGGCCTCGATCCGCGTGCGATCCTCGATGATCTCCAAAGCCAGCTCGACAGGCACTTCCGGGAAGCCGCGAGCCCGCATGGCGCCTTGATCGAAGCTCCGCCGGGCGCGATTTTCGTGGTTCTGGACCGTCACTTGCGTTTGCTCCCGGCCGGAGTTCCGGGAGGGCTTTACCTGGGCGGCATCGCTTCGGAAGCGATGCCGGGCAATGCGTTTGTTTCCGGGCCACTCGATGCGCCGTCTCCCATTCCGCTGCTGCACACCAATTGTGTGGCTTGCAATCGGGAAAACGGCGGGATCGAGCTGCTTGGCCAGGCGAGGGATTTTGCGCAGATCAACGGGTTCCGGATCAACCTTCGCCGGGTCGAGGCGATCCTTCTCCATCATCCCGGCGTCCTGAAAGCGGCGGCGGCGGTTTTCCAGCCCCCGACGGAGGAGAGGCAGATCGTTTGTTATGTTGTGCCGAAGCCGGACTCGGCGCCGTTGGAAAAAGACCTTCGCGCGTTTCTCGAGGGAAAGATCAGCGATTTCACCCTCCCCACCCGCATCGTGACGGTCGCTTCGCTGCCCGGAGAGCGCCAGGGCGAAGTCACCTTCGAACTTTTACCGCAGCCGGTTTCGTCCGCCGAAGCGATACGCGACGAGAAAGCGCCGCCGCTGGAGGCGATTTTATATCAGCAGATCATGGAAATCTGGAAGGAGATCCTCAAAGTGCCCAGCTTGACGGTCGAGGACAACTTTTTCGCCCTCGGCGGCAGTTCGCTCCTGGCCTTCCGGATGATGGTCCGGATCGAGAAGCTTTGCGGCCGCCCCCTTCCGCTCTCGCTGTTGCTGACGGGGGCGACAATTTCGAATCTTGCCCGGTTCATCGTCAAGGCGAACAAGGAATCGGTCGCGCCGCTGGTCACGGTGCAGCCCAAAGGCGACCGTCCGCCGTTTTTCTTCCTGCATGGCGATTGGTCGGGCGGCGGTTTTTATTGCGCGCGCCTCTCCCGGCGACTCGGCCAGGAGCACCCCTTCTACGCCCTTCCTCCTTATCGTTCGGAAAAGCAAAGCCGGTTGACGATGGAAGAAATGGCCGCCCATCACGTCGCGGCGATCCGGGAACACACCCCGCACGGGCCCTATTTTCTGGGCGGCTATTGCATCGGCGCCACGGTTGCCATGGAAGTGGCGCGGCAACTGGTCGAAAAAGGGGAAAAGGTGACCCACATGCTCCTGATCGATCCCCCGCTGTGGGGCACGCCATGGGTCCGCTGGGTCTGGCCGTTCTTCGACAAGGCGGGTGACATCCTGAAATGGGACCCCAGGAAAAAGTTCTACTACTTTGACCTCTACGGCGTTCCCTTCACACGTTGGTTGAGGAAGCCGCTACGGGGCAAACTGGCGAGCATTTGCCATCGGCTGGGACTTGCGCGCGGGGGCGAATCTTCCGCGCTCACGCCGGCGTATGAAGCGGACGAGGCGGACGCGGAAGTTCGCGGCAGCCTCGATTATGCGATCTACTTTCTCGCTTACAGCTTCTACACGGTCAAGCCCCTCTCCGTCCCGGCCACGCTCTATTTCCCCAAAGAGGCCCTGAACTCGCGCCTTTCCTGGATGAGGCACGCCGGCCAGAAAACCTCGGCGAAAATCACCATCGAGATGGTGCCGGGCAATCACATCACCAGCATAACCCAGCATGCCTCCGAGCTCGCCGAGAAGATGAAAAAGACACTGGATAATCCGTAGCGCGTGTTCTCCTCGTTCCCAAGTTGCACTTGGGAACGTCTCCTGTTCTTTGCGAAATTCCATTTCGCGCTGACTGATGGTATCGCGTGAAGATCGGCAATGGAATTGCCTCGGCAAGTGCGTTCCCAAGTTTACCGCCTTCCGCAGGAGCTTGGAAACGAGGAAAAAATTTATCAGATCGCTTCTTGTGGTCCCGCTTGGGCGGGACGACCCGGGCAACGAGTAGCCCGGGCCACCCGAACAAAAGCATCACTTCATGTTCTTCATCAATTTCATGTTTTCATGTCAAAATTTGAGGTAAGCTGTCCGGTTATGTCACAAAACAGCGCGCCCCAACGCCTCGTCGCTCTTGGAGCCGATGGCGCCGATATCCTCCACGAGCTTGGGGTCTGGCCGCAGGTCGTCGGGGTGACCGCCTTCTACAAGCAGCTGCCCGGCGCGGAGGAAAAACCGCGCGTGAGCGGTTTCAGCTCGGGCAACATGGAGGCGATCCTGCGCCTCGAACCCGACCTCGTCATCACCTCAACCGACGTGCAGCACCGGCTCGCCTCCGATTTGATCAAGGCGGGCGTCACCGTCTGGGCCGTCAACTCGCGCAGCCTCGATGACATTTACGGCGCGATCCGCAACCTCGGCCAGATCGTGCGCCGGGGCGAGCGCGCGGAGGAACTGGTCGCGCAATTGGAGCGCGCCTTGCAGCCCGTCGAAGTCAACGGCGCGCCGCGCCCGAAAGTCTACTTCGAGGAATGGCCCGAGCCGCTCATCACCGGGATCGGCTGGGTCTCGGAATTGATCGAGCGGGCGGGCGGGTCCGATATCTTCGCCGAACTGCGCCGGGAAAAGAAGGCCGCCGGGCGCGCCGTCGCACCGGAGGAGGTTTCCTCGCGGGCGCCCGAAATCATCTTCGCCTCGTGGTGCGGCAGGCCGGTGCAGGTCGAGGACATCGCCTCGCGCCGCGGCTGGGAGACGATTCCCGCCGTGCGCGACGGACGCCTCGTCGAAATCGCCTCCGACGACATTCTGCAGGCGGGGCCTGGCCTGGTGCGCGGTTACGAAATCCTGAAGCGGGAGATCGGCCGGTTGCGGAAACCGCCGCGTCAGTCGCAAGCTCGTCACAATTCGCGCGTTGCCCGACCGCCCCCCAAAGAGGTATCCTCTTCTTCCCGCATGACCACGCCCAACCTTTCCGATCCCAAGCTCTTCATCAACCGTGAACTGAGCTGGCTCGCCTTCAACCGCCGCGTGCTCGAAGAAGCGCAGGACCCAAGCCAGCCACTGCTCGAACGGGTCCGCTTTCTCGGCATCGTCACTTCGAACCTTGACGAATTCTTCGAGGTCCGCGTTGCCGGCATCAAGCAGCAGATCGAACACGAGTCCGACGACGCCGGGCCCGACGGCATGAGCGCGCGCCAGACGTTCGACGCCATCCGGCAGGATGTCCTCAAGCTCATCGGCGACCAGTATCAGCTTTGGAACAACGAGCTTCTCCCCGCCCTGGGAGAGCACGGCGTCTACCTGCACGATTTCAAAAGCCTGGGCAAGCAGGACAAAACGTGGGCCACCCACTATTTTCGCGAGGAGGTCTTCCCGGTGCTCACGCCGCTGGCCGTCGACGCGAGCCATCCCTTCCCGCAACTCCAGAACAAAAGCCACAATCTTTTCCTCCGGCTCAAGCGGCCCGAGCGGCCCACCGAGGCGCTCCACGCCGTGGTCGCCATTCCGCGCGTCCTGCCCCGGCTCGTGCGCATTCCGCATCCCAAGACCGACGAGTGGCACTACATTCTCATCCAGAATTTGATCCAGAACCATATTCACGATCTTTTCCCCGGCCTCGAAGTCGACCAGGTCTACGGTTTCCGGATCACGCGCAACAGCGACCTCTACATCGACGAGGAGGAGGCCGAAAACCTGCTTCGCACCATCGAGGACGAATTGCGCAAACGCGCGCGCGGCAACGCGGTCCGGCTCGAGATCGAGCACGGCTGCCCGAAGGACATGCAGAGCGTCCTGCTCGATATTTTCAAGCTGGGCGAGGACGACGTCTACCTCGTCAACGGGCCGCTGAACTTCCTCCACCTGATGCCGCTCGCCTCGATCGACGCCCTCGCGTCCCTGCGCGACAAGCCCTACGTCCCGATCACCTCGCACGCCCTGCCCGCCGGCTGCGATTATTTCCAGATCATCCGGCGCAAGGACGTGCTTTTGCACCATCCCTACCAGAGTTTCTCCAGCGTGGTTGAGTTTTTGGAGCACGCCGCCTCCGACCCGGCGGTGCTCGCGATCAAGATGACCCTTTATCGCACCAGCGGCGACTCGCCCATCGTCCACTCGCTGATCCACGCCGCCGAACAGGGCAAGCAGGTCACTGTGCTGGTCGAACTGCGCGCCCGCTTCGACGAGGCCAACAACATCCTCTGGGCACGCCAGCTTGAGGAAGCCGGCGTGCATGTCGTCTATGGACTCGTTGGACTAAAAACCCACTGCAAGGTGCTGATGATCGTCCGGCGCGACGACGACCGGCTGCGCCACTACCTCCACCTCGGCACGGGCAATTATCATTCCACCACGGCCCGCTTCTACACCGACCTGAGCCTCTTCACCTCGAACGAGGAACTGGGCGAGGAAGTCGGGATGCTCTTCAACACCATGACGGGGCTCTCGGAATTCAAGGGCGTGAAGCAACTGCTCGTCGCGCCGTTCCAGATGCACGACAAATTCCTGAAACTGATCCGCCATGAGCGCGACCTGGCCCGGGAGGGGAAGGGGGGGCGGATCATCGTGAAGCTCAATTCGCTGGTCGAGGAGAGCCTGATCGTCGCGCTCTACGAGGCGTCGCAGGCGGGGGTGAAGATCGACCTGATCGTGCGCGGCATCTGCTGCCTGCGGCCCGGTGTGCCCGGGGTGAGCGAGAATATCCGCGTCGTCAGCATCGTGGGCCGGTTCCTCGAACACAGCCGGATTTTCTATTTCGGCAACGACGGCGCGCCGAAGGTCTATCTCGGCAGCGCCGACTGGATGCCGCGCAATCTTTTCCGGCGCGTCGAAGTGGTCTTCCCGGTGCTCGATCCGGGCCTGCGCAAGCGCGTGACCGACGTGATCATTCCCGGCTACCTGAGCGATTGCGTCAAGGCGCGCGTGCTCGGCCCCGACGGCGTCTACACCCGCGCCGTCTGCCCGCCCGGCAAGGAGCCGACCCAGGCGCAACTCCACTTCCGCAACCTCGCCCGCAAATCGGCCTCGCTCCGCGTCGAATCGAAGACGGAGAAACTCCCCGACGTGACGAGGAAGGCCCCCTAACCTAATGTAGCAAAGAGCGTTCCCGCGCAACTCCGGATCGGACAGCCTCTATATCTTTTTCTTCGCAAGACTCTTGGGCCTTTTTGACCTTTTATACTTAACCTGTCGTCCGCCTTTTCCAGCCCGGGACGGAGCCGCTGAAAGTTCCTTCGGCACCTCTATGCCCAGCTTGATCATTTTTTCAATGATCGCCTCCCGAATCAGACTGGCCCTGTCTCCATAACCCAGTTTTCCCAGGTTACCATCGATTTCAGCAACAAATTCCTCCTTCATCATGACAATGATGGGTTTTTGACCGGGTGCGCGTTGGGCAGGCATAGAGGTGTATAGGATAAGTTTCGATATTTTGCAATCCGAGGCGGTTTTAAACTTGATGGATATTAACTCAGTATATATATCATGTGCGCATGAAACGGCTTCCACCCCGGGCGCCCGCCAAGGGCAAGTTTCGCGCCGTCATGATTTACTTCCCGCAAGAACTCATTCCTCTCCTCGATGCAGCGGTCGTCAAAACCAAAAGCAATCGCAGCAAATTCATCCGCCAGGCCGTCCAGGAAAAACTCGTTGTGGAGAGTTCATGATCGAACAATTCCCTTCGTGGATCGATCCCCCTTCTCATTCAATCCGGCAAACTGAGATGTTTCGCCAATGGCGCGCCCTTATCCGCGAACGCATCATCCAAAATCCTCCTCCTTTTTTATGTCACCTGTCACCGCCTGAAATCCGGGAAACCTTGGCCGCCGGCGAAAAGGCGGCCGCCACGCCGGGAGAAAAGTTGACGCCCCTCCTGCTGCAAGTTATCGCCTATGAACGCCATGTGGAACTTGTCGCCTGGAGTCATTCCATTGCCATGGGCCAAAAATTGATCCGCCTGCGGAAAGAGCTGACTCAACTTGAATTTGAAAAGCTGCTCGAACAAATCGGCGTCACGATCGAGGAGGCCGAGGTTTCCATGGCGGCGTCGCGCCAGGAGACGGCGTAAAACCCCGGACCCTTTTCGATTTTTCAGATAAACGCTCCGCCGGTTGGATTTGACAGCGCGGCCTCCGGCACGGATGGTTCTGCCATGATTACACGATTGCTTCACACCCGGTACCGGGTCAACGACCTGGAAAAGACGGTCGCGTTTTACAGGGATGTCCTCGGGCTGCAGGAGGTCTCGCGGCACGCGTCGCCGCGCGGCTCGACGCTCGTCTTTTTCAAGGCGCCGGGCAGCGAGGAGCAGATCGAGATTTGCCATTATCCGAAGAGCGGCCCGGTCGTTGTCCAGCCCGACCTGACCCACCTCGCGTTCGAGGTTGACGATCTCGACGCCTTCGCGAAGGAGGCGGTGGCGAAGGGGTACCCGCTGAGCGACGGGCCGACGGTGACCGGTTCCGGCAGCAAAATCGCTTTCATTGACGGCCCGGAAGGCTATGAAATTGAGTTGATCGAAAAGAAGAAATAGCCGCAAAAGGACACATAGGATCACAAAGGATTTTTGAACCCCCCTTGAGTTCTTTGTGTTCTTTTGTGGTTAAATGAATCTGCTACAAAATGAGAACCGTTCGCATCGCCGCCAGCCTGCTCGCCGCCGACCTGGGCCGGCTCGAGCAGGAGGTGAAGCGGATGGAGGAGGCGCACGTCGACGCCTTTCATATCGACGTGATGGACGGCCATTTCGTCCCTTACTTCGCGCTCGGGGCCGATGTCGTGCAGTCGGTGCGCAAGCTGACGCGGCTGCCCATCGAAGTGCACCTGATGATCCAGCAGCCGGACCGCTACGCGCGCACGTTTGTCGAGGCGGGCGCCGACCTGCTCATTGTGCACATCGAGGCCTACCACGATCCGCGCCGGACGATCGCCATGGTGCAGGAGATGGGCTGCCGCTGCTCGCTGGCGATCAACCCGATGACGCTGGTGGAAAACGCCTGCCCGCTGCTGAAGAAGGCGGATCAACTCCTTTGCATGTCGGTGAATCCCGGCTTCATGGGCCAGCCCTTCATCATCGAGGTGCTGGAGAAAGTGCGCGTGGCCCGCGCCTACCGGGACAAGAACCACCTCGAATTCGACATCTCGATTGACGGCGGCGTGACGGACGAAACGATCGGACCCTGCGTGACGTCGGGCGCGAACCAGGTCGTGGTGGGCCGGCCGCTTTTCGTGCCGAAGGACGCCGCGGATGCGACGCGACTGCTCCGCGCCCGCGCGAATGAGGTCGGCGCGGGGGGGTGATTTCACTCCTTGCTTTTACGCCCTAGCGTCTTATTATCGTCTTTATGACGACGCTATCTCCCACCAAGGCCCGCAGCAACCTGACCGCATGGCTGAAAAAAGCCGCCGCGGGCGAGGATATCGGCATTCTCTTTGGCGACCAAGTCATCGCGCTGCGCCCCGTTGAAGTCGAATCGACTGATTATGCCGAGAAAGAATATGGAGTAACAAAAGAGGAACTGAAGCGCGCAACAGATTATCTCCATGTCCGGGGAAAAAAGCACCGTAAAGCAGGGCACTATAAGGTTTACAATGGGGACATCGAAGCCCTCCTTAAAGATTGAGATCGACGGCGATCTGCTCAAGCAAATCCGATCTCTCAGCACCGAGGATCGTCGCATCCTTGGGAAAACAATAGATGATGTCCTTGTCGCATGGGGACATCCACATACTCATTCCGGCATCGGTCTGCGAAAATTGCGCGGAAATTTCTTCGAGTGTCGCTCAGGCCTGCGAACCCGCCTGCTTCTTGAACCACTGAAGGATCATTCTCTCTACTTTCATCTCATGGGCAGTCATGACGATATACACCGCTTTCTGAAACGACACGGATAACTAAAACCCCGCTTCCTTTGTCCGAAGGATCGGCTACACTGTTCGCTCCCATGCCGGACCATGCCCTCACCCGTAATTTTTGCATCATCGCGCACGTCGACCACGGCAAGACGACGCTTTCGGACCGTCTTTTGCAGGCGACCCACACCATCAGCGACCGGCAGATGACCGCGCAGCATCTCGACTCGATGGACCTCGAGCGGGAGCGCGGCATCACGATCAAGGCGCATCCGGTGACGATGGAGTACAAGGCGAAAAACGGCGCCGCCTACCGGCTCAACCTGATCGACACCCCCGGCCACGTCGATTTCGCCTACGAGGTTTCGCGCAGCCTCTCCGCGTGCGACGGCGCGCTGCTGATCATCGACGCGGCGCAGGGCGTCGAGGCGCAGACGGTCGCCAACGTCCACCTTGCGAACAAGCAGGGTCTCAAGCTCATTCCGGTCATCAACAAGATCGACCTGCCGAGCGCCGACATCGAGACGACGAAAAAGCAGCTCGAGGACGTCCTCTCCATTCCCGCCGACGAGGCGATCCTGGCGAGCGCCAAGAACGGCATCGGCATCGGAGAAATCCTCGAGGCGATCATCGCGCGCATCCCGCCGCCGCGCATCTACAAGGACGACTATACCCGCGCGCTCGTCTTCGATTCGCTCTTCGACACCTATCGCGGCGTCGTCACCTACGTCCGCACCTTTTCAGGCGAACTCAAACCCGGCACGCCCATTTTGCTCATGGGCACAAACCTGAAATACGACATCAAGGAAGTCGGCATCTTTACGCCGAAGCAGATCCGCACCGATTCGCTGAAGGCGGGTCAGGTCGGCTATCTCATCGCGAACATCAAGACGACTGCCGAGGTGAAAATCGGCGATACGATCACCACCGCGCAAAAGCCCGCGCCGGAGCCGCTGCCCGGGTTCAAGACGATCACGCCGATGGTCTTCAGCGGCATCTATCCCATCGACACGTCGCAATTCGAGCAGCTCAAGATCGCGCTCGGCAAGTTGCAGCTCAACGACGCCGCCCTCACCTACACGACGGAAAGCTCCGTCGCGCTCGGCTTCGGATTCCGCTGCGGGTTCCTCGGCCTGCTCCACATGGAAATCGTGCAGGAGCGGCTCCGGCGCGAATACCAGATGGACATCATCGCGACCTATCCGAGCGTGGTCTACGAAGTCACGCGCACGAACGGGGAAGTGCTGATGATCGACAACCCGGTCCAGATGCCCGACCCGTCGGTGATCGACCACATCGCCGAGCCGATGGTCCGCGCGTTCATCATGATTCCGAACGACAACATCGGCGACATCATGCAGCTCGTGATGGAGAAGCGCGGCATCTGCGAGCACACCGAGTCGCTCGACGCCAAACGCGTGATGCTGCGCTGTGATCTTCCGCTCAACGAAATCCTGGTCGATTTCAACGACCGCATCAAATCGATCACCCGCGGCTACGGCAGCATGGATTACGAGTACGCGCCCTACCGCGTCTCCGACATGGTGAAGATGGACATGCTGGTGAACGCCGAGCCGGTCGACGCGTTTTCCTGCATCGTCGAGCGGAGCAAGGCCGAGGCGCGCGGACGCCACATCGCCGCGAAGCTGAAGGAAGTGATCCACCCGCACCTTTTCAAGATCGCAATCCAGGCGGCCATCGGCGGGAAGATCATCGCTCGCGAGGATGTGAAGTCGGTCGGCAAAAATGTGACCGCCAAATGCTACGGCGGCGACATCACCCGCAAGCGCAAGCTCCTCGAAAAGCAGAAGGAGGGCAAGAAGCGCATGAAGTCGATCGGCCAGGTAGATATTCCGCAGGAGGCGTTTATTGCCGTGCTGAAATCGGAGAGTAAATAATAGCCGTGCGACGGTCATAGGCCGCCGCTACATTAAAAATTTCATGTTCAATTTTTTCCTCCCTGCGAAAACGAAGAAGGTCCTGGCCGAATCGGAGCTGATTCAGGGGAGCCTCCATCGCCACCGCGTCTACGCGCAGGACGTTCTTTCGACGAAGGACCTCGACGCCGTGATGGCGCTGGAGGCGCGCTATCCGGCGTTGCTCAAGGCGCGCGACGTCGAGGGCCTCGAAAAACTGAACAAGGAGGTCATGAAGCTCGGCAACAAGCTTTTTCCGCCCTCGCCGTGGGACGGCTGGCGCGAGAACGTCGAGGTGTTTGTGGTCGCGGCGATCATGGCCCTGGCGATCCGCACCTTTTTCCTGCAACCGTTCTCGATTCCGACCGGCTCGATGGAGCCGACGCTTTACGGCATCGAGCCGAGGCCGACCACTGAGATGCCGCCGAACGCGCTTGATCAGACTTTCGACTTCCTGATTCACGGCAAAACCTACAGCCGCGTCGTGACGGAGCACGGGGGAATGATTGATTCGATGACGTCCGGCTCCTTCACGATCTGGCTCGAATATACCGACGTCCACATCGGCGACGAAACCGACCGCATCTGGATTCGCGCCAGTGACGTGCGCCAGAAACTCCATCTCGAGGAAGGGATGCAGTTCCCGCCCGGCGCCGTCCTGGCCAATTACATCACGCAGACGGGAGACAAGGTCCTGGTCGACAAAGTGACCTATAATTTCCGCCCTCCCCGGCGCGGCGAGGTTTTCATTTTCAAAACGTCGGGCATTGCCGGTCTTGCCGACGAAAACGGTCCCAACCAGGAGGGCAGCGAGGACTTCATCAAGCGCTGCGTCGGCCTTGCCGGCGACCTGATCGAGGTGAAGCCGCCCGTTCTTTATGTCAACGGCAAGCCGGCCGAAGGCGCGCCGAGCTTCGCCATGGAATTCGCGCAGACGGACGACTATCCCGGCTACAGCCTGATCGAGTTCGGAGACGGCCCCGTGGGCATGACATGCACCGGCGTGACAAAGGACACCTCGAACCCGATTGATCCCAGGGATCCCGCGAGCATTTTCAACCAGAACAATTCCCAGACCTATTACGTGCCGGCCAACTGCTATTGGGCCATGGGCGACAACAGCCCCAACAGCAAGGACAGCCGTTACTGGGGCGGCGTTCCCCGGCAGAACCTGGTGGGCCGCGGCTATTTTGTCTTCTGGCCTTTCACCAAACGCTGGGGCTGGATCAAATAATCGTTTTATCCGGCGGCAAGTATTGGGGATTCGCTTCCTGTTCGCGCGGAATGGCTCCGCGCGAACCCGGACAAGCAAGTTGTCCGGGCCACCCGACCCGGCTAGGGTGGAACCGTGTCCACGCCGGCCAAGCCCACATTCGCCGAGGCGCTCCGCTTTTGGTGGAAGCTGGGCTGGATCAGCTTCGGCGGGCCGACGGGGCAGATCGCGATCATGCACCGCGAACTGGTCGAGCGCAAAAAGTGGATCGATGAAAAACGGTTCCTCCACGCGCTCAACTATTGCCTGATGCTGCCCGGCCCCGAGGCGCAACAACTGGCGACTTATCTCGGCTGGGCCCTGCACGGCGTCCGGGGCGGCGTCTGCGCGGGGCTGCTCTTCATCCTCCCCGCGACGTTCATCCTTTGGGCGCTGAGCCTGATCTATGTCGAATATGGCTCGGTGCCCGCGGTCGCGGCGGCCTTTTACGGCCTCATTCCGGCGATCATCGCCATCGTCTTCAACGCGATGCTGAAGCTGGGACGAAAGACCCTCCACGATCCCTTGCGCTGGGTCATCGCAATTTCCGCCGCGACGCTGATTCTTTTTTATCGCGAGGCTTATCCGCTGGCGGTCGTCGGGGCGGGCCTGCTTGGGTGGATATTTCGCGGACGAACGAAAGAGGCCGCCCCGCACGAAGCGGTCGCCCGCGAGCCGGTCCGTCTCGCGCCGCAGATGCGGATCGCGGCGATCTGCGCGGCACTCTGGTTCGCGCCGTTGCTGGCGGCGGGGGCGTGGCTCGGTTGGGACAGCACGATCGCCCGGGAGGGAATTTTCTTCAGCAAGGCGGCGCTCGTCACGTTTGGGGGCGCCTACGCGGTGCTGCCCTACGTGGCGCAGCACGCGGTGGAACAGTATCACTGGCTCAGCCCGGACCAGATGCTGCACGGATTCGGCCTGGCGGAAACGACGCCGGGGCCGCTGATCATGGTGCTGCAATTCGTGGGGTTCATGGGAGCGTGGAAAAATCCGGGACGCCTCGCGCCGCTGGCGGCGGCGACGCTCGGCTCGTTGCTCACGACGTGGGTCACGTTCGCGCCCTGCTTCCTGTTCATCCTGGCCGGCGCGCCTTTTGTGGAACGGCTGATCCGGGTGAAGGCGCTGCAATCGGCGCTGGGCGCGATCTCCGCCGCGGTGGTCGGGGTGATGGCGAACTTCGCGCTCTGGTTTGCGTGGCACGCGATTTTTCCGGCCAACGCGGCGGCGCATCTCGACGGGTTCGTCGTGGCGGTCAGCCTCGGCGCGTTCGTCGCGCTGCTGGCCTGGGACGTCGACGTGATTCTCCTGATCGGAGTCTGCGCGGCGCTCGGGGCGGTTTGGCGGCTGGTGTTGTAGCGGCAGCTAATCGAGCGTATCGAGCATCGAAACATCGAAGCCCATGTTGATCACGCCCCAGGTTTTATCCGGGCGGTAATAAATAAAGCGCCAGCGAATCGGCTGAATGTCGTGGCGGGAAAGATAGGTCAGGACAATGACGTTCGACCCGATGCTGTAATTGTCAAAAATCTCGTAATCGCGGAACTTGCCGAAGACCCCGAACGCCTCCTCTGTCTTCGAGATCATGGCCGACATCTTTTCCTTCTGAGCGCCGAGACGGCTGCCCGAGAGGAAAGTCTCGTACGAATTGGCGTAATCGCCGGCCTCGAGGCCCTTGAAAAACTTGTCGATCGGCCCGGCGATTTCGGGCGGAGGGTTCGTCGGATTCGGCTTGTGATTGACCGACAGCGGCATGATGTTGCGCGGCGGCGAGGGGACGTTCTGGACCCCGGAAGCATCGTCCGGAGTCATCGCGTCGGGAGTCGAGGTGTCCGGGGCGGGCTGGGCGCGCAGGGGAAGGAGCAGGGAGCCGGTGATGAAGACGAGGGCCGAGAGGTGAATTTTCATGGTTGATGATTGGGCGGGAGGTTGGAGGATGTCTGGAAAGGAGGCGCAGGTCACGCCGAAAGGATTTCTTTTCGCGGGGCCGTCCTGGCCTGGTGCAAATCGTCGATGAACCGGCCCGCCACCGCCGGAAGAAGGCTCTCCGCTTTCGATTTTTTCAAGGCCGCCAAATCGAAATCGAGGACGACGTTCCTCATGCCGACCGATAGGATCTCCGGCGGACAACGGGGGTAGCGATACGCGGGGCGGGTTGTGATGACCTGCAAACCGTGTTCGATCATGGCGGCCGCGGTCCCGCTCTTGAAAATGTACTCCGGCGGGACGGCCGAGACGCCGAAGTCGGCCATGAGCAAACATTGGGAGATGTCCTCCCCGGATTGCGGACCGAGGTTGAGGAACCGCCACGAATCCCCCTCGTGACGCTGAAGGTCGCGCAGGATGCGTTCGCCCTCCGCCCCCGGCCGGCCGATGGAAACGAGAAGACATTTTTTCCCGGCCCGTTGCGCGGCCGCCGAGGCCCTTCGGAGAAAATCTTCGCCGTCCCACTCGGGGTGGATGGTGCCGAAGATCACAAAAATCGACCACGAATCGCGCTCGTCGAGGTGGAATCGGGCCCAACCGTCGGGCCACTTTTCCTTCAGCCACCCGGGACGGGGATGGCTCGCCAGGGGGACATTCCCAAAAAGTGGCAGGATTGTCGCGTCGCATCCGATCCCGGCCAAAAGGTGCCGGTAAAGAGGCGTGTGGGTGTGGACCGCAAGCGGGCGGAGTCTGCGCAGAAGGTCCTTGATGATGCGCCTCTGCAATTTTCCGACGATCTTGTTTTTCAGCAGCGCCTGCTCCGCCTCGCCGATCCAGATTTCGTGGAACATGACGTGGTTTCGGCGACCGCCGGAGATTTCCGCAAATCGCCCGCCGAGGCCGAAACTCAGCCCGCGCGGATCGAACGCATAGGGAACGAATTGCCAGCTGATCCAGTCGGGTGCAGCGCTCTCGCAAAAGCTTTTCGCCCGGCGAATCCGTTCGGGCCACGAATGGGCCGCGGGGAGGCGAAGGTGCGGAACGGAGGCGTTTGCGCCGCCCGATTCACCGGCGGCGGGTTCCCCGACATGCGAATCGGCGAGCGAGAGCAGGGAACAACGATGCCCGCGCGCGTTGAGTTCGGCGGCAAGCCTCCGGGTGTAGTCGCCCACGCCGTCCATGCCGGGTTCGAGGCAGCCGCAGACGAAAAGAATTTTCAAGGCTTGAGGGGGCGCGTTCAAAATCGGGAAGCAGGATAACCACGGCGGTCTTGGACTGACGAGCAACAAAGGCGCTCCCAAAAACGGCCCGCAATGCGGCCTTGCCCTCTTTTGAAGAGACGCCCTATCTTACCCGGGTGAGCCGCGAGGCCGCGCCTTCCGGAAGTTTCCTCGATTTTCCACCCCGTGAACATCCCGACTCGAATCGCATGGGCCAGCGCCTTTCTTCTGGCGGTCGCGTTGTTCTACGCGCCGCTCGCCTACGGCTGCACGCGCGCCGACATGTTGCCGACGCTCTTCGGCCTGCTCATCGCCTCAATCGTGACGGGCGTTGTCAGCATCGCGTGCAAACGACACCGGCCCGCCGTTTCCAAGGTGGTGCTGATTTGCGCGACGGCCATTCTGCTTCAAGGCTGGTGGATGACGTGGAATCCGGTCTTCCCCTCGCTGGTGTCGGCGAACGGAGGAACGGTGACGACGACGATGGACCAAATCCGGCGCGTCTCCTTCGACTCGATGGCGGTCACAACCCTGTTGCTGGGCGCGTTCGTCGTGGCTTGCGATCTTTTCGTCCATCCGGTCCTGCGGAGGTTTATTCTTCTCGCCGCGGCCATTTCGGGAGTGCTGATCAGCGTGGTCGGGATTGTCCTCAAGCTCGGCGGAGAGCCGCTCATGCGCTATGTTTGGAAGTCGGCCGACATCGACTGGAACGATTTCGCCCTCTATCGCTATCACGCGAACGCGGGCGCTTTCCTGAATCTGGCGTGGCCTCTCATCCTCGTCTTTGCCCGCCGCGCCTACTCTCCGTCGGGCACGTTCGCCGGGAAGGTCGTCTGGA
Organism: Methylacidiphilales bacterium; assembly: GCA_035948935.1. Lineage (GTDB taxonomy): Bacteria > Verrucomicrobiota > Verrucomicrobiia > Methylacidiphilales > UBA1321 > JABDGH01. The sequence continues at coordinate 47,837 of DASZIP010000019.1, read as the reverse complement.
CGCTCTCCTCGCTCGCCTGCGGAGCGGCCCTCTTCCTGAATGCATCGAAGGCCTCGCTGGCCATCGGATTGCTCATCCTGCCCTGGCCTTTTTCGACCGGGCTGATGCGGATGGAACGAAAGGCCCTGTTCATCGTGTGCGCCTGCACTCTTGCCCTTATCGCGGGGGGGCTGTTTGGCTCGTCCCAACTGGCCCGCGAAGCGGCGTTCCAGCGCATGACCAATGTCTCGGATGTTTCCACCTCCATGGACGGACGATGGGCGGCGTATCAACAATACGTGAATGCGGTGCCGACCGTCGGTTTCCTGGGCCTCGGCCCCGGCCTGTTCCCCATCGCCTTTCCTTACGAGACGAGTCCGCTGGGCAATATCAGCGTGGCCCTGCGGGGATACGCGCATGAAGATTACCTGCAAACCGTCCTCGAGTGGGGCTGGCTGGGCACGCTGTGGTGGACTCTGCTCGTGGTGGGCGGCCTTTATCGCGCGATCTGGACCTATGCGCACCGCGAGTTGTTTCCGAGCAAAACGGAGCGGCACCTGGTCCTCGCCGCGATCCTCGGGGTCTGCGGAACCCTAACCCAGGCCCTCATCGATTTCCCGCTCCAGGTCCCCTCGATCAGGCTCTTCTTCCTCGTCCTGCTCGCCCTCTGCTGGAGTTCGCCCCGGTTCCTGAAGAAACCGGCCAAGAGCCCCTTCAAACACTACCGGCTGCCGGTCCCGGCCGACATTGCCGTCAAAACCAGCTTTCGTTGACTTTGATGATATCGCCCGGCTCGATCTCGAACGGGGCGATGTCGGGCGAGTCGGCCATCGATCCCGCCTTGACTTTATAGACAACCGCCTTGCCATTGACCATCCGCTTGACCTTCACGCCGTTCTGCGCCGCCGTACGGGTGAATCCTCCCGCCAGAAGCACGGCGTCGACGATGCTCATGTGTGTTCCCTCGGGGATTTCATAGATGCCGGGCCGCATGACCTGTCCCAGGATGGAAAAGGTGCTCTTTCGGTACTCGATCACGGTCACCAGGACGTGCGGATCCTTCACAAAGCCGTTGGCGTAGCGCTTCTGGATCAATTCGGTTGCTTCCGCCACCGTCTTGCCGCCGAGGGAAACACTCCCGATGAGGGGAAGCAGGACCGTGCCGTCCGACCCCAGTTTCGCCCGGGTGTGAAGGTCCTCCTCGTTATATATGGAGATGTCGATGACGTCGTAGGGCGAAAGCCGGTAGGTGCTTGACACCGTGGCTGTGGGAGTGACCGGGCTTGCCGTCGCCTCGGGATCGGCCCGCCCGACGGTCACGCCGAGAAACAACGCCGCCAGCAGGGCGGCAAGCCTGTGCAGGTTGAAAAACAGGCCATGGTATTTGATTCTATTTTGCATATTTCTCCTTCGGCTTTTGTCCATATGAGTAGCCATATGAATAAGATTTAAGGGTGTGGGGCTCGAGGTAATTAAGAATAAGGCCCAACGGTTTCATCTTGCCACCAGAAATTTTTTGCAGGGCCGATTTGCATTCGCTCGCGGGCGTCAGCGCGGCGCGAATCACAAGCAGGATCGCGTCGGCCTTCGGCATGACCAGCATCGTGTCGCTCACGGCGTTGAGCGGCGCGCTGTCGATCACCACGCGATCATAGGTCGCGGCGGCTTCGTCCAGAAGAAGGGTCAGGTTGTTTCCCGAAAGCAATTCCGCCGGAGAATCGGACGGGATGCACGTCAACAGCAGCGAGAGGGCCGGCACGGGCGAAGCGACAACCGCCGAGGCGAGCTTCGCCCGGCCCGCAAGCACCTCGGTAAACCCGCCGCTTTCGCCGGGAAAGTTGAAATAGGTGTGAAGCGTCGGAAGCCGGAGGTCCGCGTCGATGAGCAGCGTTTTCAACCCGGCCTGGGCAAACGCGACCGCGAGATTCGCCGCGCAAAAACTTTTTCCCTCTCCCGGAATGGCGCTGGCGACGAGGATCGTCTTCACCGGATTTTCCCTGTCGTGGAGAATGAGGGAGGCGCGAAGCCCCCGGAAAGACTCGGCCACGAACGATTGCGGGTCCGAATAAGTCGGCAGAACCGACTTGCCTTGCGAATCGCCGAGAATCGGCACGGCCGCGATGACCGGCAGGCTCAACACGCTCTCGGCCTGCGAAACGGTCCGGATTGAGTTGTCGATAAAATAGAGGCCGAGGATGAAGCCCAGGCCGCCAAGCAGACCGATGAAACCGCCGATCGCGACCGACTTCGTTCGATTCGGACGAACGCGGATGGCGGAGTTCGCCTCGTCGCGGACAGTGATGCTCGGCACCGCCACATGCACGGCGCTTTCGGCGATCTCGAGCTCCTTGCGCATGCTCTCCAATTGCTGCCGGTACGAGGCGGCCTCGCTCTGCAGCCTGCTGTAATCCATGTTTTCGCTGCTGAGCGTCACCGTGTTCGCCTGGGCCTTCTGGAGATCGTCCCGCAACTGGTCGACGAGTAGCCTGGCCTCGATCAACTTCGGATTTTCCGGCCCATAGCGCGCCTCCAACTCGGTCACCTGGATCTGGGCGTTGATGTATTGCTGGTTCAGATCGGTCGCCTGAGTGTCCACCGCGGCATTCGGATTGTCGCTCGACGCGGGCAAATTGTGGGTGGCTTCGTAGGCGTGCAGCGCGTTTTCGGCCTCCACAACCTTTTGCTGAAGCCGGTCGACCTCAGTTTGATAATAAGTGGCAAGATCCCTGGCACCCTTCGTCTTTTGCTCCAACTCCTGCAAAACCGATTGCTCGGCCAGTTTATTCGCCAGGAACTCGGCCATCTCCGGCAAACGATGTTCCACCGTGATGTCGATCACCCGGGTCAGGGGCGCCTTGCGAATCGTGGCGTCACCCATCAATATCCCCGCGGCAACGTCTTCGGAAACCGGCGGAGGCGCGTCGCTGGGGAGGAAATCGGGATTTTCATTCAGGTGCTCCTTCTTCACAACCTCTTCCGGCAGGTCTTTCGTCTGAAGAAGCTGAACCTTCGTTTCGATCATCTCGCCGCTTGTGTCATCGGTTACGCTTGCGTTTTCGGCGCCCTGTAAATTGGGGTCCCTTTCCGAAACGACAATCGTGGCCGTCGCGGCGTAGGCGGGAGTCTGCGCCGCCGCGTAAAGAAGGCCGGCGACAGCCCCTCCAACCACACCCCCGGCCAGCCATTTCCAATGCTTGAGGGCGAGCCGCCCGAGATGCTCGTAGTCGAGCGAAAGGGGCGCGAGTTCCTTCTCTTGAGATGCGCGGCTCGACGGGGTCTTACGGGGAGAATTCATGGACGGATAGGTCGCAGAAGCGTAACGAACCATGTCGAACAACGAAAGAACGAATATGGGGAGTCAAGGGGACCGCTTTAAAACTGGACCGAAGCGGAGACGCCCAACTGGTTGTCATGATAGCTCGCCCCCTGCGTGTTCGATTCGTTGTCGAGGTACTGGTAATAGACCGCCAGCGACGTCCACGCGGTCGGCGCAAACGAAAGCGAAGGCCGGTAGACCAGCGTGTCCTGGCTGCCGCTTGAAGCGCCGCCCGTGTCGGCCTGGCCTTCATTGTGTGCATAGTTGAAGTTGAAGTTGAGATAGAGCCTTTGGAAGAAGCGCTGGGTCGCCGAAACTCCGACGCCGGTGCTCACCACGCTTTCGTTCGACTCGGCGCTGGAGGCATAAACGTCCTGATACGCGCTGACCGTAAGCGTCGTCGAATCGAAAGGGGTGTATCCCACGCCCGCGCTGAAGATCGGATTGACCACATCCTTCCCCGGCGCGGTTTCGCCGGCCTCGTCGCTCGAGTCGTACTGGCGGAATTCCGCGCCGCCCTGGGCGAAGAAATTGATTTTCTCCGTCGGCTGGTACGTCACCCCGACAAGGGCCTGCTCAAACGTCTGCTGCGCGGTGTTCTGCGGCTTTTCCAATCCCACGTTAAGGCCGGGCGTCAGCTTCACCTTGTCCGTGATCTGGTAGGTGAAGGAAGAATTGAGCGACGTGATGGTGTCCCCCTGTCCCTGGACCCCTCCCTGCCCTCCGGAGAAGGTCGTGATCAACTCCTGCAGGTGGCTCGCGAACGAAAGTTTGTCGTCGATGTCGTAATTCCCGCCGAAAATCGTGAGGCTCGAATTTTGCGTGGTCCGCGCATTCAGGTCTTGATTGATCCCTGTCACCTCCGCGTAGGTCTCGGAAAGATCGAGCGTCAATCTCTGAAACGGATAGACCGCGTTGAACGCCACATTTTGATTGTCGCTGTTCAGGTCCGAGTGCTCAAAGTATCGCGTCAGCGTGGGAGCGTAGACGAGCGAGGCGTAACCTTTCTCTCCCTCGTGCGTGCCATATTGCAGCAGGACCGCGGGAGTGAGGCCAAAACTCGTGTCGCTGATTTTTCCTCCGCTGCCGGTTCCAGTTCCGTTTCCCCCGGTGGCCAAAATGTTGTCGTCCGAGACGACATTCATCAAAAGAGTCGCCTTGAGGTCGAAGGGGCCCAAACGAATGCGATCTATCGGGGGTTGGGAATAGCTGGCTCCCTGCTCCGATAAGAAGCCGGAGGCGGGCTGTTGGCTGAAGGCCTGGACGAGCGCATTATTGACGGCGATCTGCGAGACGTCGTTCACACCGGTGGTGTAAAGGGAGGGCGCCGTCAATTGCGGCGATTGGATGTTCGACGTCGAGGAGGAAAACGGCTGATAGGGGTTGGCCGCCTGTTGCGGAAGCAGAGGGGTGTTGGGAACCGGCGAATTGGGCGGATTCTGCGAGCTGTCGGAGGTCTGTGAATCATCGGGAGCCGCCGGGGACGACGGCTCATCGGCAACGACATTTCCAAGCGCCGCCAGCATCAACAAACCGCTATACCCAAGCCCAATCAGAGGTTTGGAGAGGTGAAAAATCATTCGACCTTCCCGTTTCGCTCTCGATAGATGGTGACAGTGTGATCGCATTTCATCATTCCCCGATTACCAACGAACTTTTTATAGCCGACAACAAGCTGTTGAAAAGGACGATTCGCCACTCCCTCTCCGATTTCTCCCCATCCCCGGCTTTTGAACGGGACGATGGGCGCCGCTTCCCGGATCAATAATACTCAAGTTCTTCTTTACGAGATGGTTAACGCTTATTTCCAAGGGCGTATGGACATCGAGATCACGGCGTTTTGAGAATCAAGCAACTCCGCCTTGGCTAACGGGGAAGGAGTCTTTAAGCTCGACGTTTCGTATGAAAACCCCGAGCGCATGAGCCTTTCTCCCGCGCCCAAGGCAGAACCTTCCCCGGCCTCGCCGGAGCCGATGCCGAAGGACATCCACAATGTTTACATCTACGAGGTCTTCAACACGGCTTCGTGGAGCGTGGTGCTCGGATCGCCGATGCTGCTCTATTTCCAGCATCTCAACGCGACCGCGACGATTCTCGCCATCGCGGCCTCCCTCCCGCCGATCCTGACGATTCTCCAAATTCCCGCCGCCCGCTACGTCGAGCAGGTCGGCTATCGGCGGTTCGTTCTCAGCGGATGGGTTTCACGCAGCGTGGTGGTCGTCGGGATGGCGCTGGTCGCTTTCCTGCCCGATTCGGTCGACCCCGCCACGCGGATGGTGATAATGCTGGGGCTCTCCTTTATTTACAACACGCTGCGCGGCATCGCGGTCTGCGGCATATTGCCCTGGTTCACTCATATCGTGCCCGAAGGCAGGCGCGGAGAATTCCTGACGAAGGACCAACTGGCCGGCGCGCTGGCGGCCGTCGCGTGCCTTTTCATTTCAGGACTGCTCCTGCAACTCCACGACGCCTGGTACTCGTTCGGCGCCGTCTTTGCGATGAGCGCGGCGGCGGCCTTTGCGAGCCTGATTTTTTTGCGCCGCATTCCCGACGTGGCGGTGGAAAAAATCACTTCCAACCCGGCGCCGATGCCGTGGCGCGAGATGTTTTTCTATCCGCCGTTTTTCAAATATGTCCGCTACAACGTGGTCATCAACATGGCTCTCGGCGCGTCGAACGTTTTCTGGGTGCGCTATTTTCGGACCTTTCTTCATGTGAGCGAGTCGGGTGTTCTTTTCTTCGCGGCTTTCAGCACGATCTCCCTCGCCATGGGCCTGTTCCTGATCGGTCCGCTCATCAATCGGGCCGGCGACAGGCCGGCGCTGACCGCGTCGGGTATTCTCTTCATTTGCCATTTCACCGGCTGGGCCGGCGTCGCGGCGGGAATCATTCCGTTGAATAAAGCCGTCCTCTGCGTTCAGATTTTCACTTTGGGACTGGGCGGCGCGCTTTGGAACCTGGCGAACGTTCGCATGGTGATGGGAATCGTTCCGCACATGGGGCGCCCCCACTTTCTTGCGCTCTACAGCGTGGCGAGCAACCTGACGCTCGGCCTCGTTCCCCTGGTGTGGGGCCCGGTGATGGACTGCCTCGACCGGTGGCGCGTCGCGTGGGGGGATTGGGAATGGAACAGTTACAGTTTGTTTTATTGCGCGCTGGCTTTCACCATGGGCGCGGGCCTGTTTATGCTTCGATCCGTGGTGGAACCTCTAACGATGACCTGGGATGTTTTCATGACGGAACTCCTGGTCAAAACCCCCGGCCGCGCCGTATCCCGGCTCATCGGCCGGTTACGCGGACCGGGGATCGGATGAAACGCTTGCTCGCGCTGCTCAGTTCGGTGGTGATTCAAACGATTGGATCGACCTTGCGCATGACCCTCGAGGACCGCGGCGGCATCCTCGATCAGCCGGAGCACGCCCCCGTCATCATCGCGTTCTGGCACAACCGGACGGGGCTGATGCCCTACTTCTACAAGCACTATTGCCGTGGACGGACCGCCCTGACGATCATCAGCCGGAGCCGGGACGGGCAGTTCATGACGGACGTCGCGGCTCAATTCGGAATCAAGGCGGTCCGGGGGAGCAGTTCGCGCCACGGCGTTTCGGCGATGCTCGGGGCGATCCGCGCCGCGGACGATCCGCGCGTCGATCTGGTCATCACGCCCGACGGGCCGCGCGGGCCGCGTTACCAGATTCAACCCGGGCTGGTCCGCCTCGCGCAGGCGACGGGGCGTCCGATTGTCGCCGTGACGTGCAAATTGAAGTGGAAGTGGGTGCTGAAGAGTTGGGACCGCTTTCAAATTCCGCTTCCGTTCTCAACCTGCCGCCTGATCACGGGCGAGGCGGTCCTGGTTTCTGAAAATGCGTCGGAGGCCGAACTGGCCGCGATTCACGCGCGGATCGCGGAGGCCCTGGGGGGCGATTAGCAGGCGTCCGGTCGCGTGGGCGACTGGTGTTGCAAAGATGGGCGTCACAAACCATGCGCAACGCGGTCGAATAAACGAGGTCAACGTACCGTCGCACGAGTTCGGCAAACGCCGCATCTGACCGGCGCGTGGCGAATAGTCCCATGACTCTCCGCTTTACTGACGTTTCGCTGACAGTGGCCGTCCACCCTGCGAGCAACGCTTGACAATTCGAGGGTTTTGTCAAACTAGCCACAGATGGACACGAAGAGCTTGCAGAGAGATCGACATGATGCTAGTCGTCGGAGGAATGACAAAATGTTTTCGGGCTTTTTGGGTCGGGTTGATTTGTTCCGCAGCGATTTTCTCACTGGCCAGCGCGGATGACCAATTCGCCGTCGCGATAGGGACGCACAATCAACTGGTTGTTTTTGGTCCGAAGGGCGAACGGATCACCGAACTCGCGCTTGCGACCGTCGGTCAGCCGGTAACCGTTGGCGACGTTTCGGTTCAGGTGAGCTTTGGCACCGATTCCAAGGGACGATTGACGGCCATTCTGGCGCCGAGCGCCGAGACGGAGGCCGAATTTCGCTTCAACGTCTTGGGCAAGAGCGTCGATGTCAACAAGGGTGTCGTCACGCTCATCTTCTCCTCCGATTTTAAAAGGGTCACCATCAATGCCGGTGTCGGCGGCAGTGTCGAAGTCAACTCACACAGGCTCCGTCCAACAGAGCCGCTGCCCTGACCTCCCGGTTCCGTAAGCGGGGTAAGAAAAGCTGAAAAGCGATGGCTTTCGGCTTGCTATTAACGCACAAAAACAAATGCAAGTACCTTATTGATAGAATATTTTGTTAAAATACAACTAAATCAATAGATTTAGCTTTATTTGCGACGTTTCACGAATAGACTCGTCGCGTGAATGTGGTGGCTTCCGTGCCGGAAAAGATACCAATTCTTGCGCCTATGGAGACCGATCCAACCGAGCCTCCTTTTTCCGCGCGTCCAAAACGGCGGCGCATTCTGCCGGGGTTTCACCTGACGCTCGGTTTCACGATTTTTTATCTCAGCGCAATTGTCCTGATCCCGCTGGCCGCCCTGGTCCTCAAGACGGTCACTCCGACGGCCGATTACCCGGGCGTCCTGGCGGTCGCCGGGCATGCTCTCGGCGTCGCGACGGATGTCCGCGCCCTCGACAGCTACCGGCTCAGTTTCGGGCTTTCGTTCGCCGCTGCGCTTCTCAACGGCTTTTTCGGATTCATCGCGGCGTGGGCCCTGACCCGGTATCAGTTTCCCGGCAGAAGAATCATCGACGCCTTGGTCGATTTGCCGTTCGCGATGCCGACGTCCGTCGCGGGCCTTGCGCTGACGCAGGTTTTCTCGATCCATGGCGGGACGATCGGCCAGGTGCTCTATGAATGGTTCGGTTGGCGGATCGCCTACACGCCGTGGGGAATTTTGATCGCGCTCACTTTCATCGGCTTTCCGTTTGTCGTGCGGACGCTTCAGCCCGTGATCGACGATCTGGCGATCGAGGTGGAAGAGGCCGCGGCGTGCCTCGGCGCGAACCGGTGGCAGAGCTTTCGGCGCGTGATTTTTCCCGCGCTCGGCCCCGCCCTTTTGACCGGGGTCATGCTGGCGTTCGGTCGCGGGGTGGGGGAGTACGGAAGCATCGTCTTTATTTCGAGCATGATTCCCTATGCGACGGAAATCACGCCGCAGCTCATCATCATCAAGCTCGATGAATTTGATTACGTCGGCGCGGCCGGTTTGGGACTCGCCATGCTCATCATGTCCTTCGCCATCGTCGCGACGGTGAACATGGCGCAGCATTTCGCGGCCAAACGTCGGGGGACCGCATGAGACGCGCGACCTCCGACCACTGGCTGGCGCGATACCTTTTTATAGGGATCGTGTTCGCGTTCGTCCTTTTCTTCCTGGTTTTTCCGGTTTGCGTGGTGATTTACGAGGCGCTGCGCGGCGGCCTCGCGTTTTATTTTTCCACTTTGACGGCCCGACACAGCGCAAGCGCCATCCGGCTCACGCTGCTGGTCGCGCTCGCCGTGGTGCCGATGAACACGGTTTTCGGCGTTTGCGCGGCGTGGGCGGTCACCCATTTCAAGTTTCGCGGCAAGGCGCTGCTGATTTCGCTCATCGAAATTCCGCTCTGGGTGTCGCCCGTCATCGGCGGCCTCATTTTCGCGCTGATTTTCGGGCAGAAGGGATTTCTCGGCCCGTGGCTCGACGCGCATGGAATCGAGATCATGTTCGCCTATCCGGGCATCGTGCTGGCGACGGCGTTCGTCACGTTTCCGTTTGTGGCGCGGGGGCTCATCCCGCTGATGGAGACGCAGGGAAGGGCCGAGGAGGAAGCGGCGCTGACGCTTGGGGCCAACGGCTGGCAGCTTTTTTGGCGCGTGACGTTTCCCAAAATCAAATGGGGCGTTCTCTACGGGATGATCCTGTGCAACGCGCGGGCCATGGGCGAGTTTGGCGCGGTCTCGGTGGTCGCGGGGAGCGTCGACGACCGGATCACCATGCCGCTTCAGATCGAACAATATTACCTCAACTTCAACCTGCCCCAGGCTTTTGCGCTCGCCTCCCTTTTGCTGCTGCTGTCCGCCGTGACGCTCGCGATTAAAATCGCGCTCGAATGGCGGCGGCTGGTTCCCCATGGCGGTCGTTCGCATTGAATTAACCATGATCTCTCATCTCGTCCTCAACGAAGCCTCTGCTGTCCCAGCGGGACAACCGAAAATAGCCCGGCAATTCATTGCCGGGTACGTGTCGGAAAGCACGGGCGTCCCGGAGGGACGCTTGAACTATGACCCTCCGTATGTGTTCAAGCGTCCCTCCGGGACGCCTCTCTCCACCATACGGATACCCGGCAATAAATTGCCGGGCTACTATCAAACGTCCCTCCGGGACGAAACCATCTCCTATTTGTGAGCGTCGCCGTCAGCCATATTTCCAAACGATTCGAGACCCGCGGTCAGCGGGCCGTTCCGGCATTGCGCGATGTTTCGCTTGAGGTGCAAACGGGTGAGCTCCTCGCCATGCTCGGTCCCAGCGGCAGCGGCAAGACGACTCTCCTGCGCGTCATCGCGGGGCTCGAGATTCCCGATGCGGGCCGGATCACCTTCGCCGACGAAGATGTCACCGACAAAAGCGCCTACGAGCGCAAGGCGGGATTTGTTTTTCAGGCCTACGCGCTTTTTCAGCACATGAACGTCTATGAGAATATCGCGTTTGGACTGCGCGTCCTGCCGGGAAAAAGACGCCCGAACGCGGAGGCGGTCGAAAAGCGGGTGGGCGATCTTCTCCAGTTGATCCAGCTCGAAGGCTACGAAAAAAGGTTTCCCTCGCAGCTTTCGGGCGGCCAGCGCCAGCGCGTCGCCCTCGCCCGCGCCCTGGCCATCGAGCCGCGCGTTTTGCTGCTCGACGAACCGTTCGGCGCCCTCGATGCCAAGGTGCGCAGGGACCTGCGCAAGTGGCTGCGCCATTTCCATGAGCGGACGCATCTCACGTCGCTTTTCGTCACCCACGACCAGGAGGAGGCGTTCGAGCTTGCCGACCGCGTCGTCATCTTCAACGAAGGCCGGATCCAGCAGATCGGCGCGCCCGCCGAGTTGCGGCAGAATCCGGTGAACGAATTCGTCCGCTCGTTTCTTGAAGTCTGACGGCGTGGAATTCTCTTTTCGAGTTTTACCAAAGCTCGTTCGGGCCGGCCGGAACGGGGATGGCCTCGCGGCGCGTGACGGCGGGCGCATCGGCTTCGTCGTCGCGGAAATTCAGCGCGTGGGGCGCGGGGGAATATTTGCCAAGGAGCCGTCCATTTTCATCGAGGAATTGCGCGCGCCACGCGATGTACTGCGCCAGCAGCGCCTGGTAATCGGCGCGGGTCGACATGCGGACGATCCCCTTGTTGAAGAGCGAGGCCGGGCCGAAACGCCTGGCGTACCAGGGGCCGACTTTCCGGAACATGGTGCAGCCGAGGCTTTCGCCGAAAACGTCGATCATCAAATCGAGATGACGCGTCATGACGCGGACCCGCTCGGAAAAATCGGGTTCGGGCGGCGGCTCCCCGGCTTCGAGATAACGCATCGTGTGGGAAAAAATCCACGGGTTGTAAAACGCGCCGCGGCCGATGCTCACCCCCGCGCAGCCGGTCGAATCGAGCATGATCTTTGCCGCCTGCGGGCTGGTGATGTCGCCGTTGCCGATCACGGGAATCCGGCGTACCGCGGCGACCACGCGCCGGATTCCCGCCAGGTTCACCGACCCGTCGAAGCCCTGCTGGCGCGTGCGGCCGTGGACCATGATCGCGGCGGCGCCGGCGTCCTCCAGCGCGCGGGCGAGATCCGGCGCGGTGAGGTTGTCGTCGTCCCAGCCGAGGCGCATCTTGCACGTGACCGGGATGCGGACGGCGTCGACCATCCGGCGCACGAGCGCCGAGGTCCGGCCGAGTTCCGTCATCATCGCCGAGCCGCCGCCGACCTGGCAGACCTTGCGCACCGGGCAGCCCATGTTGACGTCGACCGACGCCACGCCGAGCGATTCGAGCATCTGCGCGGCCCCGGCCATTTCCTCCGGCACGGCGCCGAAAAGCTGCACCGCCAGCGGCGTGTCTTCGGCGCAGCTTTCGACGAGCTTGAGCGCCTTGCGATTTTTCTCCAGGAGCGACCGCGCGTTGACCAGGTCGGTCGTGCAGAGTCCCACGCTGCCGAGTTCGCGGATCACCCGGCGAAAAGGAAGATTGGTATAACCGGCCAGCGGAGATAATAAGAGAGGCGTGCTCAGTTGCAGGCTGCCGAAAGAGAGCGCAGGAAGAGGCATGGGAATGTTAGTCTAGCGGCGGTCTATGAGCGTCGCTACATGAATAATTTTGTAACCGAGTGGAAAAGCTAGGAGTCAACAACTTATGAAGAGGTTAGCCTTGATATGACAGACGCGGAGGTGGCCGAATGCCTGGCGCGTGGGCGGGAAGGCGATGAAAAGGCGATCCTCGAACTATTTCATTATATGTATCCACATGTGACCAAACTGGTGCAGGCGAATCTTCCCGCACGCGAAAGCGCCGAGGACCTCGTCCAACAGGTCTGCGTCAAGGTCATGAGCCACCTCAATCAATTTTCCGGCAAGGTTCCTTTTCTTCACTGGGTTTCGCGGATTGCGATCAATACCTGCCTCAACCAGATCCGGCATGAAAAGCGCCGGCCCGAAGTCCGCCTCGCCGATTTGAGCGAAGACGAGGCGAACGTCGTCGAGCATCTCGCCACGTCGTCGGGAGAACTCGACGCCTCCGACTATGTCGCGTCGAAGGAACTGGTCGACAAGCTCCTCGGCGCGTTGCGCCCGGCCGACCGGCTTCTGATGCGTCTCATGTATCTTGAGGGGCGCCATATGGACGAGATCGCGGGCCTTACCGGCTGGAACCGCTCGTTGATCAAGGTGCGCGCTTTTCGGGCAAGAGCGCAATTGCGCAAGCGCTACAATTTGCTAATGAAGGAGAACCCATGAATCCCCTCGATGACCAACTTGACCGGCTCTTTCGGGCCGCTGCGCGGGCCATTGCGGGCCGGCCTGAGCCGGTTGCCGCGCCCTCTTACGGGCTCGATACCCGGGTCATGGCGGCGTGGCGCGCGGCGCAATCGACCGAACCCGGTTTCTGGGACATGGCGCTTCTGGTGCGGGGATTGATCGTCGCCGGCCTCATCATGGCCGTCAGTTTCTGGCCCCTGTTCAAGAGCACCGAGACTCCCGCCAATCCATTTGCCGAATACCTGCAACTCACCGATTCCACGATTCCCTCGGATGACGCTCCATGAGTTCCAATCTGAAGCCGTGGCTGGTTCTGGGCATCATTTTCATCGTGGGCGTCGTCACCGGATCGGCCCTGACCATCGGGCTGGGGCCGTATTTCATGCCGTCGCCGGGTGCGCAGCAGATCAAGCAACATTGGATGGCGCATCTGGTCCAACGGCTGCATTTGACTGCGGATCAACAGGCAAAAATCCAGCCGATCCTGGCCGATGCCACGACGAGCATTCAGTCGCTGCATCGCGACGAATTGGAGAGTGACGCCCAAATCTTCAAGGCGGCCGACGACCAGATTTCAGCCTTCCTGACGCCCGATCAAAAAGTCGAATTGCAAAAGATGGAAAGCGAGCGTGAAAAAATATTCTCCGGCCACATGCGCCCCTGGGGCTCTTCCCATGGAGGCTCGGGCGGGATGCATCATCACGACGGGACCAATAACGGCGCTGGAACGCCTCCACCTCCGGGTGCGTCAACGAATGCGCCGCCGCCGAACGGCCCTTGACGCGGGATTTTCATTTGGTAGGGACGGCAATTCCTGCGCGATAGCGCAAAAGATATTCCGGGCCCCTGACTGGAAAAGGCCGGGAGGCCAATCTCTTGCCGTCCCATTTATTTGGGGATGCGAAGGGAGTCGCGTCTCCACCCTAAATATCAAGCGGCAACTGCCGCGAGTCCTCGTCGGGATCGAGGTCCCAGCGCGAGGCGAGAATTCCCATGGCGCAGGCGCCAAAAAGGAGCATGGCAAAACTCGGCATCGGCAGGATCACGTTGTAGAGCCAGAACGCGAGGATCGACAACCCGAACCAGAACCCGGCCAGCACGAGCAGCATCGCCGCCGCGCGAAGGGCGCCGAATCGGATGACGGCGACCGCGCCGCCGATGCAGATGAGCAGGTAAAGCCCGGCCAGGATCATCGGTGGAAGCGGCCGGACATAATCTTGGTCGAGGATCGTCCGCTCGGCCTGAAGCTGCACCTCGACGCGGCTAAGCGGGCCGACCGCCGTCTTGAACCGTTCCCGCTCGCCCGGATCGGTCCGTCCGATCCAGACCTGCCGCCGGACGAGGCCGCGAAGATCGCGGTCGGGGGTGATGCCATGCTGAATCTGGTCGTCATAAAGCAGGATGTTGTCCCAACTCGCCTGCCACGACGCGACGGGGTCCTGATGATACCGGATGCGCATCCGGCCCTCGTCATCGATCGGTATGGTGCGCAGCAGCCTGCCGTCCTTGCGGCGTAGAAGGATCGCGCGTCCGATCTGCACCTCCGAGGAGGCGGGATCGGCCCCGAGAAGCTGGATGGCCGCCTGCAGGACGAGCGAGGGGATCATTTTTCCGTCGAGCATGAAGACGAGCGGAATGCGTCGCAGGCGCAGCCCCGCTTCCGATTCGAGATTGTTGACGCCCACGGGCGAACCTCCCGCGAACGTATCGAGGGGCCAGATCGCCGAGCCGAAGCGGGGCACCAGTCGCATGTTGCCGTGGAACGGGAGCGAATCGAGTTTTGCCGGCAAGGGGGCGGCGCTCGACGGCGTCAGGACCGTCGCGGCGAAGACAACCGTATTGGCGCGCTGGACGATATGCGAAAAGGTGTCGTCGAAAGAGGCATACTCGGTGTCCCGATCGTTGAGGTTCATCTCGAAGACGACGCTTTGCGGTGCGTAGTCGATCAGGCTGCGCAGGACGAGGGAATAATCGAGGCGCGACCAGGGCCACGGATGGTCGGAGGGGATAGTGTCGATCGCGATGAGGGCGAGTTGATCGCTGGGCGGGGCGGGATACGAATTGAGCGAGAGGCGCCAGTCGAGGAGGGGGTCCTCGAACACGTCGAGCGCGCCGGAGATCTGGGCCAGCAGGGTGAAAATTCCCCAGAGCAACGCGAGCCCCGCGGCCAGTGCGACACGGGGTTTCTCGTTGGGATCGGGCGCCCCCGGCGCAGGCGCGGGCAGGGGGTTCGTCGGAATGCTGAGGGGAAGGTCGTCCACGGCGGAAGAGACTTTTATGCCAAGAGACGTCTCCGCACGCAATGATACTCCTGCGGAGGGGGCCAAATTTTAGGACAGAGGAAAAGAGGACAGCCCCGCGGCCGCCTTGCATTTCGTCCTGCAGGGCCGGTAACATCACCAACGCTACGCTAATCCGGCATTATACGTAATTTTTATGACGTTGTGTTTGATGTCAGTAACGGGGAATGGGGGAAAATCCGGACTTCTTTTTTACACGATTGGTTGGCTGCTCGGATAAAAACTTGAAGCGCCCCCCATCTTGCGGCTTATTGTCGGGTGGTTCCTCGTAATCTATGTGGATCGTTAAATTAGCGCTGAGCCGGCCTTATACCTTTCTGGTTGCGGCCCTGCTGATCTTGATTCTGAGCCCGATCGTCATCCTCGGGACGCCCGGGACATCCGGGATGCCCGTCGATATTTTCCCCAATATCAATATTCCGGTGGTCAGCATTCTTTGGAATTACACCGGATTTTCCCCACAACAGATGGAGCAACGGATTGTCTCGCCCGCGGAGAGGAGTTTGACCACAACCGTCAATGATATCGAGCACACCGAATCGCAATCGCTCAACGGTATCGGCGTGATCAAGGTCTTCTTTCATCCGTCCGTCAAGATCGACATGGCCGTGGCGCAGATCACCGCCATTTCCCAGACTCAACTCCGCCAACTGCCCTTGGGCACGACTCCTCCGCTGATCATCCAGTATAGCGCCTCCAGCGTGCCGATCATCCAGTTGAGCCTGAGCAGCAGGACCCTTTCGGAACAGGCGCTCAATGATATTTCACTCAACGTCATTCGCCCCCCGCTAACGAACATCCAGGGATTGGCCAGCCCCTATCCTTACGGGGGCAAGCAACGGCAGATCCAGGTCGATATCGACATCCCCAAGCTCCAGGCGCTCGGACTGGTGCCCAGCGACGTGGTCAACGCCATCAGCGCCCAGAACCTGATCCTGCCTTCGGGAACCGCAAAAATCGGGCCGCTTGAGTACGACATCTCCATGAACGGCAGCCCGGAAGCCGTCGAGGAATTGAACAATCTCCCGATTAGGACAGTCAACGGAACGATCATTTACATTCGGGATGTCGCCCACGTTCGGGATGGGTTTGCGCCCCAGACGAATATCGTCCGGCAGGACGGCATCCGCTCAACGCTTATCTCCATCCTGAAGAATGGAGATGTCTCCACGCTTGATATTGTAGCCAATGTCAAAGCCCTGATTCCGAAGCTCAAACCCGGCCTTCCTGACGATCTCGATATCCGGACCTTGTTCGATCAGTCGCTCTTTGTCCGCGCTTCCATCGACGGCGTCATCGGGGAGGGCATTATCGCCGCGTGTCTCACCGCGCTCATGATCCTGCTTTTTCTGGGAGATTGGAAAAGCACGATGATCATTGCCGTTTCGATTCCGCTTTCCGTGCTGAGTTCCGTCCTCATGCTCAGCATACTGGGAGAGACAATCAACATCATGACCCTCGGCGGTCTCGCCCTGGCCGTCGGCATCCTGGTCGATGACGCCACGGTGACGATTGAAAACATCGACCGCTATCTCGAAAAGGAACCGGATCTTCACGAGGCGATTCTCAAGGGCGCCAGCCAGATTGCCGTGCCCGCCTTCGTTTCCACGCTTTGCATCTGCATCGTCTTCGTCCCGATGTTTCTGCTTTCGGGAGTGGCCCGTTATCTTTTTGTGCCCCTGGCCGAATCGGTGGTGTTTGCCGTCATGGCCTCCTACATCCTTTCCCGGACCCTCGTTCCCACGCTGGCGATGTACCTGCTCAAAAGCCATTCCCACGACAATGCGGATCCTGCAGCGACGGGGCTGCAACCGGGCGAAGGTTCCGGCAAAAAGCTTGGATTCTTCGGACGGTTCCAGCAAACGTTCGAAGCCGGCTTTCATCGTGTCCGCGAGGGCTATGGCGATTTGCTGGGCCGGGCGTTGGAACATCGCGGTCTCTTCGCCATCATCTTCCTTGGCCTTTGCCTGGGCAGCATGTGTCTCGTTCCCTTTCTCGGGCGGGACTTTTTTCCGACCGTCGATGCCGGCGAATTCAAGCTTCATATCAGGGCCAAAACCGGCACGCGCATCGAGGAAACCGCCAAGCTTTGCGACCAGATCGAGGCCGTGATTCGCAAGGACATTCCCGCGAAAGAGCTGGGGGGAATTCTGGACAATCTGGGCCTTCCGTACAGCAGCATCAACTTGTCCTACTCGAATTCCGGCGTCATCGGGACGGCCGATGGAGATATCCTGGTTTCCCTTAACCCGGGGCACAAGCCAACGGCCGATTATCAGCGTCAACTCCGCATCGATCTGCCGCGCAAATTTCCCGGCACGCAGTTCTTCTTCCAGCCTTCGGATATCGTCAATCAGATCCTCAATTTCGGCTTGTCCGCCCCGATCGACATTCAGCTGATCGGCAGGAACGTGGCCGGGAATCTGGCGCTGGCCCACAAAATAGCGGATCAACTCCAGCAGGTGCCCGGGGCTGTCGATGTCCACGTGCACCAAGTTTACGACGAACCGCGGTTCAACGTCACCATGGAACGTTCCCAGGCCGAGCAACTGGGCATCACCGCAAACAATATCGCGACCACCGTCCTGAATGCCCTGAGCGGCAGTTTCCAAACATCCCCCGCTTTCTGGCTCGATCCCAAGAATGGCGTCAGCTACAATGTCGTTGTCCAGGCGCCCCAATATAATATCAGTTCGTTGCAGGACCTGGAGAACCTGCCGGTGCACGGAGCCAATTCGTCCCAGATTCTCGCCAATCTCGCGACGATCTCACGAAATTCCGAGCCGGGGACAGTTTACCATTATGGTGTCGTTCCGGTCGTTGACGTGTACGCCAGTGTTCAGGACCGTGACCTCGGGACCGTCTCACAGGCGGTGAACACGATCGTCGCGAACGCACAAAACGAAGCGCCCAAGGCAACCCAACTGGGCGTACGCGGCCAGGTGCAAACGATGAACGCCTCGTTTCAGGGTTTGGGTCAGGGCCTCATCGGAGCGATTGTTCTCGTCTACCTGCTCATGGTCGTCAATTTCCAATCCTGGACGGAACCCTTCATCATCATCACCGCGCTGCCCGGGGCGCTGGCCGGCATTGTCTGGATGTTGTTCCTCACTCGAACAACACTCAGCGTGCCCGCCTTGATGGGCGCCATCATGTGCATTGGCGTGGCCACGGCCAACAGCATCCTCGTCATTACCTTTGCCAGGGAGAGAATGGCTGAACTCAAAAACGCCCATCAAGCCGTGCTCGAGGCGGGAACCACCCGCCTGCGCCCCGTCATCATGACCGCCCTGGCCATGATCATCGGCATGATTCCCATGTCGCTCGGCCTCGGCGAAGGAGGCGAACAAAATGCGCCTTTGGGACGCGCCGTGATCGGCGGCCTCATTGTGGCCACCGTCGCCACGCTTTTCTTTGTCCCGGTCGTTTACAGCCTCATCCGGGGACGATCCGATCAAGAACAACCGGAATCCCAGCCTGGCGAAGATACACAAATTCCGGCCCATCAACTCAAATAATAAGTATGTTAACCAATAACGGACACGGAAGCCCTGACGCGAATCGAACCATGGTCGAGAAAACCCCCATCGTGCGGCCTGCGCCTCTGAAAAAGAGGAAGCGGAGCTCTTTCTGGCTTTATGCGCTGTTCTTCCTGCTGGTTTTAGGCGGGGCGGCGGTTCTTGTCTTTTTCCAGCGCAGCCAGGCGCAAACGGCCCTGATCTCCGCGACCAGGCAAATGGCGATTTCCACCGTTCTTGTCGTGCATCCGGAACGGGGATCAACGGACATTCACCTCGTTCTACCCGGCACGGTCCAGGCCGAAATGGAAAGCTCCGTCTACGCCCAGGTCAGCGGCTATGTCAAACGATGGCTGGTCGATATTGGCGCACCGGTGAAAGAAGGAGAATTGCTGGCTGAAATCGAAACTCCCGTGACCGATCAACAATTGATGCAGGCTCAGGCCGCCATGGCCCAGACCGAAGCCAATCTGAACCTCGCCAAAACCACGGCCGCGCGTTACAACGACTTGCGTAATACCAACGCCGTTTCGAAGCAGGATGTGGACACCCAAAATGCCGGCGTGGCGGTTCAAGAAGCCAATCTTGCCGCCGCCCAGGCGAATGTTCGCGGCCTGGAACAAACCGAGGCCTTCAAGGAAGTCAAGGCTCCCTTTGACGGCATTGTCACCGCTCGAAAAATCGACGTCGGCGATTTGGTTACCGCAAGCGGTTCGGGGACGGCCGCCCAGGGCAGCGCGCCTTCCCAATCAGCGACGCCTTCGCAGGAACTGTTTCGGGTCGCACAGACGAAAACGCTTCGCGTCTATGTCAACATTCCGGAAAACTACAGCGACGAGATCGTACCGGGAATCTCCGCCACGCTGGACATGGCCTCTTCGCCCAATCAGAAGGTGACCGGCAAACTGGCGAGAACATCCGAGTCCATCGACCCCAACTCCCTCACTCTTCTGGCGGAAGTGGACGTGCCGAACCCGGACGGCAAACTGCTGCCGGGCGGTTACGCCCAGGTCCACTTCGACATCACCGCCAATCACCCGCCGCTGGTGATCCCGGGAAACGCCCTCATTTTTCGCGCGCAAGGCACCCAAGTGGGCGTCGTCGATACCGATACGAATACGGTACATCTCAAAGACATCAAGATTGGACGCGATTTCGGAACGAAACTCGAAGTCATCGATGGCTTGAAAGAAGATGATTCCGTTATCCTCAATCCCTCCGATTCTTTGACGGATGGGGCTAAAGTCCAAGTGAACACTCAGTCGCAATCTCCAATACCATGAAGTAATCTTGGCGATGCTGGTGAGACGCCCGATTGACGAGTTCGTTTAACAGGAATAGGAACGTGGCGACCCGGTGAAGGATGACGGAATTGGAAAACAAAACTTTTGCAATGAGTTCTAATTGTTCGGCCTCCCCCCTGCGCGGGAAAAGAGGAGGATGATCTCAACGAACGAGGCGGCCATGACGCCCAGGCAGCCCGCCGCCACGGTCGTGATGAGGGAGGCGAAGGACCTGTCGGCCCGGGCGGGCCCGGCGCGGGAGATGGTCCGGACGGGGCTTTGCAGGAGATGACTATTGGCTTCGAACTGCTGGAGGCGAACATTGAGGGCGTCGAGAAGCACTTGCTGCCGTTCGAACTTGACCTGGGTGTCGTGGAGGGTCGGCGATTGATCCTTCGGCATTTTTTCCAGTGCGGTTCTCGCGTCATCGACAACTTTCTGCTGCTGCGCGACTTGGTCGCGGAAGGCGTCTTCACCTTCGCTTTCGCGTCGAGCTTGCTCGGCATCGCGCCGGACTTTGTAGAGATCGGCGATGGCGTTGGCGATGTCGGCGGCTTCTTCCGGCACGTCGCTTGAGACGGTAATGTCGATGATGTTCGTTCCCCGTGCAAAATCGAGTTTCACGATTTTGCGCATGTAGGCCAGAGCCTCCTGGTCGGACGGTTGGTCCTGCGTCGATTTGAAGACCCGCTTGGCCCACGCCTTGTCTAGGCCGAGGTCGTGGATGATCTTCAGCAAAAAATCGGGTGATTCCATAATATCGAACTCGGCCCGGAAGTTGATTGAGTCAAAGCCGCTGCCGTCGGGACTTATTGGACGGACATTTGTCTCACTAGGAGGCAATATCTGGATTTGCGCGGTCGTGGTATAGACCTTGGGAAGGAAGATGTGGGTGATCCAGGTACCGATCAGGAGGGTCAGAACGAAAACGGCAAAGGCGACCGCGAGCCATCTCAGGATAACCGCCAGGTAGCGGGCAAGGCGGCTCGATTCAGGCACGTTCATGGGGGAATGGAAAACGGAATGACTCGATTTTACAGGCTAGCGGCGATCTTGGGATACTTAAAGAAAGAACTGGGCTTGTCTTCAAAATGGGGCGGGGTCGCGGGACCGCCAAAAATCCGCAAAAAATCTCTTGCACGCATCTGCCACCATGGCATGATCCCATTCCCCCGCAAAACGGGGGAAGCCTCGTCGAGCCGCCAAAGGCGATCGACCGGGCTTTGAGTGATGAGGAAGCGTGTGACGGCCTTCCGGGCCTAGAAGCCGGAAAAGTCGTCCTCCATGCGAGCTTCAAAAGCTTAGCACGCCACCCCAAATGGCGTGTTTTTGTTTCTGAGGCCCGAGCACATGGGAGGCAAGCGCTTCCGCGCCACCCGAAAGCGGATTTAGGACGGACAGATTGACAGATTTAAACCCAAACAGAAATACGGAATGCCCACGATCAACCAACTGGTCCGCAAAGGACGCCGCAAAGTCGTCGTCAAGACGAAGTCGCCCGCGCTCAAAGGCGCGCCGCAGCGCCGCGGCGTCTGCGTGCAGGTGATGACCCGCACGCCGAAGAAGCCGAACTCGGCCTTGCGCAAGGTGGCGAAAGTCCGCCTCACCAACGGCCAGGAAGTCATCGCCTACATTCCCGGCGAGGGCCACAATTTGCAGGAACACTCGATCGTGCTCGTTCGCGGCGGCCGCGTGAAGGATTTGCCCGGCGTTCGTTACCACATCGTTCGCGGCACGCTCGATGCCCTCGGCGCGGCGGGTCCCAGCAACACCAACAAACTCACCCGCAACGTTTCCCGTTCCAAATACGGCGTCAAGAAACCGAAGGCGGCCGGTTCCGCGGCTGCTGCTGCGCCCGCCAAGAAATAACATTTTCCCTTTACCCTTAACCCTTACCCCTACTCAACATGGCCCGACGTCGCCGCGCTGAAAAGCGCCTCATCCTTCCCGACAGCCGCTACGAATCTCCCGTGGTGGGACGCCTCATCTCCGCGATCATGCAGCGGGGCAAGAAGTCGCTCGCGCAGCGGATCGTTTACGGCGCGATCGATTCGGTCAACGACCAGAACAAGGACGGCGATCCGCTCGACGTGCTCAACAAGGCGCTCGAAAACGTGAAGCCGCGCCTCGAAGTCAAGTCCCGCCGCGTCGGCGGCGCCACCTACCAGGTCCCGATGGAAGTCCCGCCGGAGCGGCAACTCGCGTTGGCCATGCGCTGGATGGTCGCCAACGCCGCCAAGCGCAAGGGCGTGCCCCTGCAAAAGGCGCTCGCGTCGGAAATCAAGGAAGCCTCCAACGGCCAGGGCAATTCCGTCAAGAAACGGGACGACGTGCACAAGATGGCGCAGGCCAACCGGGCATTTGCCCACTTCCGGTTCTAACGTAACCTTTAAGTAAAACCTTTTACCCTTAACCCATATGGCCACTGCAACCGCCTCTCCTGCCACGCAGGCCAAGAACCCCAATTCCCCGAAGCGCCCCTATCCGATGGAGCGCACGCGCAACATCGGCATCGCCGCCCACATCGACGCGGGCAAGACGACGCTGACCGAACGCATCCTTTTCTACACCGGCTCGATCCACAAGATCGGCGAGGTGCACGAGGGCACCACCGTCACCGACTGGATGGAGCAGGAGCGCGAGCGCGGCATCACCATCACCTCGGCGGCGACGACCTGTTTCTGGCCCGCGCGCAAGGAAGAGGGCATCGTCAAGCTTTATGAGGGTCAGAAGTTCCGCGTCAACATCATCGACACTCCCGGCCACGTCGACTTCACTGCCGAAGTGGAGCGCTCGCTCCGCGTGCTCGACGGCGCCATCGCCGTCTTCTGCGGCGTCGCCGGCGTCCAGCCCCAGTCCGAAACCGTCTGGCGCCAGGCCAACAAGTACGGCGTTCCCCGCATTGCCTTCATCAACAAGATGGACCGCGTCGGCGCGAACTTCCAGAATGCGATCAACGAAATGCGCGACAAGCTCGGCGCGAATGCCTGGCCCGTCATCCTGCCTTGGGGCGCCGAAGATCAGCTCAAGGGTCAGATCGACATTATCAATCAGAAAGCCATTCTCTATTCCGATAACGACAAGATCGGCTCGACCTACGAACTGGTCGACATTCCCGCCGAATTGAAGGGCCTGGCCGGGAAATCGCTCAAGGAACTCATCGAAGCCGTCGCCGACAAGGACGAGGAAATCGGCACGCTTTTCCTTGAAGAAAAGACCCCGACCTCGACCCAACTCAAGGCCGCCATCCGCCGTCTTACCGTCACCAACCAATTTGTGCCCGTCGTCGGCGGTTCCGCCCTCAAGAACAAGGGCATCCAGTACCTTATCGATGCCGTCGTCGATTATCTCCCCGGCCCGCTCGACATTCCGCCGGCTGTCGGCATCAACCCGCACAACCGCGAGGAAAAAGTCCCGGCTTCTCCCGACGACAACGCGCGGTTCTGTTCGCTCGCCTTCAAGCTCTGGACCGACCCCTTCGTCGGCAAGCTCGTCTTCTTCCGCGTCTATTCCGGTTCCCTGACCAAGGGCACCACCGTCTACAATCCGCGCACCAACAAGCGCGACCGGATCAGCCGCGTCGTCCAGATCCAGGCCGACAAGCGCGAGGAAGTCGAAACCGTTTACTCCGGTGACATCGCCGCCATCGTCGGCATCCGGGACGTCAAGACCGGCGACACGCTTTGCATCGAGGACTTCGACATCCAGCTCGAACCGCCCTCCTTCCCCGAACCGGTCATCTCCATGGCCATCGAGCCGAAGACCAAGGCCGACCGCGAAAAGATGGGCGAATCGCTCGGCCGCCTGGTCGAGGAAGACCCGACCCTCACCGTCAAGACCAACGAGGAGACCGGCCAGACGATCATCGCCGGCATGGGCGAACTTCACCTCGACATCATCATGGACCGCATGCGCCGCGAGTTCAACGTCGAGACCAACGCCGGCGCGCCGCAGATCGCCTACCGCGAATCGATCACCAAATCGAGCGAAGGCGAAGGCAAGCTCGTCAAGCAGTCGGGCGGACGCGGCCAATACGGCCACGTCGTCGTCGACATGATGCCGCAGGAACGGGGCAAGGGCATCGTCATCGAAAACAAGGTCGTCGGCGGCAACATCCCGAAGGAATACATTCCCGCCTGTAAAAAGGGCATCGAAGAGGCGCTCCTCAACGGCGTGGTCAACGGCTCGCCGGTCATCGACGTCGCGATCAACATCACCGACGGTTCCTATCACGAAGTCGACTCGAACGAACTGGCGTTCAAGCTCGCGGCCATCTTCGCCGTCCAGGACGCGATGAAAAAGGCCGGGCCGATCCTCCTCGAGCCGATCATGAAGGTCGAAGTGTCAACACCGGACGAGTTCCAGGGCGACATCATCGGCGACCTGAGCCGCCGTCGCGGCAAGATCATGAGCACCGAGAGCAAGAGCAAGACGACGAACGTCCACGCCGAAGTGCCGCTCTCGGAAATGTTCGGCTACGTCAACAACATCCGTTCCATGTCGAAGGGCCGCGCCGCCTACACGATGGAGCCGTCGCACTTCGAACAGGTCCCCGCGCAAATCGTCGCGCAAATCACCGAACAAAAGAAAGGAAAAGGGTAAAAGGAAAAAGGTAAAAGTCAGACGCCTATCTCCCCGAACACCGCTTTTTCATCCAACCCTTCCCCCCCTATGGCCGAAACCCGCATCCGCATCCGTCTCAAGGCATTTGACCACCGTCTGCTCGACCGCGCCGCGACCGAGATCGCCGAAACCGCGTCCCGCACCGGTTCGGTCGTCGCCGGCCCGATCCCGCTCCCGACGAAGATCGAGCGCTTCACGGTCAACCGTTCCCCTCACGTCGACAAAAAGAGCATGGACCAGTTCGAGATGCGCACCCACAAGCGCCTTCTCGACATCATCCAGCCCACGGCGAAAACCGTCGATGAGCTCAAAAAGCTCAATCTGCCCGCCGGAGTCGACATCAAGATCAAAGTCTAATTTTTAACGCCAACTTTACCCCATGAGCATCGGAATTTTAGGACAAAAGGTGGGAATGACCCGCGTCTACGACGAGGCGGGGACCATCACGCCCGTCACCGTCATCCTCGCCGAACCGAACGCGGTTCTCCAGGTCAAGACCGCCGACAACGACGGCTACGCCGCCGCCCAGGTCGGCGTCTTCGGCCAGAAGGAACACCGCGTCACCAAGCCCGAACTCGGCCACTTCAAAAAGGCCGGATCGGAACCGAAGCGCTTTGTCCGCGAATTCCCCATCAACGGCGAGGAAATCAAGCAGGGCGATTCGATCACCGTCACCGGCTTCAAGGCCGGTCAGTACGTCGACGTCATCGGCGTCTCCAAGGGCAAAGGCTTCCAGGGCCCGATGAAGAAGCACAATTTTCACGGTCAGGGCGCGGCCCACGGCTCGAAGACCCACCGCCGCAACGGCGCCATCGGCTGCCGCTCGACCCCCGGCCGCATCTACAAGAACCACGGCATGGCCGGTCACATGGGCGATGAGCGCGTCACAGTGCAGAACCTCCGCGTCGTCCAGGTCCGCGAAGCCGACCACGTCCTGCTGGTCAGCGGGGCCGTTCCCGGCGCGCGCGGCAGTTTTGTCGTCGTCCGCACGGCCATCAAGGGCCAGCCGAAGGTCAAGCAGGTCCAGGTCGTCAAGGCCGCCAACCCGATGAAAGCCTCCAAGGCCGCCAAATAACGAGATCAACCCATGAGCTTTTCCCCTCTTTCCACCAAGGCCGCGACTGACAGGCTGAAAGTCGATCTCATCGAGAACGGCATCGGCACGCAGGCGCTGCACGAAACCGTGGTCGCCTATCGCGCCAACCGCCGCGCCGGCACCCACTCGACCAAAACCAAGGCGACCGTCGCCGGTTCCGGCAAAAAGCCGTGGCGCCAAAAAGGCACCGGCAACGCCCGCGCCGGTTACGCCTCCTCGCCCGTCTGGAGCGGCGGCGGCGTGGTCTTCGGGCCGCATCCCCGCGATTACTCGAAGAAGACGAACAAGACCGTGAAGCAGCTCGCGCTCCGCAAGGCGATCAGCTCGCGGGTCAACGCCGGCGAAGTTTATCTCATCGAGCCGATCTCGCTTTCCAAGCCGAAGACGAAGGACCTCGTCGCGAAGCTCGCCGACGGCGGTCTCGACGCCAAATCGAGCGCCCTCCTCGTCCTCGAAGCGCCCGACCGGAACCTCTATCTCGCCTCGCGGAACCATCCCCGGCTCGAAACCACCACGGGCGACCTCGTCAACGCCGAGCAACTGCTCCGTTACGACCGCATCTTCATCACTGACGGCGCGCTCGGAAAACTCTCCACCCGGCTCCAGAAATAATTTTCCTATGCGCGATCCTCTTCTCATCCTCAAATCGGTGCGTGTGACCGAAAAGGGCACCGCCCTGGCCGAAAAGCACAACCAGTACGTCCTCAAGGTCGCGCCGAGCGCGACGAAGCAGGAAATCAAGCACGCGGTGAAGGTCCTTTTCCAGAAAACCGCCATCCGCGTCAACACGATGCAGGTCGCGGGCAAATTCAAGCGCCGTCACGGCGGCGCCGACTGGGGCCAGCTCAACGACTGGAAAAAAGCCATCGTCACCCTCAAGGCGGGCGAAAAAATCGAACTCGCCTGATCCTCTTTTAAACCCGGACACACCCATGGCACTTAAAACCTTCCGCCCCCTCACACCCTCCCTCCGCTTCACCGAACTGAACGGATTCGAGGAACTCACCCAGGGCAACGCGCCGGTGAGGAAACTCACCGAACGCCTGAAGAAGACCGGTGGGCGCAACAACCGCGGCCGCCTCACCTCGCGCCACATCGGCGGCGGGCACAAGCAGCGCTACCGCTTCATCGATTTCAAGCGCAACAAGGTCGGCGTCAAGGCCGTCGTCGAATCAATCGAGTACGATCCGGGCCGCACGGCGCGCATCGCCCTGCTCAAGTATGCCGACGGCGAGCAACGCTACA
This sequence comes from Methylacidiphilales bacterium, assembly GCA_035948935.1. Lineage (GTDB taxonomy): Bacteria > Verrucomicrobiota > Verrucomicrobiia > Methylacidiphilales > UBA1321 > JABDGH01. The sequence goes on along the minus strand of DASZIP010000019.1, from coordinate 21,032 downwards.
TCATCGCGCCGGTCGGCCTCGCGGTCGCGGCCACGCTCATGAGCGGTCCCGATGCCGAGCCGAACATCGGCAACGCGCTTCCGCTTGAGAAAATCCCGCTCGGCGCGGCGATCCACAACATCGAGATCATCCCCGGCCGCGGCGCGCAGATCGGCCGCACCGCCGGCAGCAGCGCGACGCTCATGTCGGTCGACGCCGGATACGCCCAGGTGCGGCTGCCTTCGGGCGAAATCCGCAAGATATTCGCCCGTTGCTACGCCACCATCGGCCAGGTCGGCAACATCGAGCACGAAAATGTTTCCCTCGGCAAAGCCGGACGCTCCCGCTGGATGGGCCGCCGTCCGCACGTGCGCGGCATGGTCATGAACCCGGTCGATCACCCCATGGGCGGCGGCCAAGGCAAGAGCAAGGGCGGCGGCGGACGCCAGCATCCAGTCTCTCCCTGGGGCCAGCCTTCGAAGGGCCTCAAGACCCGTCCGAAGTACAAGCCGTCGAACAAATTCATCGTGGAACGCCGCAAGAACAAGAAACACTAACCAACCAAGAACTGAGAACGCAGAACCAAGAACGACTGCATTTTCCCAACTTCCAACTTTCCCCCTATGTCCCGCAGCCTCAAAAAAGGACCCTTCGTTGACGATCACCTCATGGTGAAGATCGAGAAAATGGCCTCCTCCAGCGTCAAGAAACCGATCAAGACATGGTCGCGCCGCTCCCTCGTCACTCCCGATTTCGTCGGCCACACCTTCCTCGTCCACAACGGCAAGATTTTCAATTCCGTGTTCGTCACCGAAAACATGGTCGGGCACAAGCTCGGCGAGTTTTCCCCGACGCGAACCTTCAAGAAACACGGCGCCCATACCGAAAAGGCCGCCGCCAAATAACGGGAGACACGAACGGAACCGACTTTTTTCAGATTATCGAACCGGAACGGCGCAAGCCGCCTGGTTCACCGGCTTCGATCGGGGTTCGCCCTTCTCGTTGTCGCCTCGGCGTTGAATGCGCCGGGAACCGCGTCCGCTCAGCCGGACACGGATAGTTCTTTGAATGCAGATAAACCGGCAACACCGGCAACGGACGCCGCGACGAACGCGGCGCCGGTCACCGTCATCGATGAGGGCGCGCCGGGCCAGGACCAGAAAGCCGGGGCCGGGGATGCGAATTCCAGCCCGGACCTTTCCGGCCTCACCCGCGAACAGCTCGAAGCCAGGATCAAGACCCTGACCCAAAACCTCGCCTCGGCCAACACCGAGTCGGAATACTTCCGCGAGCAATGGACCGAGCTGAAGCTGCGCAACGAGGCGCTGGGCGTGGACGCCCTGACCGTCGACGAGAGCAAGCTCGAAGACAGGGTGGTCCAGGCCGTGAAGGAACTTTACCAGAGCGAAATGAAACGCCGCGAGGCGCTCGTCCTGCTCGGAAAGCTCCTCGACACGACCGACCAGATGATCCAGACCGCGCCGAACTACGACCCGAAAGTGCGGGCCGACTACGAAGTCGCCTCGCGCAGCGCCAGGGACTGCCTGGCCGGACGCAACGTGGCGGCGATTCCGCTGGCCAGTTCGCTTGCCGATGCGCAAATCGCCGATACCAATCCGGAGTTGAACGCGGTGATCCTCAACGTCGGCAAGACCCAGGGGGTGAAGGAGGGAATGGCCTTCACCATCTACCAGGACAACGTCGAGGTCGGAACGGTGCAGGTCGTGCTGGCCCGGGACCTGGTGAGCGCCGCGCAGGTGGAGAAACTGAAGCCGAACGCGGTCCTCAAGGTGGGCGACCGGGCGGCGGTCGAGGGTGGGCAGTAGGCAGGTAGCCGCCGCACGCCGGGTGGCGGTGCAGTAAGGAACGACAGGAACAATTTTAAGAACAGATCAGAAAAAACGAGAGACAGAGACAGATAAAAAATTAAACGAATTTGAGTTATGGACGTAAAAGCTGAGCACAGATACGCAAAGATTTCCGCCTTCAAGGTGCGGGAAGTCACACGCGAAATCCAGGGACTGCCCGCCGAGGCGGCGCTGGAGATCGTGCGCCTCATTCCCAAGAAGTCCGCGCGCCTGATCGGCAAGGTGCTGGCCTCCGCCATCGCCAACGCCGAAAACAACAACAACCTCCGCGCCGCAAGCCTCGTCGTCAAACAGGCCGTGGCCGGCGAAGGCCCCACCATGAAGCGCATGCACACCCGCGCGCGCGGCGGCGGCGCCCGCATCAACAAGCGCACCGCCCATATTAAAATCACTTTGACCGAAGCCGAACCCGTCGAAAAGCCGGTCAAGGCCAAGGCCGTCAAAAAGAGCAAGCCGGCCCAAGCGGCCCCGGCGAAGGCATCGGAAAAAACCAAGAACTAACTCGTATGGGACAAAAAGTTAATCCAATCGGCTTTCGCGTCGGCTTCAACCGCGCCTGGCGCTCCATGTGGTACGCCTCGAAGAAAGATTTCCCCGTCTATCTTTACGAAGACGCGCTCATCCGCAAATTCATCAAGAAGAAGCTCGAAGGCGCCGCCGTCTCGAAGGTCACCATCGAGCGCGCCGCCAACCGCGTCCGCGTCAACATCCACACCGCGCGCCCCGGCGTCGTCATCGGCCGCAAGGCCGCCGAACTCGACAAGCTCAAGGACGAGATCCGCGCCATCACCACGAAGGACCGCGAAATCCTCGTCGACGTGAAGGAAATCAAGAACCCCGAACTCGACGCCCAGCTCGTCGCCGAAAACATCGCGCTCCAGATCGAGCGCCGCATCACCTCCCGCCGCGCCATGAAAAAGGCCGTCCAGACCACCATGGACATGGCCGGCGCCGAAGGCATCCGCGTTCGCTGCTCGGGCCGGCTCGGCGGCGCGGAAATCGCCCGCACCGAGGAATACCGCGAAGGCAAAGTCCCGCTCCACACCCTCCGCGCCAACATCGACTACGGCTTCGCCGAAGCCATGACCGTCGCGGGCAAAATCGGCGTCAAATGCTGGATTTGCCGCAAGGACGAACCCGCTCCCGTCAACGCCTAACCTGCCACACCCATGCCCCTCCTTCCCAAACGCGTCAAATACCGCAAATCCCAGCGCGGCACCCGCAAGGGCTTCGCCTCGCGCAACCTCAAGATCGATTTCGGCTCCTACGCGCTCCAGACCCTCGACCGCGCCTGGATCACCAACGTCCAGATCGAGGCCGCCCGCGTCGCCCTCACCCGCAACATGAAACGCAAGGGCAAGCTCTGGATCCGCATCTTCCCCGACAAATCGGTCACCGCCCGCCCGCCCGAAACCCGGATGGGCAAAGGCAAGGGCGCGCCCGAATACTGGGTCGCCGTCGTCAAGCCCGGCAACATCCTCTTCGAGCTCGACGGCCTCCCCGAAACGGTCGCGCGCGAATCGCTGCGCCTCGCCGCCACCAAGCTCCCCATCCGCACCCGCTTCATCTCCCGCGCCACGCGAATTAAAGCTTTATGAAAATCGTAGAAGCCCGTAACCTCACCGACTCGGAATTGGTTTCCAAAAAGAAGGACGCCCGCCAGGAGTACTTCAACCTCCGCCTGCAGCAGGCGACCGGCGCGCTCGAAAAGCCGAGCCGCCTGAACGAACTGCGCAAGGACGTCGCGAAACTGGAAACCGTTCTGAGCGAACGCCGCCTCGGCCTCAAAGTGAAGAGCCGCACGGCCAGGAAATCCGCCCCGGCGGCCGAAAAGAAAAAATAATTTAAGAACCAACCGTCATGAGCACCGAAACCACCAGCGCCCCCGCCGCCGAAGCCCATCACGTCCGCAAGGAGCGGACCGGCGAAGTCCTCGCGTCGAAGATGCAGAAAACCATCGTCGTGCGCGTCGAGCGCCGCGTGCCCCATCCGAAATTCAAGAAGATCGTCCGTGTCCACAAAAAGTTCTACGCCCATGACGAAAAAAACGAAGCCCAACCCGGCGACCGAGTCCTCATCCGTGAAACCCGCCCCTTGAGCAAGCTCAAGCGCTGGGAACTCGTCTCCATCTTGAAACACTAGCCATGATACAAATTCGCTCCTGGGTCGATGTCGCCGACAACACCGGCGCCCGCCGCGCCACCATGATCGGCGTCATCGGCAAGAAATCCCTCCACGCCGGCATCGGCGACGTCATCACCGCCAACGTCAAGGAAGCCGCCCCCGACGGCACCGTGAAAAAAAGCGAAGTCGTCCGCTGCGTCGTCGTCCGCACCCGCCAGCCGATCCGCCGCGGCGACGGCTCCTACCTCCGCTTCGACAACAACGCCGTCGTCATCATCGACAAGGACCTCAACCCCCGCGGCACCCGCATCTTTGGCCCCGTCGCGCGCGAACTGCGCGACCGCAATTTCATGAAAATCATCTCCCTCGCGCCGGAGGTCGTCTAGCCATGGCCCTTTTCCGTGTCAACAAACCCCGCCATCCCCAGGCCAAGTTTCACGTCAAGAAGAACGACGAAGTCGTCGTCCTCACCGGCGCCCAGCAGGGCAAGCGCGGCAAGGTCCTCGAAGTCCTCCGCGACCGCAGCCGCGTCATCATCGAAGGCGTCAATTTCATCAAGAAAGCCGCCCGCAAAACGCAGGAGCAGCCCCAGGGCGGCATCATCGAACGGGAAGGCGCGCTCCACATCTCCAAGGTCATGCTCGCCGCCGATTACGATAAACGCAAAGCCGTGACTTCGACCGCCGCCGCGCCCGCCGCCAAGACCGCCGAAAGCGAAGCCGGGGAAAAACCGGCCGCCAAAAAAGCCGCCCCCAAAGCAAAGAAATAACCAGAGAAACAAGCCATGCCCGCCGTCCCCCTCAAAGAACCGACCACCCTCGCCCGCGAGTACAAGGAAAAAGTCGTCCCGGCCCTCATCCAGAGCCGCGGCTACAAGAACGTCATGCAGGTGCCCAAGATCGAAAAGGTCGTGGTCAACTGCTGCATCGGCTCCAGCGCCGACACCAAGATCGCCATGGAAGACGCCTTCAACGAAATCCAGATGATCACCGGCCAGAAGCCCATCAAGACCAAGTCGACCAAGAGCATCGCCAATTTCAAACTCCGCGAGAACCAGGAAATCGGCGTCAAAGTCACCCTTCGCGGCCCGATCATGTACGAGTTTCTCGAACGCCTCATCCGCACCGCGCTGCCCCGCATCCGCGATTTCCGCGGCGTCTCGCCCCGCGCCTTCGACGGCCGCGGCAACTACACCCTCGGCGTCAAGGACCAGACCATCTTCCCCGAGGTTGAACTCGACAAGGTCAAGCGCAACCTCGGCATGGACATCACCATCGTCACCACCGCCCGCAGGAACGACGAAGCCAAGGAACTTCTCGCCCTCTTCGGCATGCCCTTCTCCGACCGCAAACTCACTCCCCAATAACTGAACCGCTATGGCCAAGACAACCTGGATCGTCAAACAAAAGCGCAAACCGAAATTCTCGACCCGCGCCTACAACCGCTGCAAGCTCTCGGGCCGCCGCCGCGCCTACATGCGCAAGTTCGGCCTCAGCCGCATCGCCTTCCGCGAACTGGCCCTGCGCGGCGAAATTCCCGGCGTGACGAAAGCCTCCTGGTAACCGACTCTCCCCTATGCAAACCGATCCCCTGGCCGACTTCCTCACCACCATCCGCAACGCGGCGCGCGCTTCCAAGAGCGAAATCCGCGTGCCCTGGTCGCGCATGCGCAGCGACGTCGCCCACATCCTCAAGAACGAAGGCTACGTCCTCGAAGTCGAAAAAGTCTCCGACAAGGAAGTCAAGGCCGGCAAACCCGAACTGCGCGTCAAGCTTCGCGGCACCGGCAAGACCCGCGCCATCACCCAGATCACCCGCATCAGCAAGCCGGGCCGCCGCCAGTATGTCGGCGCGAAGGAAATCCCCCGCGTCCTCGGAGGCATGGGCATCTCCGTCGTCTCCACCCCGCGCGGCGTCATGGCCGGCCATCAGGCCAAAAAACAAAACCTCGGCGGCGAATTGCTCCTCACCGTCTACTAAAGCCCCGACCCCCACCAGGAAAAACATATGTCTCGCATCGGACAAAAACCCATCATCGTTCCCGACAAGGTAAAAGTCGCCGTCAACGGGCCTCTCGTGAACATCGAAGGACCGCGCGGCAAACTCAGGCACACGCTCCCTTCCGGCATCGAGGCGCGCCTCGACGGCCAGACGCTCCTCGTCGAGAAAAAGGGCGAAACGCGCCAGCACAAGGCGCTCCACGGCCTCTCCCGCGCGCTCCTCGCCAATTTTGTCCAGGGCGCCCATGCAGGCTTCCAGAAAAAGCTCGAAATCCAGGGCGTCGGCTTCAAGGCCGCCCTCCAGGGCAAGAGCCTCAGCCTCAACCTCGGCTTCTCGCACCCCATCAACTATCCCGTGCCCGATGACATCAAAGTCACCGTCACGGACAACACCAACATCCTGATCGAAGGCGCCGACAAGCAAAAGGTCGGGGCCGTCGCCGCCGACATCCGCGCCTACTACCCGCCCGAGCCTTACAAGGGCAAGGGCGTCCGCTACGCCGGAGAACAGATCATCCGCAAGGAAGGCAAGACCGCCCAAAGCAAGTAAGGAGCCCCCATGCCAAAACTAACCTCCAAAGCCGCCCGCATCCGCACCCACGTCCGCGTGCGCCGCAAAGTCAAAGGCACCACCGAGCGCCCCCGTCTCGCCGTGAATTTTTCCGGCCACCACATCCGCGCGCAGGTCATCGACGACGTCACCGGCAGGACCCTTGTCAGCGCCTTCACCACCGAAAAATCGCTTCTCGGCTCCAAGCTCCGCCCCAACGTCAAGGGCGCGGGCGAAATCGGCAAACTCGTTGCCGAGCGCGCCAAAGCCAGGAACATCACCCAGGTCGTCTTCGACCGGGGCGGTTTCAGTTACCATGGAAAAGTCAAGGCCTTGGCCGACGCCGCCCGCCAGACCGGACTTCAGTTCTAACTTCTTACCTCTACCTTTCTCCCTATGCCCCCCAAGCCCGATCCGATCATTGAAGAAAAACTTGCCGAAGAAACCGTGGTCATCGACCCCGTCGTCGACGTGGCCGAAGTAGCCGCTGTCGTCCCGGCCCCTCCCGGCGCCGAACGCGGCGGAGATCACCGCGGCGGTCGCGGCGGTCAGGGCGGACGCGGACGCGGACGCGGACCCGGCGGCGGCAATCGCGGCCCCCGAGGCGGTCGCGACGAAAATAAATCCGATCTGCTCGAAAAAGTCGTCTTCATCAACCGGTGCGCCAAGGTCGTCAAGGGCGGCCGCCGCTTCAGCTTCAGCGCGCTTCTCGTCGTCGGGGACCGCAAGGGCAAGGTCGGCGTCGGTTTCGGCAAGGCCAACGAGGTCACCGAAGCGATCCGCAAAGCCACCGACGCCGCCCGCAAGCATCTCGAACCCGTCTCGCTCCGCGGCCCCACCATCCCCCATGAAGTCATGGGCCAGTTCGGCGGCGGCAGGGTCTTCCTCCGTCCCGCCTCGCCCGGCACCGGCCTCATCGCCGGCGGCGGCGTCCGCGCCGTGGTGGAAGCCGCGGGCATCAAGGACCTCCTCGCCAAGTCGCTTGGTTCGGGCAATCCCGCCAACGTCGTCAAGGCCACCCTCGACGCCCTCAAGCAACTCCGGCCCAAGGAAGCCATTTTCCAACTGCGCGGCAAAACGATCAAGGAGATCGCCCCCGCCTCCGCCGAAGAAACGAAAACCGAACCGGCCAAGACCGCCTCTCCCGCCAAGGGCGGCAAAGGCCACGCCAAAGCCCCGAAATCGGAAAAGCCCGCCAAAGTCGAAAAAGCCGACGAGTCCGATCCCGCGCTCGCCTCGTAAACGGGGAAAAGGGTAAAAGGAAAAAGTTAAAAGTATTATTGCCGATCTCCGACCCTTTACCCTATTCCTTTTACCCTTTACCCTCAAAAAACTATGTCATCCTCCATCCGACTTCACAATTCCAAGCCCCGTCCCGGCGCGCGCCATCGCGTCAAACGGCTCGGCTGCGGCGAAAGCTCCGGCCACGGCAAAACCAGCGGCAAGGGCCACAAGGGCCAGAAAGCCCGCTCCGGCGGCAGTATCCGCCTCGGTTTCGAAGGCGGCCAGATGCCCCTCATCCGGCGCATCCCCAAGCGCGGTTTTAACAACGCCGCCTTCAAGACCACCTATGCCCCGGTCAATCTCGCCGACCTCGAACTCCTTTTCGAGCCGGGCGCCATCGACGAAAAGGCCCTGCGCGAAAAACGCCTCGTCAACGGCATCTGGGACGGCGTGAAAATTCTCGGCGCCGGCGAAATCACCAAGAAGTTTTCCCTGACGGTCCATGCCGTCAGCGCCTCGGCCCGGGAAAAACTTGAAAAGGCCGGCGGCTCCATCGAACTCATCGCGGGCAAGACTTATCCCGCCCGCAACAGCGCGAAGGTTCTCGCCAAAACGTCCAGGCCCGCCAAGGGCAACGCCCGGGCCTCGACGCCCGGACAAGCCTCCACGCCAGGCAAGGCCTAACCTTCAACGGCTCCGCCACGCCACGCCCGCACCATGCTTTCGGCTTTCGCCAATTGTTTAAAGATACCGGAACTGCGCCACCGCATCTTCTTTACGCTTTGCGTCGTCGTCGTCGTCCGCATCGGCGCGGCCATTCCATGCCCCGGCATCAACACCGGGATCCTCGCCAAATTCTTCCACGAGATCATCGAGAAGAACGGGAGCAACACCGTTGTCGGCCTCTTCAATCTCTTCAGCGGCGGCGCGCTCGAAAACTGCGCCGTCTTCACCCTCGGCATCATCCCCTACATCAGCGCCAGCATCATGCTCCAGTTGATGACCGCCGTCGTCCCCAGCCTCAGCAAGCTCGCCCGCGAGGAAGGCGGCCGCCAGAAAATCACCCAGTACACGCGCTACGCGACGATCCTCATCTGCCTCGTCCAGGGCTACTTCTACTCGAAGCAGTTCGAGAACCCCAAGACCAGCCAATTGTTCCAGGGCATCGATGCCATCACCAGCAAGTTTGGCCCGCTCGTTCCCAATCCCGGGTTCGCCTTTGAATTCACCACCGTCATCAGCCTCCTCGCCGGCACCCTCCTCCTGATGTGGCTCGGCGAGCAGATCACCGACAAGGGAATCGGCAACGGCATCTCCATGGTCATCACCATCAACATCGTCTCGCGCCTGCCCGCCGCGCTATTGCAGGGCTGGCAGATGATCAATCCTCCCGCCGGCAGCCCTCCGACCGAGATCCCCGAAATCGTCTTTCCGATGATGCTCCTCTTCCTCTTCGCCGTCATCGCCGGCACCATCGCGATCACCCAGGCCCAGCGCAAGGTCACCATTCAGTACGCCAAGCAGGTCCGCGGCAACAAAGTCTACGGCGGCCAGACCTCGTTCCTGCCGCTGAAAGTCAATTATTCGGGCGTCATGCCGATCATCTTCGCCCAGTCCATCCTCATCGTGCCCGCCTTCATGATCAAGATTCTGCCCATCAACGCCAACTCCTTCATCAGCACCCTCGCCGACTCCCTCAATCGCGGCACGCTCTATTATGTCCTCTACGTCGGCATGATCTTTTTCTTCTCCTACTTCTGGGTCTCCTTCATGTTCAACCCGATCCAGATCGCCGAGGACGTCAAGCGCAACGGCGGCTTCATCCCCGGTGTCCGTCCCGGCGCGCCCACCGCCGACTTCCTCGAATACACCATGACGCGCCTCACCCTCGCCGGCGCCATCTTCCTCGCCGTCCTCGCCATCCTCCCCATGGCCGTCCAAAGGGGCGCCAACGTCCCCGTGCTCACCAGCCAGTTTTTCGGCGGCACCAGCCTGCTCATCATGATCGGCGTCATGCTCGACACCATGCGCCAGATGGAAACCTACCTCCTCCAGCGCCATTACGACGGCTTCCTCAAGAAGGGCCGCATCCGGGGCCGCTCCTCCGCGCCCATGAACGCGCCCGGACAGGGCCACGCCGTCGATTCCGGCAACTACGTCTGGCTTTGGGTCGCGATTGCCGCCCTCCTCATCATCGCGGGCGTCGTTTCCCTGATTTACAGTTAGAAGGAAGAACGCGGAGGTGGGAAGCCGGGGCGGGCGCGGGCCATGCCGTTGGAGTTAAGATCAGTCATTTGACTTCTAACTTCGCACTTCTAACTTCATACTTTCCCCTCCCGTGAGCATCCCGATCAAAACGCCCGACGAAATCGAGTCCATGCGCGTCAGTTGCCGCGCGGCCCGCGAAATCCTCGAGGAAGTCTCCCTCGCCGTCGTGCCGGGCGTCTCCACCGGTGAAATCGACAAGCTCGCCGCGCGCCTCATCAACGACCGGGGCGGACGCAGCCCCTTCCTCAACTACCGCGGATTCCCCGGCCACATCTGCATCTCCGTCAACGACGAGATCGTCCACGGCATCGGCGGCGCGCGCCGCGTCCAGTACGCCGACATCGTCAAGCTCGACATCGGCATCATCCTCCACGGCTGGGTGGGCGACACCGCCACGACCATCCCCGTCGGCGTCGTTTCGCCGGCCGTCACGCGCCTCCTCGACAAAACGCAGGAAGCGCTCGCGGTCGGCATCGAGCAGGCCCGCGTCGGCAACCGCGTCCACAACATCTCCGAGGCGATCGAGAACTTCGTCGTCTCGTGCGGCTACAGCGTCGTGCGCGAGTTCGTCGGCCACGGCGTCGGGCGCGCCCTCCACGAGGAGCCGCACGTCCCCAACTACGGGCGCGAAATCAAGGCCCGGCTCAAGCCCGGCATGACCATCGCCATCGAGCCGATGGTCAACATGGGTCGCGCGCAGGTGCGCCAGCTCGCCGACGGCTGGACCGTCGTCACCGCCGACGGAAAGCCCTCCGCCCACTTCGAGCACACCGTCCTCATCACCGAGGAGGGCCCGGAAATCCTCACCTGCCTGTCTGAGAAGGCAGAAGTAAGAAGGTAGAAGGTGGGCGCTGATTTTCAGACTTCTCACTTCTACCTTCTCACTTCAAACTTTCCGCATGAACGCGAACCAGATCCAGGCGCGCGGGACGGTGGTCGAGGTCCTCAAGCAGGGCGCCTACCGGATCGAGCTGGCCAACGGGCACCGCTGCATCGCGCGGGCTTCGGGGGAGCACCGGCTGAACTTCATCCGGCTCGCGCCGGGCGACCGCGTCGAGCTCGAGTTCCATCCCTACGACCTGTCGCGCGGGCGGATCGTCCTGCCGGGATGAGTTTGGCGTATTTGGCTTAGGTGGCCTATATCTTTAGCCCATCGAGTGCATGGAGGGAATTCGTGCGGAGGGTGGTAAGTTTGGGAACGAGAGAAAATCAAAATATCGTGCACATACAGAAAAATTCCGAATGTTCTGCGACCCTTTCAGGGTCGGATCATTGTGGGTGGAAAACCGGTGGTGGCGACCGCTTTGCGGTCTTACCACCGGCTACGGTTCTGGCAAGCCTCCGGCTTGCTGCCGTGGCTACCGAGGGATGACGGAGGGGGAAGGATGGCACCGCCGCTGGGCGGGACACGTCCCATCGGAGACCTTTGCGAAAATCTTTCTTTCCTCAATCCGTCATCCTGAGCGAGGCGAGCGGAGGATTTGCTTTTCCCGTTGTGGTTGGCCGAGCCGAGTCGAAGGACCCATGTCGCATTTTCGGAGGACGACAGGCATCAAGGTTGAGAGAGAAAGGGATAGGCATCTTTTCGATAATGGTCGGCTGCAACCCTGAAAGGGTTGCGATCATACAGCCCAGGGTTGGCGTAGCAACGCCTACCCTGGGTGCTCTCAGAATAATTCCAACCCTGTCAGGGTTGAATCGGTTTGCCATGAGTGGGATGGCTTCAACCCTTTCAGGGTAGAACTTCCCTCTTAACTTTCCCAGGGTAGGCGCGGGGGACGTTGTCCCCGCGCCTACCCTGGGCTATATGATTTCAACCCCGTTGGGGTTGGGGACTCAGCGAGAAATGGAATTTCGCGGGAACAAGGGAACTGCCGCCGGGGCGGTGGCGGCTACCGGGGGATGACGGAGGGGGAAGGAAGGCACCGCCGCCCGGCGTGCGGCGGCTACCGGGGGATTGCTTCCTGCCACCCAAGATGATGGAGGTTTCTTTTACGAGACGGGGGCGGGTTCGGGGAGGGCGCCGACGGAGTGGAAGGTGGCGTCGTGGAGGAGGATTTCGCGGTGGCAGAAGTCGCCGAAGCCTTCGCCGTTGCGGCGTTCGAGGGCGTAGCGTTTGATGACGGGGGTGAGGAGGGCGACGGCGTCGTCGATGGTGACGCCCGGGGAGAAGAGGCGGTTGAGGCGGGTGCCGTTGTATTTGGCGCCGAGGTAGAGGGCGTATTTGTTGGGCGCCTTGCCGACGAGGCCGATTTCGGCGAGGTAGGGGCGGGCGCAGCCGTTGGGGCAGCCGGTGACGCGGAGGCTGATGGCGTCGTCGCGGAGGCCGGCTTCCTCGAGGACGGCTTCGAATTTTTCGAGGATTTCGGGGAGGACGCGTTCGCTTTCGGCAAGGGCGAGGCCGCAGGTGGGGAGGGCGACGCACGAGAGGGCGTTGAGGCGGAGGCGGGAACGGTCGTTTTCTTCGCTCAGGCCGTGTCTGGCGAGGATGGCGTCGATGAGGGGTTTTTGCTCCGGGACGACGCCGGCGATGGTGAGGTTTTGGGAGGGGGTGAGGCGGAAATCGCCGGTGTGGATCTGGGCGATTTCGCGCAAGGCGGTTTTCATGGCCCAGCCGGGGAGGTCCCTGATGCGTCCGCTGAGGATGTGGAGGCCGTAGAACCAGCGTTCGCCGGCGGCTTTGTGCCAGCCGTGGGGGTCTTCGATGGTGGTGAAGTGGAAGGGGCGGGCGGGTTGGAAGACGACGCCGGAGCGCTTTTCGACCTGGGCCTTGAACCAGGCGACGCCGCGGTCCTCGATGGTATATTTGAGGCGGGCGTGTTTGCGGTTGGTACGGTCGCCGTAATCGCGCTGGGTGGTGAGGATGGCTTCGCCGATGGCGTTGACTTTGTCGGCGGGGATGAAGCCGAGGAGGTCGGCGAGGCGGGGGAAGGTTTCCTCATTGCCATGGCTCATGCCGAGTCCGCCGCCGACTGTGACGTTGTAGCCGGTGAGTTTTCCGTTTTCGGCGATGGCGATGAAGCCGAGGTCCTGGGAGAAGACGTCGACGTCGTTGGAGGGCGGGACGACGAAGCCGGTCTTGAATTTGCGGGGGAGATAGGTGGCGCCGTAGATCGGTTCGGACTCCTCTTCACCGCCGGCGACGAGTTCGTCGTCGAGCCAGATTTCATGGTAGGCGCGGGTCTTGGGCAGGGTGAATTCGCTCCAGGCGCGGGCGTGGTCGTAGACCTGCTGGAGGAGGGGGCCGCTTTCGGGGTTGGGCGGGGCCATGACGTTGCGGTTGACGTCGCCGCAGGCGGCGATGGAGTCGAGGAGGACGTCGTGCATGCCCTTGATGAGGGGCTTGACGTTGCCCTTGAGGATGCCGTGGAACTGGAAGGTCTGGCGGGTGGTGAGGCGGAGGGAAGGGGAGGCGACCTGGTCGGCGAGGCGGTCGAGGACGAGCCACTGTTGCGGGGTGGCCTTGCCGCCGGGAAGGCGGACGCGGAGCATGAAGGAGTAGGCTTTTTCCCTGCCGGCTTTTTTGAGGGCGAGGCGTTGGTCGCGGTCATCCTGCAAATAGAGGCCGTGGAATTTGGTGAGTTGGGCGCCGGCTTCGGAGATGGCGGCGGTGGAGGCGTCGGCGAATTCGCGGGCGAGGGCGCCGCGGAGATGATGGGAGTCGGCTTTGATGGCCTCGTTGGGGTTGAGGGGTTTGGCGGGTGATTCGGGATGCATAAGAGATGGAATGGAGAATGGGAAGGGGGAGTATGGGGCGGGAGGAGGGGAGGGTCAATCAATTCCTATAGACTAATGGGAGAATAAAATGACTTGGCAATACATTCAGAGCGAGGGATGATGCGAGCTGACAAAGGGAGGGTGATGTACCGGGAAAACGATAAGATCATGCTTTTGGAGACGGGGGAGGTTCTGACGGTGATCATGGACTTCAGCGATGAGATGGAGCGGGGGATCGTCGTGAGGGAGAAGATCGGGAGGAATTTGATGGCGTCGGAGGTCCGGCCGGCGGGTCATACGCGGCAGCGGGCCGATGCGGGGCGGGGTGTGGTGCCGCCCGATCCTTTTCCGCCGCCGCCGCCAGCGCATCCGGTTGAGGGGAACTCCTGCGGAGGGCAGTAAACTTGGGAACGAGGGGAATTAACGGAATTTTTTTTTAACAGGAAGACATGAAATCATGAAATACATGACGGAGGCGGGGAGGCAGGTTTCGCACAGAGGGCTGAAGAGGTGGGGGAAGAGGGAAGGCAATAAAGTTGTGGGGACAATGGCGTTCCCAAGCTGCTGCGGAGGGCGGTAAGTTTGGGAACGAGGAAGAATAGGACGAATGGGAGATCGCTTCCTGTTTCGTCTCGAAGTTTCGAGACGAAACCCGGACAACAAGTTGTCCGGGCCACCCGAAATGCCCCGAAGAAACTTGAGAGGATGGAACTGCTTAAGTTTCGGAGCGCGCGTGTGAGAGCTAGTGGCTGCTCGATGCAATCGCGATCTGGCTGGTGATGGTGGTGAAGACGCCCTTGACCTGGTTGCCGAGGGCGATCAGGACCGCGATGGCGACCACGGAAATGAAGGCGAGAATGAGGGCGTACTCGACGAGAGTCTGCCCTTTTTTGCTTTTCATCCGGCGTCGTGCAATGGTTGCGTGTTTCATGGATTTATTCATCATTGCTTGCTCACCCCCTTTCCTTGGAAAAACTTTCCAAGAGAAAAGAGCACAGGCCTCTTGATGTCTAGCTTAAATATCCATTCTCTTTTTCGAGCAGGAGGGAGGAGTGAAGGTTCAACTTGAACGCCTGCTCTATCGGCTTGCGGTTTTCGCGGCGTGGGCGACACTCTTTCGTCGGTTCAACAAAAATTCTTTAATGCCATGATGACTTGGGAGCAGCAATTTTCGGGGCTTTTTGAAAGGGCCGTCGCGAAATATCGGGAGGGGCATCAAAAGGCGGCGGGGTTGGTGGATGAGGAGGGGGGGAGGTTTCTGGCTTCGATCGGGCATACGGAGCAGGAGTTTTTCGATTTTGTGGAGGATTTCGCGAAGGCGGGGGAGCCGACTCTGGAGGCGGCGTTGAGGATCGCGTCGGCGCGGCGGGATTATTTTTTTAAGGAGCAGAAGGGGGTTGCGTCGGCGCGGCGGATTTCGACGGGGGATTTGCCGGCGAAGGAGGCGGAGGTGGAGGGGATTGCGTGGCTGCCGCGGCTGATTCCGAAGGCGGAGGCGAAGTTGCGGGGGGAGATGCCGGGGGAGTTGATGTATGGGTGCGGCGGGGACCGGAAGTTTTTCAAGTCGCACGGTGTGGACGGGGCCGATTTTTTGCGGAAGGTGTGGGAGGCGCGGGGGAACAAGGCGGCGGTGGTGGAGTGGGTCAGGGCGAAGTCGGGGAAGTAGTATCAAGCGCGGGAATCGGAAGGTGGAAATGGAGGCGAGGGGGCCGGTTTTGGACATCTTATCTTAAACCCAGATTTATCTTGGCTTAGTTAAATGTTTTCAGTAGCTTACGCGCGAAATGAAACTTTTGCTGCGGTCTATTCTTTTTTGCTCGATTGCGAGTTTTGGGCCGGTGGCTTTTGGCGACCCCGATTGGACCAACATGGGTCCCGATGATAATTTCAATAATCCAGCGAATTGGATTAATATAGAAGGTGCCAACGCGGTGCCTGGTGCCGCCGACTCGGCGCATATTTTCCCCGGATTTTTCGTCACGACCGCCGATCTTCGCGTGACTCCGGGCGGTCCGTCGACAATTACGATCAACACTTCGACCAATGAAAACGTTCAAAGCTATCTTGTCAGCAGTAATTTTGAGGAGTCCAGCATTACCAACGGGGTCCTCAATTTGAATTTTACCGGGGGAAGCACTTTCAACGTGGGAGTGGACGGAGGGGTGATTACCGGCGCCGTTACGGTGAATTTTACGGGTAATCAAACTGTCGCGGGGGATTTGGTTGTGGGCACCAATGCTTCGACGATTGATCCGGGAGAAGTTACCGGTGCGGGCACGCTCAACCTGGGCCCCGGCACGCTTACTGTGAATAGCGTGGACGGAAACAACTTTATCGTCGGTCAAGGTGCTACGGGCACCGTTGTTCAAAATAGTGGTTCCACAGTCATTGTGGGAGACAACCTGCAAATCGGAGAAGGTGGCGCCGGCAATGCAGCCACCTATACGATAAATTCCGGCGCAACTCTTGTCTTGGCCGCTCCAGCAACGTCGCCGACAATTGGCCTGGTTATTGGAGATGGTTCAAGTGGTACGTTAAACGTTTTAGGCGGTACGGTGAATGGCAACGGCGCGGGTTTCGCGAGTTTCGGGGGTTTTGTCGTCGGTACAGCCGATGGAATAGGCACCATCAATCAAAGTGGGGCGTCTACGGTTGGCTTGAACGGTCTTGTGCTGGGTCAAACGGGGGGAACCGGAACTTATAATTTGATGTCCGGCAACCTGACCATAAACAATAATTCGCTCCTTGATTTGGGTACGTTTGACGCTCCTGGTACCGGCAACCTGGTTCAAACGGGGGGTGCCCTGGTCGTGGGCACGGGAACGACATTTGAAATCCTGGGAGGGGCCTATACTCTCTCTGGCGGCACCGCGGACTTACAGAATGGCTTCGGTATCGAAGGAGGCGCGGGAGATGAATCGGCTTCGCTCACCCAGTCGGGCGGTACGCTCACGGTTGAAAATGGCACCGTTGCAATCGGCGGCACCTCCGGCATTGGAACTGGCATTGGAACTTACAACATGCAAGGCGGAACAGCCACTTTCAATAGCGCAGTGGACGTCGGGTCAACCGGAGCCATGGTCCCGACTCCAGGCACTTTCAATATGGAAGGCGGAACAGCCACTTTCAATAGTGGAATCGTCGTAGGGGCAACGGGAACCGTCAGTCAGACCGGAGGCACTTTTACCATAACCACCGGCCAGACGCTTGATCTTAGCGCGGTCGGGGCTTCCTATACGCTTGGCGGAACGGGCATTCTGCAGGTCGCCCATGGCAGTCTGGCGGGCACGACGGGCGAAGGCACTTTGAATTTTGGAGGGGGGACGCTTCAGATGACGAGTGCGGGGACTTTTACGGACGGACTTGACGGGACGCTGACGGGGACGTCGACGATTGATGCGGTGACGACGCCGGGGGTGACAAGCGTGACGATGGGGGGGAATTACAGCGGGACCGGGGGGATTACGTTTGCAGGCGGGGCGGGGACGACTTTTCAATTCGCGGGGACGAACACCTACACGGGGCCGACGGGGATATCTTCCGGCACGCTTAATGCGACTCAGGGCAATATTACGAATTCGAGTGCGCTGAACATAGGGGCGACGGGCGTCCTTAAACTGACTCTGAACGCGGGCGGGTTCGCTTATGCGGGAGCGATTGGCGGGACCGGGGCACTGAAAGTCAACTTCAATACCGCAGGCGATCCGTTCGTGGTTCTGAACACGAGCAGTTTCACCGGCCCGATTACACTTGGGGCGAACGGCACCCGGGGCACCCTGCAGGTCTACAGCGGCACATTCGGGAATATCGGCGATAATGGGACGGGGAGCGGGGTTGAAATCGGGGGAGCGCCCCTTGCGGCATTTCCGGGAGGCACGGTGACTCCAGTCACCGGGGTCGTGACGTTTGGAAACAATACCTACACAGGGATGACGACGGTCAATTCCGGCTTCACCCTTCTCGCGAGCGGCCTGGGGGGATCGGTGACGAACAACGGGACGCTGGGGCTTGCGACGGGGAACGCGATTGGTTCGACGTTTAACATCAACGGGGACTTGAATCAGGCGGGGGGCGGCGGTTCGCTTGTCGTGCGGGTGAACGGGAATCAATTCGACAACTATGCGGCGACGACGGCGGAACTTTTCGGGAAGATCGTGGTGACGGGAACGGCAAGCACGGCGCCGGTGACCGAGACGATTGTGACGACGACGACTTCGCTGACCACGGGGACTTTGAATTCAGGCGGAGCGGGCGGATTGGAGGCGGTGGGCAGTTTTCTTCTTAATGCGGTGCTTGTTCCGGACGCGAACCCGAAGCTGCTGGACCTGACCGTGACGCAAAATCCGATCATGGGTCAAACTCCAAATCAAAACGCGGTGGCCGTCTCGCTCAATCAAAATCCCAATAATCCCATTTTTGCCTTCATTGATAATAATCCCAATCTGACCGCAGCCAATGCACCGGCCATTCTCGAGGAGCTGACTCCGGAGAGCCTGCAATACGCGCGGAATATTTCGTTTGAGAATTCGACGTTTCTGGCGCAGCAGGTGGACGGTTGGTGCGCGAGTCTGCGGAGCGGTTACGGGGGCCTGGACACGACGGCGATCAATGTGGTGGCTCCCGGGTTTGACAGCGGTCTGGGGCGCTCGCTGGGGTCTCTCCTGGCGTATGACGATCCGGCTTTTCATCCAAGCGCGCCGAACGGGGTGAATTATTATCCGGGAGGAGGAAGCAGCACGGGAGGCGGCGGCAGTTCCCCGGCTTCGTCGCCGGCCTCGTCTCCGCCGACGCCGACGTGGGATTCGTCGACGCAGGTGATTTCGGACAGCCCGAATCCCTACATGGCGACGCAGAATCCTTCCGGCCCGGAGACGCCGCGGATGAGCGAGTTCATCGGGGGCGACGTGATCCTGGCGGACCTGAATCAAAACCAGAGCACGGCGAACGCGCCGTCATCGAAGGCGAATTACACGGCCGCGGATGTGGCCGCGGGGGTCAGCTTTCGGATGACCTCCCACCTGGCGGCGGGGATACTTTTCGATTACAACCACACGGACGCGACGACCGATTCGAGCGGGAGCAAGACGACGGTTGACAGTTATTCGCCCGGCCTTTTTGCGACCTACTTCGATCACGGCTTCTACGCGAACGGGATCTTCTCCTTTGGCTACAACGATTATTCGAACAGCCGGGACATCAGCTTTTTGGGCGAAAACGCATCGAGCCACCCGACCGGGCGGCAGTATGTGGGCGATCTCGATGGCGGGTATGATTTTCATCCGGCGAAGGGCTGGATCGTCGGGCCGACGCTCGGGGTGACGTACACTCATTTGGATGTCGATTCGTTCACGGAGACGGGCGCGCCGGGAGCCGACCTGGACGTGAACAGCCAGAGCGCGGACAGTCTTCGCAGCCGCCTGGGCGCTCACGTCCTCTTCCAGACCAATACCGGGGATGTTCTCCTCCAGCCGAGCCTGACCGCGATGTGGCAGCACGAATACCTCGACAACAGTTCGGGCATAACGAGTTCGTTCAACGACTTCAGCTCAAGCCCCTTCACGATCGAGACGGCGGCGCCGAGCCGGGACAGCGCGCTGATCGGATGCGGCCTGACGGCGACGCTGAGCGATTCGCTGGCGCTTTATATCAATTATCTGGCCGATGTCGGGGCCGACGATTATTTTGCGCAGAGCGTGGTCGGCGGGTTCAAGGCGCGGTTTTAGGGCGTGTGGACATTGAGATCGCGGCGCTCCGAGAATGATTTTGTAGCGCCAGAGTCGCGCGATTTGAGGGGAATGAGATGGTCGGGCGCGGCTACCGGAGAGGGGCATAGACCGCCGCTACAGAAAACCGAATGTCCACACGTCCTAAGGCGTGCACGATATTTTGATTTGCCCTAGATTGCCTCATGCCAGCGCCCCAGGAAACCCCGCCCCTTTCCGCCGACGAAGAAAATCTCCCCTTTGTTTCCCCCGCCTCCCCGGAGAACACCGTCCTGGCCATCCTCTTCGCCCTCAGCTTTTCCCACCTCCTCAACGACACCATGCAGTCGTTGCTGCCGGCGATCTACCCGCTCCTGAAAACATCCTTTCACCTCAGCTTCACCCAGGTCGGCCTCATCACCCTCACCAACCAATTGACCGCCTCGCTCCTGCAGCCGATGGTCGGCCTCTACACCGACCGCTATCCGAAACCCTATTCCCTCGCGGTGGGCATGGGCTTCACCCTCGCCGGGATCGTTCTCCTGGGGCTTGCGACCCACTTCGCCCTCATCCTTCTCGCCGCGGCCCTCGTTGGAATGGGCTCCTCGGTGTTTCATCCCGAAGCCTCCCGCGTCGCCTGGATGGCCTCGGGCGGACGCCACGGCTTCGCCCAATCCCTCTTCCAGGTCGGCGGCAACGCAGGCACCTCGTTCGGACCGCTCCTCGCCGGGCTCATCATCGTCCACGGCGGACGCATCAAGGTCCTCTGGTTCTCTCTCGTCGCCCTCGCCGGAATTGCCCTCCTCACTCAAGTCGGCCACTGGTACC
This sequence comes from Methylacidiphilales bacterium, assembly GCA_035948935.1. Taxonomy (GTDB): domain Bacteria; phylum Verrucomicrobiota; class Verrucomicrobiia; order Methylacidiphilales; family UBA1321; genus JABDGH01. Next base: position 772 of record DASZIP010000019.1, on the reverse strand, counting down.
GCAAAAACACCTCGCGGCTGAAAACACCCGCGCACGCATCGGCCTCCCGCGCCCGAATCTCCCCGCGAAAAGTCTTCCTCGCCCTCGCGGTCCTCGTCGCCCTTGTCTTCTCCAAATATTTTTACCTCACCAGCATGACCAGCTACTACACCTTCTACCTCATCCAGAAATTTCACCTCTCGGCGCAGTCCGGCCAGCCGCAATACTTCCTTTTCATCTTCCTGTTCGCCGTCGCCGCAGGCACCATCATTGGCGGCCCGCTTGGAGACCGCTTTGGGCGAAAGCACGTCATCTGGGCCTCGATCCTCGGCGTCACCCCCTTCACCCTCCTGCTCCCTTACGCCGGCCTCGTTGGCGCCGCGATTCTCACGGTCTTCATCGGCGTGATCCTCGCCTCCGCCTTTTCCGCCATCGTCGTCTATGCCCAGGAACTGGTCCCCGGCAACGTCGGCCTCATCGCCGGCCTCTTCTTCGGCCTCGCCTTCGGCATGGGCGGGATCGGCTCCGCTCTTCTCGGCAAACTCGCCGACCTCACCAGCATTTCCTATGTCTTCCAGATATGCTCGTTTCTCCCCTTGATCGGAGTCCTCACCTGGTTCCTCCCCGATGTCGAAACCAAAAAGGCCGCCTAGGGCCTGTTCACACTAAAAGGGGTTTGTCCCAGAGGGACATCCGAAAGTAGCCCGGCGATTTATCGCCGGGTATCGGTAAAAGGAATTGCCCGTCCCGTAGGGACGGATGAACGAGCACCCGCGCAAAATGCGTTCAAGCG